>NZ_LMPW01000013.1:372263-428339 GCF_001423985.1 Flavobacterium sp. Leaf359 | reverse complement strand
GCTTCCTGCCAGTATTTACCTATGAACTTCGCCTTTATTGCGGGTGCAAAAGTAGCACCTTTTTCCGCTTCCGCAAGCTTTATCGTAACTTTTTTTCAAACTTTTTTGCAAGGCGCTGGAAAACAGAAGTCTATAGACGAACTTTTTTTGAGATTTTTGACACCAAAATTCGACAAACCATCTAAAACAAGGGAAGCGGACTGTAAAGTATATCAAATGGCGGGTAAAACATGCTGAAAAAATGCCTGAAAAAAGCATTATTTAAGAACATGAGAGAGAAAATCTTTCAGAAATCTTCCAAAAGACACTTTCTTCTTATATAAACCTATTCAAAACGGATCGCTTTTACAGGAGAAATTTTCGTTATTATATAGGAAGGAATCAAAAGAACAGCCAGACAGATAATCAATGTCCCCACATTTAGCAATAAAATATACAGCCAATCCAAATGGGCGGGTGCGACATTCACATAATAACTGTCCGGATTTAGTTTTATAATACCGAATTGCTGCTGAATAATAATAAGACCTATTCCAATACAGTTGCCCCAAAGCAGACCACGGACAATTAAATAAAAGGCATTGTACAAAAATATCTTGCGTACTGACCAATTGTTTGCTCCTATTGCTTTGAGTATTCCGATCATCTGGGTTCTTTCCAATATAAGAACCAGCAATGCAACTACCATATTAATAGTCGCTACAATAATCATTATTACTATAATGACAATTATATTAAAGTCAAATAGCCGCAGCCACTCAAATATATTATAGTACTTTTCAGAAATTGTCTGTGTATCGAGTGTTTTGGATGCGTCTTCTTTATTTTGGGTATTGTCATAAACCTGCTGCCCTTTTTGCTCAATCTTATTAAAGTCGTCAATAAAAACTTCAAAAGCACCCACCTGATCCGGTTTCCATTTATTGATTCGTTGCAAATGACGAATGTCACCTATTATATAGGTAGCATCAAATTCCTGAAATCCGGAATTGTAAATCCCTGCTACTACAAATACTCTCAGGTTAGGCAGCTGATTACTGTTTTCTTTCATGAAAAAAGTATTGAACTTATCGCCTACTTTTAAATTGAGCCTGTCAGCAAGGTATTTTGATATTAAAACATCCGGTGTCAATTTATGCATTACATCCGGCAATTTACCTTGAACAAGATATTCATCCAGATTCTTCCATTGGTAATCTTTCCCTACTCCTTTATATATAATACCTTCAAAAGAAGTTTCTGTCCTGATGATTCCTGCTTTTGTAGCTACTGCCTGAATGTGGCTTATACCATCTACATTTTTAAACTTCGGATAAAAATCCTGATGGGTAGAAATAGGACTGATACTTACCTGGGATTGGTTATCGTCATAATTGGTAATAATAATATGTCCGTTAAAAGCCGCAACCTTTTCACGTATTTTTTGCTGCAATCCAATTCCTGTTGCCACAGACACAATCATCATGATCATGCCTATTGCAATGGCAGCAATAGCAATTTTTATAATTGGTGCAGATATACTACTTTTATGATTTTTAGCAGCAATCAGTCTTTTGGCTATAAAATATTCTAAATTCAATTTTGTATGATATCAAATATGGTTTTCAAAAATACAGCTTTATTCTTGGTTTTGTCAATTCTTTCCTGTGGAAATTCATTTAACACAAAAGCAATAAATGAGAAACCGAAAGTTCATGATACAATTAAAAGTTTTAAGGCTTCAACTGCAATTGCTCAAATAAAAACCGGGGCTGACGATTGGATGACTTATCTGCCCTACCTAAAAAAATATAAAAATATTGGCGTTGTTGCCAACCAAACCAGTATTGTCAATTATAATCCTGATGCGAAAAATTCAGAAGAAATCCGTTATGGAGCAACAACTAAATCAATGCATCTGGTCGATTGGCTAGTAGAGAATAAAATAAACGTTACAAAAATCTATGCTCCTGAGCACGGGTTCAGAGGAACTGCTGATGCAGGAGAATTAGTAAAGGACGGAAAAGACACCAAAACCGGAATTCCAATAATTTCCCTTTATGGTGATAATAAAAAACCAAAACCGGAACAATTGGCAGGAATAGACATTCTGGTTTTTGACCTTCAGGATGTGGGCGCCCGTTTTTATACCTATATCTCTTCCTTACATTATATAATGGAGGCTTGTGCCGAAAATAAAATAAAACTATTGATTTTAGACCGTCCAAATCCAAACGGCAATACCGTTGATGGCCCCATTCTCGAAAAAGAGAACTCGAGTTTTATAGGAATGCACACGATTCCGGTACTTCACGGCATGACTATAGGAGAATATGGAAAAATGATAAATGGTGAAAAATGGCTTAAAAATGGAATTCAATGCGAATTGAGCGTGGTTCCGTGTGTAAATTATACTAAGGATATGAGTTACTCGCTCCCAGTGAGGCCTTCTCCAAACTTACCAAACGACCAATCCATTAACCTGTATGCCAGCTTATGCTTTTTTGAAGGCACGAATGTGAGCCTGGGAAGAGGAACAGAGAAGCAATTCCAGATATATGGCTCTCCTTTTCTTCCAAAAACTGACTTTAGTTTTATTCCCAAACCTAATTTAGGTTCAAAAGATCCTTTGCATAATGGTAAAGTGTGTTATGGTGAAGATTTGTCGAATGCCCCAAAAGTAAAGGGTATTGAACTAAAATGGCTTTTGAAAGCCTATGCTACCACAGCTGATAAATCGAAGTTTTTTATTCCTTTCTTTACGAAATTGGCCGGAACCAAAAAGCTACAGGAACAGATTGAGGCCGGAATGACAGAAGCCGATATCAAAAAAAGCTGGGAAAAAGGAATTGAAGATTTCAAAAAAATAAGAAAAAAATATGAAATTTATTGATTGGAATCTTCCTGAAAATATGTATTTTTAGGTGCGGCTATTTTTAACGGTCGCATTTAAATCTTAATAAAATAGCTATAAAATGAATACATCGCAACTACTTTTGGATTATATGGACAAACTGCAGGAATTTTTCGAATGGATTGATTCTTATGTAGACAAAGCCATTGAATTATTCCATAACGCAAAGGAATGGGTCGAAAAAATATTAGAATATATCAAAAGAGGGATTGATTATGTCGTTGACGCCATAGGTGGCCGATTTGACGAATCAATCGAACTTCCCGAAGATTATATCTTTGTCTAATAAACGGCCTTACTTTGTAAGGTCTTTTTTTTGCTTTCTGGCAATCCTGTTCGCACCTGATTTTGCAATAAACATCAAAAAGTAAAGTACTATCAAAACGATATATATGAGGGCTGTCATAATAACGGCCTCCATAATTTTATCGAAAAGACCTCTAACTACAACATCCTGGTTGACAAAAACCAATAAAACTGAAATAATGGCTGAAGCCAAAAAGATGTAAAATAAATTTCTTTTGTGTTTCATACAGCAATTGTTTTTACAAAGGCATTCTTTTTTTCATTTCTTCTACAATATTATAAGCAGCCGGACAAATTGCTACGTTCTGCAATGTCAGGTTAGAAATCTGCTGGAATTTTTTTCTGTCTGTATGCGGATATTCTCTGCAAGCTTTGGGCCTGACGTCATAAATCATACAGTAATTTTCAGCATCCAGAAAAGTGCACGGCACACTTTGAAGCACGTAATCATTCTCTTCATCAATCCGAAGATACTGATCAATAAATTGTTGTGGCTTCTGCCGAAAATGTTTGGAAATCCTCTCAATATCTGCAAGAGTAAAAAGCGGCCCGGTTGTTTTGCAACAATTGGCACATTTCAGGCAATCTGTTTTTTTAAATTCCTGATCGTGCAATTCCTGCATGATATAATCAATATTCTTCGGCGCTTTCTTTTTAAGCTTATCGAAATACTTCTTGTTTTCGTTATGCTTATCTTTGGCCAGTTTTGGAAGATTTTTAATTACTTGTTCCAACTTCGTTTATTTGCGGACAAAGTTACACTTTCTTCCTTATCTTTTTAAACTATACTATAAATCATGAAAGACCTTTTTGGAAAAGCCATATTAGATTATCAGACAAACAACTCTCCGGAAAACCTGATTACTGAAACTTCAATTTCTGAAGCCGATGAAATGAGCGTTGCCTATTTGTTCCGAAATTATTCTACCATGCCAAAAATTGAAAAAAAAGCAATGAATCTGGCAAAAGGAAAAGTTCTGGATGTAGGTTGTGGAGCCGGAAGTCATAGTTTATACCTTCGGGATATAAAAAAATTGGAGGTTCTTCCTATTGATATTTCTGCCAATGCAATTCAAGCCTGTCGATTAAGAGGCCTTGACAATGCAAAAGTTCAGGATGTGATGCAGTTGGATTCCAATAATTCAGAAAACAAGTTTGACACCATACTTCTTCTGATGAATGGTACAGGAATTTGCGGCAGGTTAAATAATATGTCTGACTTTCTGCAACAGCTGAAATCTTTATTGACACCAACAGGACAAATTCTTATCGACTCTTCTGACATCATTTATATGTTTGATGAAGATGAAGACGGTGGAAAATGGATTCCGACTGAAAGAGACTATTATGGTGAAATTACTTTTACCGTCTATTATAAGAAGGAAGAAGAAAAACCTTTTGATTGGCTGTATGTTGACTATAATACATTACAAAACGCCGCACTTGCCAATGGTTTGCAATGCGAACTGGTTCTTGAAGGCGATCATTATGACTATCTCGCCAGGCTGACTCTTTAAGTTTTTACTAAATTGGTTGTTTCTATGATTTCTTGTAAGACTTCATAAAGCCTGTCTAAATCCTCCTGTGAATTATAGGCATTGATTGAATATCGTATATAAAAATCCCCATTTAGTGGCATAACCGGTATTTCGATTTGGTATTTTTCAAAAAGCAGTTCTTTTAGCTTTTGAGGTTCGTCTGTGCTGACCGGAATACTTGCCATTTGTCCTAAAAATTCTTTTGTAATAGGACATATTGGGGTTGTATTTAGCAAATCGCAAAAGCGCTGGTAGTTATTCAAAACTATTTCTTTGCAATTTTCCGCTACTTCGTTCCAATTATTTCTTTCGAGAAAATCAACAACTGCCGGCGTACATAAAAAAGAAGAGATATCTCTAGTGCCCTGGTATTCATGATAATCAAGAAATTGTGTTCTGGCTATTATTTCGTTATCATAGCCCCAACTCACCACCAACGGATCCAAATCGTCCTGAAATTCTTTTTTTACATACAAAAACGAACTCCCTTTTGGTGCCAGCATCCATTTGTGTAATGTTCCTGTATAAAAATCAGCATCGATCTCTTCAATATTTAAAGGAATATGCCCCGGAACATGTGCCCCATCAACAATAGTTATCAATCCCAATTCCTGGGCTTTCTTACAAATTTCCCTGACCGGAAAAATGAGCGCCGTTGCACTGGAAATCTGATTTATAAAAACAACTTTGGTATTGGAATTATAGCCTTTCCAAAAATCTTCCAATAGCTGTTCTTTTGAAACTATTGGCAGGGAAATAGGTTGGCGTACATATTTTGCTCCTGTTTTTTTACAAAAATAAGCCCATGTTTTATCCATTGCCCCATATTCATGATTTGTAGCAAGGATTTCATCACCCGGTTGAAGGTTCAGACTTCTCATAACTGTATTAATGGCAACAGTTGGATTGGGTGTAAAAAAGAAATCTTCGGGTTGGCAGCCTATATATCCCGACAGTTTTTCTTTGGCTTTTTTCAAATATGTCTCCGCTTTTTTCTGGATGAAATAAACGGGTTCATTTTCCAATTCCAATTGGAGTCTTTGATATTCCTCAAATATCGGTTTTGGGCAGGCACCAAAGGAACCGTGATTTAAAAAAGTGATGGATGGATCAAGTAGGAAAAGCTGTTTCATGGGTAAAAAAGGTATAAAAAAACCCAAATATAAATTTGGGTTTTGTATATAAAATATAATGTATTACTGCATGTATTTCATCATGATGCTTTGCAATTCTACACCCCAGGCCTGAGCCGCTTCCATAGTTTTTTCAGTCAGGACTCCTGCTTTGGAAGTTATTTTTTTCCCTAGTGGAGTTTCATAGAATTTAATCATTTCTTTAATCTCTGCATGTGTATATTCTTTCATATAAACATCAGCAACTTTATCAAAATAAGATGGCATTGTTGCATCAAAATCTTTTAAGAATGCTGCCTGTTTTGCTTCCGGAATCATTCCCAGGATTTGTTTTTTTGCCACATCAATCTGAGCAGATGCGCCTGTCATCTCAATTACTTTTTTTACATCATTTTTAAAAGCTGCATCTTGTGCAAATCCAACTTGTGCTGCCAATACGAAAGCGAATGTTACTATTAATTTTTTCATTTGTTAATTGTTTTTTATGTTGGTTTAATTATTAGCAAATATAATTCCAAATTTATGGAATATTTAAATATTTATGCGTTTGAAGCGACACTCTCCATTTTGGATTATTCATTACATAGTCAACAATCAAAGGTGTCATTGCTTCTTTCTTGCTCCATTCCGGCTGTAGAAACAGTATGGCATCTTTATTAACCTTTTCTGCCTGTTCCTCTGCAAAGATAAAATCGTGTTTGTTGTGGACAATTACTTTTAATTCGCTTGCATTGTCATAGACTGTTTGGGTAGGGAGTTTATTTTTTTTGGGAGAAAGCGTAATCCAATCCCAGGTTCCGGAAAGCGGATAGGCTCCCGAAGTTTCAATATGTACTTTTAAATCTTTTTCTTTCAGTTTTTGTGTCAACGGTCCCATATCCCAGGTCAGGGGCTCGCCACCTGTCACGACAACAGTATTTGCATATTTTTTTGCATTCTCTACTATTGCTTCAATTGCTGTTGGCGGGTGCAATTCTGCATTCCAGCTTTCTTTAACATCACACCAATGACATCCTACATCACATCCGCCAACACGTATAAAATAAGCTGCCGTTCCTGTGTGATATCCTTCGCCCTGAATGGTATAAAATTCTTCCATCAAAGGAAGCATTACCCCTTTTTCAACAGCGATTTGTAATTCTTTCTTCAACATCATCTTTAAAAATAGTCTGCAAAGATACGGATTTGATTTTGGATTGCAGTTTTTAAAAATAAGCCTTTAAACAAAAGTTTATGATAATTCCAAACAGGTATAAAAAAACCGGCATGTGTGCCGGTTTTTAAAACTATTGTTTTATTATTTTTTCAATACGTCAAGAGATTCTTTGATGTATTGGCTGTTTGGATCTAACGCCAAAGCTTTTTCAAAATATTCTCTTGCTTTTACCTTATCAGATATTGCGTAGTGTGAACCAATATAAGAATAAGCTCCAATCAAACCTGATTTCACGTTTTCTTTGGCTAATTCTGCTTCGCCTTTCGCGTGTACTACTTCAATATATTTTTGGTACGCAGCAACAGCAGCTTCTTTAGCTTCCGGCCCCAGAATAAATCTGTTGATTTTTGCTTTATTCAGATGTGCATCCTGAGTTGTTGGCGAACCAGCAACTACAGCTGCATAGGCTGTATCTGCTTTTTTAAGCAATTCCTGTACTTCCGGTTTGTTTCTTTCTGCATCGGTTTTCAAGTCGTTTGCCACATAAAACAAAACTGCGTTTCCAAGGTAGAAATTGTCAAGAAGCGCATTTTTAGAATTTGGTGCTTTTGTAGCCGCTTCAAAAACTTTAGTGGATTCCAGATATAGTTTTTGCTTGTATAATGACACTCCTAAATCACTAAATTCAGAACCAATAGCCGGGTCAATGTCAGTTGCTTTTGTTAAGTCAGCCATTGCACTGTCAAACTGAGCTTTATCTGTGATAGCACCTTCTGCAGAAATTGCTTTACCTAATTTTGCTTTTGCCAGGAAAAGGTAATCTCTTGCACTGATTCTTTTTGGGTCAACTTTTGCCAGGAAGTCATTCAATGCTTTGATACTTTCATCATAGTTTTTGTTTTCATAAGCTGCATAACCTAAATATCTGTAGATTCTAGGGTTTACCTTATCCAACTGTTGCATAGCCTGCGCTTCTTTCTGCAAAGCTTCATAATCTTTAGCAAGAATCAGGAAGTCAGCATGACGCATTCTTGAATCAAGAGAATAATCCGTAAGGCTCATGTATTTTTCATAATACTCTAATGCCTTTTTGATGTATTCCGCACGTTTTGACGTGTCGCTGGTACTCCAGAAATAATAGGTTTCGGCTAACTCACGGTAAACAGGACCGTAGTTTGCATTTAATTTGATTACTTCATTAAAAGCTGCTATTGCTTCCGGGAAAGCCTTGGCATTTTTTGTAATAACACCTAATTGCATTTTAGCACGCAATAATGAATTATCCAAATCATAGGCAGTTCTGTAGGAACTGTAGGCACTGTTAACATCAGCATCACCAAATTGAGCATCGCCCAGACTCAAGAAAGCCTGTGCATATTTAGGGTCAACAGCAATTGCTTTCTTTAAAGAAGTTATTGCTTTTTTATAATCATGCTTTTCAGAATTTATATAGGCTCTACCTATGTATAGAAATTCTTCCGCATCTTTCTTTTTCAAATTGGCGATTGCCTTATTGAAATTAGCTTCTGCTTCTGATACGTTTCCGTTATCCAAACTGATTTCTCCTAATCCGATATAATTGAAATTGCCATTATCTTTGGCAACGATTCCTTTGTCAAAATAAATTTTTGCAGAATCTGCATTATCCAGAGCAAGGTAAACTTCTCCTAAATGAAAATAATTTTTCCCTTTATCAGGACTAGATGCAATTAGTGATTTAAGGATTGTTTTGGCTTTTTGATATTGTTCCGCGTCGATTGCTTTTTTGGCCTGCTCTAAATCCTGAGCAAAAACAGCAGTTCCGAAAAACAATAACGACAAACTGATAAACTTAATTTTTTTCATTTCTTCGTTCTTTATAATTTTTATTTATTTTCGATGTCTTTTCTAACTTTTACTTCCCGTAAAGCCAGCCTGACAGGAGCCAATCCGGATTTTAAAACTATTCTCTGTCCTACGTCTCCTGCTACAAAAGTTGCAAAACCCATACCCAAACCAACAGAACCTTCATAATTTAACATATAGATTTTGCGTGTCAGAGGATATAATCCCTCTGCCAGATTGGTCTGGCTAGGTTTGTAATAGGCTGATGAATTAGGTTCACTTTTAACATTTTTGACTGCCAAAACCTTGACATTGGTTGTGGAATTCAACATGTCCGGCATAGGCTGTGTCATCCAATTCACCCCAATAACACCAATATAGCCTTCATTTTCACTGATGTATTTGATAACATCATTATTTGATTTTAAAGCAAAGATATTTTTGCTGTCTACTTTAGTCACCGACGCTTTTCTGCTTAGAAAGTCAATAGTGCTTGAGTTGGCATTATCGAAAACCAGCCCCTTGATAGAAGCAACCGGTTTTCCATTCATAAAATCGATAACGTTTTGCAAATCGATAACCGAATCTTTTGCTTTATTATTGGCAATGAGAGCAACACCGTCAATTGCAATTTGGGTTATTCTCGGAACAATGCCTTTATCTGTAAATCTTTTCTCTTCACTTTTTGACAAAACTCTCGACATCACTACCAGTTTTGTTGTATCATTTTTTAAAAGGTCAAGGATGGCTCCTTCTGTTTTGGGAACCAGATTTATCTTTTCTGTTCTTTCACTTTGAAAAACGGCAAGCTGGTCATCCATCATTGGCATGACGGTTTCGTCAACATAAAACGTAGCCGTCTGATCTTCTTTTTTCTTCTTGTCTGCACAAGAATCAATAAAGAAAATTGTCATTATAAATCCAAAAGAATAGAATAGAAATCTTAGATATTTTGGCATTTGTACAAATGTTTTTATTGTTGGTCTTTTTTGATAAAACGTATAAATCTAAAAAAAGAATATACGATTAGCAGTAATCCGAAAGCTATTCTGTAGGGTTTAGGCATTTCGATTGGTATGTCTTTCCAAAAGATAATAGCCATACCCATGACAAAATACATCAAAAAAAACAGCATTCCTAAAATAAGAAGAAATCGCCCGAGGAGCGATTTCTGATCTTTATTGGTCCTATACTTACTACCGTCCATTAATTCGATTTGATCACTAATTTGATCGGAAGGTTGTATGAAACACGCACTGCTTTACCATTTTGGATACCAGGCTTCCATTTTGGAGCTGATTTCAACATTCTGATTGCTTCCTTACCTGTTCCGTAACCTAAGTCTCTTACAACTTTGATGTCTGTAAGGCTTCCATCTTTTTCAACAACGAAGTTTACGATTACGTTACCGCTTACATCGTCATCTACTTCAGGGATTCTGTAATTCTTTTTTACATAAGCATAGAAACCTGCGATACCTCCAGGGAATTCCGGTAAAACTTGTACGGATGTATAAATTTTGTTCGGATCTTCCTCAATTACTTCAGCATCTACTTTGATTTCACTTTGTGTACCATCAAGAACTACCTCTCCACCTTCTTTTGCTTTTACTGTTTCAGAGCCTGTTTTTTTAAGTTCTTCCACAACGGCAACTTCTTCTTTTACGACCTGTTTGTCTACAACAACCGGCGGTACGTATTTTTGGATGTCAACATTACTCTGAGTCTGTTTTTGAACAACCGGCTCAACAATAATCTCTTCCTTCTTTATTGGCTCCTGCACATTTACCAAAACCACCTGTTCGTCTAATACTTCCTCTTCTTTGGTCATATTTTCAGAAATATATCTGGAGATAATTGGAATGCAAACCATGAACAAAAATATAACTGCACCAATAGCCAATGCTTTTAAGGTTCTTTTTCCGCTGTTGGTACGCAATTCATACGCACCGTAGCTTTTGTTTCTGCCTTCAAAAACATTTTCAATCCAGCTTTGTTCGAATAAGTCTAATTTTGAATTTGACATATTTAATATTTTTTAGATTTTAATGAAATCAGACTAATAAATTTTGTTTTCTTCCAAAAACTTAATGTCTGCATCTGTTATGTCAACAATCGCATATTTTTTCACCTTAGTGATAGCCATCTCATCCAGAATATCAACCAAATTTTTATAATTTGATTTTTTGCTCGGTTTTATGATAATGGTAATACCACTTTTTTCAAGATCAGCTCCGTCAGCTTTGTTTTTTGCATCAACTGCTGCTTTTTTATTAAGGATCAAATCTCTTACACCCGTTTTTCCGTATCCGGTAGCAACCGGCCCATCCAAAGGCGGCCCGTCAAATCTACCACTATACCAAACCAGTTTATCATTAGAACCTAACACTAAAGTCAAAGTTCTCCAGGCTGGTGTTTCTGGCGGAACCGGATCATCTTTTTTAGGTTCATCCGGCATTGCCAAATTCATTGATTGAGGCTTTGACAACGTAGTTGTTAATATAAAGAAGGTAATCAATAAGAATGCCAAATCCACCATGGCCGTTAAATCAACCGAAGGATTCGCTTTTTTACTTCTTACTTTGCCACCGCCTTTTTTACCACCGCCGTCGCCAGTATTTAATTCTGCCATTTCTTATGAATATATTATTTTATTAAAAATCATCATTTCTTAGACCAGTAACCAGGAAAAAGTTATTCTTGCTCTGCTTTTGCAGAATATCTAAAACTTTTTTTACTGTTGGGTATTCTTCTTTAGCATCACCTTTAATAGCGATATCCAAATCTTTACCGTCCATATCCTTAGCCACTTCTCTTGCAGTTTTTACCCAGTCAGCTAATTGATTGTTGAGCGAATCATAAGGAATTCCAGGTTGTACTCCTTCTTTCATTCTTTGTTCGTTTTTCATATCAATCAACTGTTTCATCTGCCTGATATCAACTCCAAAACCGTCAATAAGTGCAAATTTCTTTTTATCTGCGTCTGAGAATTGGATATTGTATTTTTCTCCCATTCTTTTCAGAGTTTCCTCTCTGGTTGCTCTTCCGGTTACACCAAAAAACACTTTCTCTTTACCAATTGTTAAGGTAGCTAGATTTTCTTCCGGCAATTTGGTCTGAACCGTTGAGGCCGGGGTATCTACTGGCAAAGCTTCAGGGACTTTTGCTGTAGCTGTCATAATGAAAAAGGACAGAAGAAGGAATGCCATGTCACACATCGCAGTCATGTCAATTCTGGAACTTTTCTTTGACAATTTTATTTTAGCCATTGTTTTTACTTTTTTAATCAAAGCCGAGAAGGAGAAACTTCCCTTCCCATAGCTTTAATATATTATGAAACTTATTTTAATTAGTCACGGTTTGTAGCTCTTCTGTAAGCCTGAGTGATCGTAAAACCAGCCTCATCAATAAAATAAGTCAATGTATCAATTTTAGAAGTAAAGTAGTTGTAAACCACAACCGCAAGAGCTGAAGTTGTAATACCTGTCAATGTGTTGATAAGTGCTTCAGAGATACCGTTTGCCAATTCTGCCTGGTCTGGAGTTCCAGAAGTTGCCAATCCGGCGAATGCTTTAATCATCCCCGATACTGTTCCCATCAATCCTAATAATGTACCCAAAGATACCAATGTAGAAAGGATAGTTAAGTTTTTCTCAAGCATTGGCATTTCTAATGAAGTAGCCTGCTCAATTTCTTTTTGGATTACTTCAGATGCTTTTTCAGTATCGAAATTCTCTCTTTTAACTTCCTGGTATTTAATCAAACCTGCTTTTACTACGTTTGCAACAGAACCTTGTTGCTTATCACAAGCATCTAATGCACCTTGGATATCTCCAGAAGCAATTTGTCCTTGTACGCTTTTTACAAATTTTTCAACATCACCTTTTCCTGCTGCCTTAGAGATCACAAAAAATCTTTCGAATGAGAATACGATTGTCATTAATAGTAATCCCATCAATACAGGAACGATATAACCTCCTTTGTAAACCATACCTAGATAGTTACCCACTAAAGGTTGTCCATCAGGATTATCATTTTGGAAGTTTGATGGAGCTCCCATTACGAATTTCCATACTAGAATTCCAATAAGAATACAAATTACGATCGTCAATCCTGCAAATACGTTAGAGCTTTTGCTTCCTCCATTGTTTTGAACCTTTGCGTTTGATGCCTGTGCCATTTTTTTTAATTTTAGTTTTTTAATTTTTAGAATTTAATTTTGGTAATAGATAAATTTATTTATCCCTAGATATTTTATAAGAACGACAAATTTATATTTTTAGTGGATAAAAAAAAATAAATTGCTGTTTTTTATTCCGTCTTAACTATATATTATTACAATCTTAACGAATAAATAATAAGAAATTTAAAATAATTAGTTTCAAAAAAATAGATATTTCTCTGGTTTAAAACAACTTAAGTCAATTTTATCAAAAAAACAGCCTGTTTCAGCCCTAACAAACTCTGTTTTATAGCGTTGAATTATAACTTCATAATGATAATTTTATTACACTCCCTAATATTAAAATTATATGCCAATTATTTAAGGTATATTTTGTAGCAATAAATAAAAACAATCCTAAATTTGTAAATATTTGTTCATTTCTATTCATCCTAAACATTTTTTTGCTCATGGCTTCCAAAGAAGACTTCATCAGTCATATTAACACGGGTTATGCTACAAAAGGAGAAAGCATCACGTTGGGTGGCGCTATTTTTAACGGAGAAGCACTCCCGGATGCACACATTAAAATCCCTTTAAAAACCTTAAACCGCCACGGTCTTATTGCCGGAGCAACGGGAACAGGAAAAACAAAAACGATACAGGTCTTTTCTGAACAGCTTTCATTATTAGGCATACCGGTTCTGATGATGGACATCAAAGGAGATTTTAGCGGTATAGCCAAACCAGGCGTTGAACAGCCATTTATTACAGAACGTCATTCCAAAATAAATATCCCTTATCAGGTATCGGGATTTCCCGTGGAATTGCTGACACTGTCCAAACAAAATGGAGTTCGCTTGCGTGCCACCGTTTCGGAATTTGGACCGGTATTGTTTTCAAGAATATTAGATCTTAACGATACACAGGCAGGAGTCGTTGCCGTAATCTTTAAGTATTGTGACGACAACCAGATGCCATTGCTTGACCTGAAAGACATTAAAAAGGTAATCAATTATATTACTGAAGAGGGCAAAGCCGAAATTGAAGAGCATTACGGCAAGATTTCCACTTCAACTACCGGTACTATTCTTAGAAAAATAATTGAGTTGGAGCAACAAGGTGCCGATATTTTCTTTGGTGAAGTATCATTTGATGTCAATGACCTGATGCGGATTGATGAAAACGGGAAAGGGTATGTAAACATTATCCGCCTGACCGATATTCAGGACAAGCCAAAACTTTTCTCTACTTTTATGTTGAGTCTTCTGGCAGAAATCTACAATGTGATGCCGGAACAAGGTGATTCCGGACAACCGGAACTGGTTATTTTTATTGACGAGGCGCATTTAATTTTCAATCAGGCCAGCAAGGCTCTGCTTGACCAGATTGAAACCATCGTGAAACTGATTCGTTCCAAAGGAATTGGAATTTATTTTGTAACCCAGAATCCTATGGATGTTCCAAGTTCTGTTTTGGCGCAGTTGGGATTAAAAATCCAGCATGCTTTAAGAGCTTTTACCGCCAATGACAGAAAGGCTATTAAGATGACTTCTGAAAATTATCCTATTTCAGAGTATTATAAGACCGATGAATTATTGACTTCCCTGGGAACCGGAGAGGCTTTGGTTACGGCATTAAATGAAAAGGGAATCCCAACGCCGTTGGCCGCTACTATAATGCGGGCACCTATGAGCCGTATGGATGTTTTGACTGATGCCGAGATTGGGGAAATCAACAACAGTTCCAAACTAACCCGGAAGTATAATGAAGTTATTGACAGGGAAAGCGCTTATGAGATGCTGACCAAGAAAATACAGGACATCCAACAGCAAGCTGCCGAAACCGCCCAAAAAGAACAGGAGGCAAAACAAGAAAAGAAAGCCGCAAACGAACCTATGAGCCAAACGACGAAAAGCATTATTAAGGTAGTCACAAGCGCTACTTTTATAAGAGGCTTTTTTGGGGTGCTCACTAAAATATTTAAAAAATAAATGAAAAGCTTTATCACGATAGGACTTTTGGTGCTATCTAATATTTTTATGACCCTGGCCTGGTATGGTCATTTAAAATTTAAGGAATTGAAATGGTTCGAGAATGCCGGATTAATAACTATTGTTTTGATAAGCTGGGGGCTGGCTCTTTTCGAATATTGCTTTCAGGTTCCTGCCAACAAAATAGGTTTTAACGGAAATGGCGGTCCATTTTCTTTAATGCAGCTCAAGGTGATACAGGAAGTCATCACTTTAGTGATTTTTGTAATTTTCTCACTGCTGTTTTTCAAGAACGAGACTTTCAGATGGAATCATGCCGTAGGTTTTGTATTCCTTATTCTGGCGGTTTACTTTATATTTAAGAAATAATGAAAAAATACACCCTGCAAAAAAGCCCTTTTGTTGTCCCTACAAACGACGGCAAACTAATCGAAGAGCATTTCGGGAATGCTACCAATAACAATTCAGATGTTTCTATTGCGCATATGGTTGCGCCTCCAAAATGGAGCGAACCATTTCAGGTTCCCGAATTTGATGAGTATACCTATATTATAAGAGGTAAAAAGCAGTTTATTATTGAAGGCGAAACTCTAATTTTGGAAGCTGGACAATCTATTAAGATTGAAAAAAATGCCAGAGTACAGTATTCCAATCCGTTTGACGAACCTTGCGAATACCTGTCGGTCTGCCTACCTGCTTTTTCTTTAGAAAAAGTTAATAGAGAAGACTAACCCTTTTAAATTTGGTAACTTTACATACAAATGAAACCTGTATGGAAACCCAAAAAAGAATCATTATTGTAGGAGCCGGATTTGCAGGACTTACCCTTGCTGAAGACCTCGAAAATACCGGCTATGAAGTATACTTAATTGACCGTAATAACTATCACCAATTCCAGCCGCTATTATATCAGGTGGCTACAGCAAGGCTTGAACCGGCAAGTATTTCTTTTCCGCTCCGAAAAGTTTTCCAGCGTTCCAAAAACGTAAAAATCAGAATTGCAGATGTTTTGTCTGTTGAGGCTGATAAAAAATGCCTGAAAACTTCAATCGGAGATTTTTCTTATGATTATCTGGTACTGGCTTACGGTTGCCGAACCAATTATTTTGGGAATAAGGATTTGGAACATTGTGCCTTTCCTATGAAATCGGTTCCGGAAGCAATTCAGCTTAGAAACCGCATACTCCAGACATTTGAAGATGCCGTCATTACAAAAAGTCCGGAAGAACTGCAATACATACTCAATTTTGTAATTGTAGGCGGCGGACCAACCGGAGTAGAATTAGCCGGAGCTTTGGCAGAAATGAAGAAGAATATTTTGCCTAAGGATTATCCGGATAAGGATTTTTCAAAACTTACGGTGTATTTACTGGAAGGTTCTCCTAATGTCTTAAATGCCATGAGCGACGATTCAAAAAAAGCATCCCGCAAATACCTGGAGCAGCTTGGAGTTATCGTTAAAACCGGCACTGTGGTTGAAAATTATGACGGGCGAACCGTCCGATTGAAAAATGGAGAAACAATAGAAGCCAAAAATGTTATCTGGGCGGCAGGCGTAACCGGCAATCAAATTGAAGGTATTCCGGAAACCGCCATTACACGAGGCAACCGACTTATTGTTAACCGTTTTAATGAAATAGAAAACCTAAAAGATGTTTTTGCTATTGGAGACATTGCCTATATGACTACTCCCAAATATGTAAATGGTCATCCGCAATTGGCAGCAGTAGCAAACGAACAGGCAAAAGTTCTGGCTAAAAACTTTAAGCTTCTGGCAAAAAACAAGCCTTTAAAAGAATACGAATATCACGACAAGGGTTCAATGGCCACGATTGGAAAAAGGAAAGCTGTGGTTGACCTGCCAAGCTTTAGCTTTCAGGGACGATTTGCATGGTTTACCTGGATGTTTGTACACTTAATGCTCATTCTGAGTGTAAAAAACAAGCTTACTATTTTTGTGAATTGGGCTTTTAGCTATTTCAGCAACGACTCAACACTAAGGGTACTCATCAAGCCGGTTACTAAAAAAGTAGACAATTAGGAGTAAAATGTATTTATAAAAAAACAGGGATTAATCATTACGATTTAATCCCTGTTTTTTTATTGGTACGTTGATTACGTATTTATTTGGTTTTTCTGTTTAGCAGTTCCAAAATTCTTTCTTCTACTTCAGGACTGTCCCATTTTGCTTCGATATTGTCCATTTTCAAAACTTCTTCCATAAGCTGATTTTGGAAATCACCTACTTCCAAAGCCTGAGAATAGGGATCCAGACTAAAAGTGACCCTGCTGTATAATGGCAACCATTTGTCAGGATATTTGTCTGAAAATCTTTTTTCTATTTTTTTCTGAAGCAGGAATTTTTCGTCAGCCGTTTTAGAACTCATTTCCATGAAATTTCTATAGGACAATTCAGCTATTGCATCAGCATTTGGTTTTCTGCTTTGTTCATATTCTTTGAAAATACGTTCCCAATCGTTTCCGAATTGCTCCATAAAGTCATTCAACACGGTTATATCTTCAAAACCTGCATTCATCCCCTGTCCGTAAAATGGCACGATAGCATGACAGGCATCTCCAATCAGCGCTACTTTGTCACCATAAGTCCACGGATAGCATTTCATAGTTACCAAAGTACTGGTTGGGTTTTTGAAAAAGTCTTCGGCCAGATTTGGAATAACGTCAACGGTGTCCGGCAGGTTTTTTTCAAAAAAGCTTTCCACCTTTTCCCTGTCCGTGAGCGATGCAAAAGAGTTCTCGCCTTCAAATGGCATGAAAAGCGTACAGGTAAAACTTCCATCCAGATTAGGGAGTGCAATAAGCATATAATCTCCCCGCGGCCAAATGTGAAATGAGTTTTTATCCAGCCTGTGCGTCCCATCAGGATTTGGCGGTATGTTTAATTCTTTATATCCAGTTTGCAGAAATTCCTGGGAATAATCAAACATGCTTTGTCGTTGCATTCTATGGCGGATTCTGGAAAAAGCACCATCAGCACCAAAAACAACATCATATTTTACGGCTTCCCATTCGCCTCTTTCTGTTTCTCCAATATGCAGTGTGGCATCTGCCAGTGTAACGTCCCAGATTTTCTTTTCAAAGAAAAATTTTGTTCCCACTTCTTCAGCCAAATCAATCATTTTTCTGTTGAGAGTTCCTCTTGAAATGGAATAGATACTTTCGCCTTCCTTGCCATAGGGCTGAAAATTGAGCTTATCCTTTAAATGAATTGCTCTTTTATCCATTGGGATAGAAATTGCCCGTACTGCATCTCCTACTCCAACTCCATCAAGAGCTTTCCATCCCCTGTGTGACATGGCTAGATTTATCGAACGTCCGGAAAATTGAATTTTTCTAATATCGGGGCTGCGGTCATATACATGAACAGAATGACCTGCTTTTCTAAGGTATATTGCCAAAAGCGAACCCACAAGACCAGAGCCTACAATTGCAATATTTAAGGGATTTTGCATTAAGTGTAGAATGTAATTAAAGATTTCAAATTTAAGGAAATAACATCATAATTATATAAAAACAGGTATTTATTTACAATCGTTAAACAAAATAAGGTAAAAATGCAAAATTTAAATATTTAATTCACTTAATTAGTTAATTTACAATAAATTAATTTATCTTTACCTTAATTTCCTGAAATAAATATTTAAATACAGAAAATACCACCATCTGTTCCAAATAAAATTCCCCCTATGAATTACAGAACCAATGCTGTAATGAGTTTTATTATTAATTTAAATATTGTATCTATGAAAACAAAACTACTTTTTTTCTTTTTAATGTCTTGCGGACTAGCTTCTGCCCAGACTTATTCTTTTAATACGGTAACGCCTATTCCTGATGGTGCTGGCACAAGCTGTGCTTCGGGCGCAACTAGTATTGGCAACGTAGTAACGACTATCAATGTCCCTCTTACGCCTGCCATTACCGACCCTACAAAGGTTACAATCAACCTGGACCTGGTTCATACCTGGCTGGGTGATGTTGTTGCCAAATTAGGAACTCCAAGTGGTGCGTCCTGCGCTCTGATTAAAAGGATGGGAGCCACATCTGATACCAGTTGCGGCGATAGTTCGGATTTTGCATCTGGCAATATCCTGAGCTTTAATGCGGCCAATACGACAACCATTAATGTTGCCACTCCTGGCTCAACCCAGAGTATCCCTGCAGGTTCCTATGCTCCAACAGCCGGCGCATCTACGTTTCCTACAGACATTCCCTTATGCAACCTGAGCACCTTCTTAAATGGTGTGGTAGTAAACGGCAACTGGACAATGACTTTATATGACAATGGTGAAGAAGATACGGGAAGCCTGAACTCATGGCAGATTATTTTCAGCACCGGTTTTGATTTGGACACTCAGGATTTCCTTTTCACTAAAAGAATTTCTGTATTAGGAAATCCGTTTACTGAAAATTTAAACCTAAAACTGAATGAGCCAGGCGATACTGTATTGCGTATTTATTCTATTGACGGTAGAGAAGTTTTCACTAAATCCTATGCAGCTAATGATGTTTCTCAAAATATTAATATCGATTCTTCATCATGGCAGCAAGGGATTTACCTTTTAGTTCCTGAAGTTGAAGGACGCAAGCTTAATGCAATCAAACTGGCAAAAAAATAATCCCCCCGTTTTTCCCAAAAAAAAGAAATCCTGTAGCAATTTATGCTGCAGGATTTTTATTTTTGACTTCTGTATCTTCGGATTCGGCTGACCATTTTTTACTTTGTCTCAATATCTATAATCTTTTCTCCATATTTACCGAGATAGTGTTTTACTAAGACCTCATAAAGATTGCCACCAACATCGGAATTGGTAAAAATCAGCAACGCCTGTTTTGTTTTGGGCAGAATGAATGCCATTGTCCTAACCCCTAAATCAGCACCGCCATGTGCCAGGGCATATTCTCCATTTTCCAAATCATAGATTTCAAAACCCAATCCAAAGTGTTTGCTCCTTTCGCTTGCCGTTTGCGGAGTTACCATTTCATTAAAAACCGATTCTTTCACTAATTCGCCATTCATTACACCTGCCAGAAATTTACCGTAATCTTCAACAGTCGTCAGCAAATCATCTGCAGCATTGGGCGAATTGTGTTTTTCAATCGCATAGGGTTTTAGTTCCTTATCATAACCTAAGGCATATCTTGATTCGTCCGTATTTTCATTCCAAACATAACTCGTTTCATCCATTTTCAAAGGTTGGAAAATCAATTCAGATGCCAGCTGTTGCAGGCTTTTATGGAACTTGTTTTCTAAAGCTCTACGCAAATATTCAAATCCCTCGCCGGAATATTGGTAACCGTTTCCGGGTTCAAACAGAAAACTTAGTTTTTTATCCGCATTCATCCATCGCCAATTCGGGAATCCGGTTTGATGGCTTAGGACATGCCGGGTTGTGATTTTTTTACTTCTCGGGTCTTTGGTTATATCCGGGTCTGTCCAATAATTGTAAATGGGCTTATCTAAATCCCATTTCCCTAAACTGACCAATTTTAGCGCTACCATTGCGGTTACAGGCTTGGTTAGTGATGCTACGTTAAAAATGGTATTATAAGGCGCCGGAACTCCGGGTTTGATTTCTCCAAAAACCTTTAGCTGTTGCAGCTCCCCATTTTTGATTATCCCGAGACCTAATACCGGCACTTTGTTTTCTTTTAGCCATTTTTCAACAGCTATATCATCATCAAATACCGGGGTGGCTGCTGATTCCAATTGTTTTGTAACGTGTTCATAGCTGTAGGATTTTACGAGTTTCCATTCACCATTTTCCAAAAGCCAGAGGTGGCTGAATCGGGCCGAGCTACCAAATTTTTCTGGCTGCCCGGTTTCTTTTTCAAAAAACTGATGTATTCCTGTCTGGAGTGCACCATATAATTCCCCTCCATTTGACTTTTCATACAGTGCATAAATTTCTGTACTCCCCGGAAGCAACTCTCTCCGCGCCTGATAATTTTTCGGATAGCGGCACAAACCGCCTTTAAAGTCTTTTAGAAATTTCTTTTTATCAGATATGCCATCAATGTCATGAAAGAATTCTAATTTTTCACTTATCAGGTTTTCAAATTGCGAAACATCGCAGGTATTAAATCCTATGTTGAACAGCAGACTGTCTTTGGACATAATAGTTTTATATAACTCACTTGTCTTTTCAACCTGCGCCTTTCCTTGCAAAAGGGCAAAGAGTAAAAAGAATGTAAAATAGCCAGATTTATTCATTGCCGTAATTTTTCGCAAAGGTTGGGTATTATCGTTTTATATACCTAAAAACCAACCCGACAAAAACCCGACAATGTACCTGACAAGATTATATTATATTGAATTTCAACCGATAGTACAGCTTCTTTTTCTTATCTATTTCTGCCACATTACGCAGTATGATAAATACATTTGACAGCACAATTGCAATCATTAGTACCAAAGTGAATTTCCTTCCGAGTTTCAGAAATATGCCAAGCATAAAAACGACAGGCGCTAAAATGGCCCAAAGAATCTGGACGGAAACGATTTGTTTGACAAGCTGGTTTTTCTGTTTTAAAACGGCTGCCAGAATTAAAGGAGCAATAATATTCAAAGGAGGAAGCACCGCAAAAAGTAGGGAAGAAAGATTTATTAATTTGATTTTGGAGTAGTCAATAGCAGGTTCCTGAGAACTGATTGTTTTTTCGCTTTCGACTGTTGTTTCAGTTTTTATGCTTTTATCCGATAAATCGCTTTCGCGCACATCTAAAACTTTTGCCAGCGTTTTGAGCGTATAACCTTTTGGTTGTGTTCCGGCTTCAATACGTTGTATGGTCCTGACAGAAATTCCCGATTTTTCAGAAAGTTCTTCTTGGGTTAGGTTTTGCTGTTCACGTAGGAGTTTTAGGTTTGGCATACATCATTAATTATATAAGTGTTGATAAATATAATTAACTTTCAGTAATGGAAATCATTTAACAAATTGAACATAGAAGATTTTAGGTCTAGGGAAAACTTATCTCTATAAGAATTCTTTAATCTTCTTTTTTACGTTTCTATTCCATCATATACTCCACTCGAAAATCTGTTTAGGCTACTTTCATCGATTTTGAAAATATTAATTTCATTCAAATCGATTTAAACAGAAAAAATCATCTCTTTAACAATATATATATTCTATTTATTACCATTAACATTGTCAAAGCAAATAACATCATCATAAAGTAGTCAATTCCAATAATGATTTTAAATACAATTTTAAAAGGTTTTGGAAAATCAATCGTAGTTAAAAATAAACCAAGGACTATAGCTATAGATAGGATTATACAAAAAGAAATATTTGCATGAATCTCTTTGATGTATCTTACTTTTAAATTTTGAAGATGATCATCATGCATATTTTCAGTTTTTTTTTCAATGCTTTCTAATTGGCTATATATAATGGCTAATAAATTAAACAAAAAACCACCAAAGATTGAAATCCCAGCAATAAGGTTTGATAACTGATTTTCAAATGTATATTCTTTATATGTTAAGATAAAAGCAATAATTATTGGTATAATAAAAAAAAGCAAGATATCTCCGAAACTTGTTTTATGTGTATCAAAATTTTTCAGAGTACCAAAATGATCTTTTATAATTCCAAATATATTAATCCTAGTTAGCATTATTGATAAATTACTTCTTTAATTAAAGAGTCACACTGTTCAACAAGAGAATCAATCGTTGGATTCCCATTTGAATCACGTTCGATTTCATTTGACACATCAATATCAGGTTGAATTCTGCTTCTGTGTGCAACATAAAAAGTTTTTTTCTTTCCATTAAGCTCCAATTCAAATTCAATTTCTTCAAAGTCGTCACCTATATCTTTCAGTTCTATTCTGTCGTTACGCTTTGTACTGAAAAGACGATCTACAAATTCTTTGAAATTATCAGGAAGTTTTGACGCTGACATTGTAGTTTTTAAAGTTCCAGGAATTTTGTCAACTTCACCATTCTTTCTGTAATATTGTTCTATATATTTAGGGATCTTTCTCTTTATAAATTCAATTTTTTTAAGATTCCCTTCATTTATCATTTTACGATATACTTGTCCATGGATAACATTATTAATTTGAATATGAAAACCCTGATATCCAAGATTTCGGGAATACAGATTAATTCCTTTTAAAAAAGCTGTTTTTATTCCAAATCGTGATTTTCGTTGTAAAATTAGAGCTCCTACAGTTTTATTTTTAGGTATTTGCAAATAAAAAAAGACATCTCGAAATGCAGCATGATTTGACTTAACTGCAAACATTTCTATATTGGTATCTGTATCTTTGATTTTATAATTCTCTCCCCCGACTCCCGAAGATAGAAATCCATATATACATCTTTTTTTTTCATCTACAATAGGCATTTCATCAAGGCTTAAGTGAATTGTTGTAGAATCTTTTGCGTCCATGCTTTTTTGTATAACAGAAAATATTTTCTTAAAGAATCCATCACAAAAATTAAAAAAATCTTCTTCTCCAGCGAATTGACTTAACACAAGATCATTTTTATCTTTTGTAATTTTAACCAAGTAAGTTGATAATAAAATTTTTTCCATCTATATTTAAGTTTGCACCTATAATAATTTATAGCTTTTAAATTATTCTTGTTCCAAACAAACGTATATGTAATTTCCAATACTTCTTTACGGTTTCCCGTATAAAATAAAAATCCTTTTATCCAAATATCCTATCCTTACCCATCATGTCCCTCACATTTTCAATATGCTGCCATTGAACTTCCGGACTTTCTCCATTGTTCACGGCTTCCTGCAACACTTTTACCACTTCATGCTTATTGGTGTATTGCGCGGGTTCGTTGTTTGCGATGATAATTCTCATGGCTTCAATTACCCGTTCCGGCTTTACTAAAAAAGTTCCTTTAGGTACAAAACTGACATCTTTTAATATACAATCACCATAGAATACGATTATGGAATAAAAAGGTATGTTGTCAAATTGCTTGAGTGTTTTTCTTAAATCCGAAATATGCTTATTATTTTGCATGATGGGATTATCAAATTTGTATTTCTTTTGCACGTTTGCTAATATCTGGAGCCATTGAGACTGGTAACCCGTACCGAAAATCCAGCCATTGTAATCGCGTACTTCAAAGACAATTATTCCCACTTTGGTCGCCACTACCAAATCAATCTGAGAAAAATTCCCATTGTGTTTTTTCACATACAGGTCGTGAAAAATAGTCTGTTCCGGTATTCCGGAATGTTTGAGTATGGAAACTAAATTTCTTTCAGCTCTTGTCCCTCTTTTAGGTTCCGAACTAATTTCAAATGATTTTCTGTCTTTTTTTATAAAGGCTATAAAAAAGACTATGATGAAAAATATGACTATCCCAATTTCCATAAACAATTCATTTTCAACTACAAACATTTACAAACACTTGTAAATACTTGTTTCCAAACAAACATATAAGGAATTGATTTTACTTCATTACGACTTTCCACAAAAGCGATTAAATTTGGTAAGATATGTGCGTAAAAAGTCAATATCTAATTGCACTCAATAAAAAAACCTCCCGAAGCTCAAAAATAGCTCCAGGAGGTTGTTGTGCTTTGTTGCAAAAAGGATTTGTTATTCCAGTGGCGACATTCCAAACATCAATACCAATTTATCTCCCTGGTATAGGTTTAGGGTTTGGTCTGCAATGTCATATCTGAAAGTAGTATCGGTTAGCATTTTTAATAAAGTTCCTTCCAGTTTGTTTTTGTTTTCATCCGGGCACGCCATTAGTGTGCTGGCAATTTTTGAGAAAGAGATTTTGTCTTTTGTCAATTCAAAACCTCCGGAAATTCTGTTACATCCTGCAGAACCTCCCATTCTTTTACCATCGGCCTGGAAAATAAGATAGGCTGATGAAGTTGGCGGCATGGTTCCGTTTATTTGAATCAGGTTCCATTTGTGTTTGGTAATGAAAGCCAGTTCGGTAGCTGCTTCATTTGTTATTCTTTCTTTTTTGATGATTTTTTTCAATTTGTAGGTATAGGCACTGGCATCTGCCGGAATATTTTTTCTTTTGGTTCTCTTCACGTCAATTACATATCGGTAACCCGGTGTATATTCGAATCCTTCGATTTGATCGTAGAAAAATTCCCAGTCTTTACTCTTTTTATATTTTACCTGATAGCAGTTTTGAGGAGCGACACCCGTACAGCTTGCCAATTCTTCTTTGATGGTCATTCGTATTTTATCTGCTTTTGCCTGTGTTGAAAGCAAGGCAAAACCAAGCAATAGCAATAGTGTTTTTAAAGAGAAAATCTGTTTCATTTTGTTTGAGCTTTTAAACGTTTTCATAACTGTTTATATTATTTTGCAACACATCAGACAAACTTCATGCCGTAATTTCACAATCAACAAAAAATAATCACTTTAACTTTTTCTTATCAGTGCTTTATAACTTTTCTTAAAATCAAAATTTAGAGTCCGGTAGTCTGTAAAACTTTTTGTGACTGTTGAATATGTCTTTCATTATGATAAATAAGAAACCGGAATGTGTCACCTAATTTTAACTTAATCAAATTTGATATACTGATACTGGTTTTGGTTTTGTTAAGGCTCACTTTTTCTGCATCTGCAAGCAAAGTAAGCAGTTTGTTTTGCTGATTGATAAATGTTAGGAGTACGTTCCTGTCCAATTTACTGTGAATCGGATTCATATTTTTAAAAGTTTTCATTCTGTTTAGCTTTGCTTTCGGGAGCATGCTTTCTGCGAAATGATTCCCTAATAGCCCGCTTTTAAATTGTAGTTCCGGCCCGGAATGGGATGCATTGATTCGTTTTTCAATTTCAGGCAGGTAGAATTTGCCATATCGATTGAGGTGTTCGATACATTCTAAAACGCTCCAGCTATCTGGCGTTAGTCTGGCGTTAAGTGATTTTTCCGATTGTTTTTCAAGTGATTCGGCATATTGCATATGATTTTTTACCTGTGCAGTGAGTTGCTGTAGCAGTTGGGATGTTTCAATCTTCATTTTTTTAGGACAAAGTTCTTAGGAACCTGAAAAAAAATTCTTGATTGAACTCAAGATTTTTTGAGCCTGGATAAGGTTTCGGGCGTCATACGCAGATAGTTCGCAATATGTTTGTTGGGGATTTCCTGAAACAATCGCGGGCTCCGTTTAAGAACTCTTTCATAACGCTCCCGCGGTGATTGGACCAAAAGGTCTTTTTCTCTTTCAATTTGCTGCAGTACCAAATCTTCCAATATTTCAAGCCAAATCTTAAGATTTTCCGGATTACTGTTAATGAAAGTCATGAACTTTTCTTTGGAAATAATTTTGACTGTTGTTTTTTTGATTGCCTGTATATAAAAATCTGATGGTTTTTGTGTAAAGAATGAATCGAGTGCAACGATAATATTATTTTGATATCCGAAACGAATAATACGTTCTTCTCCTCCATCTGTAATAAAAATTCTCAGGCTTCCGCTCTCTATAAAATAAATATGAGTATCTGCACTGCCACCTTTTTTCAGAAATTGATTTCTTTCGACTGTCACCGTTTTTTCAAACAAACTGCCTATATCTAACTTCTCTATGATTATTGCCTTACTCATGTTATAGTACTAAAAGCGGATTACTATACAACTTTCAGAGCCATACCTCTGGAATGTGGCAAGGTGTCCTTAAAACCAAATTTTTCATACAAATGATTGGCATTACCATCAGCCAATAAACTTACATAGCACGATTTTGGCAATTGAGTTTGTATGAAATTGGATATCTGTTCCATAATTATTTTTCCTATACCTTGCCCCTGGCATTCCGGAAGCACACAAATGTCTACAACCTGGCAGAAGCATCCTCCATCGCCAATAATCCGTCCCATGCCTACGATTGTTTCTTCTTTTTTTATCATGACGGAATAAACCGAATTTTGGAGTCCTATTGTTGCAGCTTCTATATCTTTACCTGAGAGTCCCGATTTTACACGAAGTTCCCGATAGATTTCTATCGGAATATTGTTTTCTATGATTTCCATTCTATTGAGTATTAAGGCAAAAGTTTTTAATTTGCTTGTATAAGTTATAACTACCTTCTACATTTGTCTTATTAAAATCTCTTTATAAAATATTGATTTTAGCGAGAGCTTATGCTTTTGCCGGCCTGTTTATCCAAAAGTGATAATTTCAGGCTAAGTTACTATTTTCAAAATTTTATAAAGAACAAAATGAAACAAGATATAAAAATAGCCGTCATTGGCGGTACCGGAAAATCCGGCAAATACCTCGTCAGAGCATTAATCAATCAGGGCTATACTTTCAAGCTTCTGTTACGAAACCCAAAGAATTTTCAATCGGATTATCCCAATGTAGAAGTTATTATTGGTGATGTTTCTGATTATAATTCAATAGTCCACGTAATAAAAGGTTGCGATGCCGTAATCAGCACTCTGGGATTAGGCATTCCTCCCAGCGAACCTACTTTATTTAGCAAAGCGACAACCAACATTCTTGAGGCGATGCAACATTTCAATATGCAACGTTATATTGTAACGACCGGATTGAATGTCAACACTCCGTCTGACAGAAAAGGACAAAAAGCAACATTTGCTACTAACTGGATGTATGAAAACTTTCCGGTGTCAACAACAAACAAACAATTGGAATATGAGCTTTTAGCCAAAAGTGAGCTAAACTGGACTTTAGTGCGACTTCCGCAAATTGAGCTTGTTGATGAAAAAACTCCGGTTGCGGTGAATCTTGAAGATTGTCCGGGTGATAAAATCAGTGCTGCAAGTCTGGCGGATTTTCTTATTGGACAACTAAGTGATAAAGCATTCCTTAAAAAAGCACCTTTTATTGCGAATTTACCTTAAACAAAAAAGCGGGCTATTAGCCCGCTTTTCAATTCTTATCTGTTGAATTTAATCTTTTGTCCTACCGGAAGTCCATTATTTTTGGCTAAAACACCACACATATGGAAAAGCATTCTGGCTCCAACGTTCCCGTCCCAATCATCATCCCCCGGAGCTACTTCTACCAAATCAAACCCGATAATTTCCTTACCGCTTTCTCCCAGCTTGCTTAAAAGATAAGCGGCCTGTTCAAAAGAGAATCCGCCCGGAACCGGTGTTCCCGTATTTGGGCAATACCATGGATACATACCGTCAATATCAAAACTGATGGCTACTTTTTGCGGAAGCGCTGCAATAATAGCTTCGCACTGCTGTTCCCAGGTTTTGCCTGTAAACGTCTCCGCTTTTAAATCCATATCGGTATGAACCAACACACGATTTCCTTGTTCGAAAGCCGTTTCCACTTCCTGCTGGCAGAAATCGCGTATTCCTACCTGTACAATTTTGGTAATTTCTGGAATTTGTAAGGCATTGTACATAATTGAGGCATGAGAATAAGTAAAGCCTTCGTAGGCAATTCTCAAATCCATGTGGGCATCCAGATGCAGTAAGCCAAACTCATTATGTTGAGTGGCCAGCGCTTCGTAGTAGCCTAATGGTGTAGAGTGGTCACCACCTAAAAGGGCTACTTTTTTGCCTTTTTTAGTCCAGTACAATACTCTTTCCTTTACTTCTTCTTTCAGATTTTTACAAACCTTATTGATTTTATCCAGGTCTGACTGCAATCCCGGAAGGCTTTCGATAACCTCGCCACTTTCCAGAGCCTCGATTATAGGCTGTGCCAAACTTTTATACTTTTCGCTTTCCTTTGCCCATTTTTCTGTCTGCTCGGTTTGGTCAAGATAGATTCCCAGTTTCCATAATTCCGGAAATTCCTGATGGTGTAAATCTACCTGAAACGATGCATCCAAAATGGCATCAGGACCTTCTGAAGCTCCTGCTCCATAACTCACCGTTACTTCCCAAGGCACAGGAATGATAATGATTTCACTGTCTTCGGCAGAAAATGGAAGTCCAAAGATGCTGGCATCTGCCAAACCCGGCTGACTTGGGTCAAAGTTTTTTATAATTTGTTCTTTTGTCATGATTTATTTTTTGAAAGCCGAAACAAATCGGCTCTTTGCTTTTTATTTGTGAGATAGTATTCCTTGCTTCAATATCTGTCCGAATTCATACATGTCTTCGAAAGAGCAATATAACGGAACCGGTGCTAAACGGATTACGTTTGGTTCTCTCCAGTCTGTTATGACACCGTTTTTCATCAGATAGTCAAACAGGGTTCGTCCTTCGCCATGCAGGAACACGGATAATTGGGAGGCTCTTTCTTCCTGATTTTCCGGAGTAATGATTTCAAATGTACTGTCGACTTCTTTGTCGATTTCATGCAGGATAAATTCCAGATAGGAAGTCATCTTATTTCGTTTTTCAATGAGGGCATCCATTCCTACTTCTGCAAACATTTCGACCGAAGCCAAATAAGGCGCTAAAGACAATATAGGAAGGTTGCTTATCTGCCAACCGTTTGCTCCGGTTTCAGGAGAAAATTTTGGCTCCATCAGGAAGCGCCTTTCTTTGTTGTGACCCCACCATCCGGCAAAACGATTAAGTTCGTAGTTGTCGTGGTGCATTTCATGGACGAAACATCCTGAAGCATTTCCAGGGCCTGAATTCATGTATTTATAACTGCACCAGGCTGCAAAATCTACATCCCAGTCGTGCAATTCGAGTTTTATGTTTCCGGCAGCATGTGCCAAATCCCAGCCTACATAGGCTCCGACTTTGTGTCCGGCTTCTGTTATGGTCTTAATATCGAATACCTGTCCGGTATAATAGTTTACACCTCCGATCAATACCAAAGCTATTTCTTCTCCTAATTCTTCAATTTTGGCAAGTATATCTTCGAGACGGATGTTGTGTTCTCCTTCTCTTCTTTGCAGTTCTACGATAGCGTCATCCGGATTGTAACCGTGAAAACGCACCTGGCTTTGCAACATGTATTGGTCACTTGGAAAGGCTTTTGCCTCACAAAGTATTTTGTATTTCTTTTCGGTTGGGCGATAGAAAGATACCATCAGAAGGTGAAGGTTTACCGTCAGGGTATTCATCACGGAAACTTCAGACGGAAGCGCTCCTACAATTTTGCTTAAGGGTGCCGCAAATCTTTCATGGTAATCCCACCACGGCTTTTCTGCATAGAAATGCCCCTCTACAGCCAGCTTTGCCCAATCATCCATGACTTCATCTACATAGGCTTTGGTTCTTTTAGGCTGCAATCCTAAAGAGTTTCCTGTAAAATAGATTACTTTCCTTCCATTTACCTGTGGAAAAAGAAACTCATTTCTATAGTGGTGCAGTTTGTCTTGCGAATCCAGTTCTTGTGCAAATTCGCGGGTATTTTGAAAGGTCATTGGTTGTTTTTTAGATGGGCGTAAAAATAGGAAAAAAGATTGATTTTGGAAAGATTTGAGTAGTGTGGTGATTGGTTTGAAGTTAGAAAAAAGTAGGTTTTTGGATGCCGAATGGAAGAGATTATATTGTTTTTTTGGTTAAGGGACGAATTTGTTTGGACGCGGATTGAAACGGATTCCGCGGATTAACGCGGATTTTTGAGAGAACTTGTGTGAAGCAATTTTTAGCCAGGGATTGGGATGATTAGTTGATTACATGAAAATAAAAAATCTCGTCATTACTGACGAGATTTTGATTTTTTATAGTTAAAAATTCTGATTACAGAATTAGCATGGCATCACCATAAGAATAGAATCTGTATCCTTCTTTGATGGCTTCTTCGTATGCTTTTTTCATAAGGTCATGTCCTGTGAAAGCCGAAATCATCATTAAAAGAGTTGATTTTGGTGTGTGGAAGTTAGTAATCATGCAGTCTGCAATACTAAAATCATGCGGAGGGAAAATAAATTTATTTGTCCAGCCATCGTATGGATTTAATGTTTTTGCAGAAGAAACCGAACTTTCAATCGCACGCATTGAGGTAGTTCCTACAGCGCATACTTTTTTCTTGTTTGCTTTTGCTTTATTAACGATATCGCAGGCTTCCTGAGTAATTTTCAATTCTTCAGAATCCATTTTGTGTTTGGAAAGGTCTTCTACCTCAACCGGGTTGAAAGTTCCTAATCCGACGTGCAACGTTACTTCAGCAAAATCAATTCCTTTGATTTCCAACCTTTTCAATAAATGTTTTGAAAAGTGCAAACCTGCTGTTGGTGCAGCTACCGCTCCTTCTTCTTTGGCATAAATTGTCTGGTAGCGTTCTGCATCTTCCGGAGTCACTTCACGGTTGATGTATTTTGGGATTGGAGTTTCTCCAAGCTCTGTCAGCTTGTTTCTGAATTCTTCGTAAGAACCGTCGTAAAGAAAACGAAGTGTTCTTCCTCTTGAAGTCGTATTATCGATAACCTCTGCAACTAATGAGTCATCGTCTCCAAAATATAGTTTGTTACCAATTCTGATTTTACGGGCCGGGTCAACCAAAACGTCCCAAAGTCTTTGCTCGGCATTTAATTCTCTCAACAAGAAAACTTCGATTCTGGCTCCTGTTTTTTCTTTATTCCCATAAAGTCTTGCAGGGAAAACCTTGGTATTGTTCAGTACCATTACGTCACCTTCTTCGAAATAATCGATTATGTCTTTGAACATCTTGTGTTCAATAGTTTTAGTTTTTCTGTTTACTACCATCAGACGGGATTCGTCTCTGTTTTCTGCCGGATATTCCGCCAAAAGTTCTTTCGGTAAATTGAAATTGAAGTGTGATAATTTCATAATAGGATTTTGATTTGAGGTATAAAACCGGCTTTCTGAAGGCCCTAAATTTTAAACCGGCTGCAAATATACGATGGTACGATAGGCGTTGTCAAGTGTTTTTGCTTTTATTTAGTCAGAAATTTTCATGTTGGTTACAGCGCAAAGTGTTGAAGCCTATAAACATTGGGATTTTAGATTTCACTCATCTGAAAACCAATGCTCATTATATCTTCCCAAAAATGAGGATAGGATTTTGAAACTACCCCGGCATCTTTTATGATTATTGGAACCTTTAATGCTAAAGGCGCAAAGGCCATCGCCATTCTGTGGTCATCATAGGTGGTTATTGAAACACCTGATTTTATTTCTTCTGACTTGCCTAATTCTAAGGTGTCCTGGGTTACTTTTATTACAGCACCCAATTTTTCGAGTTCGGTTTTTAAAGCTTCCAGACGGTCTGTTTCTTTGATTTTTAGCGTATGCAATCCCGACAAATGACATGTTATTCCCAATCCGAAACAGGTCACGGCAATTGTCTGGGCAATATCCGGTGAGTCATTCAAATTCAGCTTCAGGGTTTCCGCAATCCTGGCCGTACTCTTTTTTAGGATAATGGAGTTGCCTTCATAAATTGTGTCTACTCCAAATTTTCTATAAATCTCTGCCAATACCGAATCGCCTTGAAGACTATGCTTCTTGTAGCTGGAGAGTTTTATTTCTGTTCCTGTTTCAGACAAAGCGGCTATCGCATAAAAATAGGAAGCCGAACTCCAATCTGATTCTACCGTGAGTTGGCGTGCCTGAATTTCTTTTTTGGACTGAATTGTAATTGTATTCTCTTTAAAATTTGTTTCAACGCCAATTTCCTCCAACAGCGCCAAAGTCATTTTGATGTAAGGTACTGATGTTATTTTTCCTTCTAATTGAAGTTCCAACCCATTTTCAAGTTTAGGTGCGATTAACAGCAAAGCCGAAATATACTGGCTGCTGATATTGGCCGGAAGCGAAACCTTATTTTTAGAAAGCTGCTGTCCATTGATTTTAATTGGCGGAAAACCTTCTTTCTCTTCGTAGGTAATAGAAGCTCCAAGCTGGTTCAGGGCATCAACTAAAATTTTAATGGGGCGTTCTTTCATTCTTGACGAGCCGGTCAGGGTGACTTCCCTATTCTCCTGAGTTGCAAAATAGGCCGTCAGAAACCGCATTGCCGTTCCGGCATGATGTACATCTATTACTGAATCTTTTGTATTGAGTGCTTTGGTCATCACTTCAGAATCATCAGAATTTGAAGTGTTTTTGAGAACAATCGCAGGATATAAAGCCTGTAGCAGTAGTAACCTGTTGGTTTCTGACTTGGATCCTGTTATCGAAATTTCAGATTTGACAGTGCAGGTTGCTGGCTTTAGACTTAGATTCATTTTATATTGATTTGCTATTTGAGTTTTTCGTTATTCTTGTGTCGGTCCTTATCTCTGTTTGATTTTAAGTCCATTTTTTTATCAAAAGCTTCCTGAAGATTAATTCCGGTTTGATTTGCCAGACACAAAACCACAAAAACCACATCGGCTAATTCTTCACCCAGGTCTTTGTTTTTATCTGATTCTTTTTCTGACTGTTCACCATAACGACGGGCTATGATACGGGCTACTTCTCCAACTTCTTCAGTGAGTTGTGCCATATTTGTAAGTTCATTAAAATAGCGAACTCCGTGTTCTTTTATCCAGTTGTCAACCTGAAGCTGTGCATTTTTTATTTCCATAGGTTATACTTTTTTAAGTACTACTTTTTCATTTTGTTTTTCCAGCATTTTCTTATAGAAATCTCTTAGCGTATGATAATAATCCGGCGGAATATTAGAATAATTCATATCCAATATTGTGGTGACCTGAACCTGATTTGCCGTTTTTATAATGTTGTATTTGAAAGAACCTATGTTACTTTCCATATAGATTGCAATAGGCTCCGGCATCGACTCCACTTCATATCCTTTAGGAATAGTGATCGTATATGAGTACTTGTCCTGATATGGAAACATAAAATCTACCGGAAATTCTCTTACCTCATCCTTAAACGGATTTTCATGTCTTGCATAATGAAGCATTGGCGAGAAATAAATTTTATTTCCGATACGGTCTGCCAAGTTATTATTGACAAAACTAAAGGTTTCTATAATAGGTTTTAATAAATCATTGTCGTTAGTTGTTGTGTATTCTCCAACTTCAACCCCGCCATAACGCTTTTCCATTTCTTCGAGGTACTTGTCTTTCGAGGTTTTTAAATGAATTTCTCTAAAACCATAAGCATTGTAGTCAAAATATTGCGCCCTGATTTTTCCTTCAACTTTACCTTCTTCATCAATTGCCGCAATGACATTGACTATTTCTTTAGAGTTGCTTTTAGGGGCAAGGTCTACTTCTATAGAGGTCTTGTCGTTTCTTATCATTCTTCCAAGCCAATTTAATGCCCGAAATGGCAAAATATTAGGCAAGGCATTTTTTGATGTGGCGTCTAACAGTATTTGCTGATTATTGTCAAGCTCAACTCCGGCAATAACATAATTATAGGCTGACGGTGCAGGATATACCGCAATTCCGTTTGAGCGTGTGCTGATTAATACCGGATTAGCCTTAAGTTCTGCATATCTCAGCATTGCTACAAGCATCAGGTTAATTTCAGCCACATTTCCTACTTTCTCTGCATATGCTTTTTTCACCCCAACATTACAATAATAACTGTTCTTTTCATTCCAGTTCATTCTGGTCTTAACATAGTCGAAAATTAGTTTTATTTTTTCTTCTCTCGATGTAACGCCTTTTATGATTGGTTCAATATCTTTTTCAAAATAGGATTTATAGTTTAGCTCATCTCCAAAATCTTTATGTTCATAGATATTCTTGGTTACTGATGCCCAATCTGCTGCATAATTTTTCAGCCCCTGATTTGGAAAATCTGTAGAGGCCAGTTCAAATTGCAGCATAGATCTGTAATTATCAATATTATTGACATATGATTCTTCCTTTAATGCTTTTACATTCTCAATTGTATAAACCGTTACCAATTCATTAAATTTTTTGGCTGCTGCTGATGCCACTACCGAAGGTTTTTTGTTAACCTTGAGATAGCCTTTCATAAAAACGCTATAATTAAAGTATTGCGGTATGGCAATTTTATATTCTACATAATCTGCCGGAATAGGATATTGAAAATACCAGTCGTTAAGAGAAGTCAGATAAGGTGTTCTTATTGTATATTTATACTCTATGACACTTCCTTCCTTCACGTTAGGCATGGTTATTTTTTTTACGCTGAAAATTTCATTGACTCTTTCTGTAAATTCCCCATCACTCTTCAGCTTTGTTTTTTCAACCTTATCGCCAACCAGGTTATAGGTTACGGCATCGTCAAAAAACAATCTTATTTGCTTTCCACCTGTATAATAAGGTATTTGTTCGTTGGCAAACTCATAACCTTCTTTTTTATATATCTTAATTTTTGTTGCGACTTCCGTAACAGCTACCCAATTTCCATCCATATCATAATCAAGATAGGTATTCCCTTTTTTAAACAGGATTGCCGCTACTGCTGATGTATCTTTAGGATGTACTTTCTCTTTTAATTCCTCTACAGTTACTTTTCCCAGTTCGTATTTTTTCTGTGCAAACAGGTTTAAAGCAAACAGTACAAAACAAATTGTAAAAATGTTTTTTTTCATGGTTGTCGGTCTATTAGTTTTTAACGAGTACTATTTTTGCGTTATCATTTTTGGCAATCTGCTCTCTGAATTTTCGGAAATTTTCGTAGTCTTTTTTGTCGTATAATCCGGGATTTATTTGATATATTCTTTTATAAATTAATTGACTTTCATTCAAAATGACATATTCTGTTTTATATTCCCCAAAAACACTTTTTATTTCTACGTCTTCAGGCTTTGCCTCAATAACAAAACTTTTTGGCAAATCTATAGTGACCTCATCATAATCATAATATCCTCTTGAAATTTCAAACGGGTTAGTTCTGTTTCGATAACGTTGGGGAACAGAAAATGATGGATTGTATGCATTTAACGCAAAAACCAATCTATTACCTGTCTTATTGGCATATCCTGCCGCTTCTAAAGAAATTTTTTCTGTAAACTCGATATTATCTTTATCATTGAATATATCTGTTTTTACAACCTTTAAATTATTTATATGATTAAAATAATTTTTATAGATTTTCTTTAAATCATCAATAGATTTTCCATTAATATTTAATTTTTTATCATATTGAATTCCCTTAGATTTAATTTCTAGTTTTCCCGAAATCATTCCATCCTCTGAAATGCTATAGTTACCTTTAGTAATTTGCGTATTATCTTTCGTTGCATATACATTTGTCCTGACAATTTCTCCTCCTTCGGGTTTAAGAACAAGTGCATTTCTATCGTCCGTGAAATCTCCTTGAAAACCAAAAGGTAATATTTGGCTTGTACATTCTAACCAAACATACTTTTCTTTATCAGGAATTGCCAAGATTACATGGTTACTTTGCATAGAAACAATATCCGGAATCACGCTTTTTTTATACCTATCTCCATATAGCCGTACATAATAAGACTCAACACCAACTACATCTAAAAGTGATTTTGTATAGTTGGTTAAAGCTTTACAATCACCATAACCTAATCTATCAACGTCTTTTGCCAACATTGGCTTCCAACCTCCAATTCCTTCTTGAATACTAACATACCTGACTTTTTCCTGGACATATCCATATACTATTTTGGCTTTTTTCAATGGGTCTTCTTCATTTCCTATTAAAGTTTTAATTTTAACTTTAGTTTCATCTGACAACTCGGATGTTCCTATCAAAATTTTATCCGTAAACCATTTTCCCATTTCCAACCAACTTTTTGCATTTCCATCAACTCCTTCCAAATGAAAATAATCCAATCCCATCATTACATTAGGCGTATAGGAATCAAATGAAGGAGAATAATCCTCTGTTTTGTAAGCCTGCATATTATTTGCAGTAAAAGAAACTCCATCTGTCTTAACCTCCTTTATAATATTATGATTGTCCAGCATATTGAATTCCTTGTATTTGAAGCCTAAATCAGCCGCTACTTTTACATTTAAATTCGCCTTTTCTATGCTTACAGAAAAACCAGGAACCGGATACCATCTTGGAATAAAGGCCGTATTAGACGTTTCTGTCTCACTTGAAAAAACTACTGTGAAAGGGTATTCAGTAGGAGTATAATCATAATGCAGCAACTTATTGTCTGTTATGATTGAACCTTCAGAAACTGAATTTTCTTTAAAGTCTTTTCTTTTTACTTTTTTTATTTCTTTCCCAAATGCATTATAGAATTGTGCCTCAATAGATTTGACACGCTCTCTACCTGAAAAATATTCATAAAGCCCCATATAGGACAATCCGTTTTCATTAAGAACAGTTACTATTCTTTTATTAGTCATTATCATTGACTTTCTGGAAGAAATAACAATGTTTTTTTGGTCCAAACGAATAACAGCGTTCGCGTTTTCTTTAAGTTCTGCAGGAATGTTCGCAACTGTATACTCAAGGTCCTGTGCAACAGCTATTGTTGTGAAAAATAAAACAATAGTGAGGGGGAAAAGTAAATTTTTCATTAAATGTTAAATTTTTCCAAAAATAAAATAATAAAACTGATTTCCTAGCCTATTCTTTATTTTTTGTATCGATTACGATGGTAACCGGGCCATCATTAAGTAATGCCACTTTCATGTCGGCGCCAAACTTTCCTGTCTGAACTTTTTTGCCCAAATCTGCTTCCATCTGGCTGATAAAGTTCTCATACAAAGGAATGGCCACATCTGGCTTTGACGCTTTTATATAAGACGGACGGTTTCCTTTTTTAGTAGCGGCATGCAATGTGAACTGGCTAACAATAATAATATCCCCGCCAATATCTTTAATAGATAGGTTCATGACATCATCCTCATCACCAAAAATGCGAAGGTTGGCAATTTTTGCCGAAAGCCACTGAATGTCTTCCTGGGTATCGGAATCTTCAAATCCAACCAGAACCAACAGTCCTGATTGTATTTCGCTTACTTTTTCTCCTTCTATGGTTACCGAGGCATGGGAAACTCTTTGAATAACGGCTTTCATTTAGTGGATAGTTTATAGTGGACAGTTTATAGTGGATAATGGATAGTTGGTAGTGGATAGTTGACAGTGGGTAGTTTATGACAATCTCTATGACATTTGTCTTTTGACCTTAAGACTTCCGCCTTTTGACTTATCTACTTCATAACTATCGACTATAGATTATCAACTATCCACTAATCTAGTTTCCTGCTTTCTCGTCGGCGTAGTCGTCAGTACGATAATGTTCTTCGTCGCCTTCGAGTATTTGCAGATAGCTTCTGTAGCGTGACCAGGCAATTTCATCCTTTTCTAATGCTTCTTTAACGGCACAATGCGGTTCTTCCTTGTGAAGGCAATTGTTGAATTTGCATTGGTCCTGCAAAGCAAAAAACTCAGGGAAATAACCGCTGACTTCCGATTTTTCCATATCTACAATACCAAAGCCTTTGATTCCCGGTGTATCAATAATTCTTGCTCCAAATGACAAATCATACATTTCTGCAAAGGTAGTAGTATGTTGTCCTTGTCTGCTTTGTTCCGAAATTACGGAGGTCTTAAGGTGCAGTGTTGGTTCTAAGGCATTCGCAAGAGTTGATTTCCCAACACCTGAATGCCCGGAAAACATTGAAACCTTACCTATCATCATTTCTTTCAGCTTTTCTACTCCTTTTCCTTCTGTTGAAGAAACTCTCAGGCATTGATATCCTATATTGGAATATACATATTGCAGGTACAGCTGCTCGTCAAGCATTGCCTCATCATAGGTGTCTATTTTATTAAAAACCAAAATAGTTTCTATGCCATAGGCTTCGGCAGTAACCAGAAACCGGTCAATAAAACTGGTTGTTGTGGGTGGATTATTTATGGTAACCAACAAAAATACCTGATCTATATTGGATGCAATAATATGAACCTGCTTTGAAAGGTTAACCGACTTACGGACTATATAATTCTTACGGTCGTGGATATTATGAATCGTTCCCGTGATTTTATCAGAACTCTTATCGAGTTCATAATCGACTATATCGCCTACTGCGATAGGATTGGTACTTTTGATTCCTTTCATCCGGAATTTGCCTTTAATCCTGCATTCGATAAAGTCTCCGCTTTCGGATTTCACGGTATACCAGCTTCCGGTAGATTTATAAACGGTTCCTGTCATTCACTTCAGTTTTCCTGATTTTATTAAATTTAAACGACAAAATTACTGTTTTACAACGGAACAATGTAATTTCATCATTTAAATTTAGAACTCACTTTTATCCGTTAATAATTTTTTCCTGGTGACTGATACTTTCCTGGTGGATTGCTTTGAATATCTTTAAAATAAATTCTTCGCTCAAACCTTTTTCTTCGCCCTCCAATATCATTTTGCCCAAAATCTCATTCCATCTTTTGTTTTGAAGGACGGCTACGTTTTTTTCTTTTTTTAAGGCTCCAATCTTATCGGCAACCTTCATTCTTTTTCCTAAAATCTCAAGGATTTTTGCATCATACTCGTCTATATCCAAACGGAGCCTGTCCAGCCTCTGATTATAGTCTGAACCGTCTTCTGTTTCTTTCCTTACTTTCAGATTTTTGAAAATTTCTTTTAATTTTTCCGGAGTGACCTGCTGTTCGGCATCGCTCCATGCATTATCCGGGTCATTATGGGTTTCAATTATTAGTCCGTCATAATTCAAGTCTAAAGCCTGTTGCGAAACTTCCTGAATCATTTCACGCTTGCCGGTAATGTGTGAGGGGTCACAAATTATAGGCAAATCCGGAAAACGATTCTGCAATTCTATTGCCAATTGCCATTCCGGTATGTTTCTGTATTTTGTTTTTTCATAAGTGGAAAAGCCTCTGTGGATGACGCCCAGTTTTTTGATTCCTGCATTGTAAAGGCGTTCAATCCCTCCAAGCCACAAAGCCAAATCAGGGTTTACAGGGTTTTTTACTAAAACAATTTTGTCTGTATTTTTTAAAGCATCTGCAATTTCCTGTACTGCAAAAGGGTTTACAGTAGTTCTTGCCCCTATCCATAAAACATCTATATCATGTTCCAAAGCCAATTGGACGTGTGCAACATTGGCTACTTCTGTCGCCATTAAAAGACCCGTTTCTGCTTTGGCTTTCTGCAGCCATTTTAAACCTACCGCTCCAACACCTTCAAAACTTCCCGGTCGGGTTCTGGGTTTCCAGATTCCAGCCCTGTAAATACTAACATCAGAATCTTTCAATTCATGAGCTATTTTTAATACCTGTTCTTCGGTTTCCGCACTGCAAGGTCCTGCAATTATTAATGGATGTGACAATTTGAAATCGTCCAGCCATGTTCTTAATTCTTTTGAATTTTTCATTTTATCTTGAGTTTTTCGGCTCATGCCAAAATTAGTTATTTTATTTTTCAGGCTTATCAGGCCAGCCTATCAATTGCTTCCTGAATTTTTTCTTCCCGGATACATAACGAAAAACGGATGTATCCCTCACCATTCTTTCCAAAAATGGTTCCCGGTGTAAGGAAAATGTTTTTTTCAATTAAAAATGTATCGATAAATGTTTCAGAAGACCGATTCCCAAAAGGTAATTTTGCCCATACAAACATGCCAACAGCTTCTTTATTAAAGGTACAGCCTAGTTTTTCTGCCAATTGAAAAATTAATTTTCTTCTTCTTTTATATATCTTGTTTTGGGAATCAAACCATTCGCTTCCTAATTTCAAAGCTTCGATTGCTCCTTTTTGGATACCGTAAAACATGCCGCTGTCCATATTACTTTTTATTTTTAGGATGGCATCGATGAACTCCTGTTTTCCGGAAACCATTCCTATTCGCCAACCGGACATATTAAAAGTTTTGCTCAAAGAATTTAATTCCAAAGCGACTTCTTTGGCTCCTTCTATCTGAAAAATCGAAATCGGATTATCATTCAGCACAAAACTGTATGGATTATCGTTGACCAAAACAATGTGATGTCTTTTTGCAAAAGCAACCAGCCTTTCGAAAAGTTCAAGACTACCACCAGTTCCGGTTGGCATATGCGGATAATTAATCCACATCAACTTGACTTTTGATAAATCTCTACTTTCCAGAGCTTCCAAATCCGGCATCCAGTTGTTCTGTTCTTTCAAATCATAAAAAACAGATTTTGCTCCAACAAGGTTTGTGACAGATGAATAGGTTGGATATCCCGGGTCTGGTATCAGCACCTCATCTCCTTCATTCAAAAAGGCTAATGAAATATGCATTATTCCTTCTTTGGAACCCATTAAGGGTAAAATTTCAATATTGGGGTCTAATGCCACATCAAATTGAGATTTGTAAAAATCGGCTATTCCTTTTCTCAATTCCGGCAATCCCTGATAGCTTTGATATTCATGTGCTTTTTCATCTCCAAGAGCCTTAACCATAGCTTCTATTGCTTTTGGGGGTGGTGTTAAATCGGGGCTGCCTATCCCCATGTTCAGCACGGGCTTTCCTTCCGAAATCATTTGGCGGACTTGTCGCAGTTTTGTAGAAAAATAATACTCTTCAACCGTTTCCAATCGTTTAGCAAATCCTTTATTTTCTATTTTTTCTACCGTTAAAATATCCTCTGTCATCTTTTCGCGATTTAAATTGTATCTCCTTTTCTGTATTCTCCTAAAACTTTAAAATGCGTGGTCATCAATTCTACTATTGATTTTGCCTTTTCATAATGTTTGTACTTTTCAAAAGTCACATCCACAAAAAAGGAATATTGAAAGGGTGTTTCAATAATGGGCATCGACTGGATTTTTGTCAGGTTTAATTTGCAATTGTTCATAACATTTAAAATTGTAGCCAGGCTGCCGGGTGTGTCGTCCAATTCAAATTTTATGGAGGCTTTATTGATTTCCGATTTTGGCAAAACCTTGTTCTGCGTCTTTAAGATTACAAACCGCGTCTTATTACTTTTTATGGTATGGATTCCGGAAGCCAGAATATCCAGGCCAAACATTTCAGCAGCAATCGGACTTGCGACAGCAGCAATCTTCTTCAATTGGTTTTCCTGAATCCGATGTGCCGTTTCAGCCGTATCACCACTTTCAACTAATTTTATATGGGGATATTTTTTAAAAAACTCTCCACATTGCAGCAAAGCGATTGGATGTGAATGAACTTCTTTTATGTCTTCTATTTTTTGGCCTTTCAATACCATCAGGTTCATATTGATATTCAGATAATGCTCTCCAATAATGTGAAGGTTATTCCTGTCTATTAACGCATAATTAGGTATGATGGAACCTGCAATCGAATTCTCCAAAGCCATTACGGCATGCTGTGTTTTGTTTTCGACCAGGCTGTTAACTAAAGTATCAAACGACATGCATTCATCCAGCTCCAGATTTTCACCAAAATATTCTTTAGCAACCTGATGGTGGAATGAGCCTCTGATTCCCTGAATTGCAATTTTTGTTTCCATAAGTTTAGGCAAAAAAAAATCCCGATTTGCATCGGGATTTACTATTATTGATTTTAAATAATTTCTATTTAGATAACAACACGACAATCCCTTTCCTGTTTCCAGAAGTAAAAAGAGTTGCTAAAATAAAAACGGTTGTTTTGCATTTTTTTGTCTTGCTATTCGGCTAAAGTAGAAATTTTTGTTTTACGTTTTACAAATTGAAACTTTTTTTAAGAAAAATTTCAGCTATAACGTTTGAGTAATAGTTCAAAAGGAGTTTAATTTTCCCGCTATGCAATTCAACGAACATATACACGTTTTAATTATCCAATTTATTACTTTTGTTCAAAATCAAGAATCATGTCAATCGAAGTCACTTCCATTTCAAAAAATTACGGAGAGCAAAAAGCTTTGGATACTATTTCCTTTTCTATCCAAAAAGGTGAAATCGTGGGCTTTCTGGGACCAAATGGTGCCGGAAAATCAACGTTGATGAAAATCCTTACTACCTTTATTACTGCTGATGAAGGACAGGCTTCTGTAAATGGATTTGACGTTTCAACGGCACAAAAGGAAGTACAAAAATCTGTTGGTTATCTGCCTGAACACAATCCTTTGTATCTTGATTTGTATGTGCGTGAATACCTGGCTTTCAATGCCGATGTGTATAAAGTTGCCAAATCAAGAATTGAGGAAGTAATTACGATGACCGGCCTGACTCCTGAAAGCCATAAGAAAATAGGGCAATTGTCTAAAGGTTACCGCCAGCGTGTTGGTCTGGCAACAGCCCTGCTTCACAATCCGGATGTTTTGATTTTAGACGAACCTACAACGGGTCTTGACCCAAACCAATTGGTAGAAATCAGAGATTTGATTAAAAATATCGGAAAAGACAAAACCGTTTTCTTATCTACGCATATTATGCAGGAAGTAGAAGCTATTTGCGACCGTGTCATTATTATTAATCATGGAAAGATTGTTACAGACAAAAAACTGACTAATCTTAAAAATGAAGAGGAGCAGGTTATTGAAGTTGAATTTGACCATACTGTAGAAGAGCAACTATTAAGGTCGTTACCAAACCTGGTTACTTTAACCAATACGCATGATATGACCTGGGAGCTGACTTTTTCAACTTCAAAAGATATGCGTCCTGCAATTTTTGATTTCGCCCACGACAACGGACTTAAAACGTTACAGCTTAATTTGAAGAGCAAAAATCTGGAAGCTATTTTCAGAGATGTTACTAAGAAATAATACTTCTTACGGATATACCAAACGTCCCCGGTAAAGCTGCGTAACCTCGATTACAGGCGGCACGTTTTTTAAAACAACATTGCCTGTACTGTAAATGGTTCCAGAAATTTTATCTATTGGCTTTACAATGATGTCGTTTGAGCTTCTGTGGAAAACATGAACTTCTTTTGCGGTCAAATCAGAACCGTCAAATCTGACATTACCATTATAAAAACCTATATATAAAGCCTGAGCAGTACCTGATACCGCAAAATAAGAATCCTTATTATCTTCTATCGTTAGTTGATTACAATTTACCTCCACTTCAAAAGTTCCGGAAGCTGTATCGCTAAACATTCCTGATTGCAGGCCAAGGGATGGAAAACCCAAAACACCATCGGATTTTACTCCAAATTGTGAAGACGAATATATGTTTATTAGTGTTGGAGTTGTTACATAAACCTGAGTCGTATTGTAATCACGAACCCAATTGCAACCATTGGAATTCCGGAGAAAAAGTTCTTCATTCTGAACTTCAGCTGTAATTCCGCCAAGCAAATTTTTTCCTGTTTTTACAACTACCTTTTTTTCTGGCCCCTGTTTTATAATTAATTCAATTCCTTCCGCTATATTGATTTTCTTAAAATCGTCAACCACAAATTCTCTTGTACTTGGAGTCCCTGAGGTCTGAAAGCAATCATTTGCATTTTCCGAATCGCATGACAAAAAAGCTATCGAAAACAGGACAATTATTCTTGTAGTTATTTTGGCTTTCATCATACTTCTATCCATTACTTTTTATAAACGAACTCCCAATGCAAATTCTAATGCTTCCGCCTTTGCGGCATGGGTCTTTAAAGCGACACCCATAAAAATTTCATCTGCCAAATAATATTTAAGTCCCAATCTCTGATAAATTGGAGGCAGATAATCCAACGGAGCATAGGCATAATATCCGAATTGTGTTTCAAGAGAAAGCCTATTAATAAAAAGCTCATGACCAACAAATATCCCGCCTTTCCGATAATCTGTATCAGGACTGACGTTTAAATTTGGGTCTGCAGCAATTCGCTTTACGGTTTCTTTTAAATATTTATAGATAAAGAAATCTGCTCCAATATGGATGGCACTTATACGGCTCAATCTCTTATCTGCATAGGCAGAAAACACATAAAAAGGAAATTGGCCGCTGCCAACCAAATCGCTTTCATTAAATCCGGTTCTGAAAACCAGATTGTAGCGTATGGGCTCTGTATATCTGACAGAATCTTTATGTTCAATATACTGAAGCGGTTCTTTACTTTCAAAATCATATACCGCTCCTATATTAAGCGCCAGAGTATTTGTACTCTTATTGGGCGTTCTTAAATTCGCATTGGAATGGTGGAAAAAAGACAATCCGGCCTGAACCCCTAATCCGTTCCAGATTTTTTCTTTTTTATAGTTTAGCATAAAATAGGTAGCTGGCATCCAATGTGTTCCATAAGCCTGATTTTCAGGATTGGTTACGGCATCATAGGGATTGGTATTATAGGCAATTCCTTGTGCAATCCTGAACATCAGGTTTCTTTGAAAGAAATAAAAATTATAATGTCCATACAAGCCATAAAAATGTCCTAAAGCTTCATAGTTCATGTTTTGATATTGGAACGAGAGACCATAATCCGGATAGTTATATCTTGACTGCCATGGTTTTTCACCATACGTTTTCCTGTTAAGGCTTATCAGTATCCCTTCCTGTCTTTTATCTGTGAATTGGGAGATTTCTTCGGTATGCTTTAAAATCTTTCCATAAAAATTATTGATATCAAGAGTGTATCTGCTGTTTTCCTGCTGAGAAAAGCACAGTAACGGTACTAGATAAAGCAGGTAAAAAAATTTGTTCGTCATGTGTTTGTAAAAATGTGTCATAGCCTTATCCCAACTCCTATTTCCATGGCTTCTGCTTTTGCAGCATGTGTTTTTAGCGTTAGTGCTGCAAAAATAGTGTCACTAAAATAATATTTCAAACCAATTCTTTGATAAAATGGTCCTAAATAACCAAATGGTGCATAAACATAATATCCTGCCTGTGCTTCAATTGAGAGCCTATTGATAAAAAGTTCATGTCCTACAAAAACTCCTACCCTACGATAATCCGTATCCGGGTCAAGATGGTAATCAGGATAGGCAGCAGATTTATATCTGATGTATTCTTCCAGATATTTCATCATAAAAAAATCAGCTCCAAACTGGATAGCGCTTTTTCTGGAAAGGCGTTTGTCTGCATAGGCAGACAATACATAAAAAGGAAATTTTCCACTACCAATAATATCACTTTCATTCCTTCCGGAACGGAATGAAATATTGAATCGAACCGGTTCTTTAAAATTTTGTATTGTATCATACATTATAGTCATCCGTTTCAGATTCTCACTTTTTTCAAAAGAATAATTAACCCCAAGATTTACAGCCAATGTGTTGGTACTTGTATTGGGCGAGGCCATATTCGAATTAGAATGGTGAAAAAAGCTAATTCCCGCCTGCAAGCCTATGTTTTTATAAAGATTCTCTTTGTGGTAATTCAGCATTATATAAGTTGATGTCATCCAACGTGTTCCATAAGCCATATTCCTGAAATTGGTATCTTTATCGTAGGGATTAGTATTATACGAAATTCCTTCCCCAACACGAAACATCAGGCTCCTGTTTAAAAAATAAAAATTGTAGTGTGCATAAAGCCCGTACAAATCACCTAAAACGGGATTTTTGGTGTTTTCATAATGAAAAGATGCCCCATAATCCGGAAAATTATATTCAGATTCCCATTCCTTATTGCCAAATGTTTTTCTGTTAAAACTTATCAGCATACCTTCCGGATGTTCCGTAATCAGGTGCTTGATAGTACTATTGTGCGGTAAAATGTTTCCATAAAAATAATTGACATCAACTGTATATTTCCCATTTATTTCCTGGGAAAAAGCAGCTAATGGAATCGAAAAAATAAAAATATATAATTTCTTAAGCACTTATTTTGTCCTTTTAATTACGGCTTCCAATTCTTTTTCTTTTGATATTTCATAGGAAAATATTCTTCCTAAGGTATCTTTTATCGTAATCTGAAATTTATAATTTTCAGCCTGTGGAATCGTAATTACAGCCTGGGACTGTTTATATAAAGGTATTGGTGGTTGTCCGGAATACAATTGCGCATTGGAAATTTTTATCAGTTCTGCCTTCCATCCTTCATTTGTCACTATGACATTTTTTATTTTATCATTTGAATAATTATCAATAAGCGTTAGACGGGGCATAAAATAGGTTTCAATACTTTTTATCGAATATTTTTTACCATCGCCAATATTTAAGGCATTTTCCGTATCCTGATTTGAGTAACTGTATCCTGCATTTAATTCGATTGCCTTTTCGAGCTGACCTTTGGAAATGGTCACTTTTTTGGCACTTTCTTTTTCAATAGCATAAATCTTTTCCAAAAAATCAGGCACAGAGTATTCGTTAAAATTTGGCCCCTTTGCCTCTGAATAATCTTTTTGAGCATCAAGAATCAAGAACACTATTCCGTCCGGTTTTATTTCTTCTGTTTTTAAATAGATATCGGAATTGGCATAGTCCAGTGATTCCAGTTTTATAAAATCGTTTGTAGACAGATTTTTTAATTTGTGGGCAAAAACTTCTTTATTCTGCTGAATAATAGCCTGTTCTTTCTTTTCGGCCTGCAGGGATTCATATTTATAAATTCCAAAAGCGATGAGTAATCCCACCACAATAGTAACCGGAACAATTAAAAGATACCATGCTCCGCTAACTCCTGTTCTTTGTTCTTTAATTACATAGGTTTCCGACCATTTGTCATGAAGTCCGGAAGGTGTAAAAAAGGTAAGTGCTTCAAATGGGACCAATCTTAAAAATGTTCTTTTTAGTATAGAACTTACGGGTGGTTTATTCCCTTCCTCATCTGTAACTCGGGTTTCCGTAAGCATTTTTGCGGAGGTTACTCCTAAAACGGATTCAAAAATGGCATAATAGAACACCCTGAAAAAGGCAAAAATTATAATAAAAGCTACTCTATCACCTAATCCATTTTGTAAGGCAGATACAAAAGTCTGTAACTTCTCTGTTCTGATGAAGAATTCGAATGAGGCAGAAAATACAAGAATCATTATGAAGTCATCCATAATCAGATGGAAAAATCTTCTCCAACGTCCGGCCTCAACCAGAGTAACACTGGTATGTGTTTCATAGGTTCTTTCAATGGTTTCGAATGTTTTTCCCATTTCAATGTACTTGAGTATTGAAAAAGCGAGGTAAGCATAGAAAGCCATAACAACGTAGTCCATGAACCATAATACATATAGGAAAACGCCCAAAGAATTTGTTGTATTTTCCATTAAAACAATGGAAAAAAGACCCAAAATAAAAGAAGAAACTTTTGTTATGAATATTACAGAATAAACAAAGCGTAGCAATCTTGTTTCTTTGGCTTTACTTCTCAAATAGAACACCGCCCCTAAAATCAGCAAAACATAAAAAAATGCATTTAACAGATTGTAATGCATATACATGCCGTCACCTGTTCCTAACTTGAACGTATAAAAATCTTCCAGATCAAAAATGGTAAGATGAATTGACTGGAAAATGTATTTTATGAAGCCAATTGTATATACCATTTCCTTTGAAGCGGTATTGTAGTCAATTGTAAGCATGGGAATAAAAATTCCCAGAATGGCAATTACAATAGAAAACCAGGCGATTTTTTCTTGAGACAGGTATTTTTGCAGCATACAAAACTTTTTATAAGACTCAAAAATAACCAATTAAAACAATCTTGCAAGACCTAATTTAGAATACCTCTCTGGCTATTGCCTTAATATTTTCCGACTTCCCCATTGAATAATAATGCAAAACGGGTATTCCCTCTTTAATTAACTCCTTACTTTGGCTAATGCACCATTCTATACCTATTTGCTTCACAGCATCCGCATCCTTAGCCCGTACGATAGCCATAATAAGTTCGTCCGGAATATCGACCTTAAAACGATGTGGCACCAGATTCAATTGTTTTTTGGTTGAAATAGGTTTTAATCCCGGAATGATAGGAACCGTGATGCCTTCTTTTCTGCATTTGGCAACAAAGTCGAAGAATTTTTTGTTGTCAAAAAACATCTGGGTAATGATGTAGGACGCCCCGTTTTTTATTTTCTGTTTCAGAAAATAGATATCGCTATCCAAACTTGGTGCTTCCATGTGTTTTTCAGGATATCCGGCTACACCAATACAGAAATTTGTGGATGAAGAATTTTGCAATTCGTCATCCAGATAAATACCCTTATTGAGGTTGGTAATCTGTGTTACAAGTTCAGAAGCATAATGGTTTCCTTCTTTTTCCGGCTTGAAATAGGTTTCATTTTTTACGGCATCACCACGCAAGGCAACCACATTTTGGATTCCGAGAAAGTCCAAATCAATTAAGAAATTTTCCGTGTCTTCCTTTGTAAATCCGCCACAAAGAATATGCGGAATCGCATCAACCTGGTATTTGTTTTGTATTGCCGAACAAATACCAACTGTTCCCGGTCGTTTCTTTACAATCTTTTTTTCCAATAAACCGCTGGGCAATTCTTTGTATTCATACTCCTCACGATGATAGGTCACGTCAATAAAAGGCGGTTTGAATTCCATTAACGGGTCAATGCTATCAAAAATTGACTGGATATTTTGCCCTTTTAATGGCGGTAGTATTTCGAAAGAAAAAAGCGATTTGCCATTGGCTTTTTCTATATGTTCTGTTACTTTCATTTGTTTTTGATTTCAGATTTTAGATTTCTGATCTTAAATTTTTGATTTCAGATTTTTGATTTTTGACTTGACGACTTGATGACTTGATGACTTGATGACTTGATGACTTTGCGACTTGATGACTTTACAACTAATTTAATCTGCGATGTTTGGGTTTAGCCATTTTTCGGCATATTCATAGGAAACATTCCTGCGTTTTGCATAGTCTTCGACCTGATCTTTTTTAATTTTTCCCAGTCCGAAGTATTTGCTTTCTGGGTGTCCGAAATAATAACCGGAAACCGAAGATGCCGGCCACATCGCCATACTTTCGGTTAAAGTCACGCCAATATTTTCTTCTACGTTTAATAATTTCCAGATAGTGGGTTTTTCCAAGTGATCCGGGCAAGCAGGATATCCTGGTGCCGGGCGGATTCCTTTGTATTCTTCTTTAATCAGGGCTTCATTGCTTAATACTTCGTCAGAAGCATATCCCCAGATTTCTTTCCTTATTTTTTCATGTAAATATTCGGCAAAAGCCTCGGCAAAACGATCGCCCAATGCTTTGACCATAATGGAATTATAATCATCGAGATTTTTTTCGAATTCCGCCGCTTTTTCATCTACTCCAAAACCTGTCGTTACGCAAAATGCTCCTATATAATCTGTAATTCCGGAATCTTTTGGCGCTATAAAATCAGACAGGGCAATATTGGGTGCTCCTTTTGTTTTTGCAGACTGCTGTCTTAAAGTCAGGAAAGTTTGCAGAAGCTTTCCATTTTCATCCCGTAATTCAATATCATCATCATTGATTTGGTTGGCAGGAAATATTGCATACACGCCTTTTGCTTCTAACCAGTTTTCCTGTATAATCTGGCGCAACATGTCCTGAGCATCCGCAAACAACACTTTAGCTTGTTCGCCAACAATTTCATCTTTTAGTATTTCCGGAAATTTTCCATGCAGGTCCCATGTTCTAAAAAATGGTGTCCAATCGATATAATCGACCAATTCTCCTAATTTTACATCGATGACTTTTGTTCCTATAGTGTTTGGTTTTGCCGGAGTGAAATTAGTCCAGTCCAATTGCAGCTTATTTTTTCTGGCTTCCTCTATGCTTAAGAAGTTTTTATCACGGCTCCGACTTAGGTAACCTTCGCGAAGCTCATCATATTCCATACGCAGGCTCTTGAAATATTCCTGATTGGTATTCTTATTTATGAGATTTCCGGCTACAGTAACAGCACGCGAAGCATCGTTGACATGAACTACTGTTTCCCTATATTCCGGAGCAATCTTTACGGCTGTATGTGCTCTTGAAGTGGTTGCTCCACCAATCATTATTGGAATTTTGACATTCTGCCTGTCCATCTGTTTTGCCAGATAGACCATTTCATCCAGAGAAGGCGTGATTAATCCGCTTAGTCCTATTATATCTACATTTTCCTCAATGGCTGTCTGAATAATTTTCTCGGATGGTACCATGACACCAAGGTCAATGATTTCATAGTTATTACAAGCCAAAACCACCGCCACTATGTTTTTCCCTATGTCATGAACATCACCTTTTACGGTTGCCATCAAAACCTTTCCGGCTGAACTGGAACTTCCGTCTTTTTCCGCTTCAATATATGGCAACAGATAAGCAACCGCCTTTTTCATGACACGTGCTGATTTTACTACTTGCGGCAAAAACATTTTCCCGCTTCCGAATAAATCTCCTACTACATTCATTCCTGTCATTAGATTGATTTCTATGACTTCAATAGGCCTTGTAGCCAATTGTCTGGCTTCTTCAATATCAGCATCAATAAATTCATCAACTCCTCTCACCAAAGCGTGTGTCAATCTTTCCTGAAGTGGAAGCGAACGCCATTCCTGTGACTGCTTTTCTGAAACTTCTTTTGTATCTCCTTTTATATTTTCTGCAAATGCCAAAAGTCTTTCTGTGGCATCATCTCTCCTGTCAAGCAAGACATCTTCAACATATTCCAGCAAATCTTTGGGAATCTGGTCATAGATTTCCAACATTTCCGGATTTACGATTCCCATAGTCATACCGTGATTGACAGCATGGTACAAAAACGCCGAATGCATTGCTTCACGTACCCTGTCGTTACCGCGGAATGAGAATGAAACATTGCTTACACCACCGCTGACACTTGCATAGGGAAGATTTTCCTTAATCCATCTGGTAGCCCTGAAGAAATCTACTGCATTCCGGCGGTGTTCTTCCATTCCGGTTGCAACGGGAAAAATATTCGGGTCAAAAATGATGTCTTCTGCCGGAAAACCTACCTTGTTTACCAAAACATCATACGAACGCTTACAGATTTCTATCCTTCTTTCATAGGTGTCTGCCTGTCCTGTCTCGTCAAAAGCCATAACAATGACTGCTGCACCATATTTTTTTATCAGTTTTGCCTGACGAATAAAATTTTCTTCTCCTTCTTTTAGACTGATAGAATTGACAACACTTTTCCCCTGGGCTACTTTTAGTCCTGCTTCGATAATTTCCCATTTTGAACTGTCAATCATTATCGGAACGCGGGAAATATCTGGTTCAGAAGCTATCAGATTCAGGAAAATTGTCATGGCGCGAACGCCGTCAAGCATTCCCTCATCCATATTAATGTCAATAATCTGTGCGCCTCCTTCTACCTGAGCCCTGGCAATATCCAATGCTTCTTCGTATTTTTCTTCTTTTATCAGGCGTAAAAATTTTCGGGAACCGGTAACATTCGTACGTTCTCCTACGTTTACAAAAATGCTTTCGGGTGTTATGATTAAAGGTTCGAGACCTGATAATCTTAAGTATTTTTTACAATCGACATCTGCCATTTTCTTATTCTTTTCTACAGTCTAAACCGGTTCTACAATTCTGGGTGAATATTCTTTTGCTACTTCTGCAATCAGGCGGATATGTTCCGGGGTTGTTCCGCAACATCCTCCAATTATGTTAATGAGATTATCTTCGAGATATTCCCGAATCAAAACCTGCATAGCTTCCGGTGTCTGGTCATATTGCCCAAAAGCATTGGGCAAACCTGCATTGGGATGTGCCGAAACATTGAATGTGGTATTATGCGAAAGTCGTTGTAAATAAGGTTTTAACTGGTCTGCTCCTAAAGCACAATTAAATCCTACGCTCAATAGCGGAATGTGAGAAATGGAAATCAGGAATGCTTCTACGGTCTGGCCGGAGAGTGTTCTTCCTGAAGCATCTGTTATCGTGCCGGAAACCATGACCGGAATATCTATATTTCTTTCTTCTTTGACTTCTTCAATGGCAAACAGTGCTGCTTTTGCATTCAGGGTATCAAATATGGTTTCTACCAGCAGAATATCGGAACCTCCATCAATCAGGGCTTCGACCTGCTGTTTATAGGCAATGCGTAATTCATCAAAGGTCACGGCACGGAAACCGGGGTCATTTACATCCGGAGACATGCTTGCCGTTCTGTTAGTAGGTCCTATAGAACCCGCCACGAAACGTGGTTTATCCGGATTTTTTGCCGTAAACTCATCTGCTATTTCTCGGGCCAGTCTGGCCGATTCATAGTTTAATTCATAAACCAAATCTTCCAAATGATAGTCTGCCATACCTATGGTTGTTCCTGAAAAGGTATTGGTTTCTACAATATCTGCTCCGGCTTCAAAATATTGGCGGTGGACTTCCTGTATTGCTTTTGGCTGGGTTAATGAAAGGAGGTCGTTATTGCCTTTCAGCAGATGCGGAAATTCTTTGAATCTTTCACCACGGAAATCTTCTTCCGAAAAATTATACCGCTGGAGCATGGTTCCCATTGCTCCGTCAAGGATGAGAATTCTTTCTTTGATAGCTTTGTGTATGCCTGACATTTTTTACTATTATTAGATTATTCAAGATTCTGATGAATCTAAAAGTCCTAATGTATTTTTCAAAAATCGATGGCATAGAAAAAACAATCCCAGGCCATGAATGGTTGAAAAAAGTATCGATATGTTGTCAGGAAAAGGGAGAAAAAAAGTAGATTTTTCGTGTGTTATCTATCCAATAATATGGTAGAATGTAGCACCTTCTTTAAAGCTTAAAGGGTTGCTAAGGCTTCATCGGGTCTAATCCCTCCGCCTTTCGTGATAACAATCAATATTTTTAAGAACACTGCAAAGTAATGCAATATGTTTGGTTTTTGCAATAGTTTGCAGAAATTATACCGCTATCCTAAAATTTTGTTTGGCTGCAATTTTTAGAATTTGTTCAAGCAGTTTCGGGGAAAGATGCTTCTCATTTGGGTTTACGAAGACAAAATCTTTTTCCGTTTTTTTGATACTGTTGTTTAATGCCATTTTGAAATCTGCCGAAAATGCCTGCACCAATGGATTAGCACTAATGATATCAAAATCATTCTGGAGCAGGTCGAAATAATCAGGAAGGATGTCTTCTGTATTTGAGGTATCGACAGCAATAAGATTTTCGAGTTCGTTTTCCTGAACAAAATTAATTATATCTGCTATTTTGAAAGGAACGGCAAATTGGATAAAATTGGCTTCCCAGGAATTTCTTACTGTTGGTTTTTCAAAGAAGGCTACGGTGGAATTGGTTATTACCGGCAATCTCAAATCAAGATTGTTATTTTCAAGGAGTGATTCCTGATTGGAAAGCACCTCAGTTATGAGAGAACTCCCTGTCTCTTCTATTCCGAAGAGAATGATATTTATTTTTTTAACTGACATGGTTCTGAAGATTTTTGATTAAAAGAACTGCTTTTGACTGGCAATCAAAAGCAGTCTTTCAACAAACAAACAAATAAAACAAACTAAACAAATGCGATTTATGCTTTATGCTGCATAATTATATTCTTTGTATAAAATCAGCTCGACCGGTGTTGAATTGACCAGGTTGTCGTAAACCGGACTTTTTTGCTGTACTAATTTTAACCACTTCTGGAGTACCTGAAGCGAAGTATCTGTTGTTGGCTTTAGCACGATTTCGATTTTGCTGAAGCCTACTCTTTCTTCCTGACTTATAACTCCGGTTATTTCTACCTGTAACGACTTTAGGTTGATGCCTAACTCTGAAGCTACCTGCTGGCTCACCGCATTGACACATCCTGCGAATCCTGCAAGTATATATTCAAACGGACTTGGCCCTTCCAGTTCCGGAAATTTTTCATTCCTGCTTATTCTGACATCAGAATTTTGTGTTTTCACTACGAATTGCTCATTATTTCTTGAGTATCCTAATACATTTATTGCTTTCATATTTTTTATTTTTTTTTGAGATTTATAATTGAGACTTAAAACAAAAAAGTCCTTTTGGACGGTTTACCAAAAGGACTTCACACTTGAATATATAAAGAGATTACGTCATTCGCTTTTGGCAATGGAGTTTTAGGTGGCAATACATCCACATATGTTTTTTACAAATAATCGTTGTTATCGTGTTCATTTTTATTTTATTTTCTCAAAGAATTATTTTCAAAAAAAAAGCCCCTGTAATTCAACAGAGGCTTTTTTTGCTATATATTTTAAAAAACTTAAAATTTGGCAATAGTACCTCCTGCGGAAATTTTCCACATCTTGCAGTACGTATGACAAATAATAGTTCTCATTTTTATTTCTTTTTGATGGTACAAACTTCAGAACTATTTTTGGATTGACAATGCACAAAATAAAAATTTAACATTTATTTTATTTTCAAACAAAAAAACTGATGTTTTATAAAGAGAGGCGTACAATAAAAAATTATACTAATAATCAGCACTTTAACTTTAAAAAATAGTGCTGCTGTATTAGTTAAGAAAAACTTTTATCACAATATTGTTTATATAGCCTTTTTGATATTTGGCACCAAAACCATTAAAAAAACAAAAAAGCCTACTTAAAAAAGCAGGCTCTTTCGAAGTATGATTTTGATTAATAGCCTCTTGCAAGCAAAAGCATTCTCATAAAAAATTTAGTTAATACGTACCGAATATAACAAAAAAAGGAATTATTTCACAATTTCAATTTAGTTAAAAAATCGGCCTGATAAAAAACTACCCTTTTTTATATATCCATTAAACAATATTAGTTCTTCACTACTTTTGTAGTACCCGTACCGGAATCAGTCTGTATGTTCAGGAAATAAACTCCGGAAGTCAATTCAGAAATATTAATTTGTGTTTCTGAAACACCATTTGCATTTATATTTCTTACCACTCTTCCATTCAGGTCCGTAAGCTGGATCGTATTAATCGCCACATTATTTTTACCGGACAGGTTAACAATTCCTGTGGACGGGTTAGGATACATGCTAAAGTTGTTTGCAAAGAAATCATCTCTGCTCAACGCCCTGCTGACTTCAAAAGTATCAATTCCAATTAAGTCAGAATTATCGCCGGTAGGCCCACCGTTTGTTACAAAATATCTAAATCCAAACTTTACAGCTGTTGGACCGGAAAGTCCGGAAACGGTAAAACTATATTTTGTCCAAACTTTAGGATATACAAAACCGGTAGCTAATGTCGGGTTGACAGTAACCCCAACTGTGGTAAAGGAACCTACATTGGTAGAACCTCCTGCCGGATTGGTGTGTGTGGCAGCCGTACTCATTCTAAGTTCCAAACGATCTGCAAAATCTAGTGTTGCTGAAGTTCCTTTTCTTGACCAGAAAGAAACAACATCGCCATTTTCTACTGTAACCACAGGGCTGATTAACCAGTTACTGATATCTCCGGCTCCTGTAGTACTGGTATAATTAACCAGGGCAAAGGAATTGGCACCACCCGCCTGCCCATTAGGTACCGGACTGACTTCGCCTGTGGCATATTCCCTATCATTGAAAGGATTTCCCTGAACTGCCGGTGTCACAGCCAGATTTACTGTAACCGGAGTATAGCTGGCTATTGACCATAATGTAGCAGTTGAT
>NZ_LMPW01000013.1:371030-372238 GCF_001423985.1 Flavobacterium sp. Leaf359 | reverse complement strand
TACCCAACCGGCCGTCTCCATTTCTGTTGTTGTACCGCTAAAACCAAAATTGTAAACATTTTGAGCATTGGCAATTCCTGACACGGAAACCAATAAAGAAAGAAGTAGAGTTTTTTTCATAAAAATATTAATTAAAATTAAATAAAGCATACTCAATCAAGAAACAAAAACCATTTGAAAAAAGTGGACTTTTCCAGTGTAGTTTTGATTAATGACCTCTTGTAAACAAGAGTATTCTTTATAAAAGTTTAGTTAATATTTATACAAATATAACAAAAAAAATAATTATGTCACAACTTTAACTTTTTACAAAAAAAAGAGTCAGTTTTATCAAACCGACTCTTTTTAACATATTTAGTCTTACTGTTTAGTTCTTCACTATTTTTGTACTACCTGTACCAGAATCCGTTTGTATGTTTAGGAAATAAACCCCTGAAGTTAGTTCAGAAATATTAATTTTCGTTTCAGAAACACCATTCGCATTTATATTTCTTACCACTCTTCCATTCAGGTCTGTAAGCTGAATTGTATTAATAGCCACATTATTTTTACCGGACAGGTTAACAATTCCTGTTGATGGATTTGGATACATGCTAAAGTTGTTTGCAAAGAAATCATCTCTGCTCAATGCTCTGCTGACTTCAAAAGTATCAATTCCGATGATGTCCGAATTAGCCCCGCTAGGCCCACCGTTTGTTACAAAATATCTAAACCCAAACTTTACAGCTGTTGGACCGGTAAGTCCGGAAACGGTAAAACTGTATCTTGTCCAAACTTTAGGATATACGAAACCGGTTGCTAATGTCGGGTTAACAGTAACCCCAACTGTGGTGAACGAACCTACATTGGTAGAGCCACCTGTTGGATTGGTATGCGTAGTAGCCGTACTCATTCTAAGTTCCAAACGATCTGCATAATCTATTGTTCCTGAGGTTCCTTTTCTTGACCAGAAAGAAACAACATCGCCATTTTCTACTGTAACCACAGGACTGATTAACCAGTTACTGATATTTCCTGCTCCTGTAGTACTGGTAAAATTAACCAAAGCAAAGGAATTGGCACCACCCGCCTGCCCATTAGGTACCGGGCTGACTTCGCCTGTGGCATATTCCCTGTCATTGAAAGGATTTCCCTGAACTGCCGGTGTGGCAGCCAGATTTACAGTAACCGGAGTATAGCTGGCTACCGTCCATAATGTAGTAGTTGAC
>NZ_LMPW01000013.1:313425-371002 GCF_001423985.1 Flavobacterium sp. Leaf359 | reverse complement strand
TACCCAACCGGCCGTCTCCATTTCTGTTGTTGTACCGCTAAAACCAAAATTGTAAACATTTTGGGCATTAGCAAATCCTGAAGCCAAAACGAAAAAAAGAAAGGGTAAAGTTTTTTTCATAATTTTTTAATTAAAAAGTTAGACATGTTTTAAAAAACAAACCAAATATAAGAATTATTTACAAGATTTAAAATACATGAAACCGCTCTTGTTTCCTCGAGAACTATTTTGTCAATTAAATATGCTTTTATACCTTTGCATTCAAAATCGAGAAGAGGAAAAATTTGTACTGATTGCAACCTCTGATGCTGTCAAAACAGACATCATAAAAATGCTAAAGCAGAAACCCTTCTTTAGCCTTTCCCTGCAATTTTTCCGATTCCTAAAAACATAAAAAAATATGGCTTATTTATTTACGTCAGAATCTGTGAGTGAGGGACATCCGGATAAAATTGCTGACCAAATTTCAGATGCACTAATCGATAACTTTTTGGCTTTTGATGCCGATTCAAAAGTGGCATGCGAGACTTTGGTTACTACTGGACAGGTTATTCTGGCGGGAGAAGTTAAATCAAAAACATACTTAGATGTACAGCAAATTGCCCGTGATGTCATCAAAAAAATAGGATATACAAAAAGCGAGTATATGTTTGAAGCAAATTCTTGCGGTGTATTATCTGCTATTCACGAACAATCTCAAGACATTAACCAAGGTGTGGACCGTGCGAGTAAAGAAGACCAGGGTGCCGGTGACCAAGGAATGATGTTTGGTTATGCTACAAATGAAACGGAAGATTTCATGCCCCTGGCACTGAATCTATCTCATAAACTATTACAGGAATTGGCTGTTTTGCGTCGCGAGAATAACGAAATCAAATACCTTCGTCCGGATGCCAAGTCACAGGTTACTCTTGAATATGATGACAACAACAAACCGGTACGTATTGATGCTATTGTAATCTCTACACAGCATGATGATTTTGACAATGAAGCGAACATGCTTGCTAAAATCAAAAAGGACCTGATTGAAATCCTGATTCCAAGAATCATCAAAAATAATCCGCAATATGCACACCTGTTCAACGATAAAATCCAATACCACATTAATCCTACAGGAAAGTTTGTGATTGGAGGCCCACACGGCGATACAGGATTAACAGGAAGAAAAATTATTGTTGACACCTATGGTGGAAAAGGCGCTCACGGTGGTGGTGCTTTTTCAGGAAAAGATCCGAGTAAGGTTGACCGAAGTGCAGCTTATGCAACACGCCACATTGCTAAAAACTTAGTAGCGGCCGGAGTAGCTGAAGAAATTTTAGTTCAGGTTTCTTATGCTATTGGTGTAGCCAAACCAATGGGTATTTACATTAATACTTATGGTACTTCAAAAGTAAATCTTACTGATGGTGAGATTGCTAAAAAAGTAGAAGAATTATTCGATATGAGACCTTATTTCATTGAGCAAAGGTTGAAATTGAGAAATCCTATTTATAGCGAAACTGCCGCCTACGGGCACATGGGAAGAAAACCGGAAACCGTAACCAAAACGTTCAAAACTCCAAACGGAGAAGAGAAAACGGTTACAGTGGAGTTATTCACTTGGGAGAAGCTTGACTTTGTTGACAAAGTAAAAGCAGCCTTTGGATTATAATAATTCATTCAGATAATAAAAAAAACCATCCTTTTCAGGATGGTTTTTTTTATTTTTAGTACGTTCCGTTTTTCATTTTTTCAAGAACAACTTCCAAATCAGCTTTGCTTTCCTCTTCCATTATATCTGAAAATTTCAGCGCCTGTTCCTGTGTGGCTATTGCTTTCTGCTTTTCGCCATTTTTGTAATAAAGCTGTGCCAGAGTATCTAAATAATATGGATTGTTTTTTTCTATTCTTAAGCTGGATTCCGACCATTGGATTGCTTTTTTAATTGATTCCGAATCCTTGCTTTTTTGAACCACAAACCACGCTGCATCGTTAGAGATATTAGAAAAAGAATTTTTAAAAGACGCCCAATCATTATAAGAATAATCAATTTTATTCTGGGAGGTATATAAATCGTCTAAAATTTCTATTTCATTTTTGCCTCCTTTAAAAACTCCCTTAAAGAAAGCATCATATTCTGCTATAAACGGATTTTCTTTATTCTGGGCTTCTGCAATACCATGTAAAATTCTTAAGTATTCGATGTTTGTAGTATAATCCTGAGGTTTTTTTGCGATTACTTTCTTATAAACATCCATTATCCTGTTTCTATATTTCTCATCGGTATTTTCGCCAATTTGAGAAATGCCACTGGAAATGGCCAATGGTAATTGGCTTTCTATGGTTGGGGTATAATCACCATAATAATCTATTGTATCTCCCTGTCCGGATGTCTTTTTCTGCTCTTCGAGAATCGCATCATAATGCTTCAGCAAATAGTCAACAGCTTTAAAGTTAGTTTCATCTAATGGTCTTTCTTCATTAAAAATTTTATAATAAAACCCTCTGTTTTGCACTTCGGCTAATGCAATTTTTACAAAATCCATATCTGGTGTTTTGTCTTTTGTATGGCTATTGACAATCCTGTCCCAGGCAGAAAGCAGCTTCTTTTTATCAAAATTTACTTTCGTATAGGCTGTCTGATTTTCATAATTCGGGTATTCCTGTATTGTATCCGACTCAACAGCAGATAGCTCCGCAACAGCTACTTTCACTGGCGGCTCAATAGACCAGCTATATAGATTCTCATCTGAAAGCGGCAACAGTTTCTTTACGATTTCAGAATCTTTCGCTTTTTTGGAATTCAAAACGTTGTTCAAATCTACTGTCGCTTTTACATACTTTAGCTTTTCCCCTATTGAACTATAATAAACATCAAACAGGCTGGCATTTTCCGGTAAATTCTTTTCAGTCTGACTCAAGATATTCCCTTCCGCATCCATGACTATGGTTGCAGATTTAAACATTACATTCTTCTTCGCCCAAGACTCGTCTTTTGCCGTTGCTAAATAATAATTATACCTGTCATAATCTGTATCTGACCCATAAGAACTATAATTTCCTATAGTGTATTGCTGGCTTTGGACAAATTCATCAAAGGCAGTTTTTGCATTTTTATTGTCCGGGTCATAAGAGACAACCAAAAATTTCTGCGGTGTTTTTTTGGTTGCTTCTATTGCTTTCTGCAGGTTATCCTGCACTATTAATTTAAAGTTCGATACTGTGGCAACTGCTGCACTATCTACAGCACCATAACCATACAGATCTGTTTTTCCAGGAAAGGTCCAGTCTTTTTTCTTTATTATTTCTATTGGCTTTTCCCTGATTTCAACCACTTTTGGTTTTTCATTTTCTTTTATGAAAGTCAGTGGATTTTTTTTATTCTCAGAAATTACCAATTCGTTCTTTTCATTGTAATAGCCCTGAAGATTTACTTTTCCTAAATAATTAGGAATATATTCGATTTGGATTTCGTTGGCATTTCTCGGTATAGCATATTTATATAAAGACGTTTCTCCATTGTAATCTTCCCTTGCCAGATAAATATATTCTGCTTTATTGATTTCAAAATTAACTTCTGTATCGTCATAATTCAGTTCGCCTACCAGGTCATTTAGATATTTATAATCCGGTTCTGATTTACCGGATTGCGTTCCTATGTATATTCCTGAATAATAACCTGAAACACCTTTTAGAATCACCTTGATTTTTCCCATTGCTGGGTTGGCATCCGGAGAAAAAACAACTGTAAAATCAGACTCTGCGGAATAATTGTTATTGAAAAACAATGTGTCATTCTTTACTTCATAATCTCCATAAAATACTACGAGTTCGTATTTTTTATTATCGTAAAGATTCAATTTGATGTCCTGACCCAGTGAATTGGAAACATAGACCGTTTTTTCGGTTTTATTCTGTGCATAAGAAACCACAGAAAGGAACAGTAAAAATCCCAGAGAATAATTCTTCATATTTTGGCTTTTTAAATGATTTGTCTTACAAATTTAATCGATTTTTTCAGCAAATCTACCTCTTATCCAAAAATAGAAAATTATATTCCATTCGGGCTATATTCCTGATAAGAGAGTAACTAACCCAAAATCTCTTATCATCCTGGCCTACAGCCCGACCGAAATTTATTATTTATTATAGGTTATATTTTAAAGTCAGTATTACATACCTTGGCTGTACTCTGTATTGTGATGTAGTCGTACGGTATTGATTAAAACTGTCATCATTTAGTGTCTTTGTGTTTAATATGTTTGTGGCTCCGATTTTATATTCAAACTTGCTGTTTTTCTTTTGGTAAATCAGACTGGCATTTAAAAAATCATATTCGTTTTCTACCGTCTTACTGCTGTTATAGTAGTGATAGAATTCATATTCTGCCACAAAAGAAAAACTATCCAGGAAATAATAATCCAATTTGGCAAATGGCTTGTCAGTATAAAACTTTGAACCCGCATAATCGTTAACCACAAAATTATATCCAACCTCAAGGTTAGGCAAAGCTCTATAATTAGTGGAAGCTCTCAGGGTATAATTCTGCATAAAACTTTCCTGTGTAGTTACATTCCCGTTCTGGATGTTATTGAATTTTGACCAGTTTAATCCAATACCTGCCGATACTTTATAAAATCTTAGAAAAGAACGTCCATAGGCACCATTAGCACTAATCGTTTCGTCAGCCAGATTGGAATTGTAAGGAGTCAAGGTTTGGTTTACATTATCGAAAACAATTCTGCTTTTCACAGCATCTGTCACTTTGCTGTATGAAATATTGGCAAAAATATTCTCCAGATTATACATGCTGTATTTGAAATATCTCAAAGAATGCAATTGTGTTGTTGAATTCTCAAGAAATCTGTTTCCATTGTAGAGACTGCTATATCCGGAAAGCACATTTCCCATTACCAGATTGTTGATATCTGTAAAATTATTATTCAGAGCAAAAGTATATGTTAATGTCTCTGATTTCTTTATTTGATACAAAGCATAGAAATCCGGCAGTATCTTAGAAAAGTTTTGTTTATAATTTGTTCCCAACTGTGCATTATCCATATTGTAATAGTGTGCACTGAATCCTGGAGTGAAAGTAAATTTCCCTGATAAAAATTTATAGTGCAGCCCAACAAAAACGTCATTAAAATCATAAGTCACCTTATTGTTATTCTCCGGCGCTACAAGATTATTCCTGTCACCATTGTCTAAAATCTGGAAAATACTTGAGTTAAAATTCTGATACGAGTTGGTATTTCCTAATGTCACATTAATATTGCTTTTTGGCGTAAGCATATAGTAATAATCCAATTTGGCATCCAGTTTATTGGTTTTCACAAAACGGCTTTGGTTCAAATTATTTCTGTTCTGATTTTCTACATAACCAGACAAGGCAAAAGGCTGAGTCATTAAATTGGCATTATAAAAAGGATCCTCATCCTGATAAAGATGCTGCATTTCAAAAGCAAAAACATTTTTATCATTAGCCGTGTAATACAAGCTTGCATTTTGATTTATTGAAGTCGGATTCTGTTTTTTCTTTGTATAGATATCTTCTGCAGAAGTAACATCATTTACGATAAATTCCCTGAGCAAATTATTATTTTCGTCCTGTTTTGATTGTTTCATCAGTACATCATAATCAAACTGCAACTTTGTGTTTGGTTTATAACTGGAACTAAACTTGAACAGTCCCAGATTGCTTTTCTGGTGTGCCATTTCTTCGTTTTTCTGTCTAACACCTGTTTCAAGAATAGTGCTTCTTGAGCGGGTCTCCAAGTCCGTTTCGGAAGAAGAAAGAATGGCAAAACCGCTTAAGCTCCATTGTTTAGTGACATTATACGAAAAGTTGGTTGCTCCGAATTTGGTTTCAATTTCTTTTGCCCTGTTATTTCTAAGCATAGCAATTCCTAAATCATTTGAAGAAACATTAAAAGAACTTCCTCCTTTTTGCATCATGCCCCTAAACCCTCCTGTGAATTTAAAATAATCCTGTATTGTTAACGGTAACTCTCCAATGTTATTGAAGTTTGAGATGAGATTGATACTGTATTTCGGATTGTAATAAAACAGCTTAGGGTTTACTATGTAGCGGCTGTCTTCATGCCCGACTCCTATCCCTGCACTCATGTCACCAAACCAAAAATTCTTTTTGCCTTCTTTCAGCTTGATGTTCATTGCTACATTTTCCTCATTATTTTCAAGGCCTTTCAATGCCCCGATTTCATTATAATTTCGCAATACCTGAACCTTATCTATAGCATCTGCCGGAATATTTTTCACACCCAACTTTGTATCGCCATCAAAAAAGTCTTTGCCTTCTACCATTAGTTTCTGAACTTTTTTCCCTTCCACTTCAATCTGGCCATCGGCATTTACCTCAACTCCAGGAAGTTTTTTCAAAACGTCTTCCAATTTTCTTTCTGTTCCTGTTTTAAAAGAATCTGCATTATACACAATCGTATCTCCCTGTATGGAAACCGGCATTTCCTGTACAATTTCTACCGCATCCAAATCAACTCCCTGCTCAAGTACCAACGTCTGAACCATATTTGTTGCTTCTGTCTGGATATCGACTTCTTTTGCCTGATAACCGATATAACTAATCTTTATTTTATAAGAGGTATTTGTCTTAAGCGATAATTGAAATCTACCTTTATCATCTGTAATCGCATAAGCATCCATTGCTTTTGTAGACTGGTTTACCGCCATGACGTTGGCCATTTCCAAACCAACGGCATTCGCATCAGCTACAATACCCGAAAAACGGATGTTCTGGGAATATCCTGAAATGGAAAGGAATAGGAATGTAAGGAAAAGTATTTTTTTCATTTTGTAAGAGAAATTGGAAATGTAAAACTAATGATTAATTACCTAAATTGATATGGATGTTGCCTTTCGAATCTTTCATGCTTTCTAAATGCTTTTCAATTAGTGCCTCATATTCTTTTTTTGTTACTTTTTTTCCTTTTTTGGGTATTTTAATGACTACCTTATCTTTAGGATTCAAAACAATTTTCGAGCAAAGTATTACGGTTTTTGCATCATTTACTTCCATAATCAGGCCTGGCAATCCCCAATATTCTGCCGGCCCATGGCTTACCGGAATTTCCGGCGTATACCAAACGGTTATGGTCCTGTCTTTAGGTTCGCTTGGAGTAAATAATTGTGTCTTGCCCTCACTTTTTTTATTCTTCATTTTTTCATAGTTCTCCATTTCTTCTTTAGTGACAGGAATTACAGCAATGGCCTTGTAACAGGTGTAGTTCCCTATTTTTTTAGTTTCATTAATGAGTTGCCAATCCCATTTTCGCAAGGAATCAGACACGAGAAATTCTTTACCAAAAAAGTCTTCTTCAGACATCACAGTCTTGTCTTTTATATTTTTATAGGATTTGCCATCTGCAGATGAGCTGGTATTGACCATCACCACCCTTGCTCCCGAACCACTTGGAGCTTCCAGTTTTTGAGGTTCTTCATAAACCGATTCCGTTTTATTGAAACTCAATTCATAGGTTTTTTCAAGACCTTTTTTCATTTTTTCTTCAAGTGAAGCCTTCATATCAGGAGTCATGTTAGACCCGCTTATCTGGATATCATTCATTATTGTTTTTGACTCATAGGTTGCCCGTCCTGTAAATTCCTGAGCTTTCATTTGCTGAAAAGAAAAAAGGGCTACTGCTATTGCCGCTGTAATTGCTGATTTTATCATGTTTTTCGGTTTTTTAAAAATTAATGACACAAAGTAAACGACATGAAATCTTATTTTCGGTTAACCAACGTTAACGATTGTTAACGGCATTTTTTCAATGCTTTTTGTTTATACTTTTGAAAAATGAAATCAAAGAATTATAAATACATTTTATTTTTTATATCCGTAACTATCATTGCTACAATCAGTTTGCAGATTTACTGGAATATAAAAAACTATGCAGAAAACAAGCAACGCCTTATCAACGATGTACAGATTGCGTTTGACAACAGCATAGAGCATTATTATGCAGAAGATGTAAAAACCGATTTTATGACCTTTATCGGCAATGACACTATCAAGGATTCTAATTTTGTGCAGAATATTGTTTCAGACTCCATTTTTATCAATGCTATTACAAAAGGGAAAGTAAAGGCATCGAAAAAATTAGTAGCAACAAGCACTTTCACTGAGGATAATTCGCCAAAGACAACTACTGTCATAAAAATCAACAATACCGGAGAAACTTCCAAACAAGAAATCAACTTTATAGATTCTCCAAAATCTCAAAGTTCTAAAGCGACAAAAGGCAAAACCACCGAAATGCACGGGAAGCCGTTTGGATTAGGTCCCGGAAAACTTTCTGAAGTAAAAGTTATTACCGGAAAGCGGGCCATGGACAGCATCTCAAAAATACAGAACTTCACCAATAAAATCCTTATTTCGCTGACCCGCGATTCTATCGAATTCGAAAAAATAAGCAAAACTCTGGATAAAGAATTAGCTCGAAAGGATATTAGCATCCAATACGGAATGCAGCTTTTAAAAATGGATACGGTGTTTCAAAATTATCACGTGAATAAGAACAGCCATTTGCCTTTGAGTACAACTTCTAATTCTACGTTTCTTCCTCCAAACCAAAAGATGAAACTGTTATTTTCAAATCCGGTAATTGTGATTTTAAAACGGAGTATGGTTGAAATCATTCTTTCATTTCTTCTTTCCTTGTCAATAATTGGCTGCCTGTTTTATTTATTAAAAACAATTAATAAACAGAAAAAGGTAGATGAAATCAAAAATGACCTTATCAGCAATATCACCCACGAATTCAAGACACCAATTACAACGGTTGCTACAGCTATTGAGGGTATCCGGAATTTCAACGCTGTAAACGATACTGAAAAGACCAACCGTTATCTCGACATTTCCAACCAGCAACTAAAAAAGCTCGAAATTATGGTCGAAAAGCTTTTAGAAACAGCCACTTTAGACACTGATAAACTTTTGCTTCATAAAGAGCCTACCAATATAGTTTCGACAATACGGAATCTTGTCGAAAAGTACAAGGTGATTCATCCCGAAAAAAATATCTCCTTCCATTCCAATATGGAACAGCTTATTGCCGGGATTGACCCTTTTCATTTCGAAAATACACTTTCCAACCTGATTGACAATGCCATCAAATATGGAGGTGACAGCATTGACATTCATTTAAAATACCTGTCTCCAAATCTTGAAATCATTGTACAGGACAACGGGTCAGGAATCGAAAAAAGCCAAAGAGAAAAAGTTTTTGAAAAGTTTTACAGAATTCCTAAAGGCAACAGACATGATGTAAAAGGATTTGGTATTGGTCTTTATTATTCTAAAAAAATTATAGAAAAACACGGCGGAACACTGGAATTGCTTCCTAATCCTGAATGGACTGTTTTTAAAATAAGATTAACTGATGTCTAGCAAAATAAAAATCATATTGGCAGAAGACGAGCCTGCCCTGGCCCAGATTATAAAAGAAAGTTTGGAAACGCGAAACTTTGAGGTCTTGTTATGCAAAAATGGCGAAGAGGCTTTTGAAGTTTTCTCAAAAGAAAAACCGGAACTTTTGGTACTCGATGTGATGATGCCCAAAAAGGATGGGTTTACATTGGCAAAGGAAATCCGTAAGCTGGACAAAAAAATACCTATTATTTTCCTTACCGCGAAATCACAAACCCAGGATGTTGTAGAAGGTTTTCAGCTAGGCGGGAATGACTATCTGAAAAAACCGTTTAGTATGGAGGAATTGATTGTACGGGTGCATTCTCTTTTAGGCAGGATACAATTGGAAAAAAATGATGACAGCATTGCTATTGGCAATTATATCTTCAACCTGACCAAACAAACCCTGGATTATTCCGGAAACATACAGTTTCTCACACATCGTGAGGCATCACTGCTTCACCTTTTAATCGAAAACAAGAACGATATATTGGACCGTTCACTGGTATTAAAAAAAATATGGGGTGATGATGATTTTTTTAACGGCAGGAGCATGGACGTTTTCATCACAAAACTGCGAAAAAAACTTAGCCTTGACCCCAACATTCAGATTATAAATGTTCGAAGTCAAGGCTATAAATTGATTGCATAAGCAGGAGCTAAAAAAGGAGATTTTATCCGTCTCCCTTTTGAAATTATTTTACAGAATTAATTCCCGATTCTGATTCCCGGCCTACCGCCACCTCTCCTGAATTGCTCTTTCATTTCCTCCATTTTTGTCGTCACAATTTCATCGTATTCCTTTTGGGTAACGACCTTGCCTTTGGTTGGTGCTTTGATTGCTGCTTTTTCTTTTGAATTGAGGACAATTTTCGAACATAGAATAACTGTTTTATCATCGCTGACTTCAAGGATTAGCCCCGGCAGTCCCCAATAGCCTTCCGGACCTTGATTGACAGGTATTTCCGGAGTATACCAGGCTATAACGTTTACTTCTTTCGGCATTTCGAAATCATCCATGAAATTGGTTTTCTTTTCCTCTGTTTTTTCCTCTTTCTTGTCTTTTGTTTCCTCCTGCTTTTTCTGTCTGAAGTTTCTGAAATCGGACTGGACTACTTTTTTTACAGCTGTAGCTTTATAGCAGGTATAATCTCCTATCTTTTTAGTTTCACCTTCTAATTTCCATTGTAATTTTGGCAATGTGTCTTTTATTAAAAATTCCTTGCCCATAAATTCCTTATCAACGGCAAATGTCTTTTCCTTTACATTTTTATAATAGGTGCCACCGCCTCCCATCATAGAAGACATCATTCTGAATCCTCCGTTATTCTGACCCGGAGCATCCAGCCTTTCATCTTCCTTGTAGATGGATGCTGCCTTATCGAAATTGAGAATAAAAGTTTTCTCCAGCATTTTTTTCATTCGCTCTTCAATAGTTTTCTGCATTTCAGGAGTTATTTCTCTATTTGCCGAAAATCTTGACTTCATATCCGGAGCACTTGTTTTGGACTCATAGACTGCCATTCCTTGAAATTCCTGAGAACCCATTGCAGAAGTTCCTTGCTTTTGGGCATAGGAGTTGGTAATTGAAACCAACATCATTAAAAAAAACAGGTGTTTTTTCATAAAACAAAATTTAATATACAAATATGACGGATTTGAATAATATTTGTTACAAAGCTTTTGTTAAATAATTTTAAGCTATTAAAAGTCACAACCCACCACTATTAAATATTTTGTTACATCGTATGCATCTGAAAGGATATTCGTAAATTGGCACCTACTATGAGAAAAATTATTTTTATAGCCCTGACCCTGATTCCCTTGTTGACATTCTCACAACAACAAAGCATCATTCCTTTTTTTTCCAACTCAGAAAAATGGGAAACGGGGCAATATATAGGGAAAGATAATTTTGGTAATTTTTATTCAATCAACCAAAATGAATTTAAAAAGACCAGTCCAAATCAGGTGTATTTCTATAAAAATGTTTCCTTAGGTAAAATCCATCAGGTCGATTTGCAAAACCCTTTGCAGTTGGTTTTGTTTTACAAACAGTTTACAACAGCCGTCCTTCTTGACAACCAGTTGAATGAAACCGCAAGAATTAATTTTTCCGAACTGCAAACACCCTTAAATCCGGAAGCTGTGAGTCTGGCTTCGCAAAACAGATTATGGGTTTATGACATGCTGACCCAAAAACTGGGACTGTTTGATATTCAGAAAAGTACTTTTCAGTCGATAACGCCTTCTTTTAAAGAAAACGTAAAATTCTACCAATCAGATTACAACTATTTTTATTGGATAGACACCAAACAAAACTTATATGTTTCCAACCTGTTTGGAAAAGTAAATTTTCTTGGTCGTGTTCCTGATTACAGTCAGTTGCAGGTTGTTTCTCCGAAACAAATTTTGATGAAAATTGATAATGGTTTGTTTCTCTACAATTTAGAAGACGAGTCGTTATCACCTATTCAATTAAATGAAAAAAGCTTCAGCCATTTTTCTTTTAAAGACCAAATTTTATCTATTTTTACCGAAAACGAAATCAGTCAATATAAAATCACATTACCGTAATGCACATAGCAGTAGCAGGAAATATTGGAGCCGGAAAAACAACACTGACAAAATTGTTAGCAAAACATTTTAAATGGGAACCGCACTTTGAAGACGTAGTAGACAATCCTTATCTTGATGATTTTTACCACCAGATGGAACGTTGGTCGTTCAACCTTCAGATTTATTTCCTGAACAGCCGTTTCAGACAGGTACTTCAGATACGTGAAAGCGGAAAAAACATTATTCAGGACAGAACGATTTATGAAGACGCCCATATTTTCGCTCCCAACCTACATGCAATGGGATTAATGACCAATCGTGATTTCAACAACTACAAATCGCTTTTCGAATTGATGGAATCGCTGGTAGAAGGTCCGGATTTGCTAATCTATCTGAGAAGCTCTATCCCGAATCTGGTGAACCAAATCCATAAGCGGGGAAGAGAATATGAAAACTCTATTTCTATTGATTACCTTAGCCGGTTAAATGAAAGGTATGAAGCCTGGATTCAAAGCTATACCAACGGAAAACTACTGATTATTGATGTTGATAATATCAATTTTGTAGACAATCCGGAAGATCTGGGAGGTATCATTAACCGAATCAATGCAGAAATCAACGGATTATTTTAATCTTAAAACATAAAAAAAGCCTTCCAATTGGAAGGCTTTTTCTTTTATAAAGCTTATTTCTTTTTATAGGCTTCGAGTTTTGCAGCAACTTCTGCTTCAGTTCCTTCAAAGACCTCAACAGCTTCAGCAGAATCTGTTACAGTAGTAACGGTAGCTTTTACTTTTCCGTCGGCATCTTTTACAGATTCAATCCTGATTTCTTTTGTTGATTGTTTTACTTCAGGAGCAGGTGTTGTTTCATCAAGAACGATTTCAACTCCTTCCAATTGGTCAATTACCGGTTTTGCTTCATGGCCGCCCAAAATAGGAGCAATTACCAAACCAATCAGACAGGTAAGTTTAATCAAAATGTTCATAGAAGGTCCGGACGTATCTTTAAAAGGGTCTCCAACCGTATCACCTGTTACTGCCGCTTTGTGGGCATCAGAGCCTTTATAGGTCATTTCTCCGTTAATCATTACGCCTGCTTCAAATGATTTTTTAGCATTATCCCAGGCACCTCCTGCATTATTCTGGAAAACTGCCCATAGCACACCGGAAACAGTAACTCCCGCCATATATCCACCGAGCATTTCTGCAATCAGTTGGTTGTTTTCCGGATAAACCAATTTTCCTAAAAGAACAATCGCAATTGGAAATCCAATAGTCAATATTCCCGGAAGCATCATTTCTCTTAGAGCAGCCTTTGTCGAAATGTCCACACATTTTGCATATTCTGGCTTTCCTGTTCCTTCCATAATTCCCGGAATCTCACGGAACTGTCTTCTTACTTCATATACCATATCCATAGCTGCTTTTCCCACAGAATTCATCGCCAAGGCAGAGAATACCACCGGAATCATACCTCCAACAAAAAGCATTGCCAGAACCGGAGCCTTAAAAATGTTGATTCCGTCAATTCCTGTAAAGGTTACATAAGCCGCAAACAAGGCCAATGATGTCAAAGCCGCAGAGGCAATGGCAAAACCTTTTCCTGTTGCTGCAGTCGTGTTTCCTACTGAATCCAGAATATCGGTACGCTGGCGCACTTCTTTTGGCAATTCGCTCATTTCTGCAATTCCTCCGGCATTATCCGAAATAGGACCGAAAGCGTCAATCGCCAACTGCATTGCTGTTGTTGCCATCATAGCAGAAGCCGCCAAAGCAACTCCGTAGAATCCTGCAAATGCATAGGAAGCCCAAATTGCAGAAGCAAATAGCAATACGGTCGGGAAAGTCGAAACCATTCCTGTTGCCAAACCGGCAATAATATTGGTTCCTGCTCCTGTACTTGATTTTTGTACGATAGCCAAAATCGGCTTCTTACCTAATCCTGTGTAATATTCCGTAACCGAAGAAATTACGGCTCCTACAAACAATCCTACCAAAGTCGCATAAAACACCCTCATTGAAGAAATTTCATGATAACCTTCACCATAAAATTTCATTTTCATTGTTTCCGGAAGCATCCATGTCACTAAAAAGTAGCAGGCAACCGCTATCAATCCGATAGAAACCCAGTTCCCAACGTTTAACGCGCCTTGAACCTGAGCTTCTTTAGCGTCATTATTTTTAATCTTAACCAGCATTGTCCCGATGATTGAGATAATGATTCCCACACCGGCTATAGCCATTGGCAAAAGGATAGGTCCTATTCCTCCGAATGCATCTGAAATGCTTCCGCCCATATCTTTGATTACATAGTTTCCTAAAACCATTGCCGCCAAAACGGTTGCTACATATGAACCGAACAAGTCGGCTCCCATACCTGCAACGTCACCCACGTTATCCCCAACGTTATCGGCAATTGTGGCCGGGTTTCTTGGGTCATCTTCCGGAATTCCGGCTTCTACCTTCCCTACCAAATCCGCTCCAACGTCGGCCGCTTTTGTGTAGATTCCACCGCCTACACGAGCAAACAGGGCAATTGATTCTGCTCCCAGAGAGAATCCTGCCAATGTTTCGAGCAAGATGGTCATTAATTCATTTGCGGTCCTTGTTTCTCCTTCATAAATTCCCTCAACCCATTGTCCGTTCATAAAGAAATGGAAAAAGAAAATGAAAAAGGCGGTAAGTCCTAAAACGGCCAGACCTGCAACCCCAAGTCCCATAACTGTTCCACCGCCAAAAGATATTTTTAATGCTTGCGGCAGGCTTGTACGGGCTGCCTGAGTCGTCCTGACATTTGTTTTGGTAGCAATCTTCATTCCCATATTACCTGCCAAAGCAGAAAACACTGCTCCGAAGATAAAAGCTATCACTATGGATAAGTGCGTGGTAGCTCCCGGTAAAAATGTGATTGCTGCTAATGCGATACTAGCGCCAATAACGAAAAAAGTTAATAATTTGTATTCTGCTTTAAGAAAGGCTAAAGCTCCCTCGTAGATGTATTCTGAAATTTCTTTCATCTTTCCATCTCCAGGATCTTGTTTTAAAACCCAAGATCTTTTAATCGCCATAAAAAGAAGTCCGACTACAGCAAGTATCGCCGGCACATAAATCATTATTGACTCCATATAAAGTTTGTTGGTTTTGGTTAATAAGTGTAAATGTAACGAAACCAACATAAATAAAAAAGCAATATTCTTGATTGAATATTGCTTTTTTAATAATTTTTTAGGAATTCGATTATCTAATGCTAAATAATTCTTCCGGTCTGTTTTCTAAAGATTCAAAACGATCAACACATTTTTCGATGATTTCTTTGGCCTCATTTACATCACCCCATCCTTCTACATCAACTTTTTTCTGCTCCAAATCTTTATATACCTGGAAGAAATGCTCGATTTCTTTCAACATGTGCGGGTTCATATCGCTCAAGTCATTCAATTTATTCCAGATTGGATCAGATACCGGAACACAGATAATTTTCTCGTCTGGTCCTTTTTCATCTGCCATGTGGAAAACACCGATTGGCTTTACTTCCATTACACAACCCGGGAAAGTAGGCTCTGTTACCAACACTAATACGTCAAGCGGATCACCGTCTAATGCCAAAGTTTCCGGAATGAATCCGTAATCTGCAGGATACATCATCGAAGAAAACAACATTCTGTCGTAACGTATTTTTTTCAGGTTGAAATCGTATTCGTATTTATTTCTGCTTCCTTTTGGTATTTCGATCAATACATCAAAAGATTTTTGCTTTGCTGCACTCATATTCTAAATTTGTTTTCAATACTATTTTAGCGGGTGCAAAAATAAGCATTAAGATACATTGAAACAATAAAAACGCACACAAACAATTTAAAAATAAGGATTTCTTAAAAATAGAAACCAAAAGACGCCTTTACGGTAAATTTATTGGCATCAGGAAGGTCAAGATAGTTTCCTCTCCAGGCAAAATCAATACGCAAAACCTTGAAAATGTTCCCGATTCCTGCATGGTATTCCCAATACACATCTTCCGGTGCTCTGTAAGGTATTGCTGTTTGAGCATTTATAGCCCTATTCTCGTCAGAAATGGTTCCATACACCCCTTTGATTCCAATAATTTCCCTCCAATTCAGTTTGCGAAGGAAAGGAACCCTTGCAAATAATCTTCCATTGAAATTATGCTCAAAATGGAGCGAAACATATTCATCGGCCATAAACTCATAATAGTTCATGAGGTTATAGGTATTGTCAATGATAAAGAACGACTGGTTTCCAGGCACAACTCCCATTAATCCAAGCGGAACAGTTCCAAAAATCTTACCTGCCTCTAAAGTGGTGAAAAGTCTTCCAAATCCTCCTACCAATAACGGCTGTCTGTAATAAAATTGTAATTTTTCATAATCGAAATCACTTCCGAAAACCCCTTTTACTCCCTGACTGAAACTCAGGTACAGTCGGGCAAAATTCGAGTCTACGTTGGTGCGTTCCACACCATATCCAATTGGTCTTCTGCCCGGCATATAATCAATCGAAGCATTGAATTCGTATTGGTTGACTTCGTTTTCTATTACACCCTGCGGATTTTGCAAATCGGGCATAACCTTATAATAATCCAGGCTGAATGTACTTGGCGAAGCCGATTTTAAAGTTCTGTATGACATTCCTGCCTGAAAAACGAGGTTCTTTAAAGGTTCTACTTCGGCAGAAAAGTTGGTCAGATTCACCGAAGTCAGCTTGCTGTTATCACCACTGGCAAATAAAGAAGACGAAGCGAAACTTCTTCCCAAAAGGTCATTAGAGGTCGTAAGACTAACACCTATCTGTTCAATGTCACGTCTGTTTCCTCCCGAAATTATAAATCGGTTTTTCTTATCCAGCAAAACCTTTCCGGAAATACCATATTTAAACTGGTTGTCTTTAAATCCATAAGCTGTATAGGCCTGAATACGCCACGGGTCATTTGGCCCGAAATAGGTCCTTCCTCCTGTACGGACACGAATTCCTTCTACATCATTATATCCGAATGTGGAGAATATAGGTCCGTAATCAAAATTATCCATTTCGATATAGCCACTTCCCAATATGGAGACGAGATTGTAAAGCCGCTTGAATTTCTTGACGGTCTTGAGCGTATCCAACATCTTATAAACCCCTTTTTCATCCTTGTTCAGACTTTCGAAGCGGTTTTCGTTCCAAAAATCATCCGATTTGGTATAGATTTCCGGGTCATAGAAATTGACATCTTCTTTATAGAATTTGTCTTCTTTTTTGATATCAAATTTATGGTTTCGGAAAAGTGTTGTTCGTTTTCCATATACCCCCCTGGATTTATCTTTTTTAGAGAAGGCAAAATCAGACATCATATGGTCTCTTGTCAGCAAAAAAACCGAGTCGTTCAGCACTTCAAATTCCTGTTCGATATAGATTTCCTTAACCCAGTTGATATTGGCACCACGGCTTGCCGTAAGGTTGATTTTCTTAATGGCAAATGTCGTATCGTTTACCCAGAAATCTCCTTTAAACGTAAGTTCGTTTTTTCGTCTGGGATAAAACACAATGTTGTAGCACCATTTGTTATCGATATAAGTACTGTCATGCAGCACATAATTATAGACATTGATTCCGGTTCTTGACAGCGGGCTCACGAAATCCTTATCAAAAAACTTCAGGTAATTGTCATAGATATCGTATTCTGCATACAAATCTTTTATGAAAGCGATTAACTGCTGGTTGTTACTAAATCCGGAGTTTTTATTGGCTTTGGTGACTTCTTTTAGCTTTCCGTTGGTATTGTCGCCATAAACCTGACTCAGTGCTTCATTAATGAAAATAGGGAGATATGATTTTCCTGTTACATCTGAAGTATCGACCTGTTCAAAAACAAATTCCATCCCTTTGAACAGCTTGCTTTTCATCAGGGCACTGTCAATAGTATTCAGGTCAAATTCAACCTTTTCGTATTTGTCATACTGGTATTGTTTGAATTGGCGCAGTCCGTTTTTTTTCTTGCGGGCCCATATTTTCCTTAAAATGTCTATGGCCGGGTTATTCTTTTTTGAAGTCTTTCCGGTATAAATAACCACCTCATTCAGCATTTTTCCGGCTCCTAAATTGATTTCCATATTGTAGGTAACCGCTTTTTCGATTGGAACTTCTTTCGGTTCCATTCCAACAAAAGTTACCACTATGGCACTTTGGGTTGATTTGGATTCCAAATAGAATTTTCCTTCCTCGTTGGTAATAATTCCTTCTGTGGTTCCTTTGAAAACTACGTTTGCATAAGGAAGCGGCTGCTTGAACTCATCATAAACAATACCGCTTACTTTGGTTTGGGCGGTCAGAAAGTTTATACAAAGAAAGAAAAAGCTTAGGCTTACAAATATTTTCTTAGTCATATTGTGCTGCAAAAAAAAACTTCATCAGAATCAGTCTGATGAAGTTCCAAATATAATCAATTTGTTATTTGATTTTCTGATATTCCGATTTTTTGATTATTCGGAAAATCCGCCATCCAAAAGGACCCAAAAATCTATCTATACATTACTTTTTTTACTGCTTTAACAACATCTTCCGCATTTGGCAACCATTCTTTAAGTAATGTTGGAGAATAAGGAGCCGGTGTATCTGCAGTTGTAATTCTCTGGATTGGAGCATCGAGGTAATCAAAAGCTCTTTCCTGAACGATATAAGTAATTTCAGAAGCCACACTTGCAAATGGCCAGGCTTCTTCCAAGACTACCAATCTGTTTGTTTTCTTAACCGATTTTAAAATCGTATCGTGGTCCATTGGACGCACTGTTCTTAAGTCGATGATTTCACAAGAAATTCCGTCTTTCTGTAATTCTTCCGCAGCAGCGTATGCTTCTTTGATAATTTTTCCAAAAGAAACGATTGTTACATCAGTTCCTTCTCTTTTGATATCGGCAACACCCAATGGAATAGTGTATTCTCCTTCCGGAACTTCGCCTTTATCACCATACATCTGCTCTGATTCCATGAAAATCACAGGGTCATTATCACGAATTGCCGATTTCAACAATCCTTTTGCATCATACGGATTTGACGGAACAACTACTTTTAATCCCGGAGTATTGGCAAACCAGTTTTCAAAAGCCTGTGAGTGTGTTGCAGCCAACTGTCCGGCAGAAGCTGTAGGTCCTCTGAAAACCATCGGCATTGGAAATTGTCCAGCCGACATCTGACGCATTTTAGCGGCATTGTTGATAATCTGGTCAATCCCTACCAACGAAAAGTTAAATGTCATGAATTCTACAATCGGACGGTTCCCGTTCATTGCAGAACCTACTGCAATACCCGCAAAACCAAGCTCGGCAATCGGAGTGTCGATTACTCTTTTTGGTCCAAACTCGTCCAACATTCCTTTTGAGGCCTTGTAAGCACCGTTGTATTCGGCAACTTCTTCACCCATTAAATATATAGATTCATCACGACGCATTTCTTCACTCATCGCCTCGCAGATTGCTTCTCTAAACTGGATTGTTCTCATATTATGTTATATTATCTTCTTAAAATTGAAAGGCAAAAATAATTATTTTAAACTACTAAATAGAATAAATTATCTATTAGTTAAGAATTATAGACCCTCAATCATAAGTTTTGAGAATTGTGGGTTTTGCGAAAACGTTTTAGTTGAATAGTTGAGATAAAAGTAAAATTTTGAATTTAGCATTATTTTTAAAAAACAGCGAGGAGACTATATTCGTAAAAACAAAGAAATTACGTCCAGAATTTTAAAACTCATGCTTTCAGGACTTTTTCTTTATACTTTCTTTGGGGCTATCAATTTTTCCTAAATTTACGATTCGGAAGAAACAAAAAAACCATAGCCTATCCTTTCCTAAAACCGAACAACAATATGATTGATTCTGTTTTTTTTGATTATAAAGTAGACTTGATAAACAACACTCAGCACAGTCTTAAAACACTGGATATAGATGAATTGAAAAGTGAATTCAAAGGACGAATTTATATAATCTTTAAATATGACAAACCCAAAAAGAGAAACTTCATAGTACTCGAAACTGGAATAATTGATTACTTACTACAGTTTAACATTGTCATAAAAGAAATTGAAATGGGCAATTACACTCCTTTTTCAGTTTCTTGTGACTATTACAGCAACAGTTTAAGCTATCATTATTTTAAGGAAAATGACAATTTAGAGATTTACGAAGGGAATGATGGTATTTTTACTATAACATGCAAGTATAAAAAGTTTAAAAGCAACTACGAAGAATTTAGAAAAAAGACAATATATGAACTGGTTACTGTATATCCAGAATTAAAGGAAAATATTGCTTTTTTAGAGAATTTTCAGATAGATTAAAATATCAATTCAAACAACACTGTCTCTTAATCAAACCTTTAAAATTATGTCCTTTAAATATATTAAGCTTATTGGAATTATATTTCTCTTTATCAGTTGCAATGATGTGTCTGAAATTTATTTAATCCCAAAAGACTATCATGGAAAAGTGAGTATACTATTTAATCAAGAAAAAGGTAGTCCACCCCAATTTGAAAACAACACAAGGGTTTATAAAATTCCATCAAACGGAATACTTTTAACGCAATTTGAAGATGTTTATGGCTATGCACAGAGAAAGTATTACTTTGTAGATTCGAAAGGAAATAGATCACCTATAAAAGTATTAGACAACAGAAATTCAAACAATTCAGAAGTCGGTATTTATAATGCGACCAATGGTGTTTATGGTAATTCTGATGCTAAGAACCCGTTAAAATTCCAAGAATTCTATGTGTCAAGTAAAAAAAACCTTGACACCTACATGACGAATGACATGGAGAATTTTATAAATTAAAGCTAAATATTGAAATTTGTGTTCCCTTTAATAACCAATGTAAAGTCTAATGACAAAAAATCCAAAATGGCTTGTAAAACAAAAACAATAACACTTTTATTATTAATTCTACTACTAAGCTGTAGTGAGAAAAAAACGATTGAATTTACAAATAAAGACTTTGAAGATAAACTCACAAACTTTATAGACAAATCAAATGTAAACTACAGTTCAGAAAATTATGTTTTAGTTTACATCATTGAGAAGAACAACAAAACATCTCTAAAATTTTATAGTACGCCACCATTTGAGTGTGCCTTTTTTCAAAATAGTATAGACTATAACGGAAAAACCGTTTTATTCTATTCCAATCTTAGTAGTGAAAAAACAAACACTGTCTATAAAATTCATGGAACATCAAAAATCAATTGTGAAGATATTGTTGACAAAAGAGAGATAGACCTTCCTTATCAAATGTCTTATGAAATAAAAAATGGAAAAATTTTCAGGCTGGATGAAATCGAATAATATTCAATTCAATTGCTAATTAATTAGAATATACAGCTGGCGGTCATCATTCTACATTCCAACGCGCAACAAATGGAAAGATTTATGAAAATATAAATCAAAGACAGGGCATCTAATCTAATGATATGATAATGGTCAAACGAATCAGCAGGAGGGTGAGAAGGGCAAAAAAATGGAAAAAACCTAGAAGTTAAACATAATAATATGGAAATTATAAAATGGTTAGAAAATTGGTTTTCTTCACATTGTAATGGTGATTGGGAACATGAAAATCCTCTAATAATTCAATCTACGTCAAATCCTGGATGGAGTATAATAATCAACTTAAGCGAGACGTATTTACAGGATTTAAATATTGAATACTTTTTAATAGAGACTTCAGAAACAGAATGGTATGGATACTCTATAAAAAATGAACAATTCAAGGCAGCAGGAGACCCAACAAAGCTCCATTTTCTTCTGGAGCTTTTCAAAAAGATCGTTGAAGATAACAGTTAATTAAAAAAACTTACGAATAGCAAGTCTTTTTCAATTACAACTTAAGCAATTGTTTTAGCTTTTTTGATGTAAAACCAAACATAAACCAAAGCCAAAAACGTCATTCCACCACTCAAATACATAATAAGCGGAATTTTACCTATAACATCCTGATAAATCCATCCTGCAAACAAAGCTCCCAAGCCAATACCGGCTTCAAGGGCAATATACATCGTAGCCATGGCTTTGCCTCGATGTTCGGGGTAGCTCATATCGACTGTCCAGGCATTCAGGGCCGGAGAAACGATGCCTGTTGCGATTCCGTATAATGCGGCACCAACAAGCAATCCTGTTACGGACTGTGAAAAGGCGATAACTCCTAATGAAACAATCAGAATGGCCAGGCCAATTCCCATTGGCTTTAAACGTCCGTATTTATCCGAAGCTTTTCCAGCTCCAAAACGAATCAGTAATGAAGTAACCGTAAATACCATAAAAAACAGACCTTTATTGGCAATTCCCAAATGATGGCTCCAATCCGGAATCAGTGTTAGAATCACACCATACGCCATATAGGAAAGGAAAGTTACTATCGCTGCCGGGAGCACTTCTTTTGCTATGATATCTTTTCTTGAAATTTTCAAAACATGCAGGCTAAAACGGTGCTTGTGTTTCAATGTTTCTTTCATGTTCATCAGGATAACGATAGATAACAGCGCAAATACCGAAGAGGCATAAAACAGCATATTCATTGAAAAATGCAGCTTGATTGTACTTCCTATAGCCGGTCCAATAGCCATTCCGGTACTGAAACACAACCCGTGAATTCCAAGTGCTTCTCCCCAACGTTCCCTCGGAATAATATCCGCCACATAAGCAGCCGTTGCTGTTGGTTTAAATCCTGTAGAAAAACCATGAATCAGACGCAGGAAAAGAAAGCCGGAAACTGTTGTTAAAACCGGATATAAAATACCGCAAACAAAACAGACTATGGAGCCTACCGCCATTACAGGAACTCTTCCCAAAGTATCCGTTAGTCTACCGCTAAACGGACGCGAAATACCTGCTGTCAATGTAAAAAGTGCCACAATAAGTCCTTTGTATTCCGCACCACCCATACTACTCAGATAGTCCGGCAATTCCGGAATCAGCATATTAAAACTTGCCGAAAACAGCAGAGAACTCAGGCAGACTAATCCAAAATGAACATTATATATAGAACTGGGCTTATTTACAGAAGTATCCATCAGGCATTTTTAAGGCTGCAAAGATACCAAACATAACGGGAGCTATCTGTTAAAGATTTTCTCAAATTTTTATTAAAATCCCCTAAACCGCTACGAAAACGAAATAGTTCGGGAAAAATTATTAAAATATTATGCATGCATAGTTTTTTATTTAAATTATAATCCTTAATTTCGGAGCCTTAAATATCAACACTATAATTTTACATAAAATGAAAATATTAGTTTGCATCAGTCACGTTCCTGATACTACTTCAAAAATCAACTTTACGAATGGCGATTCAGAATTTGACACAAACGGAGTACAATTTGTAATCAACCCAAATGATGAATTTGGTTTGACAAGAGCGATATGGTTCCTGGAACAACAAGGTGCTAATGTTACCGTAGTGAACGTTGGCGGACCAGAAACCGAAGCAACACTTAGAAAAGCATTGGCAATTGGGGCTAACGAAGCTATCCGTGTCAACGCGAATCCTACTGACGGTTTCTTCGTAGCAAAACAATTGGCAGAAGTAATTAAAAACGGAGGTTATGACCTGGTGATTGCCGGAAAAGAATCTTTGGATTACAATGGCGGAATGGTTCCGGGAATGATTGCCGGATTGACAAACTCCAATTTCGTAAACTCTTGTATTGGCTTAACAGTTGAAGGAAACAATGTAAAAGCAGTGCGTGAAATTGATGGCGGTAAAGAAACTGTAGCGACTACATTGCCATTGATTATCGGCGGTCAAAAAGGACTTGTTGAAGAAAAAGACCTTCGTATTCCTAACATGAGAGGCATTATGACAGCCAGAACAAAAGCTTTGACAATTCTTGAGCCTGTTACGGCAGATTCAAATACAAAAGCGGTAAAGTTTGAAAAGCCAGCTCCAAAATCAGCGGTAAAATTAATCAGCCCTGATAACCTGGATGAACTTATCAACCTTTTACACAACGAAGCAAAAGTTATATAATTTGAGATTTTAGATTTCAGATTTTAGTAAAATTAAAAATAACGTTTTAGGATTTGCATTTCACAAATCATAAATCACAAATCATAAATTATCATGTCAATATTAATATACGCAGAATCTGCAGAAGGAAAATTCAAGAAAGTAGCTTTCGAATTAGCTTCTTATGGTAAAAAAGTTGCAGAATCTTTAGGCACTACCGTTACAGCCGTAACCATTAACGCCGGTGACGTTTCCGAATTGTCGAAATACGGAGTCGATAAGGTACTGAAAGTAAACGACGATAAATTATCAAAATTCACAGCTAAGGCCTATGCTGACGCTATCAAACAGGCTGCCCAGAAAGAAAACACAAAAGTAATTTTGCTTTCTTCTACAACAGACAGCCTTTATCTGGCTCCTCTTGTTGCTGTTTCCCTAAACGCAGGATATGCTTCAAACGTAGTAGGATTGCCAGTTAGCACATCTCCTTTTCAGGTAAAAAGAAATGCTTTCTCAAACAAGGCTTTCAACATTACAGAAATCAACACCGAAGTAAAAGTTTTAGGATTGGCTAAAAACTCATACGGAGTTTTTGAAAATGCTGTTTCCCTGACTCAGGAAGATTTCGCTCCATCCATTAGCGATGCTGATTTTGGAGTAAAAGTAGAAAACGTAGAAAAAGTAACCGGAAAAGTGACTATTGCTGATGCTGAAGTTGTAGTTTCCGGAGGAAGAGGATTAAAAGGACCTGAAAACTGGGGCATGCTTGAAGACCTGGCTGCCGTTTTAGGCGCTGCTACTGCTTGCTCTAAACCGGTTTCAGATTTAGGATGGAGGCCTCACAGCGAGCACGTTGGGCAGACAGGAAAACCTGTAGCAACCAATCTGTATATTGCAATTGGTATCTCCGGAGCAATCCAGCATATTGCCGGAATCAACTCTTCTAAAGTAAAAGTTGTTATCAATCAGGACCCGGATGCACCTTTCTTCAAAGTAGCCGATTACGGTGTTGTTGGAGATGCTTTTGAAATCGTTCCGAAACTCACGGAAAAATTAAAAGAATTCAAGGCAAATAATTCGTAAATAATTTTTTAAATTGTGCCCATATTAGGGCTATCTAAATTTAGATAGGAATATCAAAATTTAGATAGCCCTTTTTTTTCATTATTTTTGCCCATTGAATATCGAAAAATTCAGTTCAAGCCTTTTTAAAAAACAACAAACAAACATAGACCTTACTAATGAGTTTAGTAAAACTAACCATAAAAGGAATTTCATACAGCCAAACACAAAATGGCGCTTATGCGCTGATTTTAAATGAAGTGGACGGAGAGCGAAAACTGCCAATCGTAATTGGCGCTTTTGAGGCTCAATCAATTGCTATTGCTTTAGAAAAAGAGATAAAGCCGCCCAGGCCGTTAACTCATGACTTGTTTAAAAATTTCGCCGAAAGGTTCGATATTATAGTAAAGCAGGTCATTATCCATAAGCTTGTCGACGGTGTTTTTTATTCCAGTATCATCTGTGAAAGAGATAAAATAGAAGAAATCATAGATGCCAGAACATCAGATGCCATTGCTTTGGCTCTACGTTTTAACGCTCCTATTTTTACGTATAAAAACATTTTAGACAAAGCCGGGATTTTCTTAAAAACAAATCCGCAGGAAAGCGACAACCAGGAACAGGTAGAAGATGTTCTTTCCAATCCGGAAACATTTGGCATGGAAGAATCTAACGAAGCTGGCGAGACCTATAACAAACTCAGCCTGTCTGAACTTCACGAACAACTGGAAACAGCTGTTCAGAATGAAGATTATGAGAAGGCCGCCAAAATTCGGGATGAAATTAGTAAAAGAGAATCTTAATCAGGGGTTCTTTACAACGTATTAAAACAGCCTAAAGCCTAGAAAGATGCAACAATATTTAGATTTAGTAAAGCACGTTCTCGAAACAGGAACACAAAAAGGAGACAGAACCGGAACCGGAACAAAAAGCGTTTTTGGTTATCAGATGCGCTTTGACCTTTCTGAAGGTTTTCCTATGGTTACTACCAAAAAGCTGCACCTTAAATCTATCATCTACGAACTGTTGTGGTTTCTGAAAGGCGATACGAATATTGGCTATTTAAATGAAAACGGAGTAAAAATCTGGGACGAGTGGGCAGATGAAAATGGCGAACTCGGTCCGGTTTATGGCCATCAATGGCGAAACTGGAACAGCGAAGAAATCGACCAGATTACCGAACTGATTGAAATATTAAAAACCAATCCAAACAGCAGAAGAATGCTGGTTTCTGCATGGAACCCATCTGTTTTACCGGATACTTCCAAATCTTTCGCAGAAAATGTTGCAAACGGAAAAGTAGCACTTCCACCCTGCCACGCCTTTTTTCAGTTTTATGTAGCAGATGGCAAATTATCCTGCCAGTTATATCAAAGAAGCGCCGATATCTTTTTAGGAGTGCCTTTTAACATAGCATCTTATGCATTATTGACATTGATGATTGCTCAGGTTTGCGATTTAAAACCGGGAGATTTTATCCATACTTTTGGTGACGCGCATATTTACAACAATCATATTGAACAGTTAGAGTTGCAGCTTTCCCGCGACCCGAAACCGCTGCCAAAAATGATTTTAAATCCAAATGTCAAAAATATTTTCGATTTCAAATTTGAGGACTTTACTTTAGAAGGCTATGAGCCGCACCCTCACATTAAAGGAGCAGTCGCGGTTTAAAACTAATTTACACTATGAGATCAGTTCTACTTTCGGTATTATTTTTAATGATGCCTGTCTTCCTATTGGCACAAGACGGGAAAGACAAAAAAACGCTCCTGGATTCTCTGGAAAACCCAACAGTCAAGGACGATTATACGTATTACAAGATTGTAAAAAACCATAATATCCCGAGCGATTCTTATGAAGTAAGAAATTATTATCGTTCCGGAAAACTGTATGCAGAAGGAAAAACCACCGACAGTCTTGGCTATAACAAAACCGGAAAATTCATAACATATTACGAAAACGGCAATAAAAAAAGCGAAGAAAGTTATACCAACTCTAACCCAACAGGCCCTTATAAAACCTGGTATGAAAACGGCAAATTACAAATGGATGCCGAGTATTTTGATACAGAAAAAACAATCGGGAATTTAAAAATCAATCAATTTTATGACGCCAAAGGAAAACAGACCGTCAAAGATGGAAACGGCGTCTATGAAGAGGAAAGTTATGGCGGAAAATCCAGCGGCAAAATAAAAAATGGCCTCAAGGAAGGCGAATGGAAAGGCAGCAACACAACTACGAAAGCTACTTTTATAGAGTTTTACAAAGAAGGAAACCTTATCTCCGGTGAAAGTACGGATTCTGATTCTCAAAAATATCCTTATCGTGAAATCCTTGAAAATCCGGAACCCTACAAAGGAATGACAAATTTTTATAAATATGTGGCAGCAAATTTTCATATTGAGAATGTCGACACTCCTGTTAGTGACAAAATCATTGTGAGTTTTATCGTTGAAAAAGACGGTTCGGTAGCCAACATAAAAATACTAAAAGGCTTAGGCGGACAATTAGACCTGGAAGCCAAACGAATTGTAAAAAAATATAATGGATGGAAGCCGGGAAAAGTCAGAGGAATGTTCGCCAGAATCTCTTTGGCTCTGCCAATAGCTATTCATATCGACTAATAAAAAACATTCTTCAGTAGCTTTTTTAAATTTTAAAAATAAATCTTATCTTTAAAATCAAATTTCTATCGTATGGAAAATAACCAACACGAACTCTACGAATATGCCCGTCGCAGGATGAAACAGAAAAAACGTCTGTATTTCCACTTTATCCTGTTCTTTGTTGGAAGTATTTTTTTCCTCATCATTCACAGAGTATTAGACCTCGACATTTACCCGGGCTCTAATTGGGATTTATGGGCTATAGTCGTTTGGGCATTTATCTTTGTTCTTCATTTTATACGGGTATTTATTACTGATAGCTTCATGAACAAAAACTGGGAAAGGTCCCAAATTGACAAACTGGTCGCAAAACAAGAACGAAAAATACAGCAATTGCAGTCTAAAATCGACAACAACCCACAATCTTAAATACCTTCCTGATGATTACCCTAATTGCTGCTGCTGCAGAAAACAACGCTCTTGGAAAAGACAATGCCATGCTTTGGCACTTACCGGATGACTTTAAACGGTTTAAAGCAATCACTACAGGGCATCATATTATTATGGGAAGAAAAACTTTTGAAAGCTTTCCCAAACCTTTACCTAACCGTACTCATGTCATCATAACCCGTCAGAAAAAATATGCTCCGGAAGGATGCATTGTGGTTGACAGCATGGAAAACGCCATTGCCGCGTGTCCTAAAGATGAAGATATTTTTATTATTGGCGGAGGCGAAATCTACAACCTCGGAATGCCGTTTGCCGACACAATCGAACTCACAAGAGTTCATGATTCGTTTGAAGCCGATGCCTTCTTTCCTGAAATAGACCGTAACGAATGGGAATTGATTTCTGAAGAATACCATCCAGCCGATGAAAAACACAAAGTTGATTTCAGTTTTCAGACTTTCGCAAGAAAATAAAAATTGATTATCAGGGATTTTTTCGCCAAAAAAGATTCTTACATATAGGCTTTATAAATTGTCCTGTTTTGCGGCTCTGCGCCTTTGCGGGCAATTATTTCACGCAAAGGCGCAGAGCCGCAAAGTAATTAAAGTCTTTTGAAAGAATGTTTTGAAAGCGAGTCTTTTTCGAGTCTCTTTTCGTTTTATATGGAATCTTTAAATGGGTCTAATCATTCTAATACGTGGCTAAAATCCGCCATTCCTTGATTTGACATAACTGCCTGATACCTATCAAAAAAAAACATCCTGAAAAAATTCCAGGATGTTCATAGTTAAACGATTCAATACTATTTTCTCAGAAAACAACTACTCTATAGACAGTATCTGATAACTTAAAATAAATATTAGTGCCGCCATCAAAACTCCGGAGATGAAGATAATGACATTGGCAAATTTTCGAGAATACATCTCAAAAAAGCCTTTAATACCAAATACCACAAAGGTACTAAAAACGAAAAAAACTAAAATTTCCAAAAACAAATTTAACCCTAAGAACGTTTGTGGCACCCCAATTTCGGCGTCGCTTTTAAAAACGCCGCCGTCGATACTGTTCACAAGAAAAAATGAGATAGCTAGTGCCAGTAGTATCCATTTCAGTTCTGCTATTAATAACCTTGAAAACATGTGATTGAATTGTTTTGTTTAACAATGTAAAATTGCACAATATAAATACGCAGCGCAATCGCCTAATTTTGGTAAATTTTTTTCTAACCTAATTTAGTGACCCTCTGCCTACCCGTTCTTAAAACAACTCAACCATATTAAATTGATGTTGTTTGTTATCAATTATAATAGTTTATCTTTGCGCAAACTATTGAAAATGTCAGAGAACGTCACTCCCTATAAAGGTTCTTCTTTAGGAAAGAAAGAGCAGGTTGAGCAAATGTTTGATACGATTTCCGGAAAATACGACGGATTAAACCGCGTTATCTCTTTTGGTATCGATATCAAATGGAGAAAAAAAGTATTGAAGATTGTAGCCTCAAAACAACCGGAAACCATTTTAGATATTGCTACCGGAACGGGAGATTTGGCCATATTAATGTCACAGACCAAGGCTTCAAAAATAATAGGGCTTGATATTTCCGCAGGAATGCTGGAAGTGGGAAGAAAAAAAATCGAAGCCAAAAACCTTTCAGACAGAATCGAAATGATTCAGGCCGATTCAGAAAATATGCCTTTTGAGGACAATTCTTTTGATGCCATTACGGTTGCTTTTGGAGTCAGAAACTTTGAACATCTTGAAAAAGGACTATCAGAAATCCTGCGTGTACTTAAACCTGGCGGAATTTTTGTTATTTTAGAAACTTCGAATCCAACAAAATCACCTTATAAACAATTTTATAATTTCTATACAAAAAACATCCTTCCTCTTATAGGAAAGCTGTTTTCTAAAGACAATGCCGCCTATGGCTATCTTTCAGAATCTGCGTCAGTTTTTCCTTTTGGCGAAGCCTTAAACAATATTTTGAGAAAAATTGGGTTTATAGAAGTTGCAGACCAACCACAAACCTTTGGAGTTGCAACCATTTACTCTGCCTCTAAGAAATAAATATGAAAAAAATATTTGCGATTCTTCTTTTATCCCTTTCCTTGAATAGTCAGGCACAATTTGGCACCAACCTATTCAGCAAAGACCCTATTATCAATTTGGAAAACTGGGATAAACAGCGTGTCCATTGGGGTTATTTCCTCGGATTTAATGCCTATGACTTTAAATTCGATTATAAGCAGCCTGGAAAAGAAATACAAGTGAAAGGGACAACCGGATTTAACGTAGGTCTTATAGGAAATTTAAGGCTGCACGAATATATCGACCTTCGCTTTGAACCCGGATTATACTATACGCAAAGAGACCTTCTTTTCCCAGGCTTTGAGAGTGAAAGTGATGCTTTAAGACAAGTAAAGTCGACTTATATCCATTTCCCTTTATTATTAAAGTTTTCTTCGATGAGAACCGGAAATATCCGTCCGTTTTTAGTTGGTGGTGTTTCAACTTCCCTAAATCTGGGCAGTAATTCAAAGTCAAAAGAAGACAACTTAAATGACCGTTTCAGAATGAAACAATGGACAAATAATTACGAACTGGGATTTGGAGTTGATTTATATCTGGAATATTTCAAATTTTCTCCTTCTATCCGGGGCATATTCGGATTGGATGATGAGTTAATTCGTGATAATGACCCAAACAGTCCATGGACGAGCAATGTCGGTTCAATGAAAACCAGAGGCGTTTTTGTCAATTTTACTTTCCAATAGACTTAGCTTCTTTTGAATTCGCTTAGGATAATGGCAGTAGCAGTAGCCACATTAAGGCTTTCTGTTAACTGTAGATTTCCAAATCTCGGAATAGCCAGCCTATGATTCACGGTTTGTTCAATTTGAGATGAAATTCCGTTGGCCTCATTGCCCATGACAATAATTCCTTCTTTCGGTAATTCAGTCTTATAAATGTTGTCACCGTCCATGAAAGTTCCAAAAACAGGCAAATTAGTTTCGGATATAAACTTTTCAAGATTTACATAACTAACATTCACCCGCGCGATTGAACCCATAGTAGCCTGCACAACCTTAGGATTATAAATATCAACCGTTTCCTCAGAACAGACCAATTCGGAGATGCCAAACCAATCACATAAACGTATTATAGTGCCCAGATTTCCCGGGTCGCGGATGTCATCCAACGCAACAATCAATCCGGTTTCGTTTATCTTTTTAGATTCCGGTTTTCTGAAAACGGCAAGACAATCATTTGGAGTAGTCAGGGCGCTAATCTTTTTCAATTCGCTTTCGGAAATGTTTATTATCTTTTTTGGATTTACGTCAGGAAAAACCGCGGTTGTCGTAAATAGATATTCCAGAAAAAATTCAGAATGGATTAGTTCCTGAATCACTTTTTTGCCTTCGGCAAAAAATAATTGGTGCTCTTTTCTGAATTTTTTCTGCTGTAAGCCCGTTATTAATTTTATTTGGTTTTTGCTAACCATAAAAAATGTATTTTTGAATTAAATATGCCCGACACTTGAAAAAGATAAGCACAAAAATATCACTATTTCTTCTAATAGGAATCATATTTACCGCCTGTAACACTGTAAAAAGAGTTCCGGAAGGAAAAAGGCTTTTAACAAAGAATGAAATTGTTGTAAATGACCAGATCACAAAAGACGAGGCTATAGGTAATCTTCTATACCAAAAGCCCAACAGCACCATTCTGGGATATAACCTGCGATTGAATTTATATAATCTTGCCAAGCAGAATCCGGATTCTTCCTTTAAGGCCAAAATGAACGCCAATCCAAAAAAATACGAAAGGCTTTCCAAATTGCTTTCCAAGAAACAGGTAGAACGTTTAGGAAAATCCTTTTTCTATTCCGGCTTTCATAACTTCCTGAAAAGAACCGGTGAGCCTCCGGTTATTATTGATGAGGCAAGGGCCAAGAAATCAACAGCACGACTGCGTGCCTATTATTTCAATAATGGTTTCTTCAATGCAAAAACATCTTATAAAATTGATACGCTTCCTAACAAAAAAGGACAGATACAATATACAGTAACCACCGGCGAACCCTATATTATAGACTCCCTTTACAGAGAAATAGCAACGCCCGCACTGGATTCGCTATATGAAAAGAACAAAAATAAAACGCTTATCATTCCCGGACAGCAATTCAAATCTGTAAACTTTGAGGCTGAACGCGAGCGTATTACCACAAACTTCAGAAATAACGGAGCCTATTATTTCCAGCCAACCAATATTAATTTTGTTTGCGACTCGATTGATACGAATCATAAAACCCACGTGAACCTGAAAATATCAGACCGTAACGTACGCGTTGGCGATACTACCATCACAAAACCTTTCAAACTTTATAAAATAAGCGAAGTAAATATCTTTACAGACAGTCCTTCCAATAGCAATCGGGTTAAGGTTGCTGACAGCGCTATCTACAACAACTTTAATATTTATAGTAAAGACAAACTGCGTTACAGACCAAAAGCATTGACCGATGCTATTTTTATTTCAAAAGGAAGCACCTATGCCGATTTTAGAAGAACAGCAACTTCCAGGTCTCTGAATAACCTTCGCGTTTTCAACTATCCAAACATACAGTTTGTAGAAGATTCGACAGATGTCAATGAATCTTCACTTATTGCAAACATCTACCTTACGCCCCGAAAGAAGTTTAGCTTTGGTGCTTCAGCAGACGTGACGCATTCCAACATACAGAACTTTGGTATTTCAGGCAGTATGACAGGAACATTCCGTAACCTTTTCAGGGGTGCGGAAACCTTAGAGCTATCACTTAGGGGCAATATCGGTTCTTCAACAGATTTAGGAATTGCAAATCCAAACAACGTGTTTTTTAACCTGTCAGAATATGGTGCTGACGTTAAGTTAAACATTCCGCGATTCTTTTCTCCTTTTAATACGGACAAGCTTATTGCAAAAAACATGATTCCTAACACTGTTTTCAGTCTTGGTTTTGCAAAACAGCAAAATATAGGTTTGGACAAAGAGAATCTGACGGCTTCAATGTATTACACCTGGAGTCCGAAACGAAATACAACTTCCCGTTTCGACCTGTTTAATATACAATATGTAAAAAACATCAATAAGGCGAATTATTTTAATGTGTACCGTTCGTCTTACGGAAGATTAAATGACGTGGCAAGAGATTATGCCAGCCAGGTTAATCCGGATTATTTTAATGCCAATGGCGACCTTATTATAGAATCCGGAACAAACGGATTCCTTCAGGATGTAACCGGACCTAATCCAACCATTGTAACAAGTCCGGAAGATTTAAGAGTAATCGAAAGTATTTCTGAAAGAAAAGACCGATTGACAGAAAACAACCTGATCTTTGCTTCCAGCTATACCTATACTAAAAACACGAAAACCGACCTGCTTGATAACAATTTCTGGATTTTTAAGACCAAAATCGAGTCTGCCGGAAACTTTTTAGGACTGATTTCAGACATTGCCAAACAGCCTAAAAATTCTTTGGGCAACAAAACCATCCTCCAGGTTGAATATTCGCAATATGTTAAAGGAGAGCTTGATTTCATAAAACACTGGGGATTATCCGGCAACAGGGTATTGGCCATGCGCGCTTTTTTCGGAATAGCAATACCTTACGGAAATTCAAACAACATTCCCTTTTCACGAAGTTACTTTGCAGGAGGTTCCAATGACAACCGGGCCTGGCAGTCTTACGGACTTGGACCAGGAAGCAGCGGAAGCATTAACGACTTCAACGAGGCTAACTTAAAAATTCTATACAGCGCTGAACTCCGATTCAAAATGTTAGGAAAACTAAACGGTGCTATTTTTGGGGATGCAGGAAACATCTGGAACGTACTGGATGATGTAAAAGACCCAAAATCAACTTTCACAGGAATACGTTCTTTGGAGAATATTGCTATAGGTTCCGGATTTGGATTCCGATATGACTTCAACTTCTTTGTTATCCGTCTGGACATAGGGTTCAAGACCTATGACCCTGCCAAAGAAGTAGGTGGCAGATGGTTCAAAGATTACAATTTAGGCCACTCCGTATTAAATATTGGAATTAATTACCCATTCTAATTTCAGAAATTATTATTTTTGTAACCTTTAACTATAAACAAAAAACACAATGGCTCATAATATAAAACCAGGAGTTGCAACCGGGGATCAAGTACAGGAGATTTTCAAATACGCAAAAGAAAAAGGCTTTGCACTGCCTGCCGTAAACGTAACAGGCTCAAGCACAATTAATGGCGTTTTAGAGACTGCTGCAAAATTAAAAGCTCCGGTTATCATACAGTTCTCAAATGGCGGTGCCATCTTCAATGCCGGAAAAGGCTTATCTAACGAAAACGAAAAAGCAGCTATTGCAGGAGCTATTGCCGGTGCAAAACACATCCACACCCTGGCAGAAGCTTATGGAGCAACTGTTATTTTACATACAGACCACTGTGCAAAAAAATTATTGCCTTGGATTGACGGACTTTTGGATGCATCTGAAAAACATTTTGCCGAAACAGGAAAACCGCTTTTCAGTTCTCACATGATTGACCTGTCTGAAGAGCCAATTGAAGAAAACATCGAAATCTGTAAAGAATACCTGAAAAGAATGTCCAAATTAGGAATGACTCTTGAAATCGAGCTTGGAATTACAGGTGGAGAAGAAGACGGAGTTGACAATTCTGATGTAGACAGTTCTAAATTATATACGCAGCCTGAAGAAGTAGCCTATGCTTATGAAGAACTTCTAAAAATCAGCCCTCGTTTTACAGTAGCTGCTGCTTTCGGAAACGTTCACGGAGTATACAAACCAGGAAACGTAAAGCTTACGCCAAAAATCCTTAGAAATTCACAAGAATACGTACAGAACAAATTCAACACAGGACACAATCCTGTAGATTTCGTATTCCACGGAGGTTCCGGATCAACTTTGGAAGAAATCAGAGAAGCTATTGGATATGGTGTTATCAAGATGAACATCGATACAGACCTGCAATTTGCTTTCACGGAAGGAATCAGGGATTATATCGTTAAGAATATTGACTATCTGAAAACCCAAATCGGAAATCCGGAAGGACCTGAAGCTCCAAATAAAAAATATTACGATCCAAGAAAATGGATCCGCGAAGGAGAAGTTACTTTCAACACCCGATTAGAGCAGGCTTTCAAAGACCTGAACAATGTAAACACTTTGTAATATCAAATTCCAGATGCTAATGCTATTAGTGTCTGGAATTTATTTTTTATATAATTCACAATTAACCATAAATAAGTAAATATGGCTTGGTTTAAAAGAACAGAAAAAGGAATTACTACCGCTACAGAAGACAAGAAAGATGTTCCTAAGGGACTTTGGTATAAGTCGCCTACCGGAAAAATCGTAGATGCAGATGAATTAGCACGAAATTTATATGTGAGCCCGGAAGACGGATTTCACGTTAGAATTGGAAGCAAGGAATATTTCGAGATTTTGTTCGACAATAACGAATTCAAGGAATTGGATGCTAAAATGACATCGAAGGATCCGCTACATTTCGTGGATACTAAAAAATACTCAGACCGACTAAAAGACGCTATGGAAAAAACCAAGCTGAAAGATGCGGTTAGAACAGCAGTAGGAAAATCAAAAGGAAAAGACCTGGTCGTTTGCTGTATGGATTTTGCTTTTATTGGCGGTTCTATGGGTGCCGTAGTGGGTGAAAAAATTGCAAGAGGAATTGATTATTCTATCAAAAACAACATCCCCTTCCTAATGATTTCAAAATCAGGAGGAGCAAGAATGATGGAAGCAGCCTACTCTTTGATGCAGTTGGCAAAAACTTCTGCAAAATTGGCTCAATTAGCTGAAGCTAAAATTCCATACATCTCTTTATGTACTGATCCTACTACCGGAGGAACAACAGCATCCTATGCAATGTTGGGCGACGTTAACATTTCTGAGCCGGGAGCCTTGATTGGATTTGCAGGACCTCGTGTTGTAAAAGACACAACAGGAAAAGACCTTCCTGAAGGTTTCCAGACTGCAGAATTCGTCTTAGAACACGGTTTCTTAGATTTTATTACTCCTAGAAAAGAGTTGAAAAACAAGATAAATTTATACCTGGATTTGATTCTTAACAATCCAATCCGATAAGAAATAAGACAAAAAAAATCCCGATGAAAACATCGGGATTTTTTTTGTCTGTTTTTTCTGTTTTTACATTCCTGTCCTGATGGCTTCAACCGGATCCAATCGGGAAGCTGAAACAGCCGGCAATATTCCGGACACCAGTCCTATAAAAGCTGCCAGAGTTGTTCCAATAACAATATTCCTAAAACCAAGTACAAACTCAAAATCCAAGGCACTAGTCAGGATAGCCGCAATTCCCCACACCATTAACAAACCTATCACCCCACCTATCAGACACAATATGATAGCTTCAAACAGGAATTGCAATAAAATAAACTTATTTTTTGCACCTAATGATTTCTGTATTCCAATCAGGTTAGTCCGCTCTTTTACCGATACAAACATAATATTGGCGACACCAAATCCACCAACTAAAAGCGAAAAGAAACTTATGGCCCATCCAATCATATTCATCGTCCCTACAATCCCATCAATCAAATCTGTAAAACCAGACAACACATCAATAAAAAAGTTATCCTCACTCCCTACTTTCAGTCCTCTTTTGTTACGCAACTTTTGAATGATTTCGCCTTTAAACGCATCAACATCAACACCCGGATCAGGCTTAATGATGATGATTGGCGTCATGGAATCATTATGGTCTCCAAACTTATTTCTTAAAAAATTGACAGGAATGAATGCTGAAATATCATTGTTTTCACCAAACATCCCCTGTCCCTGTTTTTCCAGAACTCCAATTACGGTAAACCGCTGGCCATACAACCTGATTTTTTTTCCTATCGGGTCCATATTTCCAAAAAGGCTGTTGGCAACCTCATAACCAATTATGGCAACTGGCGTTCCTGAATTGGACTCCGATTCATTAAAAAAGCGGCCTTCCTTTATCTTTTGGGGCTGAATTTCAACAAATTCATAAGTAGCAGGAACAATATTGACATCGCTGACCGATTTGGTATCGTATTTTACAATCTCACGTTTTGTAAATAACTGGTAGGTAGATTTGTCCATACCATTTACCGCATTCTTGAGATAATCATACTCTTCATAAGTCACATTCGGGTACTGGTCCCTTTTCCAACGCGGCACTTCAGACGGACCAAAAGGAAAACGTTTCAGATACATCGTGTTTTTATCCAATGTGCTCATATCACTTTTAATCTTTCTATCCAGAGAATCAACTGCCGTTAATACGGCGATGATAGAAAAAATCCCTATGGTGACACCAAGAAGCGAAAGAATGGTCCGCAATTTATTATTGCGTAACGCATTCAGGGCAAAGCCAAAACTTTCTCGCAGCAAGCGCAGATATACAACCATAAAGCCGAATTTGAGTCTCTGTAAAATTCAGTAATTTTAATACAATTTCCTAAAAAAACTTCCATATTTCTCTGAAAAAGAAAAATAGCAACAGGCGTACCCGTAAGAAGCTTCGCAGGTAAAATTTTTCAAACATAAATCCGCTCATAAAAACAGCTTCCAAAAGCCTAAACTCCCACTCGAAATAAATCTTGAAAAAAACCTAAAAAACATGTATTTATTGTTTTATAGTTAAACTTACAATAGCTACTTTTGCACCTTTAAACACAACAACACAATGAGTACTTCAAAAACTATCAAATCGGCCTTGATTTCAGTCTTTTCGAAAGACGGACTGGAGCCAATCGTGAGAAAACTGCATGAGCAAAATGTAACCTTTTATTCTACCGGAGGAACAGAAGATTTTATCAAAAATCTTGGAATACCTGTAGTTCCTGTAGAAGATGTGACTTCTTATCCGTCAATCTTAGGAGGGAGAGTAAAAACATTACACCCAAAAATTTTTGGCGGTATCCTGAACCGCCAGGACCATGAAGGTGATGTTCAGCAGATGGAAGAATATCAGATTCCGCAGATTGATTTGGTAATTGTTGACTTATATCCTTTTGAAAAAACAGTAGCCTCCGGTGCTTCGGAAGCTGACATCATAGAAAAAATTGACATTGGCGGTATTTCCCTAATCCGTGCTGCCGCTAAAAACTTCAAGGACACGGTAATTGTGGCTTCTGTAGACCAGTATGCCGATTTCCTTGAGGTAATTACAAAACAAAACGGAGCCCTGACACTGGAAGACAGAAAACTGTTCGCCACAAAAGCGTTCCATGTTTCGTCACACTATGACACGGCTATTTTTAATTATTTCAATACAGACGATACTGTCTACAAAGCAAGTGTTGCAGAGGGCCAGATTTTGCGTTATGGAGAAAATCCACACCAAAAAGGATTTTTCTTCGGAGATTTTGACGCCATGTTCAAAAAGCTCCACGGTAAAGAATTATCATACAACAACCTTTTAGATGTTGATGCTGCTGTAAACCTTATCCTGGAATTCAAAAACGACGATCCGACTTTTGCCATCCTAAAGCACAACAACGCTTGCGGATTAGCAACAAGAAGCACAATGAGAGCAGCCTATCTTGATGCTTTGGCAGGCGACCCTACTTCTGCATTTGGAGGTGTTCTTATTGCTAATGGAAAAATCGATACAGAAACAGCAAAGGAAATTAACCAGCTATTCTGTGAAGTTGTAATAGCTCCAGGCTATGACGAAACCGCAATTGAAATATTATCTGAAAAGAAAAACCGAATAATTTTAGTTCAAAACGACATCGAACTTCCACAAAAACAGGTTCGTACGTGTCTGAACGGATTGTTAGTGCAAGATAAAGACAATGTAACAGACAATAAAGAGCACTTAAAGACCGTTACTACAACTCCCCCATCTTCAGGAGAAACTGAAGATTTGTTGTTTGCGTCAAAAATCTGCAAAAACACAAAATCCAATACAATCGTATTGGCAAAAAACAAACAACTTATTGCATCAGGAACAGGACAAACGTCACGTGTTGATGCTTTAAAACAAGCAATAGAAAAAGCAAATAGTTTTAATTTTGATTTGAAAGGCGCCGTGATGGCAAGTGATGCATTTTTCCCTTTCCCGGATTGCGTGGAAATTGCTCATAACGCCGGAATTACTGCTGTAATTCAGCCTGGTGGTTCGATAAAAGACGAATTAAGTATCAATTACTGCAATGAAAATAAAGTTGTAATGGTATTTACAGGAACACGTCATTTCAAACATTAAATTATGTAACTTTGCATGTTAAAATTTTATAAACATTTTTAAACCCTAAAATTACTTATGGGATTTTTTGATTTCATGACCGAGGACATCGCAATAGACCTTGGTACAGCCAACACCCTGATTATTCACAACGATAAAGTTGTGATTGACAGCCCATCAATTGTAGCTCGCGACAGAGTATCCGGCAAAATTATTGCCGTTGGTAAGGAAGCGAGCATGATGCAAGGTAAAACCCATGAAAACATAAAAACGATAAGGCCCTTGAAAGATGGGGTTATTGCTGACTTTGACGCATCTGAAAAGATGATCAGCATGTTTATAAAAAGCATTCCTGCCTTAAAGAAAAGATTGTTTACGCCAGCCTTGAGAATGGTAATCTGTATTCCGTCCGGAATTACAGAAGTGGAGATGAGAGCGGTAAAAGAATCCGCAGAGCGTGTAAATGGAAAAGAAGTTTACCTGATCCACGAACCAATGGCTGCGGCAATTGGTATTGGTGTAGACATCATGCAGCCAAAAGGAAACATGATTGTTGACATAGGTGGAGGTACAACCGAAATTGCCGTTATTGCTCTTGGAGGAATTGTATGTGACAAATCGGTAAAAATTGCGGGAGACGTTTTCACAAACGACATTGTTTATTACATGAGAACCCAGCACAACCTTTTCGTTGGAGAAAGTACCGCCGAAAAAATAAAAATTGAAATCGGTGCTGCCATCGAAGATTTGGAAAGCCCGCCAGACGACATGTCGGTTCAGGGTCGTGACTTGCTAACCGGAAAGCCAAAACAGGTAGAAGTTTCTTTCAGGGAAATCGCCAAAGCTTTAGACAAGTCCATCCAAAGAATTGAGGATGCCGTTATGGAAACCTTATCACAGACACCACCGGAATTGGCAGCCGATATTTACAACACGGGTATTTATCTTGCAGGAGGAGGTTCGATGCTGAGAGGATTAGACAAACGAATTTCACAAAAAACCGACCTTCCGGTTTACATCGCAGAAGACCCTTTAAGAGCGGTAGTCCGAGGAACGGGAATGGCACTTAAAAACATCCCAAAATTCAGAAGCATATTAATAAAATAACAAGCATAGTTCATGCAGCAAATATTTAATTTTATACTTAAAAACAGCAACAGGTTGCTGTTTTTGCTGCTTTTGGGCATCTCGTTAGTGCTTACCATACAATCGCATTCCTATCATAGAAGCAAGGCCGTAACTTCTGCTAATTTTATCAGTGGTGGCGTCTATGAAAAAATCCATAGCGTCCAGGAATACCTGAATCTGAAAACACAGAACGAACAGCTTGCCAAAGAGAATGCTATCCTTAAAAAAATGCTTTTTAATGCTAAGGATTCCACCGGAATTGTAGTGAGAGACAGCTTGAAAGGATATGGAAAAATCAATATTGTACAAGCCAAGGTTATTAAAAACTCCTACAATGTAAAAGAAAACTATCTGACATTGGATGAAGGCAGCAAGGCGGGAATCAAACCGGATATGGGGGTTGTCAACAGCTTAGGAATCATTGGAATTGTGGAGCATACTTCAAAAAACTATGCTACGGTAATCAGTATTCTGAATGTTAAATCGGAAATCAATGCGCGTATTAAAAAATCGAACCATTTCGGAACATTGCGCTGGGATGGAAAAAGTACCGGTTTTGTACAGTTGATTGATGTGCCCCGACTGGCAAATGTTCGAAAAGGCGATACGATTGTAACCGGAAACGAATCTGTTACATTCCCTCCAAACATAAATATTGGCGTAATCGATAAGATTTATACTGACAAGGAAACGAATTATTTCACCCTGAACATACGTCTTTTCAATGACATGACAAATCTTGGGCATGTGTATGTTCTGGAAAACTATGAACGAAAAGAGATTGAAGAATTAGAGGCTAAAACGGAAGAAAAAAATGAATAGTACGCTATTATTAAATATCGCCCGCTTTATACTTTTGCTTGCCGCACAGGTATTGATTTTTAATGAAATTGATTTCTGGGGCTATGTGAATCCGTATCCTTATATCCTTTTCATCCTTCTTTATCCGGTAAACGGAAACAGGGCCGGTTTGTTACTGGCGAGTTTCTTCCTGGGCATTATTATGGATATGTTTTGCGATTCGGGAGGTGTTCATGCCACAGCCTGTGTTATTCTTGCCTACGTAAGGCCAACATTCTTCAGGTTTTCTTTTGGAGTGAGTTATGAGTACCAAACGGTGAAGATTAACGACAAGCTAACCCCGGAACGGTTTTCATTTCTTTTGATTTCGGTATTTACACACCACATCATATTATTCTTATTAGAAATTTTTAAACTGAGCTTTATACTCAACATTTTATTGCGAACCCTGTTCAGTTCAATTTTTACATTAATTCTCTGTATCGTTATTATTTATATATTTAAGCCTACTGCCAAAAGATGAGAAAACTTCTTCTTCCCTCTTTAATAATTGTAGCTGCAATTGTGATTGTGGCCAGGCTTTTTTATTTACAGATTATCGACGACTCTTTTATCAAAAAGTCTGACAACAACGCCATCAAGATAAAATACGATTATCCGGAACGCGGTTATATGTTTGACAGGAATGGTGTGCTTTTGGTTGCAAACCAACCTTCGTATGATGTCATGGTTATTCCAAAAGATGTCAAGGAGATTGATACTTTAGAGTTCTGCAAGCTTTTAAAGATTACAAAAGAAGAATTCATAACCAAAATGAACAAAGCGACTGTTTACAGTCCGAGGCTTCCTTCTGTATTCTTACCTCAGCTAAACAAAAAGGAATATGCCGGCTTTCAGGAAAAAATCAGAAAATATCAGGGATTTTACATACAGAAACGTTCGCTCAGGGATTATCAGGTCAATGCGGCTGCCAATGTTTTTGGTTATATCGCACAGGTAAACGATGCCATCATTAAAAAGAACCCATACTACAAAAGCGGGGACTTAATTGGAAAACAAGGCGTTGAAGAAGTCTATGAAGAATTTCTTCGTGGAACCAAAGGAGTAAAATACATCCAAAAAGACCGTTTTAACCGCGACATCGGTTCATATAAAGAAGGTATTTATGATACGATTGCCGTACAAGGTGAAGATGTTACGCTCACATTAGACATAGAGCTTCAAAAATACGGTGAATCACTAATGATAAACAAACGTGGTGGTATTGTTGCTTTAGAGCCAAAATCAGGAGAAATTCTGGCACTGGTTTCGGCTCCGTCTTATGACCCTGCCATTTTGGTGGGAAGAGACCGTTCCAAAAACTATTTAAAACTTAGCCAGGACACACTTGCCATGCCTTTGTTTGACAGGGGACTTTTAGCCGAGTATCCTCCAGGTTCTCCTTTTAAAATCATGACCGGATTGATTGGCTTGCAAGAAGAAGTTATCGATGAGAACATGACCTTTCATTGCAGCCATGGATTTTCCTACGGCCGTGGCGCCTTTATGAAATGCCACGATTCCGGCAATAATAATCTCCATACCGGAATAGCACATTCCTGCAATACCTATTTTGCCAATGTTTTCATGAGGACAATAAACAAATATCCAAAGCCTAGCTATGGAGTCGACGCCTGGAGCAATCACCTGAAAAGCTTTGGATTGGGAAATTTTATGGGTTATGACCTTCCTGCGGGAAGAAAAGGACATATTCCGGATTCCAGATATTATAAGCGATGGTATCCTAACGGAGGCTGGAGAAGCACGACTATTATTTCCAATTCTATTGGTCAGGGAGAAGTTTCTACCACCCCAATACAATTGGCCAATATGATGGCTGCCGTAGCTAATGAAGGTTATTACTACACTCCTCATATCATCAAAAAAATCAAGAATCATACGATTGATAAAAAATATACGACCAAGCATGTCACTACAGTAGACAAGCAGTATTTCAAACCTGTAATTGAGGGTCTTTTTGCCGTTTATAACGAAGGAACTGCACGTTCTCTTAAGGTAGAAGGTATTGACATTTGCGGTAAAACAGGTACGGCTGAGAACTTTACGAAAATCAATGGTGTGCGAACTCAGTTACAGGATCACTCCATTTTTGTTGCCTTTGCACCAAAAGACAATCCAAAAATTGCATTGGCCGTATTTATTGAAAATGGATATTGGGGAGCTCGTTGGGCAGGTCCTATTGCCAGTTTAATGATTGAAAAATATCTTAGAACAAAAATTACGCGTACCGACTTAGAGAAACGAATGCTGGAAGGAAGCCTCGAAAGTGAATATGCTAAAGTAACAAGTGGGAAGCCATTCAAAATAAATCAATAGATATTAAATGAAAAACCAAAGCGTAACAAGTAATATCGACTGGATTACTATACTCCTGTTTATCCTTCTGGTAATCATGGGATGGCTCAACATTTATTCTGCTTCGTTACCATTGGAGCAAACCTCTATTTTTGATATCAGCCAGATTTACGGAAAACAGATTCTGTTTATCTGCCTTACTGTTCCTTTGGTTTTGGTTGTCCTTACGGTAGATGCCAAAATCTATGAAAAATATGCTTTTGTCTTTTATATAGCCGGATTGATATCCTTACTGGGGCTTTTTGTTTTTGGAAAGACCATCAAAGGACAAACCAACTGGTACAGCATTGGCGGTTTTACTTTACAGCCTTCAGAATTTGTAAAGACCTCAACGGCGCTACTTCTGGCAAAATACCTGAGCGACGTACAGGTGAATCTGAAAAACTTTAACGACCAGTTAAAGGCCTTTGCCATTATGGGTGTTCCGTTATTGCTTATTTTGGTGCATGACACGGGAACGGCTATGATTTTTGTTGCCCTGGTTTTTGTACTGTATCGTGAAGGATTGCCTGCGTGGTATTTATGGACCGGATTTCTTGCCGTACTCTTGTTTTTTATGTCGTTGCTTATTGAGCCACACTTTGTTTTGCTTATAGCTTTGGTTGTTATACTGATTCAGTTTTTGCTTTCTAAAAGAATCAACAGAAATCCATTAGCGTCCGCCATTATTTTTGTGCTGATTGCCGGCTTTACCTATTCGGTAGACTTTGTATACGACAACGTATTGGAAGCGCACCAGAAAGACAGAATCAATGTACTTTTTGGACAAAATGTCGATTTAAAGAATGAAGGATATAACCTCAACCAGTCCATGATTGCCATTGGTTCCGGAGGATGGTTTGGAAAAGGATTTCTGGAAGGCACACAGACCAAAGGAGGCTTTGTTCCGGAGCAGCACACTGATTATATTTTTACAACTGTTGGAGAAGAATGGGGGTTTGTAGGTGCTGTTATTGTAATAGCGCTATTCGTTGCCCTTTTCTTACGTATTATTTATCTGGCTGAAAACCAAAAAACCAAATTCAGCCGGGTTTATGGTTATTGTGTGGCTACCTTCCTGTTTGCGCACTTCTTTGTAAATATTACGATGCTCATCAGGTTATTCCCAACAATTGGAGTACCATTACCTTTCTTCTCGTATGGAGGTTCGAGCCTTTTTGCTTTCAGTATCCTCTTATTTATTTTCATTAAGATGGACGCGAACAAAGTTAATGAGTGGTAATTTTAGAAACTCCAGGCTTTATAATCACTGCTTTTTTCTAATTTGTTCTCTATAGCATCAGGCAATACGGGAAAGAAATCAATTCCGGTCATACGCTCAATTTCATCAACAGGAACTACAAATTCATATAATGGTTTCTGGCTGTTTTCATGCGGCACTAAAAAACCAATCATTCTATATTGTCCTTTGTCAACATCCAATAAAACTTTATAGAAATATTTTGGCACCGCTACTTCTTCATGCCCTATTGTTTTGAGTCCGTCAGACAGTACACCACCGGTCACTACATAAATGCCATCGTACTTATCAGCCCAGTAACGTATTTTCTGTTCCAGCCTGTTCCAAACACCGGAGTTAAAATCTTTCTTTTGGGGCGAAATATTTGAGGTATAAAACGTATCATCAAATGCCTGTTTTGAAAATTTCATATCGCCTGCCGGACACAAATGTCCTTTATCATAGCCGGAATTCTTATAGTTTTTCCAATCTGCCGAACCTGTCTTCACCAAAGGGTCCTGAATAAAAAAAGGTCTTTTGAAATCAGAACTTCTTCCGCCAGAGGCTTTGGCTTCGTAGAACACCCATTCTGCCTGTTCATACTTTTCATGATAGGATAATGTAAAATTTTGGTGCATGACCAACTGATTCGTAGTAGAAGTAGGCAGATACTTGTCTTTTACAATTCGGGTTTCTAACCCCGCAGTATCTTTTTTTGTTTCAGTAGATGAAATTTCAGCAGGAAGCTTATTACTGCTTACTTCTTTTTTATTTGTTTTTAAAAAATAAGCAATTGCAACAATTACTGATAATAATGCATATAAAACGGTTTTTTTATTCATTCGTCGATATCTGTGTTATATTTTTATTTTTCGGAATGGTATTTGTTATATTTACCAGCAAACGAAATCGCTAACTAAAATACGACTATTTATGAAAGCCAAAATTATTTTAACTTCTATTTTATGTACTGCACTTCAAACAGTATCAGCCCAGGAAAAACAGGAAACACCGCTGGTGGCAAAAGATTCAGTAGCCGTCATGGCCTCTGCACAGACAGCATTACTGACACAGACACAGCTTGAAGAAAAGGCAAAAGCCGATGCAAAAACATTAAAAGAAGCAGAGAAAAAAGCGAAAGAATTTGAAAAAGAACAGCGTAAGTTAGAAAAGGCTCAAAAAGAAATGGAACGCGAAAAGAAAGATTTTGAAAAAAGACAGAAAAAAATACTTTCGGCAGAAAAAAGCGTTCTAAAAGCCAAGACAAAGCTTGCTGATGAAAAAAAATCTTTAGAAAAAAACAGAAGCAAATTGGATAAAAAGAAAGCCAAGGGCAAACTTACTCCTATTGAAGTTCAGGAAGAAGAAATCAAAATCAGCAAACAGGAAGTCAAAATCAAAGAACTGGAGCTAAAAGTACAAAACGAAGAAAGCAGCCTTATCAAAGTAAGGTCTTAAAAACAAAAAACCGCCAATATAGGCGGTTTTTTTATATTCCTTTGATAACAAATTCACTACGACGGTTTAATTCGTGCTGTTCTTCTGTGCAGGACTCTTCGGGTACACATTTTACAATTTGCACCGTTTCACCATAACCGCGCGAAAAGATTCGGCTGTTCGGTATGCCCTGTTCTATAAAATATTCTCTTGTTGAAGCAGCACGCTTTTCGGATAAATCAAGATTGTACTTGTTATTGCCCCGTACATCCGTATGCGAACCAATTTCGACAACCATATCCGGATATTTTTTCATCAGGGCGATTACCTTGTTTAATATCGGTTTGGATTCTTTTCGGATATACCACAAATCATAATCAAAATAAATGGGTTCTGTCTTAATCAGCAGCCTGTCTTTATCCCTGACCACATCTTTTTCATCAGCCAGAAGTTTTTCAATGCGTTTCTTTTTATCGGCTTCTGCCAACTCCTTTTCTTTTTGCTTTGCAGCCTCTTCCTCTTTTTTCTTTTGCTGTAATGCAGTTTCCTGTTCCTGCTTAATGGTTTCCAACGACTTCAAGGCCATTGAAGCATCATTATTTTTATTCCGTTCTTTTGATAATTTCAAACTTCTTGAATTATCCGTATATTTTTCTTTTGATGCCAAAACCGTGCAAGCAGACGCACAGGCTGCGTCAAAAAGAAACTTCCCATCCGCAGCCGTAATTTTTCTTTGGACTTCTACTTTTTCTGAGTTTTGCAAAACAACCAAAGCTCCTTCTAAAGGTAGTTTTGTAATTTCATCGGTAATAACACCCGAAATCAATTGCTTACAATCTTCAATAACCAAAGGTTTGGTTTCGTTAATCTGATAAATATCATCATTGCCTTTCCCTCCAATACGATTGGAAGAAAAGTATCCTTCTTTTGTATCTGAATCGATGGTAAAAGCAAAATCATCATATTCTGAATTGACCGGAAATCCAATGTTTACCGGTTTTGAAAATTCTCCATTATCACTATTGGAAACAAATACGTCCAACGAGCCAAATCCAAGATGCCCATCCGATGAAAAATAGAGCTTCCCATCTTTTGAAATAAAAGGGAACTGCTCTTTGTGTATGGTGTTTATATTAGTACCCAAATTCACAGGTGTACTGAATTTACCTTCATTAACCGCTACATAATAAATATCAAAAGAGCCTATACTTCCTGGCATATCCGAAGCAAAGTAAAGCGTCTGTTCGTCAGGACTCAAAGCCGGGTGTTCTGTAGAATAATCATCGCTGTTAAACGGCAATGATTTTATATTTTTCCACTCACCATCTTCAAATTCAGCGCTGAAAATCTGCAAATGAGAAACCTTTTTGTTATCCTTCCCCTTTTTTCCGTTATTAAAATTGTTTCTGGTAAAATACATTTTCTTTCCATCTTTGGTAAAGACCGCATTGGATTCGTGCATTTTAGTATTTATCGAATTGGAAAAGTCTTTTGCTATCGGATCGCCTTTTTTGACATTCTCAATTGGAATTACATACAGGTCCAGATAGTTCTCATTATTCCATTTATAAACTTTGCTTTTTCCAGGTGAAGCATAAATCAGGTCCGAACCTTTTCTTACCGCTCCAAAGTCTGAATTTTTAGTATTGATTTCCAGATTCCTGATTTCAAAACGGTTTCCCAATGCGGCAATATTTTCTAAAACGGCAAGCTGTTTATCGAACGCTGCCACCTCATCTGTCTTTGCATAATATTCTATCCTGCCTCTTGCCAAAGCATTGGCTTCCTCCTGCTTTCCAACTGCCTTTAATGAATGCATGTACCTGAAATAATAATCTTCACCAAAATCAGCACTATAATTTTTAAGAAGGAAGCGATACCATCTTTCAGCATTTTTAAGGTCATTCGTATAATAATAGGCATTGGCCAGATTATTTACGACTTCAAAACTATGATTATCCTTAATAATGTTTTCATATAACGGAATGGCTTCGCTATAGAAAGTCCGTTCAAAATAAGCATTTGCTTTTTTTAAATCCTGTGCATTCCCATTATGAAAATTAAGAATGACAATCAGCACATATAGTATCTTTTTCATGATTCTCATTTTAAAAAAATCTTGGAGATTTGTCATATCCTTTTTTCATAAAATTCAGGTCAAATAACAGAAACACTTCATGGGTTCCTGAATTGAATTGCCCTAAATTAGTTGTGGTGTAATCATAGGCATATCCAATTCTTAAATCGGGCGTAACTTTTATATTCACTAAACCACAGATAGCATCATCGAGTCTGTAGGAAGCGCCAAGCTCAAATTTATCATACAGCAAAACATTTGCAGAAACATCAACTACGCCCGGAGCGCCTTTCACTGCTTTGGCCATAAATGATGGTTTTAGTTTCAGGTCCTGGTTAATCTGAAAGACATAACCCCCGGTAAAAAAAACATGGACATTTTCAGAACCAAAACGGTTGATTCCCTGCCGCTCTTCCAGATGTTTCGTATTCAGAAGATTGGGAGCAGACAAACCTATATAATAGTTATCCGTGAAATAGAACGCTCCGGCTCCAAGGTTTGGGAAAACGCTGTTGATATTCTGGGCAAAAGCAGGGTCTGTTCCATTCGTACCGCTTTCCAACACAAAACCATTAAAGTTGGTTTCAAAAATAGTCACTCCTGCTTTCAGTCCTAAAGAAAGCCTGTGGTTACTATTCAATTGTAATACATAAGCGAAATCGCCAAATATGTTATTTTCTTTCTTGGCACCGTCTCCAATATCATCCGAAATAAAAGAAAGACCGAGTTCAACATTTTTGCTTGCCGGCATGTGCCCAAAAAAGGTAAATGTCTTTGGCGCTCCAACTGCACCAACCCATTGCGTACGGTATAATCCGCCCAAATTAAGCACTTCAGGCGTAGCGGTTGCATAGGCCGGATTCACTACACTTAAATTATACATGTAATGCGTATACTGCGGGTCCTGCTGTGCCGTCGCCCTATTTAAAAAGCCTGTAAAAAGTATAAGGAGTAGTATTTTTTTCATCTGGTTCCGTTTAAATTACCGATTCAAGTAAAGCCTTCCCTGCTTCGCAGGCTTGTTGCCTTTGTTGAAATTAACGATGTAGAAGTAAACTCCATTTGGGGCTACTCCATCAATTACAGTCGACTGATTACTTCTTCCGTCCCAATCGGGCGTATTGCGGTTTCCTTTATACATCACATTTCCGTAGCGATTGTATATTTCAAGCGTAAAATCAGGAAATAAAAACTCTATGTTGGGAATATTAAACGTGTCATTGATACCGTCTCCATTAGGCGAAAATCCATCCGGAATCATCAATTCATATTCATCCTCGCCACAATGAGATAAAGAAACCGTTACCGCCAATGCATTTTCTGAAATACAGCCTGTAGTCGCAGAAGAATCAAACCCATAATAGGTCATTCCATCTTGTAAAACCTGCGAATCAGGCAATTGATTTCCATTGTGTAAGGCATCAAACCAGACTATGGTTCCGGTTCCGTTTACATTGGCCGAAAGATTGGCCAGCGTTGGTGCAGGTGAATCCAAACCACAAAAATTCTGTCCGCCGGTTTCTAAAACAGGTGGCGGTAAATCTGTTATTATTACTGCTACAATTGCTTTTTGCGATACGCAGCCAAAAGGAGAAACTGTGGCAACATAATAATTTCCAGACGTCAATACCGTATCACTGCTTAATGGCGAGCCACTCTCGCTGGCATACCAAATGTAAGATGTGCCATTTGGAACCAGGTCAGCTACCGTAGCATTTTCGCTTTGGCAAAACTCCATATTATTTACAACCGGAGTTTCAGGGAGCCTATAAATCGTAAAGCTGTCGGTTATGGAAAGATTTCCTGCTCCGCAAGAAGTTTCATTATTGACGATTTCCGAAATCGTAAAAGTTGTTGTTCCGGTATTCAAAAGTTGGTTTGCCGGTATGGTAAACACCGCCGTTCCATTTACCGCTGCTATGGTTACAATTCCGGAAGCCGTATTTGCTCCGGTCAAAGAATAAGTAATCTGGATACTTGTCAGCATCCCAAATCCTGAAAAATTTGCTATGACGGGTTGGTTTTCACAAACATCGTTAATCGTTACCCTTACATTTGAAACGTCAGGTTTTGGCAATATCATAAAAGATTGGGATAATGAGGCCGTGTTTTCACAGAGTGTCTGCAAATTAATGATATGGGTAATAACAATCGTCATATTGCCCGGATTACTGAGCAGACTGGACGGCAAAATAAAAGTCCCTACGCCACCTACAACTGTCATGACCACCTGTTGTGCCGATGCGGTATTGCTTCCGCCCAAATCGTATGTAATCCTGTAATCGCCGTCGGCCAGATTTATATTTCCGGACAGCCTTACCTCAACATCAGATTCCTGGCAGGCATTTTCAATGGTCAATGTTCCGGCATTAATCTTTGGCAATGGATATACGTTCAGAATATCGGAAATATCGCCAATGATATGGTCACAGGCATTATATCCGGTAGTTTCGTGAATGTTGACAATGCTTACGGTATAGGCTCCAACAAAAGGAAAAGAAATAGCAGGTATAGGAAAAGTCACCACTCCATTTTCAAACCGGACCAATATAGTGTTACCGGAGGAAATGGGACCCGTAATCTGATATTGCAAATTGTAGTTTCCGTTTGGGATATTTTCAAAACCCTGCGTGAGCGTTGCAACAAAAGTGGCCCTACCAATTTCATCTTCACAGATATCAGAAGCTATCACCAACGTAGAGCCAGTGAAATCCAATTGTTCTTCGATAATTATTTTGATTGTTGAAGATTTGGGGTTACATACCGGATGTGAGGGCTGTACTGTGTAAGTAAATCCGTATTCTCCGGGACCAAAAGTATTGTATATGTTCTGGACATTAATAAAAGTATCTTCCGGTCCGGACAACTCTGAAGTACGGCCTTCTGACCATTTACCTCCGGGATCCTGCCCAAAAATATAATCCAGCAGATTGAGGTTGGTATATATAGACATATCGTCGGAATCACATAAAATCAGGTCTGATGTTACTCCCGGTTCCGGAGCCGGGTGTACGGTCACATCAACAGTAGCAGAAACAGATGGGCATGATCCAATAGCCGGCATTGTGTAGGTAAATGAAAAAGTTCCCAAACCTGATACTGTAGCATCCAGAAAGTTTCCTCTTAATGCCCCACTTCCGCTGTCATCTCTCCAATAACCGTTCTGTTGCGGATTTGGGAAATTCCCTAAAAACTGGAAAAGATTGACACTGTTATTATCATCACAGGCAGAAGCATTTGGATTGCTAATTCCTGCGTAACCGCCTATAGTAACTGTAACCGTAGCTACATTATCAGCGCAGGAGGCATCATTTACGGTGTATACAAAAACATAGGTATCGCTTTCGTTAATGCTCCAAACATTGAGAATTCCTGTTGAAATGTTGAGTCCGCCGGATTGCTGAAGGTCTGTCCAGCTTCCTCCGGGCGTGGGTGTCCCGCCAAGCAGATTGAAAAGATTGATGTTTTGATTGGCCGGATCCGGAATATTACATATTGTGATGGATGCATCTTCACCAGCACATTGGGCTTTGGTCAGGTTACAGGATAAGAGAAAAAACGTAAAAAGGAGTAACTGAAAAAATCCAGCCTTTAGGGGGAGGCAAGTAATTTTTAAGTACATAGCGTTAAGTTTAGTTATAGTAAAAATATACTATTTTTTTTCACTAAGACCTAATAACATGAAAAAACCGATGAACGGTAAGCCTCTAATTCTCTTAATTCCTGACATCCAATGCATCCCGCAATGCATTACCCATCATCATAAAGGCCAGGGTCAGCAACATTATAGCTGTTCCCGGAACCATTGCAAGGTAAGGCTTGTCGAGAATGATATCGCCATAATAATCCTTTATCATGCCTCCCCAACTAGGAACCGGAGGCTGAGCCCCAAGACCCAAAAAGCTAAGTCCGCTTTCGACCAGGATTGCCGAAGCAAAGTTTGCCGCAGAAATAACAATAACCGGAGCCATAATATTAGGAAGTATGTGGTGGATTATTATTCTCCAATTGGTATATCCCAAGGCTTTGGCCGCCGTAACATATTGCATTTCCTTTACAGAAATAATCTGCCCGCGAACGACTCTGGCTACTTCAACCCACATTGTAAGTCCAACTGCTACAAAAACCTGCCAGAATCCTTTTCCAAGACTTAATGTAATTGCAATAACCAGCAATAAGGTAGGAATCGACCATATTATATTGACGAGCCACATCACAAACGCATCTACTTTCCCTCCATAATAACCTCCCAATGCGCCAAAAAAGAGTCCTACAACAAGAGAAATAAAAACGGCCACGAAACCAATTGCAATCGAAACCCGTGAACCTACCAGCATTCGGCTTAAATAATCTCTTCCGGCTTTATCGGTTCCCAAATAAAACTTTTGATTTTTTATGTGGTCTTTTGCAGCCTCTTCTAGGCTGTTATATCCCGGGAAATCTTTGAGGGTGGTTTCTTTTTGGATAATGACTTTCGGGTCATCATTATATAACGTATAAACGATTTTGTCTTTTTCAATTTTAAAATCCGAAATCGGTTCTTTTGAGAATTGCTGTTCGTGTCCCAAAAAGAAATCCCAAAATCCGGATTCTGCCTGTTCTTTTAAGGGAATGGAAAGAATTTTTACTTCAAATCCCGGTTTTTTGGAACGAATAGTCAGGTCGCCCCAATTGGCATTTTCTGAATTATCCGGTGCCAAAACATAGGCAAAAATCGAAAGCAGCATGAGCAATAGTATAAACCCAAAACTGAAAACGCCCCAGAAATTCTTTTTGAATTTCCGGAGCGCTATTCCTGTTAATGATTGTGTGGATTTATTCATTCAAATGCCTTTAAGCCAATTTATGACTTCACTAACTTATCTTTCTTTTTAACGTTTACAGTTCCTTTAATAGATGCATTTGGCTGTAAATCATCTAAAACATTTAAAGCTTCTTCTACATAAACATCTTTTGAAAGGCTTTCATGCCAACGATCTCTTTTTTCTTTTAAAAGATTATCGTTCTTTACCATTTCATTTTCGTATGGCAATGAGGTAAATTTCAAGTTGTTTTTATAGTTGGAAATAGCTTTGTATTTTTTTGCCTTTTCTTCAAGCTGAGCCTGTTCCTGTTTGAATTTATCAATATTCAGGCTAAATTCTTTTTCATCCTGTCTTTGTTTAAGCCATTTGGCATTTTCTTCAATCAGTTTGAACTGTTCGCTTTTCTCCATTCTTCTCTTGCTGTTTTCAACGGCAAGGTCAAAATTAGGCTGCTTGTCCCAAACTTTATAATCGGCTGCATCAATTTTATCCCATGGCATGGCATTGTCAATATCGCGTTCGCCCATCTTGATATACGAATATCTGTCTGGCAAGGCTACATCACTGGAAACTCCATTCAACTGTGTCGAACCACCGTTAATTCTATAGAATTTCTGGGTTGTTGTTTTCAATGCTCCAAGGTCTCCCATAGAATTGCTTCTCAAAAACTGGTTCAGGTCAATTACATTCTGTACGGTTCCTTTTCCATAAGTCTGTGTACTTCCAATAATTACACCTCGCTTATAATCCTGAATGGCTGCCGCCAAAATCTCTGATGCCGATGCTGAAAAGCTGTTCACCATAACTACCAATGGTCCGTCCCATTGTACTCTTGAATCCTTATCATACAGGATTTCTTTCTTTTTCCCAGCTGATTTAATCTGAACAATAGGTCCTTTTTCAATAAACAACCCTGCAATATCTACAACGGTTTTCAAAGAACCTCCTCCGTTATCACGAACGTCCATAACAATTCCATCAACTCCGGCCTGTTTTAATCTTTCAACTTCAAGGGCAATATCTTTTCCGGCATCACGGCTGTCTGCGTTTTCAAAATCAATATAAAATTTAGGCAGGTAAATGATACCGTACTTTTTACCGTTCTTTTCAACAACACTTGATTTTGCGTAGGTTTCCTCGATTTCTACCTCATCACGAATAATCGAGATTATTTTGATGGTACCATCTGTTTTTTTAACGGTAAGTCTTACCTCTGTTCCTTTTGGTCCTTTGATTTTCTTAACCACATCGTCAATTCTCATACCTACCACATCAACCGGTTCTTTATCACCTTGAGCTACTTTCAGAACCACATCACCAGGCTCTAATTGTTTTCCTCTCCATGCCGGTCCTCCGGAAATCAATTCTGTGATTTCGGTAAAATCATTCTTCTTTTGCAGACGTGCTCCAATTCCTTCTAATTTACCGCTCATGCTCACATCAAAACGCTCTTTGTCGTCTGGAGCAAAATAAGAAGTATGCGGGTCAAATCGGGTTGCTATCGAATTGATGTATACCGAAAACCAATCATCTCTGTCCAGATCCTTAATAAATCCGAAATATTCATTTAAGGATTTCAACTGACTTTCTCTGGTTTCTTTTTCAAGAACATCAAAAGGTTTTTTCTCAATTTCCTTTTTCTCTTTTTTCTGTTCTTCTTCCTTTTTAGCTTTTTCTGTAGTTGTCAAATCCGAAAAATCATCATTATCGGCTACATTTTTACCTTCCTGAATTTCCAGTTTATTCGTAAGCGAAGCCAAAGTTGAAAGCTTGATTTGCTTATACCATCTGTCTCTTAACTCATCCGAATTTTTAGCATATGAGTGCTCTGCATAATCAGTATTGAAGGTCTCGTCTTTTTTGTAATCAAAAGGTTTTGCCAAAATATCTTTGTAATATTTTTTGCTCTCTTCAATTCTTTGAAGCAAACGGTTGTATGTCAAATCAAAAAACGTAAGGTCTCTGGCCAAAATCTGGTCATCAAGCTTAGTTTCATATTTTGAAAACTCATCAATATCCGACTGAAGGAAAAATCTTTTGGAAGGATCTATCGCCTCCAAATAGTCTTTGTATACTCCTTTTGAAAAGGTATCATCAATTTTTGCCGGGTCATAGTGTCCGCGCTCAATGACAAATGTCAAAAGCTCAATAAGCAATCTATCTTTCTCGGGATCATTTTTTACTTCTCTTGGAACGAAACTCCATAAGGCTGCAGAAAGTGCAACTACAACCAGTACTATCTTATAATTTCTTTTCATAAACTCCATTATAGCATTCATCAAATTTTGTTCTAAATTACTGAAAAAATTATGCCACGGTTTCTTAAACCGCATAATTTTTTGTTAAAGATGATTTTGATTGAGAGATAAGGTTAAATCATTGCAGGTAATGACATTTTTATAAGATTCAAAGTTATACAATTTTGTAACATTGAAAAACTTTAAAAAAAGTTATTTTTGTAATCTGTGTTATCGTTTTTAAGGCAAAATTCCACAGGAAGACAAATACATTCCATCCCGTTTAGAGACAAAAATTATTCATGAAAAAGAAACCTTTGATTTTAGTTACCAATGACGACGGGATTTCGGCTCCCGGAATCCGCGCTCTGATTAGCGTAATGAAAGAAATTGGCGAAGTTGTTGTCGTAGCACCAGACAGTCCACAGTCAGGAACCGGCCACGCCATTACCATTAACAGCACCTTATACCTTAACAAGATTAGCCCCGGAGATGTAACTCCGGTTGAATACTCCTGCTCCGGAACTCCGGTTGATTGTGTAAAATTTGCCGTAAATGAAGTATTGGGAAGAAAGCCCGACCTTTGCGTTTCAGGAATTAATCACGGCTCGAATTCTTCCATAAACGTAATTTACTCCGGAACCATGAGTGCCGCTGTTGAAGCAGGGATTGAAGGGATTCCTGCCATTGGATTTTCTTTATTGGATTATGACTGGAATGCCGATTTCGAACCGGTTAAAAAATTCGTCAAAAAAATTGCAATGGAAGTTTTGGAAAATGGGCTTCCGGAAGGCGTAATCCTGAATGTCAATTTCCCGAAATTATCTGAAAAAGACATTAAAGGCATCAAAGTATGCCGACAGGCCAAGGCTATGTGGTCTGAGAAATTCGACAAAAGGACATCGCCAATAGGACGTGATTATTACTGGCTAACCGGAAAGTTTGTCAATCAGGACAATGGCGAAGATACTGATGAATGGGCCCTGAAACATGGCTATATATCTTTGGTTCCGGTTCAGTTTGACCTGACAGCCCATCATGCCATACAGAACCTGAACAGCTGGAAACTAAATGACAATAGTTGATTATATCAATTAATTCGCTCACAAATATGAAGTACTATATTATTGCCGGAGAAGCTTCAGGCGACCTGCACGGTTCCAACCTGATGAAAGCCATTTTCAAAAAAGACCCTCAAGCCGAAATACGGTTTTGGGGCGGCGACCTGATGCAGGAAGCCGGCGGCACTTTAGTAAAACATTACCGCGATTTGGCTTTCATGGGATTTGCAGAAGTAGTCATGAACCTCAAAACCATCCTTAATAACATCAAATTCTGTAAGGCCGATATACAGGAATTCAAACCTGACGCCATCATTTTTATTGATTATCCGGGATTCAACATGAGGATAGCCAAATGGGCAAAAGAAATAGGAATACCAACCCATTATTATATTTCCCCACAGATTTGGGCCTGGAAAGAAAACCGCATCAAAGCCATCAAACGCGATGTCGATTTTATGTATGTGATTCTTCCGTTTGAAAAAGATTTCTACGAAAAGAAACACCATTTCCCTGTAGAATTTGTTGGCCATCCCCTAATTGACGCCATTCACAACAGAGAACATATCGATGAAGATTCCTTTAGAAAAGAATTTGATCTGGATGACAAGCCTGTCATTGCACTGCTTCCTGGTAGCCGAAAACAGGAGATTTCAAAAATGCTTTCCGAAATGCTTGCTATTGTAAAAGATTTTCCGGCCTATCAATTTGTGATTGCCGGCGCTCCGAGCCAGGAGTATGACTTTTACAAACAATTCTTAAAAGACCAGAACGTACATTTTATCTCCAACCGAACCTATGATTTGCTGAGCATAGCATCTGCAGCTTTAGTTACTTCCGGGACGGCCACATTAGAAACGGCATTATTTAAGGTTCCGGAGGTTGTCTGTTACAAAGGAAACTGGATTTCCTATCAGATTGCCAAGCGAATTATCACCTTAAAATACATTTCGCTGGTGAATCTTATTATGGATAAAGAAGTCGTAACCGAATTAATACAGGGGGAATGCAATCCGAAAAGAATCAGGAAAGAACTGCA
>NZ_LMPW01000013.1:313167-313407 GCF_001423985.1 Flavobacterium sp. Leaf359 | reverse complement strand
TAAAATTTTAGAAACCAGCCAAAGGGAAAAGCTTTTGCAGGATTATGAAATTCTTGAAAAAAAGCTGGGAGGTATTGGCGCAAGCGAGAAAACGGCCCGTTTGATTGTTGATAAGCTTAAAAAATAACACTTATTTAACATCAAAAATAACACGCTAGAATTCAAACCATTACAATCCATAAATTCTTTTAAAAAATTAGTTATCAACAATTTCTTGAAAAGATTTTTGCTGATTTTATG
>NZ_LMPW01000013.1:167929-313144 GCF_001423985.1 Flavobacterium sp. Leaf359 | reverse complement strand
AATTTTACATTATATTTGGAATCTGTTATATAATAATCAGGTTATTAACTCGTTGTATATCTAAACATATAGCATTTGAAAAACGAATAATTCTACGGAATTTTTATTAATAAATCTAAAGCAAATTCGCCCCTAAGTTTTTGTTTTTGCTGAAAAATAAAAAATAAATATGTCTGCAAAAAAAATCTTTTTACTGTTCTTACCACTATTTTTATTGGTATCGACCTCAGGCCACTCGCAAATTATTACCACTAAAAAAGAAGCTCTTAAAAAAGGAGTTTACGAAAAACCTGTAGAAAAGAAAACTACTGTTGCTGCAGATAAACCTGCTCCGGCTTCCGTTGCTGTTGCAGACAAAACAAAAGCTACAAAAAATACCAAAACGGTTAAAAATAAAAAAAATGTAATTGTAGAACAGGAAGACCCGGAACTTATCGCATCTGTGGCTCCAACTGAAAGTTACATTTCTCTTCAATTAATCAATAATGCAATGAATTTCCTGGGTGTAAGATACCGTGGAGGCGGAACGACTACTGCCGGGATGGATTGTTCAGGTATGGTTACTGCTGTTTTTAATCTTTTTGATATCAAATTGCCTAGAAGTTCACATGACATGGCCTTGATTGGTGAAAAAGTTGACACAAACGATATTAAAAAAGGAGACCTGATTTTCTTCAGAACCAATGGAAGAAGAGTCATCAACCACGTAGGCGTTGTTATCGAAAAAATTGGTGATGAAATAAAATTCATCCACTCTTCAACAAGCAAAGGTGTTGTAGTTTCATCAACAAGTGAGCCTTACTACAAAAGAACATTTGCTCAGGTAAACAGAATCATCCAGCAATAATTTCACTTTTTGTTATATTTTCGGTATTTTCGGTTTATGAAAATATTGAAATTCCCGTTAGCTAGAATTATCATTTGGTTTGTTCTAGGAGTACTCGCCGCTTTTTATTTTGAACCAATTCCATTACTCTCTCTGATTCTTTGCGGAGTTAGTGTCCTCCTTTTTGGAACGGCCTTTTATTTTTCCGGAAAAGACTTTATCCAGAAGTCCTATTTTGGCTATGCAACCTATTTCGTTTTTTTCTGTATTGGAATTACTACCCATGCTGTACATAATGAAAGGCTTTCCAAATATCATTATGGGCATAAATTAGACGGACATACACATTCCGTAGAGGTAGTCCTTCTTGAAAAACTCAGGAGCAATCCCTACAACCACCGTTACATTGCTAAAGTTACCGCAATCGATTCGGCAATAGCCGAAGGCAAAATTGTGCTTCAGGTCAAAAAAGAAAATCCTATGGCAGATTTTCCTGTAGGAACAAGGCTTTTGATATCAGGAAGCATCTACGAACCCCAGGCTCCTGGAAATCCACACCAATTTGACTATAAAAAGTATTTGGCATTTAAATCTGTTTATGGGCAAATGTATGCTGATGTATCCACAATACAAATAAGTCCGAAAAAAGAAAAAAGCATTTGGTATTATGCTGCAGATTTTCGAAATACCATTATCAAAAACCTTAAAGATTCCGGATTTAGAAACGAAGAGCTTAACGTAGCCGTAGCCTTAATTTTAGGGCAGCAACAGGACATTTCTCCGGAACTGATGAAAGATTATCAGTTTGCCGGTGCCGTGCATATCTTGTCGGTGTCCGGACTTCATGTAGGATGCCTGATGCTTTTTATCGGGTTTCTTCTCAGTCCTTTACCCAAAACCAAAACAGGAAATATTCTAAGACTTACTATTCTATTGTCTTTTCTTTGGGTTTTTGCCTTGATAGCCAACTTTTCTCCATCGGTTACGCGTTCTGTGGTTATGTTCAGCTTTGTTGCCGTAGGGAAATATGCCCGGCGTAAAACCAATATTTACCACACGCTTTTGGTTTCTGTTTTTGTGATACTGCTGTTTGAACCCTCCTTTATCTTTGACGTAGGATTTCAGCTTAGTTATTGTGCCCTGTTTTTTATTGTATGGTTACAGCCATTGTTCAGTTCCTTGTGGCAACCTGAAAATAAAATCGGAAAGTATTTTTGGGACATACTTACCGTTTCGTTGGCAGCCCAGATGGGTACTTTCCCGCTAAGCCTTTATTATTTCCATCAATTCCCCGGACTATTCTTTATAACTAACCTTCTTATTCTTCCATTATTGGGAATTATAATGGCTCTGGGCGTTTTTGTGATGTTGTGGGCTTCTTTTAGCACTGTACCGTCCTATCTTGTCAAATGCCTGGAATGGAGCCTTTATATCCTGAATAAGATAATTAGTAAGGTTGCTTCTTTTGAATCTTTCGTGTTTCAGGACATTCCTTTCAATTGGCAAATGCTGGTAACATGCTACCTACTTTTGTTTACCACTGTTTTTTGGCTCAAAAAACCAAATTTCAAAAAACTTGCCTTTGCACTGGCGAGTATAATTTTGTTTCAACTGGCCTATCTGGGAAATAGATACTCTTCAAAAAACCATGAAGAACTGATAGTATTTAATGCCAAAAAGAATACGATTATTGCCCGGAAAAAAGGAGAGCAACTAACCGTTTTTAGCCATCAGGAATTATCGGAACAAACAATAAACTTCATCCTGAAACCTTATCTGGCTGGAAGTTTTAGCCGGATTGCTTCAACTGAAAAAATCGGGAATTTAATGTATTTTAATCAGAATAAAATTTTGGTCATTGACAGTCTTGGCGTTTTTCCTAAAAGCCAGCGGCCTGATATTATTATCCTGTCACAATCGCCAAAAATAAACCTTGAAAGGACTATACAAGATGCAAAGCCAAAAATGGTTATTGCAGATGCTTCCAATTACCGGACTGATGTGGAAAGATGGAAAACAACCTGCGTAAAAGAAAAAATCCCTTTTCACTCAACTGTTGAAAAGGGATTTTATAGTTTATCTAAAAATGATTTAGACTTTAATTAGCGGTAAAAGCTGCTCAGGAGTATGGTATCCTACAATAGGGCTCTTTACTTCTCCTTTGCTGTCAAAAATATACATTGACGGATAACCTTGTACTTTCAGGAACATTGTAAAATCGTGAACTGCATTACGTCCTTTTCTGGTAGCATCGTATTTTGGGTTTGTATATTTTTTCCCTTTGTAATTCACTTCAGAATCGCCTTCTGCATTAAATTTCACTGCATAGTAGTTAGCATTGATATAATCTGCTACTTCTTTTGCCTGAAAAGTATTCTTATCTAACATTTTGCATGGTCCGCACCAATCTGTATATACGTCCATAAAAATTGGTTTTGCTTTTTTCTTCTGTGCTGCCAAAGCCTGGTCTAATGTCATCCATTTGACTTCCTGAGCCTGAACTGCGGCCATAGAGCCTACAGCTAAAAATAGTGCTAAAAGTAATTTTTTCATTTTTTTATAGTTTTTAAATATTGGATTCAAAAATAGTGCCGTTTTAAGCGACGTTATTCTCTTTCATAACCTTGTTCAACCATTTCAGCATCAATAGCAATACAATAGCCGCCGCCAAAACCAATCCAAAGTTAAGGAAGAAGAAGTTTTCTTTTTGTGGCATCTCTTCCCAAAGAGAAGACAACATTCCTGAAAGTTTGTTTCCAACAGAAATAGCCAGGAAGAATCCACCCATCATCAAGGCAGTAATTCTAGGAGGTGATAGTTTGGAAACTAAAGAAAGTCCCATTGGCGATAAACACAGCTCACCTATTGTGATTACACCATAAGAAGCGATTAGCCACCAGGAGCTTGCTTTCATAGTCAGGTCGTTCGTTGCAAAAACAGCCCCTACCATTACCAAAGCTGATAAGGCAGTAATTACCAAACCGATAAAGATTTTTGTAGGTGTGCTCGGTTCTTTCTTTCTTCTTCTCAACCAGCTGAATACACCTACCACCAACGGTGTCAAAACCACTACCCAGAACGGGTTGATAGACTGATAAAGTTCTGTTGAGTATAATTTTAAGTTTGTTCCTTTTGCCGGAATCTGGTCGCCAGGCAAAGTTGCAAAGTATTTTCTTGATTTTTCCAGCTGTCCAATTTCGCTTGAATATTTTCCTTTTGCAACAATTTCTTCTTTAGAAACAGCAGGCATTGCTGCTTCTTTAGCACGCATTTCTTCGATAGTCTTATCAAATGTAGCCTGGTCAGCAGAAACGATATCATTGTTTACAACCACCTGTGCCATTCCTAATTTATCCGCTACATTAGAAACTGCTGTTGGCATATTTCTGTCTGTATGGTCTTCAGCCCAAACTGTTAAAGCATCCCCATTTTGGTGGAAGATGGCGAAGAATAAGATAACGCAGGTAAATACAGCCAAAAGAGCCTTAATTGCTCTGCTTTCTTTAGCTTCTGCTTTAAACGCCAAATAAATAAAGAATCCTATTACCGGAATACATCCAATGATGAAGGCATCGTTCGTATCTGAACCCAGGAAGTTGCCTGGTATCATGTATCCGATTATACCAAAAATAAACATTGGAAGAACTGTTAATCCCAAGATTTTTCCTGTTGACATATCGCCTTCTTTTACCGGCTTGATTACGTCAACATGCTTTATGTGTTTTGTTCCGATTAAGAATACAACTACTCCAATCAACATTCCTACTCCGGCAGCAGCGAAAGCATGCCCCCATCCGTAGTTGATTCTCATGTAGGCTGCAACGAAATTACAGATAAATGCTCCTACGTTAATCCCCATGTAAAAGATGTTGTATCCGGCATCTTTTTTATCCTTCATATCATCACCACTGTAAAGGTTTCCTACAAGCGTAGAGATATTCGGTTTAAAGAATCCGTTTCCTAAAATAATACAGAATAACGCAACATAGAAAGTTGTTATACTATGGATTGACAGCAAAAAGTAACCTGCAGCCATCATCAATCCTCCCATGATGATTGACCTTCTGTATCCTAAAACTCTGTCAGCAAGCAATCCTCCAATAAAAGGAGTTAAGTACACCAGACCAAGATATGTCCCATAAATGTCGGATTTTTTAGCAGGGTCAAATCCCATACCTCCGTTGTTCCATCCGTCAAGCATGTAGAGGGAGAATATCCCGAGCATCAAATAATATCCAAATCTTTCCCACATTTCTGTGCCAAAGAGGTACCAAAGTCCTTTAGGGTGTGATCGCTTTACTGTTGTTTCCATTTATTATAGTTTAAGGTTAGTGTTATTATCTTACTCCGTGCATTAATTTTTTCAGCATAGGATTTAGTGCTACTACAATCAATCCTGCTACAATAGGAACTATTGTAAAAATCAGGAAGAACGTACTCATGTCATACTCTTTAGTAATGCCTTCAATCATTCCTCCCAGTGAACCTGCCAGTTTATTCCCGATTGCAATCGCAAGATACCACATCCCGAACATAAATGCAATCATTCTTGAAGGCACCAGTTTACTCACATAGGAAAGGCCAACCGGCGACAGGCATAATTCGCCCCAGGTATGGAAAAGATAGGCCAATATAAGCCAAATCATGCTTACTCTTACCGCACCTGCCTCAGCTCCGGAAGGAATAACTCTTGCTCCATAAGCCAAAATCGCAAATCCTAATCCCATGATGATTAGACCCAGTCCGTATTTTACGGCAGCACTTGGGTTGTATTTGCTGTCCCACCATTTAGAGAACATTGACGCAAAAGCAATAATAAAAAAGGAATTCAGAATGCTAAACCATGAAACAGTAACTTCTACCTGGTTTTCTTTTAGCTGAACCACTTCTGCTTTTATAATTTTCGAATCTTTTGTCGCATTCTTATAATCATTTCTGATTTTTGTTTCCAGGTCTTTTGTCAGGTATACAAAATTTCCTATCTCATTATGCAGTACTACCTTATCATTTACTTTCAATGCATCTTTACTTGAAATCGTAACCGTTTGGTCAACTACTACATCTGTTGGTTTTAAAACCGTAGTTTCTGTAACTGCATTGAAATCAAAAACGAGGTCTCCATTTTCATCAACCGCCTGTTTTTTCGTCTTTTTGTCTATCTGAGCGGTTTTGATAGCCTGGTATTTCAGTTCATACGCTTTTGAATTATAATCATTATTCAACATCCAGACCACAATTCCCCATACTCCCAAAAAGCTCAATGCCAAAACAATATTCGACGTAGCTATTTTTTTAGCCGTTTGTTTGAACAACAGAAATAATACCCATGAAACCAATGCAAGCGGTATAATTGTAAGAAGCGTGTTGATAATATTGAAAACAACAGCCTGATTCCCCATTAAGGTTCTGTCTGTAAAATCTCTGGCAAAAAGTACTAATGATGTTGCTCCCTGTTCAAAAGACAGCCAAAAGAAAACCGTAAAGAAGGCAAAAACAATTACGGCAATCATTCTGTCACGTACCACCTTTGTATAGCGCACAATTCTGGAAATTACCAAAAACAGAAACAGCACCAAACCGATAATCGTAATTACAAGTGCACCAGGCAAAACCTCTTTTGACACCAAAAATTCCTGTGGTAATAAATGGATGTTTCCAATTTTTGAAGCCGGGTCATCAATTAAATACAGTAATCCAATTATAGAAGTTATAACAATCAGCACCTTGTCAAGCATTGTAAACGGATTGCGCTTGTCTTCCGGTTTTACTTCTGCTTTTGGCTGTGTTACATCAATTTGTCCGTCAGGTGAAATTGCTTCAACGACCTTATCTCTTTTAGGCACATCGCCAATGGTTCCGAATAAAGGTTTTGCCAACCAGAACTGCAAAGACCCAAGAAGCATAAAGATTCCGGCCAATCCGAAACCCCAGCTCCATCCTACTTTTTCAGCAAGATAACCGCAAAGCATCATTCCAAAGAAAGCCCCTGCATTTACTCCCATATAAAAAATAGTATAAGCCCCGTCTTTTTTCTCCGGCAGGTCTTTATACATTTCAGAAATGATTGATGTCATATTTGGTTTAAAGAAACCAGTACCAATTACCAGCAATCCCAATCCAAAATACATCGAGAATTCTGACTCCAGTGCCATGGAAGCATGTCCTAAAGTCATAATCAGCGCACCAATAACAACTGCCCAACGATAGCCTGTAAATTTATCGGCAATAATTCCACCGGCAATCGGGGTCAAATATAAAAGTCCGGCATAGGTCCCGAATAAGGCTCCTGCATTCTCTGAAGTCCATTCCCAGCCCGGATTAGTACCGATAGCCGCCATGGTCAGGAAGTTAATTAACAAAACTCTCATTCCGTAGAAAGAGAATCGTTCCCACATTTCGGTAAAAAACAATACAAATAACCCTGATGGATGGCCTAAAACTTTTGATTTGAAAAAATCGTTGTTAGTGGATGTGATTTCTGACATTTATTAATTTTTATTCTATTATTCTTAAGCAACCTTAGCGTCTGCCATTAATTTTTTCAATAGCGGGGATATCAATAGCAGGACAATTCCAGCTCCTACAGCCACATAACCGATACTTGCATAGCCATTCGTATATTGAACCAATTTATCAACATTGGTTGGGTTCTCTATTGAAGTATCTACTTTAGCCAAAGCCGAACCGATTAATCCTGCACCATATTGACCGTATGCACTTGCCAAAAACCATGTTCCCATCATAACACCGTGCAATCTGCCCGGAGTTAATTTTGTTATCATTGACAAACCAATTGGAGAAAGGCAAAGCTCTCCCAATGTTATTACAAGATAGGCTCCTACAAACATCCAAAGCGGAGTTAGTCCTGTTGGGGTAGCAAAAAACTTGCTCGCAAAAAACACTAAAAATCCTAATCCTAAGAATACAAATCCTAATCCGAATTTGACAACTGTATTGGGTTCCGCTTTTTTCTTGCTAAGGAAAATCCAGAACATTCCTATAATTGGTGCAATCAAAACAACCCAAAGCGCATTTACCGAGTTGTTAACCTGTGTCATGTTGAAACCTTTGTTGTCAACATTACCATTGGCAAAAAAGTTTAATGAGCCACCGCCCTGCTCAAAGAATGACCAGAACAAAACAGAGAATAAAATCAAAATGATGGCTACAGCCATTTTTCCAAATTCTTCTTTGGTTACATCAAATAGAGTCTTGATTAAGTAGAGCAGAATCAGAACGGCAATAGTAATCATAAACACATCACTGAACTGCACTAAATTTGGAGCAGTTGTTCCGTCTGCTTTTACTATTTCTCCGAGCATAAAAGTCAAATCCACATCAAAAGGGAAATATACCAGCACAAAGAAGAAAGGTATAAATAACAGGGAACCTATGTAAACCAAAAGATTTTTACTGATGCCAAACTTTTTTTCCTGTAATTTTTCCGGTTCAGGCGGTAAACCGATTGGACCTAATGATTTTTGCGTGAAAACAAACAAAATCAGTCCGCAAATCATACAAACTCCCGCCAATGCAAAACCTAGAGACCAGCTTACAGAAGTACCTATGTAAGCAATGGTCAAACCGCTTAATAATGCTCCTATATTGATTCCTGAATAGAACAATGAAAACCCTGCATCTCTTCGGGAGTCGTCTTTCCTGTATAGCGAACCGACCATTGTGGATATGTTGGGTTTGAAGAAACCATTCCCGACAATCAGAATACTAATTCCTAAATAAAAAGGAAAGGCACCCGGAACAGCCATAATAAAAGTTCCGATTGCCATCAATATACCACCCCAGAAAACTGATTTTCTAAATCCAAAAATTTTGTCGGCAAACAATCCTCCAACAAATGCCATTGCATAGATAAAAGCCTGGATTAGTCCGTATTGCTTGTTCGATTTGCTTTCCGCATCATCTTTAACCTTTTGCTGGGAAGTTTCTATGTAGTATCTGGGATGACTTTTGTCTAAGACTTCTTTGTTTTTTTCCAGAAACTCGGTTTTCTTCGCTTCTAATTCTGCAGGAGCCAAAGGCTTATAATCAGCAGAAAGTACCAGATGGGAAATATACAAAGCCAAAAGCGCCCTCATTCCGTAAAACGTAAACCGCTCCCACATTTCTACTAAAAACAGATACCATAATTGTTTTGGATATTTTCCTTTGAAATTTTGAATTTCTTCTAATGTAGGGGTTGTTGTATTCATCTGAGTACTATAAGTTATCTTTAATAAAGTTTGTCATTTTTGTATAGAGTTGCAATCTGGTTTTTCCACCATAAATTCCATGGTTTTTATCCGGGTAAATTGCCCAATCAAATTGCTTGTTGGCCTGAACCAAGGCTTCAATCATCAGCATCGTATTTTGTACGTGAACATTGTCATCTGCCGTTCCGTGTACTAACAGGTATTTTCCTTTTAATTTGCCAACATGGTTGATTGGAGAGTTTTCGTCATATCCGGAAGCATTTTCCTGTGGAGTCTGCATGTATCGTTCCGTATAGACTGAATCATAGAAACGCCAGTTGGTTACCGGAGCAACAGCTATTGCCGCTTTGAAAACATCGTTTCCTTTCAATATGCAGTTGGACGACATAAAACCTCCATAGCTCCAACCCCAGATTCCTATTCTGCTGCTGTCAACATAATTGTATTTCCCAATCACTTTTGCCGCATCAATCTGGTCTTCTACTTCAAATTTCCCCAATTCTTTATAGGTTACTTTTTTGAAATCGGCTCCTTTGTAACCGGTTCCTCTTCCGTCAACACAAGCCACGATATAGCCTTGCTGCGCAAGCATCATATACCAAAAATCATTTGTGTTGAGCCAGCTGTTCTTAACTTCCTGTGAACCCGGGCCGGAATATTGAAACATTAAAACCGGATATTTTTTAGAAGCATCAAAATCTTTCGGTTTAATCATCCAGGCATTTAGCTTATGCCCTTTTTCTGTAGTCAGCTCAAAAAATTCTTTTGACGGCAGATTATACCCCTGCAATTTCGAAAGCAGCTTTTCATTCTTTTTGATTGATTGTACTTCTTTACCGGTTTTGGCATCATTTAACGAATATTGCGCCGGAGTCGATACGTTTGAAAAAGTATTGATATAGAACTGGAAGTTTGGGCTGAAAGTAGCCGAATTGGTTCCTGTTGCGGAAGAAAGTCTTTTCTTGTCTTTTCCGTTAAGTTTGATAGAATAGATGTCCCTGTTAATGGAACCGTTTTCTACAGACTGGTAAAAAACAGTTCCTGTTTTTTCGTCAAGACCATAGTAGGCCGTAACTTCCCAGGCACCTTTGGTAATTTGGTTTTTCAGCTTTCCTGACTTGTCATAATGATAGATGTGGTTGTATCCGTCTTTTTCACTGGTCCATATAAAGCTGTTATCTTTTAGGAAAGTCAGGTTGTCTGTAATATCCACATAGGCTTTATCTTTTTCATTCAGAACCACTTTTGTTGCACCGGTAGTTCCGTCAACAAAAAGCAAATCAAGATTGTTCTGGTGTCTGTTGATAACCTGAGCGCTAAGGACATTCGCTTCGTTTGTCCATTTGATTCTCGGAATATAAAAATCGTTATAATTACCTAAGTTAATCTGTTTGGAAGCATTGGCTTTCAGGTCATATACATGCAGAGAAGCCAAAGCATTTTTTTCTCCGGCTTTTGGATATTTAAAAACCTGTTGTGTTGGATAAAGTCCGCCGCTGTATAAATCCATCGAAAATTCCGGCACTTCGGTCTCATCAAAACGGATAAAAGCAATCTTATCGCTTGCCGCATTCCAGTCATAGGCCCTTACAAAAGAAAATTCTTCTTCATAAACCCAGTCGGTTATACCATTAATGATGGCATTTTTCCTCCCGTCGGTTGTAATTTGTTTGGTCGTTTTTGATTGCAGGTTGTAGACATATAAATTATTGTCTTTGGCGTAGGCAATCTGATTTCCATCAGGAGAAAAGGTAGGTTCCTGTATTTTAAAGTCAAACAATTTCGTCAATTGTTTTGTCTGGATATCATATAAATAATAGTCTGCTACAAAAGAGTGGCGGAAAATCTGCTCCGATTTGCAGGCAATCAACATTTTATTTTCCTGCGAATTGAAAATATAGCTATCAATCATCGGCAGGTCTTTGTGATTTTTAGTATCAATCAGCGTAGCAACCTTTTTCAGCGTTGCATAATCGTACAAATCAATCTGCATGCTCCTTGACGGCCTGTCAAAATTTAATACAGTATATTGGTTGGTATTTTTTAAGGATTGTAATTCGTCCATTCCTTCAGCCCTAAAAGCACCTCCCCATATTTCTTCGAGAGTGATTTTTTGCTGGCCAAAAACCGACATGCCGATAAAAAAAAGCAATGCGGCAATCTTTCGTGAATTCATCATATTTTGCTAAGGTAAAAAAACTGTCAATTTTAGTGAAAAAATCGGAATAAACCTTGATTTTTTGTGTTAAATGCAATTTTTGTAATTTTGATTAATCTCTAAATTTCAAATGTTTCCGATATAAAACTTATAAAAAATTTTCTATCAGCCAGTTTCTATTGTTATTTTACCATTATGTTTGAACAAATCCCGCCTCGAATGAAAAATTATTTATTGTATTTTTTACTGATTTCCTTTACAATCAATGCACAAAACCTGAAGGATTGTTCAGAATGTTCGTCCGAAATAATCCGGGAAAGCAGTATACAAAATCTAAATGTACCTGCTTTGAAACTTTTGAAAAATGAAATGTACGCAAGAAAAGGTTATACTTTTTCCAATGAAGAATATGCCCGACATTTCAAACAATTTTCATGGTATAAACCTTCTGCCAATAATAACACTATAGTATTTTCTGACATTGAACAAAAAAACATTGCTATTCTAGCCCAAAAAATCAACGAGATTTCGCAACCCGGTTCCAAAAACGAACCGAATAGCAAATACAAAACACTGACGCAGGAGAAAATAAATGAAATCTTTACCCATGAAAAAAAGAAAGAATTAGGTATTAATTTTTCAATTTGGAAGGTTTACGATTATCAGGACAAAACCGGAAAATATTATTTGGTTCTGACCGAAGACAAAATGAATACATCGAAAGAAGGTAATTTTAATAATGCCGTTAAAGCGTTTAACTTTAAGATAGAAAATAATGTCTGGACCAAAACTTTTGAAACCAATGACTCCAAAAAAGAAGGGGAAGACAGCATCTGGTTTTGGACAAAATATATTTATGTAGAAGATTTTGACCTGGACGGAATTATTGAACCTATACTTTTTTATGGTACAAATGGCTTCAATGGCTACGACGACGGAAGAATCAAAATACTGACCTATTATAAAGGTAAAAAAATCGGAATCCGTATACAGAACGGAGTATTGGATGACGAACGGAATTTTAGCATCGATGCTGATTTTTACAACCTGCCTAAAAGCATACAGGACACCGTTGTTGCCCAAATGAACAAAATGGTTGAAAACGGCCATTCTATACTGCCGTACGGCTGGCAGAAAAAAATGGCAAAAAAGATGACGTTTATTAAGGAGTAATTGACCTGTGGCAATTTCGTTTTTGCGGCTCTGCGTCTTTGCGAGCAACTATTTCACGCAAAGACGCAGAGCCGCAAACCCAACGTATTAGAAATATTTCGGTACAAAGTTTCAAACACCTTTCATAAAATCATACTTTAAACAGTTAAAAAGAACTGTCTGAAACAGTATCTTTGCAGTACTATTTAAAGACATAACTGTTAGATAATGAACAAAACCATTTCGGGATTTTCAAAACTATCCAAAGAGGAAAAAATAAGCTGGATTGCCGAAAACTATTTTTCAAATCCGGAAGAAGCTACAGCAATTATAAAAAATTACTGGAATTCTGACACCAGGCTTCAAAAACTGCATGATGATTTTATAGAAAATACGATTACCAACTTTTACCTGCCTTTGGGAATTGCTCCTAATTTTCTAATCAACGGAAAATTTTATACTGTTCCTATGGCAATTGAAGAAAGTTCTGTAGTGGCGGCAGCAGCCAAAGCAGCAAAATTCTGGTCGGAAAGAGGCGGATTTAAAGCTACTGTCATCAATACCGAAAAAATAGGCCAGGTTCATTTTCTTTACAAAGGTGATGCTTCAAAACTGGAAAAGTTTTTTACAGAAATCAAAAATCGTTTTTTTGAAGAAACAGAAAGCATTACCAAAAATATGCAGAAACGCGGTGGTGGTATCCTGGATATTGTGCTCAAAGATAAAACAGACCTGCTTCCTGATTATTTCCAACTCCACGCGACTTTTGAGACCAAAGACTCGATGGGAGCGAATTTTATAAATTCCTGCCTGGAACAGTTTGCCAAGACTTTAAAAAATGAAGCCCAATCGTCCGGGATTTTTTCTGAAGAGGAAAAAAACATACAGATTGTCATGAGCATACTGTCGAACTACGTCCCAAACTGCATTGTCCGTGCCGAAGTATCCTGCAAGGTAGAAGACTTAAAAGAAAAGAATAGTAATCCGGGAGATTTTGCAGAAAAATTTGTTCGGGCCGTACAAATAGCAGAAGTCGAACCTTATCGTGCCGTTACCCATAACAAAGGAATCATGAACGGAATTGATGCCGTGGTATTGGCTACCGGAAACGATTTCCGTGCCATAGAAGCCGGAGTCCATGCCTATGCTTCCAAATCAGGCCGCTATCAAAGCCTTTCGCATGCTAAAATTGAAAACGGCATTTTTCATTTCTGGCTGGAAGTGCCTCTTGCTTTAGGTACTGTGGGCGGATTGACCTCTTTGCATCCTCTGGTAAAACTGGCTTTGGAAATGCTTGAAAAACCTTCTGCACAAGAACTGATGCAGATTGTAGCTGTTGTTGGACTGGCCCAAAATTTTGCCGCATTGCGTTCACTGACAACAACAGGAATTCAGGAAGGCCATATGAAAATGCACCTTGGCAACATCATCAATCAACTGGAAGCTACAGACGAAGAAAGAGTTAAGATTGTGAAACATTTTGAACACCATCCTGTTTCTCATGTGGCTGTTGTGGAATATGTAAATGATTTGAGAAAAGTTAAATCCTAAATACTCTTGAAAAAGACATTCTATAGCAACGGAAAACTTCTTATCACCGGAGAATATGTCGTATTGGACGGTGCCAGGGCTTTGGCCCTACCGACTAAATTTGGACAGAATCTGACCATTAAAAACGGCAAAAACAATCAAATGGATTGGAAAAGCTTTGATAAGGATGGAAGTATTTGGTTTGAAGACAACATTACTTTTGAAAGCATCATCAAAAAAGAATCTTTCAGTTCTGACAAAATCAAAACTACGCTGATTGAAATTTTGCACGAGGCTTATCTATTGAATCCGGAATTTATTGAAGCATCCGAAGGCTATACCATTACCACCGAACTTACTTTCCCGAAACTTTGGGGACTTGGGACTTCTTCTACCCTGATTAATAATATTGCCCAGTGGCTCGATATTGATGCTTTTGAACTGCTTCGCAAAAGTTTTGGAGGAAGCGGCTATGATATTGCGTGTGCCCAAAAAGACACTCCTATTCTGTATTGGCTGCAGGACGACCGGCCCCGAATTGAAGAAACCGTTTTCAATCCGGATTTTACCCGCAACATGTATTTCGTTTACTTAAACCGAAAGCAAAGCAGCAAAGCGGCCATTGCTTCCTATTATAACAAGCAAAATAATATTGCTGAAGTATCCCGAAAAATAGACCAGATTACCGAAGCTCTTCTTAAAGCCGAAGACTTAAAGACATTTGCCTATCTGATTGAAAAGCATGAAATGATTCTAAGTGATGTTCTGGAAATGCAAACCATACAGGAAACCTATTTCAGTGATTTTAAAGGCGTAGTCAAAAGCCTTGGTGCCTGGGGAGGTGATTTTGTACTGGCGCTTTCTAAAAATGACCCTACCGATTATTTTAAAGAGAAAGGATTTCCTACTATTCTTACTTATGACGAAATGATTTTAAAATAAAAAATCCCGACTTTTAGTCGGGATTTTTTTATCTCTATCTATTAGAATCCGAAATCTAATCGGTTATCTTTGATTTTAGCCTTATCTTTTAAAGCCGGGATAATCCTTCCAAGTGAAGCTCCGCTCATAGCTTTAAGTCTGGCAGTGTAAGTATCGTAGTTTTTAATTGCAGGTGCTTTCACTACACTCTTTGTTTGCAATTTGAAAACTCCTGCTCTACCTTCAATCAGGTCAGAAACTTTGTTTGGTGCAGTTGCAAAAGCAGTACCTACAACTTTTGGTTCCGCTCCGAATCCTAAAAGGTTTGGATTTTGCAATGTAAGGTCTGTAGCGTTTGCAACAGAAACTTTTGCCGCTTTTGCTGCTTCTTCCAAAGTAGCACCTTTCATGATTTGCTTTATCTTTTCTGTCTTCTTCTGATTCTTCAGGATTGGCTCAACGATTGGTTTTGCATCAGAGATAGCCATCAATCCTTCTTCGTTAATCTTTTTTAGTTTCACGATTAGGTTTCCGTTTGGAACGTTGAAACGTTTTACATCTCCTTCAGAAGTTTCCTTATTGTAGGCCCATCTTACTACCTGTCTTTGGTTTGTAAAGCTTCCAAAGTTTTCATCAAGTGCTTTTACATTAGCCGAAGCTACTGTCAATCCAAGAGATTTAACTACTGTAGCAAAATCTTTGTCTTTAGCTTCCATTTCAATTTTGGTTGCTTTTTTGAAGATATCATCACTGGTTGCTTCAGATGGCTCGATTCTTTGTGCAATTGTTGCCAAACGAACAGCATCACGCTTATCAATTACTTTAACAATGTGGAAACCAAATTCTGTTTCAACAAGACCTACTTTTCCGATTGGGCTGTTGAATACGAAATCGTTGAAAGGTTTAACCATTTGCCCAGGAACGATGTTATCATATTCTCCTCTGGTTTGAAGAGAACCCTGGTCATCAGAATTAGTTGCAACCAATGATTCCAAAATAGCCGGATTAGCCTGGATTTGTTTGAATAGGTCATCCGCTTTCGCTTTCGCTTCTTCTTTAGTTCTAGTTATCGCCGGATTAGGAATTTTGCTTCCTGCATAGCTCACCAAAATATGGCTTGCTTTAGCGCTGGCTCCAGCTTTTTTGCCTAATGATTTGCTTATAGCATAGTATCCGTTATAGATGTATGGTCCAAAAACTTCACCTGTTGGCAGGTTGTATAACTGGTCTGCGAATTGTGCAGGCAGGTTGTTTTTAGTTACATAAGTTGAATCGTATTTCACATCTGAATTTGCATCAACAAATTCCTGGTTGTTTGTAATGTCTTTGAAACCTTTGATGGTATCATTCTTACCTGTAGTTTCATTGAAAACAACTCTAGGAGAAAGCAAAGCAGTAATGTTTTTCTTCACTTCTTCTTCGTCTTCCTTAGAAGGTTTGTCATCAATTACAACAAATTGCAATTCGCGTGTTTCATCAGCTTTGAACTTTTTCTCGTTCTTTCTCATGTAAGCAACGATTTCGTCATTAGAAACCGGAACTTCGCTGTCTTTTATGTTTGAGAATGGGAAAGCAACATAATCAAAAGTTACTTTATCAGACTCCATCTCATATTGTAATTTTCCTTCAGCTTCTGTAGTTATCAAACCTGCTTTTAGCATAGTGCTGTAGATTTGATATTTTGCATTAATAGCCGCCTGAGTTTCTCTTTCTCTCAATTGAGTTGTCAATTCCGGATTAGACTGGAAAAACTCTTTGTATTTTTGATAATCAAACTGGCCTGCTGCGTTTTGGAATTGTGGGTTTTGCCCTATATCCTGACTTTGTTTAAGGACATCAAGGATTTGGCTTTCACCTACTCTGATTCCTAATTTCTCAAACTGCTCTGTCAGCAAAGCTAAAGAAACTTCCTGTTCCCATACCTGATTTGCTGCTTGAGACGATGAGATTCCCTGACCGCCTTTTTCAACTGCATCGACTTTACTTCTAAAATCTTCAAATGAAATATCTTCTCCGTTGATACTTCCAACGTATTTTGAAGTCTGCTTGAAACCACCGCTGTTGATAAGGTCACCAACAACAAATGCTAATAAGCAAAAACCAATAACAAATATAAGAAGTAATGATCGTTGTCTAATTTTTGATAAAACTGCCATTTTTTATTGTTAATTTTTAAATTCAGAGGGCGAAAATACAATTATCTATTTAATAATAAAAGGAGTAAACCCATATTTTCCGAGAAAGATGAAGTTTTTTTTGAATGACCTGTAAAAGATCCGCAAAAAGTAAGGAAAACAGGGAAATAAATGTTATTTATTTTTGTTTTGGTTTTCATATTTCTTTGCAAATCTCCTACGAAAGAAAAACATAAAAAGCGCAATTGCTGCAAAGAAAAAACTCAGCCAGGGACTTCTTTCGGCTGAATTAAGTTGTACAAAACCATCAACTGCAAAAAGAATTGCCGCAATAAGATAGAAATACTGAATGTATTTTAGGTAAACCATTATATTTGTTTTGAAGTTTAAAATTCGTCTGCCTGTCCTTCACCAAAAAACACCTGACCGTTGATATCTTTAAAATCACGGCTGGCATCAAATCCTTTCGTATAGAATTCATTGCCAGGCCCTAAAGTAAGCTTGCATTTCTTTTCCGTAAAGAACCATTCTCTTTTCTGGTCATAATACAATTGGGTAGTTTCCAATATTTTACCATCTTCGGAAGTAATTTTCACATTTCCCTGCAAGTCGATAATATCGGTTCCTTTGTAGGTTATGGCATAATCTGAAGAAACATAGCTTTTTTTACCGTTATTGTCATATAACGTCACATCAACTCCTTTAGGAAATTCAGTATAAGGGAATGATGCATTTGAAAAATCCAGCATTTTCGGACTGACCAATATTGCCTTTACTTTGCCGGAATCTGTATATTTCAAATTGATGGTATCTGCTTCGCCAACAGGCGTAAAAGCAGAAACATTGATTTTCTGGACACCTTTGAAATTGCTTTCACAAGAAAACAAAAAACCGGCCAGTAACACAAACACAGCTGGGAATACTATCTTGCTCTTGGAAATCATATTATAATTTTGGAATGCTTACTGATTCGCCAATCCAACATTTGAATGAAATCTGCTCTCCTGCTTTTCTTTTAGCTTGGGAAATTTCCTGTTTGGATGGTGCTTTCTTGGTAAAATCGGCTGCAAGCTGATCGGCAGTCTTTTTCATTGACGGGTCAACTGTTCCTGCTTTTTTTGCTGTTTCTGCCGCCAGCCAGAACAGTGCCTTACTTTCAAAAGCATTATTGCTTTCGCAGTCTCTGGTACTGTAGCTGTAAAGTTGGGAAATAAAAATATAGGATTTTCCAAAGTTCGGTTTTATCTCCAATGCCTTTTTTGCAAATTCTCTGGCTTTTTCCTTTTCAGGATAGCCATAAGTAGTTGCTATCAGATAGTAAAGTTCTGCTTTTTTGTTGACATCTGTCTGTAATTCTGCCGACCTGGTAAAGTATTCAATTGTTTCTGGTGAGTTTCTGGCATTTCTGGCAATCATACCCATAGCATAGGCTGATTTTGCGGTAGGGCTTAACGCATAAAGTTTTTCGGTAACCTTTACAAAGAAATCTGATTTACATTTTTTAGCATCCAACCTGTCAGAAGCTCTCTCCAACCACAATGCATTTTCAGAATTTTTATCAAAATTTTTCTGGTAGAATGAAAGCAACACTTCGCAATTGGCCTGCTTATCTATTCCAGCATTTACATTTTCAGCCACAATCGTCAATTCACTGATACTTAATTTCGATTGCTGCAGGCTGTTTTGTTCTTCTGCCGTTAATTTTGCCGTTTGCGACTTTAACGTCAGGTTGTCTTTAATCTGATTTGATTTTTTTAATTCAACCTGTACTTTTTCAGCTATCTGGTCCAGTTTTGCCAAAAGCTGGTCTGATGTAAGCTCAATTTCTTTTTTCCCGTATTGAGACACGAGCAATTCCGAATAAATATTCAGAACCTCCGGATTGGTAAACCCGGCATTGTCTAATTGGAAAGCCTTGTCCAGAAAAGTAAAAATCTCACGCGAGTCACCGGATTTGTTCTCATAAAGCAGAAGTGCTTTATTAATTCTGTTTCCTCTTTTATTATTCGGGAAAACTTTGTCGTGTTCGTCATACAAATTTAAAAGTTCCGTAATCAACGGACTTTTTTCTTCAGCCGTATTGGCTTGGTCAACTTTCTGACTCAATATTTTTTCACCTAAGAGGTAGATGGTTTCACTTTCTGTAGGACACTGTTGTTTTAATTCCTTCCAGCGGTTGTAAATTGTCTGGTCATAGCTATTTTCCCGAATAAATTCTTCAAATGCAATAAGTTTGTTCTTACATTCCGGATTTTGTGCTTTTGCTGCAAAATTAAAACCCAGAACGGCAAAAATCAATACTGCCAATCTGCTACCAAACAAGTTTTTTTTATTCATACTTTCTTTTTACAAACCATCTATCATTTAAAGATAAGCTTAAAAATATATTGGCGTAGGTTTCTTTGACAAGACCTGCATGGGTCGTTCCTTTTCTTCCGTATTCAAAGCCAATATTCAGGTTTGAGATTGTTCCGCCTACAGGCAATCCTAATCCCATTGTCATTCCATAGTCCTTGATTGAAGTATCACCTACAACCAATCCTGTATTTTCATATTTAAAACCTGCTCTGTAGGTAACCCTATTCCAGTAGCTGGTGAAAGAATCATAATCCGGAACAAAATAACCTCCCAAGCTGTATCTTGTGGCATTTTCATAGCTAACATTGGTAATGTCGTTATACCTGTTCCCAAATTTACTGCTTTCCTGAAGTGTTACTTCGGCTCCAACAAACCATTCTCCTTTTTTTCCTAATCCAAGTCCAAAAGCAAATTTGCTTGGCAATTTCAAATCAGAATCGGCCACTTCAATTTCCTTTTCTTCTACTACGATTTCAGATTGGCTGCTTCCTACCAATGTAGCAATCTTTCTTTCATTTTCTGATTTCAGATTGGCCTGAGGACTATACGTCACACTGGAAACAAAATCCAATTTTTTAATTTTTGTCGTAAATACCAATCCGGTATTAAAAGAAACACCGCTTAGGTCAGACACATTCATTTCTCTTGTACCATATTGCACATCCTGTGAAAGAAGGCTTTTGGTTTCAATACTTCCAAAGTTATAGCTAAAATCCGCACCCAGACTTAACTTGGATGTTATCTGATATCCTGCCCCAAGAAATACTTTATTCATTCCGCCTTTTCCGCTGTATGACCTGTCAGGAACTCCTTCAACATCAGAAAATGAGTTTATTTTATATCCAACAGAAGTGTAAGGCATCAAACCAAATCCTACTCCTAATTTTCCTGCCGGAAATGCAACAGCCAGATAATCAATTGTGGTTCTTTGTGCTTTTGCTGTAGCTTCTCTTGTTTTCAGGTTGCTAACGCTAAAGCTTCCTCCGGCAGTAAAGCTTGTCAATTTCAAAGACGCAAATGTTGCCGGGTTCTGCAAATTCATGTGGATACTGTCTGGCAGGATACTTAAGCCTCCCATCGACCTGTTTTCGGTTGTACCCTTAAATCGTGCATCTCCAATTCCATAAAACGAATAAGGCGACGCCGATCCTTCTTGTGCTACAGACGCTAATGAAAAAAGTAAACCCAGGCTTACTATAATTTTTTTAATCATTTTTGATTTTGTATTGAAATAAATGGCTCAAGCTCTCCAAAAGGAAATTTGAATTGGCAAATATGGTATTTTTTAATCGTTTAGCCAAAAAATCTCCGTCACCGCCCGTTAAAATTATCGTAAATTTTGAATAATGCTGTTTATAGTCATTTATAAAACCGTCTATTTCATTAACGGCTCCATTTACAACCCCGGAATGTATGGATTGGCTGGTCGAATTTCCAATGATACTTTTAGGGCTGTCCAACTCTAATAACGGAAGCCTGGCTGTAAAATTATGCAACGCTTCATAGCGCAAGCGCAAACCAGGAGAAATCGCTCCGCCAAGGTAGTTGTCATTTTCATCTACAAAATCATAAGTGATGCAGGTTCCGGCATCAATCACCAGTCTGTTTTGCTTTGGAAATTGCAGTACCGCTCCGGCAGCCAGGACCATTCTGTCCATGCCAAGTGTTTTTGGGGTTTCGTATAAATTAACAAACGGGAAACTATCTTCATGGGATATAAAATGAACTTTCAGCTTTTCTCCAAAGTCCAAAAAATCATTTTTGTCCAGACTTCCAACCGAAGCAACAACCAAAAAGGCTGTTTTTGGAAAATCTTTTAAAATTTTTTCAATATTTTTTTTAAAATCTTTTTTGAGAAAAATAAAATGCCCCAAAAGACTATCATTCTCAAAGACAGCACCTTTAATTCGGGTATTGCCAACATCAATTGCTAAAAGCATATCCTTTTGTTTGTTTTTGCGAAGTTACGAATTGATTTTTTTTTAAAATTGTTTTGGATAAATTAAAAATCGTTCTATATTTGCACCCGCATTAGCAGCGGTACCTTAGCTCAGTTGGTAGAGCAATGGACTGAAAATCCATGTGTCCCTGGTTCGATTCCTGGAGGTACCACAAGAAACAATTTGAAACCCCTGAAACTCAATTGATTTTCAGGGGTTTTTTCTTTGACAATTCAAAAAATGGTCACAGTATTGTTTTTGACCGATCGTATACGCCGTATTTTGAAGTGTATTTAATTGTAATTTTACAAAAAGTACTATATTGGTAACTCAGGATCAATACATTGTAAAGGATTATACTGAAGTGTATAAAAAGATAATGCAGTTTAATAAAAACAAAACTGCATTCATTCATCAATGGTATCCATTTGTTGAGGGTTATTCAAAAGAGTTTATTACAAGCATAATAGATGAAATTGAATATTTTCCTGAATATGCGTTAGATCCTTTTGCCGGAAGTGGAACCACTCCTGTTGAATTACAAAACATGGGCATTAACTGCTATTCATTTGAAGTTAGCCCATTTATGCATCTTTTAGCAACTGTTAAGCTAAATTCACAATATAAGCTTGGGGAATATCTTACATATCAACAAACCTTAGTTGATTTTTTAAATGGTCCACTACTTCCTATTAGACAATATCTTTCTCCTCCCTTAGCAACAACTTTTCAGCCTAAAAAAAATAAAAAGAAGTGGGTTTTTGATATCGGTGTTATGAACGGTATTCTGGATATAAAATACATTATAAGCCAGATTGATGATGTTAGTTATAGAAAGTTATTCACTATTGCATTGGCTTCTATCCTTTTGGAAGTGAGCAATGTATACAGGAATGGCAAATGTTTGTCTTATAAGAAGGATTGGCAAGATAAAAAAATTACAAGACGCCTGGTTCACAAGTTTTTCTTGGACAAATTATTTAATATTATTCAACCTGATATTGAACTCTTATCGACAAAGACATTTTCAACCAATAATTCTGAACTCTGTATTTATGGTGATGTTCGAACAAACATCTCAAACGTACCTGACAACAGTATTGATTTAATAATAACATCGCCTCCCTATTTAAATTCCCGTGATTATACAGACATTTACATTGCTGAACTATGGATATTAGATCTCATAAATAGCTACGATGAATTGAAAGCTTTAAGAAAGAGAACTTTTCGTTCGCATGTACAAGTAAAGCATGGAGATGTAGAATTATTAGAGATTAATGAGTTACAACAAGCAATCTCCCGTCTGACCCTAAAGAAGAAAGAATTTTGGAACTCAGAAATAATAGAAATGATCAAAGCATATTTTTTGGATATAGATCTATTATTCTTTGAATTCAGGAAGAAGATGCGGCCGAACCGAAAAATCTTTTTTAATGTTGCAAATTCAGCATACTATGGAGTTGAGATAAAAGTTGATGAAATTGTATGTGCTATTGCAGAAAAAAATGGATTTATAGTTAATGAAATTAGAGAAGCAAGGCAATTAAAGCCCTCTAATCAGCAAAAGCTAACTATAAAATCACTTAGAGAAAGCGTAATTGTTTTAACTTCATAATAACTATACTCTGTCAAGGTTAATTTCGTCAAGTTTTATAAAATGATTTTTATAATATACTTGAAGTTCATTAGTTATAAAATCAAAGTTTCTGTAATTAATAGGGTTTTTCACCTCTCGAACATCAAAAACACACAAGTAACCACAATGTAGATTAAAATTCATATCTTCAATTAGTTGCTTAATATAGTCTAAGGTTTGTGTTACTCCCTCTCTTGCAGCAACATCTGTAACCTTCTGTGTCAAATCAGTGTCCATGTCATTGATAGATTGCCCCAGCCATTTAACCTCTACAAGATATTTTTTACCCTTAACTTCTGTATATAAATCCAATTCTCTTTGGTTATTAAGTTCATTCTCTTTAGAAAATGTGTGCTGAGTGTGTCTATTTAGAAAAGAGATTAGATTATCTCTTAATATTTTTTCGGGCTTATTGAGTAAAATATTTCTTGGAGTATTTACAGGACGTAAACGATTAACTAACGCATCACTTGCAAAAAAACCTTGATTTATTCCTGGTTCACCAATATACGCTTCATAATCCTTTAAACATTTATCAATCTGCGATATATGATATCGTTTTGCAAATTCCATTCTATCAACTTCATTATAAAAAACGTTTATTTTATCAATTATTTTACCTCTAATAGCTGTATCTATTCCTTCTAAACCAAAGAAGAAAACTACTTTCTTAGTGTTTGATTGATTAATTAAAGCTTCTTCATTTAGATTGATAGTGGCTTGCTCAATAACTTCAAAATTAGAATTAACTTTAATCCAATTATAAATCTTGAGGGATTCGGTGATCAAGTCTAAACTGTTAGCAATAGCATCTAAATTTATATCTTCAATAAGTGCTTCATCAAAATATATTGCATAAAAATACTCTTTGTTAGGTCTTTCTTTCCAAAAGGGAACTAAGTACTTCCCGTGCAATAATTTTATTAGGGGAGAATTACTTATCTCCATTCTTTGAGATTCCATTATAGCTGTAAGCTCTTCATGATTATCACGAACAAAAGCTCTAATATTCTTCACATCAAACATCTACTCTTCTCTTTTAAGAATTCTACTAAAAACGTATTCAAAATAAAGCTCTAAGTAACGTTGTGAAGACAATTCATGAGCATTGTCCCCTAAACTTTCCTCAAATGCTTCCTTAAAGACAGAAAGAGTTTGTACAGTTTGATTATCTATAGTTGTATTTAATCCTTGGTTAGTATTAGATTTGATAGTATTTTGATATTCAGGATCTCTAAAAATAAATTCATATATTTTATTCTCACCATATATTCCTAATATATATATTATCTGCTTAATCCACGAAGTTCGCTCTTCTTCAAGATTAATCTCAAAAATTTCATTCGAAAAATTACGCCCTATTCGAAAAACATCTTCACCTTCAGACCTTTCAATAAAATCATCTTTTAATAAAAAGGCAATCGCTTTAGATATACTTGCATCATAAGGACCTGTAAAGTCAATAGAAAACTTGTATATATTAAAAGGGCTTTCCTTTTCAGGAAAGCGAAATGAATATAATACAGATGATAAATATAAAATACGGAATATTGAGTTCTCCCTAAATGATTCCCACTGAATTGAACGCCCGATTTTAAATATAGATAGAATATCTATATATATCATAAATCTTATATTACTACTTTTTTCCATTAATCATTTTTTCAATTTTATCTGAAGCTTGTATTAGTTGAGTACTATTAGCCTGTATACCTGATTGTTTTCCAACCTTAAGCAAATTAACATAACTAATATTGTCTGCTTCTGAAATTAAATATTCTAAAAATTCACTATTATTTAGATTAGAGGTAATTATTAGTTGATTAGGTCGCTTCACGTATTCTAAATAAATCTTAGCGGCATTTCTTTCGTATGAAATATCTAAACTACTATCAGGTGTTTCACACATAAAAAAAGAAGATTTCGAATTAAAATAACTTAGCAAACTCATTCTGAATGATTGGTCTATAAAAAACCTCTGAGATTCAGAAAGTTCTTCTTCAAATAAGCGATCGATATTATTAATTCGTGGCAGATATCTTTTACCTTCTTCATCTTTAGGATCCTCATAAACCAACTCACACTCAACACCTAAGAACTTTGATCCAAAGGTATTGAATATACTTGATAATAACTCCCTGCTTTGTAATCTTTGAGTATCTATATCTTTTATAATTTTTTTTGCACCAGCATACGCCTTTTTACTTTTTTCTTGGGCTATCTCTTTCTCTCGCTCAAGCTCATCTATTCGTGCCTTCATGGCTTTGAATTCTGAATCCCCTGAGTTCTTATTGTCATTTTGATATTGTTGTGCACTAAATTCCAATTGTCTTAGTGTAGACTGTTTTTTATTTAAATCAATTGACGTATTACGAAACTGCTTATCAAGATCTTTCAAATTTTCTTCTTCTTTAATAATCGCCTTCTCTACTTGTCTTAAAATGTGAAGGTTCTCTGATATAGAACTTTTTAAAGTATTTAATTTATCTGAAGTCAATTGAGTGTCATTAATTTCACTTCCACACATCATACAAAGTGATTCATCACTTTTAATCTTATCAATGAATTCTAATTGCAGTTCATTATTGCATAAAGGACAATCACCTGAGGTCTTTAGTGATTTTAAATAATCATGATACTTAGGAGTAACCTTTTTAAATACTGCTGTATATATGACCTGCTCTTCAGCTCGTTTATTTTTCTCTAAATCTTCAATTTTCTTATTTAATACATTCTTTTCAGAGTGAAGCTTGTTAATTCGCACTTCTGATTGTTGTCGCTCTTTCTGAATAAACTCTAAATTTTTAAAAAGTTTATCAACTGCTACTTTTTCCTTTTCAATAGCTATTATAAGATCATTGTAACTTTTATCACCAGCATTATCATTAAATCTTTCGAATATTTTATTAATAGCTCTGATATCTTCAGACTTGTGCCTTGCTAAAGAATTTTGATACTTCCCCTCTCTCTCAAGTTCTTCCTTCTTCTCGTCTAAGCGAGGATCAATGAAATATTTACTCATTAATTTATCTTGTACCGTACCATCCCACATTATTGTTTTTCTGGATTCACTAAAAAACAATACATCATTAATTAAAAATATTAAATTATCAAAAATTTCATGATTTGAAGTGCTACCGACTAACTCCTCATATTTCCACTGCAATGTACTATGCAAAGCAACTTCATTCCGTACTTTATCCGAAAACAATTTATCAAACTCTGCTTGGGAAACGACGTTACCTTCAATCTCAATAGTTTTACCGTTATCAGTGTACAAAACTTTTTCAACAGTAGGACTATACAAATTTCTTGTTACTTCAAACTTTTTGTCCCCTATGCCAAATTTTATAATAACTTTTGCAGTATGGTTATATGTGACAGAGTTATCCATCCTATTCGAAAAAAAAGAATACGGCAAATTAACTCGTTTTTCATATCGATATTCTACTCCTCTATACTCACGCCTTTTAACGTCAATACCTTTTTTGTATAAACCAATTATTGCAAATTTTAAGATGTTAAGAAATGTTGTCTTACCTACACCATTTCCACCTATAATCAGATTTATACCATCAATAAAATTATATGTAAAATTTAGATCTCCAGGATAGAGTGAGAAATTTTGTATTGTTATTGCTTCTAAAGCAGGTAAATATTTCTTTTTTTCTTTTTCCATAAAATAATAGATTCATAGCAAATGTAACTTTTTTCGCGTTACAGAGAAAAATATTAATATATATGATACACCAAGGCATAGAAATCGAAACAATCACCTTGAAAGTTAGAATCACCGTAATCTATAAACCGCCATCTACCATGGTCATCTTCGTACGGGGTAAAACGGATTCTTGAGGTTTATACTTCGTTTTTTGTTTGCCCATCGTAGCTTATCCCGAAAATAAAGTTTAAAGAAGTATAACCCGTTATTACTTCTTTCTAAAAGTTCTGCCTTTAAATTTGTTAGCATATTTAAAATTTTGAAATTATGCTGCGAAAGTAAACTTCAATTGAAGGCTTATTAAATATGCGTAAAATTGACTGGTATTGTCTTTTTTACGCATTAACAAATAACTGTATTAAAGAAAATAATACATTGCATAATTAAATCAACCATATGAATACACTTGTTAGAACTTATTTAATTGAACTTGCTCGTAAAAGAACAAACCAAACTGTTAATTATCAAAAACTGTCTGATGATTGTAAGCTTGGCTTTAAAATGGAAAATCCTTTTCATAGAAAAGAATTAGGATTATTACTTGGGGATATTTCAAGATACGAGCATATGAGTGAAAGACCTCTTTTAAGTGCTCTCGTTTTGAGGGCAGGTGACAACAATGAAGGCGATGGTTTTTATAAATTATCTGAAGAATTAGGATATGGAAAATGGCAAAAGTTAAAAGAAGAAGGCATTTTTGAAATAATACAAATCAATAAATGTATAGAATTCTGGACCAATGATTCAAATTACAAATCATTTAAGTAATTAAAGCATGATTGACAAAAATACGATTAAAGATAGAAGAAACGAAATTGCTGTAATTAGACACGCAGATAGTGTTTATCGAGATATCGATGCCCGTATCAAAGAAAGAAGTGAATATGAGCAACGATGGTTTTGGGAATTGCTACAAAACGCTAAAGATTCGATTAGTGAAAACCAAACTGTGCAAATAAAGATTGATATAACAGATGATTCATTATCATTTTCTCATTCAGGAAATCCTTTTGAACTTGACGACATATTAAGTCTTATTGTACAAGGTTCATCCAAGGTAGATAAGAAAAAAGTAGGTCGCTTCGGAACAGGATTTATGACCACGTACTTATTATCAAGAGAAGTTGAAATAACAGGATCCTTAACAAATAACGATGGTTCATTTTCTTTTATTTTAAACAGAAATGCTATCGACAATAGTGAATTTTATGAATTACAAAAAATTGCAAATGAATCTTTCGATAATTCTATAAGAGAGATAAGCTACTTAGGTGAAAGTCCATATCAAACTCGATTCACTTATTTTTTTGATGATAATGGAAAAAGAACTGCTGAAACAGGGCTCAAAAGTGTTACTAACTTAATTCCATACACACAGCTTTTTAATAACGAGATAGCATCAATAATTATAAATAACAAAGGTATAATCAGTGAGTATAAGAAAGAAGAACTACATCCTATTTTAGTTGAAAATAATTCTGTAGAAGTTTGGAACATAACCAGTATTGTTGATGGAAATACTGAGTTTGAATATAATGCGTACCTACATAGAGGTTTAAACTTTGATGCCAGCATATTAGTTGACATAAAAACATCTAATATAGTAGACGTTAGCACTGAAGGTGCTAAATTATTCTTTACATTTCCTTTAATCGGAACGGAAGGGATCGGTATTCCTTTCGTAATTAATTCAACATTTTTTGACCCTAAAATTGAAAGAGATGGTATTTATCTAAATAATTCTGAGGATTCAGATAACAATAAAACTATCCTTAAAAATGCTTTATCTATATGTTGTCCTATTTTTTTGGAAATCATTAAACAGGAAAAAATAAATAATATTGATAAAATTTACAATTTTACAGATTCAAAGGAATACTCATGGATTGATTTAGAATGGTTTAGATTAATGAAATTGGAAATCATTAAATCTATAAGCTCAATTGATTGTATTCCTTACTATAATAATGAATATTTCTGTTCATTCAATGACTTAACTATCCCTTACAATATCAATGAAGATTTATTATCAAAAATTTGGAATCTCTATAGCAAATTTATCAATCCAAAAATACCTGATATAAAAAAATTAGACTCTTGGATTAATGTTGCAAAAAATATGGCGCTACTACATAAAACTGATATATACAGTATGCCCGCAATAAAAAGCATCAAAGATTTAATACGTACAGTAGAGATTGCAGAGGATATTGATGGACTAACGAAACTATTGGATGAAAAAGAAGATTCATTTTCCTTTCTAAATATCTTATACAAGATTATTATTGAAGAATATTCCCAGTTTCCTTTAGACAAAGTAATTCTTCTTAACATGAAAGGTAAATTTCGCGTAGCAGAAGGAATGTATTGGGATAAGGTAGATGATGATACTCTTAATCAAATCTCTGCAAATTTTGACATTGATTTTCCTACTAAGCTTATTTCAAACAAAATAAATATTTTTGCGACACCAGGGATTGATACTCTAACAAAAACTGAAGCCGTAGAAATTTTAAGAGGTAAATTAAACACTTTATCCGATAAAGAATATCAGGAAGTTGAATACCAAATTTCAAATGCAAAATTTTTGAAATGGCTAATTATTAACTCGGATATAGAAAGTATAAAAAATCTCAAAATAATAAACGATTACAAGTTAGATACTGAATCAATAGTCGTGCAACCTTTTGTCAAGGCTAAACATTTAATTCTTACACCTATTAGCTTTTTCTCCAAAGAATATCCTTTATATTCAAATTTGATAAGAGAGAAGGATTGTATGCATTCAATCTATAATTCTATTCTCTCAGATGATGATTTTAGATATCTTGATAACAAAGGATTAATTCATTATAGCCCATTAGTTGTACGCCGAGAATCATTAGATCTTAAAAATATTGAATCTCTTTTAGTTAATCCAACAGAAATTGAGTTATTAAAAGATGAAGAAGGCAAATTAAAGTCCCCTATTGAATTCACATACTCAGACTTCGCTTACCTGACAGCCTCTGATGGACACATTTATGAAAGGAACTCCTCTTCAAAATCAAGTATGGAAAGATTCAGATTCTTATTTGAAGAAGCTGTCGAAAAAGACCCTTTCTTTGATGATGACTATCATGAAGTATATATCGAAAGTCTTAAAAAAACTTTCCTTTTTAGTAAAACCATGTGGCTCAACAGGGCAAGAGTCTTGCCATGGGTTATAATAAAAAATATTCAACCCGATTCTGAAAAGAAGTTTTTAAATGTTCCTCCAAATTCACAAAATTTGTCTGATTTGATAAAGAATGAAGATTCAATCATGAACTTATTAAGAGAAGAGAAGAAGCAGAAGTTTTTATCGAGATTAGGTATTGGAGTTTCTGATTTGATTAGAAATACATTACCACAAGATGAAAAGATAGATTGGGACAGAGCTATTACAAACATAATTACAAGTAATATCAGCCCTCAATTAGTTCAAGCTATTTTTAGCGACCCTAACATAAGAAAAGAATATGAAAGCAGATTAAATCAAAGAAAACTAATCCAAAGAAATCAAGATATAGGTGCAAAAATCGAGAAGCTTTTCAAAGAACTTATTAAAAAGTATAATGCAGATGGGGTAAATATTCATATTGATCGTAAACCATTTGGCAGTGATTATATTTTAAGCGAAAATTCGTCAGATTTAGTTAACGAAAGTGGTCAAAGAGAAGCATTTGAAATTGGTAATTGGTTAATAGAACTCAAAGCAACTGGCAAAGAATTTGCTTACATGACGGAATTACAAGCTAAAACAGCAGTAATACCAAACCAAAATTACGCATTAGTTGTTGTTCCGCTTGAGGGGGACGAAATTGATTCGGATTTAATAAAATCAAATGCTAAGGTTATTACTAATATCGGAACGCTTTTACATGTAATTCATAGTGACTATAAAAAAATTAAATTTCAAAAAGAAGGATTATTTCAAGGACAAAATGGAATATCTGTTGAAATAGAAGAACAAAGCGTTAAATTTAAAATTGACTCTTCTATATGGAATAATATAAACGTTTTGAGCATTGAAGATTTTGTATTAAAAAACTTTACATATCGAGTAGAGCCATAAGCGGAAAAAGGTCAAATATTCATAAGTGTTTATAGACTTTTAGAAGTGTTTTGAAAACTATAAATTCCACTACTTTGGTGCTTTTAAGAGTTTATTGTAGTTCACAATAGCACTACTTTTAGATACTGGAGGTACCACAGAAAGCCTAAACATCAATTTGTTTAGGCTTTTTTTATTGCTATAATTCTCTACTATCTTTTATTTTTAATCTTTGATGATTATCTGGAAATATATACCACAACGATAAAGAGACTCAAAATTCACTTTTAATAACTCTTTTCTATTAGCTGCAAAATACGCAGACTTAACCTCTCAAAGCCTTTGCTCCTTAGTAACCTTTGACTAGAAGCAATCGCATCGCAAGCAAAAATTTTATTTTTTTTGTATTTATTTTACTTTTTTACTGCAACCCTTTTACTTTTTTCACTCTTATCATAAAATTAAAGTATATTAACTCCAATTTATTTTACTTATGAAAAAGATTTTACTTTCTCTGATTCTATTTACCGGGTTGTTGCAAATTTCCTGTAGTGAGGATTCGGTTGTGGATTCGTCAAATGTGCCAACTAATAACTCTGTTGATGTTTATGTTGCCGGTCAGAAAAACAGCCAGGCTTGTTACTGGAAAAACAACCAGCTTGTGTTATTGAATTCCGGCGGAATCAATGCTCCTACTGCCAACAAGATTATGGTAGTAAATAACGATGTATATGTTCTTGGAATTGGTGTTGGAACTACAACTACGGAAACATTCCCTATGTTCTGGAAAAATGGCGTTTTGACTAATTTAAAAACAAGCCTTAGCTCTGCAGATGATGAAGTTGTGACTGTTACTGATTTTGAAGTGGTTGGCAATGATGTTTATTTTGTGGGTTATACGAAAAGAAGGGTCATAACTTTTGAAGATTACAGTCTTGTTTATTGGAAAAACGGCATTAAGACCACAGTACACAATTATGGCGGTTATGTTCAGAACTATTCAAAAATAAAAGTCGTAAACAATACTGTTTATATAACCGGCACTAATAATCGCGATTCAAGTATTAATGGCTATTATGTAAACACTGTTTTTAACGAGATTCCACTTTCTACACTTAATGGGCTGGCTGTAAACAATAACGAAGTATATACTTATGGAACGGCAAATAATGGTGGTTATTATAAAAACATAACTACCGGTTCAGAAACTTCTTTCCCAGCCGTAGCTACAGTTACCTCTATGCTTTTTGACAATAACAATCTGTATCTTACAGATGTAGCCAGCATCTATAAAAATGGGACTATGTTTGATGCGGGGCAACCTCAGCTGGGCGGAATTATGGATTTTAAGATTTTAAATAATAATACTTACAAAATTACTCAGGAAGGTGTTGCTCCCGGATATATTAGCCACCTGACGATAAACGGGGTTGAGGCAGCACAAATACCCGATTCTGAAGGCACATTTTTATCGCTTTTTGTAGTCCAAAACTAAATTATGAATAGCATTAACTGGCATGAAATTTACACGAAGACATCCCCAAAACTCTTGGGGATTTGTCGCAGATATATAAAAGATATCGCGACTGCTGAGGATATTGTTCAGGATTCTTTTATTGTAGCCATGCAAAAAGAAGAAACTTTAAAAGATAAAAGTGCTTTGCAGGGCTGGTTAAGCCGGATTGTGATAAATATGGCTATCCATCATTTAAAAGAGGTAAAAAAAATAAACTTTTCAACGCAACAAGATTATGAAATTGTTGATTCAACTACTGTCATGAATACCATTGCAATAGACGCCAAAAGCTTGCTCCTGTCTGCCGATTTGGAAAGGGATGATATATTAGAGGCGATAGACCGTTTGCCGGAACATCATAAATCTGTTTTCAATATGTATGTTATTGACCGGTTTTCTCATAGCGAAATTGGCAAAATACTCCATATTTCAACAGGTACTTCAAAATCGCATTTGTCAAGGGCACGAAAAGCAATCCAGCTTTTTCTATTGGAAAGAATAAAAGAAAAACCTGTTGATGAAAAGAAGAAACGCCGTATTGCTTTCCTGATTTTTTTAGGTTTTGGAAATCAGATGTTCGCTAATTTCTGCAAAAAACAATTCAAGGATTTTGAAATAGAACCATTAGAAACTTTTGAATCGGTTACAAATAAAGGAGCTTTTCCAAGCCAGTTTATTGGCCTGGCTAAAATAAATCCTGTCCCAAAATTTATGACCATAGGCATTTGTTTCTTAGGTGTATTGGGAGTTGCTTTTTATGCCTGTTTTTTTGAGGTAAAAGATATTCCACAAAAACATCCTAAGCCTGATTTGGAGTCTGTTGATATTCCTGAAAACCAATTGCCCGTAGCTGTTGAAGATACTGCAAAAAGTGAAGAACCAACCGCAGAACCAAAGAGTATCAAAACTCATTTTAGCCAGGAAAAAGCAACCGTTACCAATAAAAATTCTCAAAAAACAACAGAAGAAGCAAATAGTATTGTTACTAAGGATTCTGTAAAAAATGAGCCTCAGAAAGTGGTTATCATCAAAAGACAAATTGTAAAAAAAGATACCGTTTATGTTTCAGAATAAAATTCTACTCTTTTTTTTAGCCTTTACAACCTATACTTTTTCACAAGAGAAGAAAGTAGATACTATTTATGTTTATGAGGAGATTATTATTCATGATACTGTTTTTATCGAAAAACCTTTAAAAATAGACAAGGCCATTTTTACAGAAACCGATAAGAAAGACCTGTTGGAACTGACCCAAAACGGAAAGAAAATCACTGTTGATACGCTTATCATTAAGAGCAAAAAAAGGGTTGCAAAAAACGAAAAAAGTTGGTTTTTTGGAGGCCGATTACATCTCGGTTTGGCCAGCAACAGCCTGTTCAAGGAAGTTAATGCTCCCAGTCCTATAGGATTGGGTTTGGGCTTTTGGACCCGAAAGGAACTATTCCAATCCAGGTTTTCTTTGGGTATTGGAATTGATGCCTTTTATTGGATGAGTCCATTTTCGTTTAATGCTTCCAAAAAAGACAGCCGCCTTAATGGCTACTATTTCACACAAAACAATGAGCCCAAGTTGTTTCAATCTCTTGAGAGCAAACATTTTCAATTGCAAATCCCAGTTCAATTGTACTATAAAATAAATAAGTTTATGCCTTCCGTTGGTGGGTTTGTCAGCACCAGCAGTTATAAGTCACAATTTTTAGGTTCGTCCGGCAGATTGCCCCGAACTTTAGACGAAACACAAACATTTAGAGCCGAGGCTTTACAAATAGGCTACCTGGCCGAAGTGCAGTATGCCTTTTCAGAACATCTTTCTGTTGCCCTGCATTTTAGTTCCGGAAAAGCCAACAATTTGCTTTTTACCAATAAGCAGGATAGGAGTCAGTCTTTTAAGACCGGGAATGAGTTTTCGGAAAAGAGATTCGGTTTACAGTTAGTTTATAGGTGGTAGTTGGTAGTGGATAGTTGGTAGTGGATAGTTGGTAGTGGATAGTTGGTAGTGGATAGTGGATAGTGGATAGTGGATAGTTGGGAGTTGGTAGTGGATAGTCTTTTGGACAAATCATAATTTTCTTATAATAAATCCTTTGGGGTTTCTGAACCCGCTTTTTTATTTTTATATTTAAGTGCGTAACAAAAAGAAAACTTTATGGTTTGGTGGAAAAAGACATTGATTGGAATCGGGATTCTTATAGTACTGGCCTTGATTTTGAATATTGGCCTGAACTATTGGATACGCAAACAGCTACCTGTCATTATCAACGAAAACAACAATTCGCCCTATCAGATTACTTACAAAACTCTTGAGGTTGCTCTGTTTGATGGAAATGCTATTGCCAAAGAAATTACCGTTGTTCCAAAATCATCCTTAAAGAAAACAGATGTTAAAGCAGGAATCTATACTACTATCCAAAGTATAAAAATAGAGGGAATCAGCGCCTGGTCTATTTTGTTCAGCAAAAGGATTGTTGCCAAAAAGATTATAATCAACAAGCCTGAAATTATCCTTTTTAAAGATAATGACCGGGCTTTAAATGACCCGAACAGTATTCGGGATAAGGTGGTCGCTCCTTTTAAAAATACGATTTCCGTATCTGACATCTATCTTTTAAATTCCAGTCTACAGATTATTTCCACGACCGATAATAAGGCGTCACTGATTGTGCATAATTTATCGATGCAGCTTGACGGCATTCTGCTGGACGACACTACATTAAAAGAGAAAATTCCTTTTACTTATAAAAATTTTGAAATTGCCTGTGATAGTATTTATTATCGTGCCAACGAGTTTTACCATCTGACAGCTAAAAAAATACATACTGACAAATCTGACTTAAAAATAGCCGATTTCCGTATGATTCCGGAATACGATCGTGGTGAATTTGTGAGAAGGATTCCCAAAGAAAAAGACATTTATACTATCAATGCCCAGGAAATAAAAATAAATAATATGAACTGGGGATTTAAAGACAGTGTTTTTTATTTCAATTCTACGAACGTCTTTTTGGAAAAGGTTTTTGCCAATATCTATCGCCCAAAAATGCCGCCGGATGACCTTTCAAAAAAACATTTGTATAACAAGCTGCTACGTGATATTAAATTCCCGCTTCATGTAGATACGCTTGCCGTTCGCGAATCTACGCTGGAATATGAAGAGGAAAAAACTTTTGAAAAAGGAGCAGGATTACTTTCTTTCAACAAGTTCAACATGTTTGTAACCGATATTAATAGCGGTTACGGGCATAAAAAACTGCCTGATGTAAAAATTACTGTCAATTGCAGATTTATGAATGTTTCGCCTATGAAGGTAAACTGGCGATTTAACGTAATGGATGTATCTGACGGCTTCAACATCAAAGGAAGCATATTCCAATTTCCTGCAAACCGGCTAAAACCTTTTACGAAGCCTTATATGAACGCATCTGTTGAAGGAATGCTTAATGAGGTATATTTTAATTTTTCAGGGAACGACGTAAAATCCAAAGGAGATTTTGCCATTAAATATGACGATATAAAAGTGACTCTTTACCAGAAAAAGAACCCGAAGAAAAAGAACAAATTTCTTTCTGCCGTGGGTAATCTGTTCGTAAAAAACGATTCTGATGAAAAGGTTGTGGAAGCAGAAGTCGAAGTTGAGAGAATCCCGGAAAAATCATTCTATAATTTCTTTTGGAGGAATATTGGCGAAGGATTGAAAAAGACGCTTTTATAGTTTTATATATAGTGTTTTGCGCCTTAGCGTCTTTGCGAGCAACTATTTCTCGCAGAGACGCTAAGGCGCAAATTTATTTGATGTAAAATTTAAATCTTATTTATTGACCTTCCGGCTTGGTTTCTTCTATTGCTTCGCCTGTTTTGCTGAATACTTTGATTTTAGGATTGTCTTGTGTTCCGGCAACCACGACAGGAATACCGATTAATCCGAATGGTGGCAATCCTACACGTATTCTGAGATTCAGCTTTCCGTCAAAGCTTGTTTCTCCTTGCAGGCGCAGTCTGAAAAGTGCCACTTTCATTTTGGTCTGCTCTATTGTAATAATATTGTTTTTAATCCTTGATTTGATGTCTACCTGACTCAAATCCGGATTGTCAATGCTTTCAAAATCAGTTTTGCTGCTTAGCTGGTTAAACAGTTTCAGTCCGTTGACTTTTACTTTGCTCAATGACACCACTCCCTTTCCTTCCAATGAAGGATAAACCGGTTTCATTTCTTCATTTAACTGGCCTTTTACGGTATAATCCAAAGAAATGATTCCTTCAGCTTTTTCTGCCGCTGTAGCCAAATTTCTAAACATTTCAATTTCGTTATAGGCTTTTTTAACGTTGAAATTTTTAGCTACGAAGTGGATATCGAAATTTGCCTTTTTAGCAGTAATATCATCGTAAAAACCATTAATACCAACACGGCATCCAATAATTCCAAATCCGATTTTCTGGAAAAGGAGCTTGCCCCTGTCTAAAGACGTGCTTCCGGTAACATTGTCCAGGATGAGTCCGTCGTATTCCAGTTTTTTCACATTCGCCAACAGCGATAGTTTCAAGTTTTCAGGCAGGAGAATTACTCCCGAAGCTGCTGCTGTTTTAGTATCCGGAACCGTTTTTTTCTCAACTCCTTTTCCTTTTTCAGCAACCGGTTCCTGAGCCATAAACTCATCGGCAACCACCAATCCGGAATTTACTTCAAAGTTTCCTTTGAGTGTGGCATTTTTCTCAAAAACGAAATTGATGACGTTTTCAAGTCGGCCTTTCATTGCAAAATCAGATTTTCCATAGTTAGCGCTGAATTTGTCAAAATTCATCTTGTCCTGATGGAAGGTAAAGAGCCCTTCTCTGATAAAAAATGGTTTCGGAAATAATTCTGAAGTTGTTTTTATATCACGCAGCAATAAACTGCCTTTGTTGTTTAGTTTACTGTATTGTCCGGTTGTTGCATAGCTCTGCTTTCCTTTTAGTGACAGGTCTGCTTTTGCATATCCGGTAATATCAAGACCTTTTTGCCTGAAAACCTTATATATTTTTGCAATATCAAGCGTTCCTTTTGCCACGACATCATAATTCACATCGTCAAAATTGGACAGTAGTGCTTTTACATAAACCGGATTTTGTTCAAATACGAAAGAAGCCGGGGCCACGTCAATTTTAAGGTCTTTGTATTGGCCGGTTGTATTTTTGACTGCGGCAACAAACTTGATATCGGTAATCGGGTTCGGGTAATATTCTGTTTTCAGGAAACCGTTCTGAAGGTTAATTTTTCCATCGGTAATCGGGAACAGCCTTTTCTCACTATTGTATTGTCCTTTTGAATTGATATCTGCCAAAAGCACACCTTTCATTTCGAGATTGTTTATTCCCATGGCACCAATAGCTTTTCCCAAATCCAGTTTTGATTTTATTTTAGCCGTCAGGTCAATATTTTTAAGGCCTTTAGAATTTATTTTAGCACTCAGATAATCGTTTCCAACATTAAAATGCAATGTGTCGAGTTTTACCTCCAGTTGTTCTGTTTCTAATGAAGGTAGTTTGGTGTAAAACTTCAGGGAAATATTTGAGGTTTCAAACGGAGCATCTTTATAGGAAATATTTCCTTCCCTGATGTTCATTCCAAATGCCAAATCAGGTTTGCGGTTGAGCGATGCATTGTAATTTCCTTTGAAAGTAAGCAAAAGGTCTGTTCTTCCTTTTACTTTTGTTTTTTCCAACCAGGTAACATATTTAGGAGGCAATGCCGTGAAAAGGTCATTTAGCCTACTGTCTTGGGATTCAATTTTTATATCAATATCATAGCCGTCTTTCAGGAAGTTCATTTTCCCGATAAAACTTATAGGAAGCTTATTAATTTTCAGGTCGTTTTGCTGAAAAACAAAAGACAGCGAGTTGGTATTGATTTTGGTAATAAGGTCGGCATCAATCTTTTTGTTTTCGAGGTATTTTTCACCATCAAAAGTGAAATCCAGTGATTCGATTTTTGCTTCGGTGTACAGGTCAAAAATTGATTTGTCGAGATTACCTTTACCCAGATAATTAAATCCCCGAGCCTGGAGATTTACTTTTGCCGAAATATCCTCATATTTCAGCGCTACATTCCTGATATCAATTCTTTCAAGGCGAATTGAGGTTCCTGTCGTATCTTTTGAAGTTTCTTCTTTGTCTGAAATATATACGTTGTAATTGGCCTGTCCTTTTTCATTTACCTTGACATTGATAAGCCCTTTGGAAACGTAGATTTCATCAATATTTATGTTACCGTCAAAAATCAGATTTTTAAGATTGATTCCAAACGAAACGTCTTTTGCCGCTACCAGCGTATCGTTTTTATAAGGTGCCGAGCCTTTCAATGCGAAATCGTCCAGGGTTACCGTCAGAGATGGGAAGTGTTTAAAGAAAGACAGGTTGGATTCTGAAAAGCTCAATTCGCCATCCAGCTTTTTATTGGCAAAAGCTTTTACCTGTTCTGCAATCCTTCCCGGAAAAAGCATTGGCAAAAGAAACATCAACAACAAGATGCTTGCGATGGTTACTCCTGTAATTTTGAGGACTTTAATCCCTATTTTTTTTAGCGACGTTTTCATAGTGCAAAAATAATGGGATGAAACTTTATTTCCTAACAAGAATTTTCCTGTTTCAAACAAAAATGCCTTTTCAATTTCTCGAAAAGGCATTTTTAAAAATCTAATTTTAAAACTAACTCAAAAAACTATTGTTTCATCAATTTCAGTGTAGCTTCTTTATCTTCTGAATCTATCACTTTAACGATGTACATTCCCTGATTCAGATTTTCTACTGAATATTGGTGTTCGTTGCTAAATTCTCCTTTGAATTCTTTTACCAGCTGTCCGGTAATTGAATAGATGGAGACTTGTTTGGTATCCTTGCTGATATTGAAAATTCCTTTGGACGGATTTGGATATAAGGCTATAGCCGTTGTATTGAAGTCGTTTCTTTCCAATAACGCCTGCTTGTTTCCAAAAACCCTGAAACCGTCAACTTCAATAGGAATAGTCATGTTTGCATCTGTAACGGTGATTGGCGTACCGTCCATCAAATTATACCAGGTTCCTGTATATGGAAAACCTGCTGTAGCGTTGTAAACCGTATTGGTAGCATTGGTCAACACAAAAACATAACTCAATTCTGCCGTTTGTGATGTGCTTGTCCAGATATCGAGCCTTGGTCTTCCGGTTTGCGAAAAATTCCAGGCGTGAGTTCCGTTTTCAAAAACATTTTCACGTTTTTTGAATTCAATCATCTTGGCCCAATCGTCATATATTTTTTTTCTGGCTACATCTCCAAGCCAATTGTTTGCCCATTGTGGTTGTGGTTTTGTATCTAACTTACAGTCACCGGAAGTAGCATCATTGGGTGTATTGACAGTTCCGTTGTTACAGGTAAAAATAGAACTGTTGTAACCCAAATCTCCAAAATGATAAATCATCTTTGGACCGGGAACCAATAAATGCAACGCTCCCATAGCCGACATTCTTGCCAAAGCTTTTGGAAGATTGCCATTAGTCTGACCAGATTCAGTAAGTGCCTTATAGATTACTCTTTCTTCGTCATGGCTTTCTGCATAACCAATAAATCGGTCTGTCGCATCAGCAACTCCTGCTAAATTGGCACTGTTCCCTTTTAAGAAGTTTGCATAGGCGTCTGTCATTTTTCTCCACTGCATGATACCTTTAGAAATTCCGTCAGCATCACCTGTTTTTCTGTAATTTGCCCATTCTACTTCTTCGTTATACGAACCGCCTGCACCTAAATGTTCAAAAATCACGTAGAAATTAGGGTCTATGGCCCATTGCATATCGGCATAATATTTTAGCTTGGCAACACGATCTGCCTGATAATTATTAGTACAACTCTCCTGGGCAGAACTACTTCCTGTGTAAGGACAATTTTGCGTAAATCCTTTGGTTAAATCCCAACGGAAACCATCGATTTTAAAATCGTTCATCCAACGCTGTATGGTTCTTTGTACATAATAACCCGTAAGGTTATTCGGTTCGTTGAAATGATTAAGGTCTCTCCCTACACTGTAAGAGTGCATTGCATTTTGATTGCAATACGGGTTTTCTGTAGTAACACCATTTGCCCAACCGTCGTTATCAGTATCTGTCATCCACATTCTTTCCAATGGCGAACGACCGTAAACGTGGTTTAATGCAATGTCAAAAATAACGGCTATGCCATTTTGGTGGCACAGGTCGATAAATTCTTTCAGCTTTGCCTCTGTGCCATATCTTTTGTCTAAAGCCAAATGGTAGACGGTATTGTAGCCCCAGCTTTCATTGCCTTCAAATTCCATAACCGGCATAAGCTGGATTGCATTTATTTTAAGGTTTTTAAAATAATCTATACGGTCAATCAGATTCTGGTAGGTTCTGTTCGCATCGAAATCTCTTACCAGGACTTCATAAATTACAAGGTCCTTTTTGCTTGGTTTTACAAAGTTAGTTGTCGCTGCACTCCAATTGTAATTGTAAAATGCGTTGGGTCCGGTTTGAAGTACTGTAACTTCCCTTTCCTGGCCAGCCGGATAAGTTGGCAAGTTAGGATAAACACCCAATGAAGCAATTTCCGGATCGTCATACGGACTTAAAACCAATGTGGAGAACGGATCTGCTGTTTTAACCAAGGCAGGCGAATTAGCCGGAAGATTGGTCTGGTCGCAAACCCAATATTGGTAGGTATAAGCTGTTCCGGAAGTCAATCCTGACAGTTCTAACCAAAATTTCCCTGTAGCCGGGTCTTTTTTCATTGCATAGGCTCCCGTAGGCTGCCAGTTGTTAAAGCTTCCTGCTACATATACAAAATCTTTATTAGGTACATTTAACACCAATGTTGCCTTAGTTGGATCTGACGGGTTGTAATTGATTCCATCACCCATTCCGGCCGGCATGGCTGCGCTAATAACACCCGGATTTATAACCACTGCAAAGTTTTTTGTAATTGTAGTTGCTCCCTGAGTCACTTCAAGCGAATAATTCTGGTTTGAAGTAATTCCTGTGTGAACATACGAATAACTTGCGGTACTGGCATTCGTGTTGATGGTTGAACCATTTGATTTTAAAACATAACTGGCATTCCCACCGGTATTGTTTGCCGTTATCGTAAAGTTAGAACCCGAAGCAAGCATGGTGCTGCTGTTTTGAGCAGGTGCTGTCAGGTTCACCTGAAAAGTTCCGACTCTAAGCAGTATATCCTGAGATTTTTTATCTCCATTTCCATTCTTAGCCTTAATAAGAAAACCTATTCTTCCTATTCCTGTCCTATTATAAAAAGCAGTTGGAACAAAACTTATCGAATAGGTATCATTGGCAGAATTATAGGTCAGACGGTTGGCTTCGTTAGAGTTCCCCCAATCGCCATTAGTTGGGCAGTCGGCATTGTTTTGGTCATTCAAATCGAAAGACCATGCCCAAATATAAAGGGCATTGCCTGCAACTCCCCAGGTCGCTTCATTAATACTGCTTCCGTTGAAAGTTAGTGTAATTGACTGGTTCTCTTCAAAAGTCGCCGGCGTTACCGAATAGGTTACGGTTTGTTGTTGCGACCAGGCATAAGAAGCAATCAATAAAAATAATAGGGTAATTTTTTTCATATTGTATTATTTAAAAAAGCTACCTGAAAAATTCAGATAGCTTTTTTATTTTTTTAAATTATCTAGGAATAAAAATATAACGTCTATCAAGATCATTAAACCAGACAGAGTAGTTTCCTTCAGCGGCAACACCCACAAAGTCACCTCCATTAATGCTCATCTGACCTGAAATAGGTGTTCCTCCACCCCAGTTTCCAGGTGTATCCCAGCTATCATTAGCTCTGAATTTTAGTACATCCTGAGTAAGAGCAATATTATCAATTTTCCATAAATGAGGGTTTGCAGTACTATTAGTCATATCAGTATCAGCATCCCAGCCACCTGGTGTAGCAGCACCAATAATTCCTACACTTCCGAAAGTTGGCATAGTAGCAGGATTATAAGTAAATGGCTCTAGTGAATATGTCATTTCCTGAATATCAATAGTTAACTCATAATATCCTGAAGACGGAACAAATATAGGACTTGGCTCATTACTTCCATCAGCACCACTTACGGCCAAGATTCCAGCTCCTGCCGAACCATATTGTGGATGCCAATTTCCAAGAGCCGACAATATTTTTATTCCTTCTCCATTTCCTCCTGTGAAATAACCTGTATAATAAAACTTATATTGATTTCCGGGATCTCTAAACAAAGGTGAATTGCCTGCATTATTGTTATATCCATATTCAGTAGCGTTCCCAACCAAATACAAGTTCTGTAAAGGGACAAAAGCCTGGTATGGAGTTATTGAAATTGTTACAGGGTTACTGTATATTGGCTCAAAAGTATCATTTACACTAGCTTTAACTCTAACTACATATTGCTTTTCTTCCAATGGTACACCGCCTAAAGCAATGGCAGCCGTATTTAAAGTTACGACTGAAACAGCCAACTGATTTGCCCCAATTACTGAACCCAATGAACGTGGCTCTGCAAATTCATCTACTCCATCTGCTGCATCAAGTTGTATTTCATAATTTATGGCAACATCCTGTCCAAAATTGGCGGAAGTCCACATGAATCTTTCTGCCAGGTTATTAGCGCTCTCAATATTCAACACATATGAACCTCCGTCTGGTGCAATCAAGGCCGGTCCATCAATGGCTCTAATTATCGGTCTGTCTTCAACATCGTCCGAGCTACATGAAACAGCCAGGACTGCGAATAATGCAATTAATGATTTTGCTATATTTTTCATATCTATATGATTTTTACTTTTATTAATATCCTGTATTTTGTTGTAAAGTTGGGTTGGCAGCTTTTGCTCTGTCCGGAATCGGGAACAATTTCAAATGATCTGAAATTGGTGCTCCGTTAGCAGAGTTGCCTTTCCATTGCCATAGGTAAGAACCGCCTGTGAATTTTCCAAAGCGAATCAAATCCTGGCGTCTGTGGCATTCCCAATATAATTCTCTGGATCTTTCTGCCAGGATAAAATCCAGGTTAAGATCTCCCTGAGATATAGTACCTGCATTCGCTCTGGTTCTTAAAGCGTTTACATAAGTTACCGCTTGCGAAAGTGAACCTTGACCTCTGACTGCCAATTCAGCATACATCAGATAAGCATCAGCCAAACGGAATAACGGGAAGTCTGTATCGACAAATGCTCCTGTTGGATTTGAACCGTTAGAACCATCGGATCTTTTGTTAGTCCATTTAGTTACTGCATATCCTTGCGTTTCGTCAGCAATACTGGCAATATCCAAAGTCTGTCCTGTTGTATGGAACATCGCTCTGTTATCTGAAGCTCCTGTTACATCGGCAAATTTGTTTACAAATTCTCTTCTTGCTCTTAGTCCTTTCCAACCACCATCAACTCCAAAGTCGCTCGCGTTCATTGAACTCAAAATAGAAGCGTGAACTAAATAATTGGTTCCTCCACTGGTTGTGTATTGACCATCAAAACGTACCGGGAAAATAAATTCATTTTGCGCACCATTCACATCGTTATCTGCCATAAACAAATATTTGTAAGGAACGTTGGCAATCTGGTAAGTTGAGTTTAAAACTGCCTGTAATGCATCTGCAGCTTCCGCATATTTAGGCTGCCCTATGTATACCTCAGCATTCAAATACAGTTTTGACAAAAGCATTTTTGCGGCAATCTTGTCAACTCTTCCGTATTCATTCGTTCTTGACTCTTTCAAATCAGCATCAATAGCAATCAATTCATCTTTTATGTAATTGAAAACATCGATTTTCTCTCTCTGTTGCGGATAAAAGAATCCAACAGGATCATTTTCTGTAACAATAGGCACACGTCCAAACAAATCCATTGCATGGTAGAGTGACAATGCTCTCAAAAATCTGGCTTCTGCTCTGTACGATTTCATATCGTTCAGGATAGCCGGATCAACATTTCTGCTACCTACTTTATCCGGAGTCGATTGTCTCAGAAACTCATTTGCCAAACTGATTTGGTAAAAGGTTCTGGAATACATTACATAAATGAACTCGTTGTTGCTTGTCCATGTATGAGAGTTCATGGATGGCAAGTTACCATCCTGCCACGCTATTACCGACTCATCCGTTGGTAACTGTTGCAACGTATAGAATGCTCTCAAATAAGGACTGAAGTCATTTCTGATTCCTTGCAAATCTTCACCTCCATCACCTTCCCCATTTCCGGCTTTTGCCAATCCAAGGTAAAGTTTTGCCAAAAACATTCTGTAAGCTTGAGGGTTTTCGTAGAATTTTTCAGCTGTAAAGTCATCATCATCCTGTGGCATTACATCTAAATCGTCCGTACAGGAAACGCCTATTGCCATAATGACAAGCAATAGCAGCGCTTTCTTCCCTAGTATGTCTAACATTTTTTTCATTTTCATATTTTTTTAAAAATCTATATTAAATCCTAGCATGAACATTCTTGGTCTTGGATAGATAGTCTTATCAATACCGCCATAAATTTCAGGATCTACTCCGTCATAGTCCGTAATTGTAAATACGTTCTGAACGGCTCCATAGACTCTGAATTTGGATTTCTTTGTAGCAAAAGGATTTTGGATGGTATATCCTAACGTGATGTTATCTAATTTGAACCATGATGCATCCTGAATATAATAATCAGAGAAAAGTCTGTTGTTTCCTTCCAATTGGAAACCTGAGTTCAAATAATCGGAATTAATGTTGCTGATTACGTCATTATAACGAACACCAGCCTGCAACACACCTTTGTTTGAAGCAACGTTATTATACATATAGTTCCCTAAGCTGGCTCTCCATGCAAATGAAAGGTCAAATTGCTTATAGCTCATATTGTTCATCATACCAAAAGTGTAATCTGCATTTGGTTTTTTGTATCTGTATTGGTCGGCTGTTGAAATAACACCATCCTGGTTTCTGTCAACATATACACCTTCAACCGGTTTTCCGTTTGCATCATATACTTGTTCATATACGTAAAATGCATTAGGGCTGTATCCAACAGAGTTGATTTGGATTTTGTTTCCACCACCACCGTCAATATCGCCTACAGGGTTATCAGACGGGATGTCTGTAATTTCCTGATTGTTGTATGTTGCATTGAATGTTGTAGTCCAGTTAAATCCTTCTCCACGGAAAATGTCATAGCTTACGCTGAATTCGACACCTTTAGAAGTAAAGTTCCCGTAGTTTCTGAATCCCTGGTTGGCCAGGTTGGCTCCGTCAGGAAAAGGAACAATCGCTAACAGATCAGATGATTTTTTCTCATATAAATCCAAAGACCCTCTTAATCTGTTGTCGAAAAAGCCATAATCAATACCAATGTTTCTGGTTTCGGTTTCTTCCCATTTCAGTCCTTTGTTATAACCTTCAGGTCTTCCTACCGGAACAAAAACGTTTCCAAATTGGTATTGTGCCTGAGTTGTTCCTGTAGTATATCTTTCGATATAAGCGAAACCGTCATTAATATCCTGCTGTCCTGTGATACCCCATCCTAATCTTAATTTAAGATCAGAAACAAATCTCACATTTTTCATGAAACCTTCTTGTGATATTTTCCATGCGAAAGCAGCTCCAGGGAAGTTACCCCATCTGTTTTCTTTAGAGAATCGGGAAGTACCGTCTCTTCTGTAGTTTAAGGTCAATAAATACTTGTCATCAAATCCTAAATTCATTCTTCCAAAATAGGACTGCAAGTTGACTGTAGGTCTTGTAAATACGTCTGGTTGCGCATTTGGATCATAAACGTTTCCTGTTGAGAAACCTACCCATTTGAAGTTTTGGTACGAATAACCTCCTGTTACATCCAAATTGAATTTTCCAATTTCTTTAGAATATACAAGGTAAGCATCTAACAATTTGTTTTCTTTATTTTCATTAAAATAGCTATAGGCACCATAATTCTGGTACGTTCCGCCACTGTAGCTTCCTGTTTGGAAACCGGCAGGGCTAAACGGCGCCAATGTGTTAGTCCCGTTACCGTCCTGTTTATCAAAACCAACATTCACAACCGCTCTGATGTCTTCAAAGAAATGCAGTTTATAGTCAACCTGGAAATTACCATACATTTTACGGTTGTCTGTAATGTTTCTTCTTTGATTTAGCAGCGATACCGGGTTCTGTTGTGCTCCGGTAACTACTCTGTCTCCATCTGGCTCAAGCCATTCGAAATAACCTCCAAAATAAGAAGAAGGATCATAAACCGATTGTGTAGGGTCAAAGCTTAAAGCATTACCAATAGCTCCTTCATCTGCAAAACGGTTGTCCTGCCATGAAATATTAGCATTCAGGTTAATTTTCAAATGGTCATCAAAAAATGATGGGTTTAACGCCAATGAAGTTGTAGTCCTTTTAAATTCTCCTGTTTTTAATAAACCTGGAATTTGAGTATAACCAACAGACAATCTGGCCGGCATAACCCCAAATAAGTTTCCTCTGATAGATAGGTTATTATCTACAGACATACTGGTCTGGAAAATTTCATCCTGCCAATCTGTTTTTGCATTTCCAAGCAATCCTATTTGTGTTGGCGAACCTACCTGGTTTACTAATGCTCTGAATTGGTCGGCAGACAATACGTCTACTTTTTTAGCCAATGTATTTACGGTAGTCACAGAATTGAAACTAACCTGCATATCGCCCTGGCTTCCTTTTTTAGTTGTAATGATGATGACACCGTTCGAAGCTCTGGAACCGTAGATTGCCGTAGCAGAAGCATCTTTCAAAATAGAGAAAGACTCGATGTCATTCGGGTTTATAGAAGCCAATACGCTTGTAGAACCCCCACTTGCTTCATTATCTAAAGGAAGACCGTCAATTACAATTAACGGATCATTTTTGGCGTTCAAAGAAGAGCCTCCACGAATTCTGATTGTAGACCCTGAACCCGGCGCTCCGCTGGTTGTAATGTTCAAACCTGCTACTCTACCATTTAACAGGTTTTCTGCAGTTGCATTTAAGCCACGGTTAAAATCTTTTTGAGAAATTACCTCTACGGCTCCGGTAGCATCCTTCTTTTTAACAGAACCATATCCTACTACAACAACCTCATCCAATTGCGAAGCATCTTCCTGTAAAATAACACTAATAGTATTTTGTGAAGAATAAGTGATAGTGGTAGGTTTATAGCCCAAAAAAGAGAACGTAATTACGTCCCCCGATTTTACTCCGGAAAGCGAAAAGTTTCCATCAAAATCGGTTGTGGCTCCATTGGTACTGCCCTGGACAGTCACACTGACTCCCGGCAAGGGCAATCCTGAAACCTCATCTCTGACATTTCCATTTAACGTGTTCTGTGCCAGCACACTAAACGGAAGCATCAGTAATAAAAGCAACAACTTTTTGTAAATTGTTTTCATACATTTTGTTTAGGTTAAAAATGAGTTTGTTTACCTTATATTTTTACTTCGAATGTTAAATCTATGTAAATATTTTAGACAAAAAAATCGTTTTCGTAAAAGCACCAACCGAAAACGTTTGCGTGTTGAAAACTTTAGCAAATACTCAGATTTTTTACCCGAAAATCGCTATTAATAAAAATTAAATTTATCTTTATTCAGAAATATTTACCTGACATTAAATACTATGCGAAAAAAAGTCACGCTAAAGCAAATTGCCAAAGAATTAGACGTATCGATTTCAACTGTTTCAAAATCGTTAAGAGACAGTCCTGAAATTAGTGAAGACACCCGCCAAAAAGTCCAGGCTTTTGCCAAATTATACAACTACAAACCCAACCTGATTGCCCTAAGTTTAAAAAATAAAAAAACCAAGACAATCGGCGTCATTATTCCTGAAATTGTACACCACTTTTTTGCCACCGTCATTAGCGGTATTGAACATGTGGCTAATGAACACGGCTATAATGTTATCGTAACGTTATCTGACGAATCTTTTGACAAGGAAGTAATCAACATGGAAATGCTTGCCAACGGAAGCATTGACGGTTTTATCATGTCGCTTTCCAAAGAAACTCAGCACAAAAAAGATTTCCACCATATTACCGAGGTTATCAATCAGGGAATGCCTGTGGTTATGTTTGACCGTGTGACAAACGATATTTTATGTGACAAGGTTATTATTGACGATAATCTGGCTGCCTATGAAGCGGTTCAGGATTTAATCGACAAAGGATTCAAAAAAATTGCACTCATTACTACCGTTGATTATGTCAGTGTTGGAAAGCTTCGTACAGACGGATACATCAAGGCACTTAAAACAAACAATATCCCTGTTGACCCAAAACTCATATTGAAAATAGAAGATATTGACATCTGCGAACATCAAATTGAAGAACTCATTAATAATAATGAAATCGATGCTGTTTTTGCTGTAAACGAATTATTTGCCGTAACGGCCATTAAAGCCGCAAAGAAAATAAACCTTAAGGTTCCGGAAGATATTTCGGTTATCGGATTCACAGATGGCATTATTTCCAAATATTCTTCACCAAGCATTACTACAGTAAGCCAGAATGGAATAAAAATGGGTGGCAAAGCGGCCAAGATGCTTATTGAAAGATTAGAATCAGAACAGGAAGAAGACGAACATTACAGAACGGAAGTTATAGAAACTCACCTCGTATTACGAGAATCTACGCCATCGTTGTAGTTGCAATCAAAATGCTGAATATCAAATAAATAAAAATATATTTTTCCTCTTTTGCCGATTGTTAAATATTCCATTTTTAATTTCGGGTATAAAAAAATTATATATTTGTAACGATTATCAATGCTTATATTTTTACTTCGAACGAAAGATTAAGTCTTGATAAGCCATTAACGCTTATCGTATATCAATCAACAAATTACGATAATGAAAAAGCGTAAATTAAGTTTTCTGGATATCTGGAACATGAGTTTTGGCTATCTGGGAATACAAATGGGATTTGCCTTGCAAAATGCAAATGCCAGTAGAATTCTACAAATCTTCGGCGCCGACGTACACAGCCTGTCATGGTTTTGGATTGTTGCCCCACTAATGGGATTGATTGTCCAGCCAATTATAGGCCACTACAGCGACAGAACCTGGACACGTTTTGGCAGAAGAAAACCTTATTTTTTAATCGGTTCGGTTTTGGCAGCACTGGGATTAATACTCATGCCACAATCTGCAATGCTCACTGCTTTTATGCCTGCTCTTTGGGTAGGTGCAGGAATGCTCATGATTATGGATGCTTCATTCAACATTGCAATGGAGCCTTTCCGTGCCTTAGTAGCCGACCTGCTTCCTGCCGACCAGAGAACATTGGGTTTTAGCGTGCAAACCGCCCTGATAGGGTTTGGTGCCGTAATAGGTTCGTGGCTTCCGTATGCCTTAAACAAATGGTTTGGAGTTTCCAGTGAAGCTCAACCGGGTGAAGTTCCTTATCATTTAATCCTATCCTTTATTATTGGTGCCGCCGTTTTGGTTGGAGCCGTATTATGGACCATTTCTACTACCAAAGAGTATTCGCCGGAAGAACTGGAAGCTTTTGATAAGGCAGAAGGAATCGTCCATGAGGAAGAAGAAAAAGGAAGCCTGTTGAATATTTTCAGTGACTTTGGAAACATGCCTCAAACCATGAGACAACTCGGATGGGTACAATTCTTTTCCTGGTTTGCGTTATTTGGAATGTGGGTTTTTACGACTCCGGCTATAGCACACCACATCTATGGACTTCCATTAGAAGACACGAACAGCAAGACCTATCAGGAAGCTGGCGACTGGGTGGGAATCATCTTTGGAGTTTACAATGCCGTTTCGGCTGTGTTTGCCTTCTTTTTACCGGCAATCGCTAAAAAAATAGGACGAAAATCTACACATGCTTTTTCATTAATCGTGGGAGGAATCGGGCTGATTTCAGTTTATTTTGCACCAAGCCCAAACTGGCTAATCGTCTCAATGATTGGAGTTGGTATTGCATGGGCAAGCATTCTTGCTATGCCTTATGCCATCCTTTCAGGCTCTATTCCGGCCAAAAAGATGGGTGTCTACATGGGAATTTTTAATTTCTTCATTGTAGTTCCCCAAATCATCAACGCCATCATTGGCGGACCTATCGTTAAATACATTTATGGCGGTAACCCAATCTATGCCATTGTAACCAGCGGAGTCGCTTTCATCATCGCTTCCTTTTTTGTGTTGCGGGTAAAAGATACTGACGACACCGTAAAACAATAAACCATTGAAAACAAAAGCATTTATATTCGATTTAGACGGAGTAATCGTCGATACCGCCAAATATCATTATCTGGCCTGGCAAAAAATAGCCAACCAGCTGGGTATTGAATTTACTCCGGAACACAATGAAGAACTAAAAGGGGTAAGTCGTGTACGTTCGTTAGAACTTATACTTCAATTAGGAAAAATAGAAGCGAGTCAGGAAGACAAAGACAAATGGCTTACGCAAAAAAATGAGGATTACCTGTCTTATCTGGTAGATATGGATAATAGCGAATTGTTGCCGGGAGTACTGCCAGTTCTGCGTTATCTGAAAGAAAGAAAACAACTGATTGCTTTGGGCTCTGCCAGCAAAAATGCCAGACCAATCCTGGAAAAAACAGGCATTATCCACTATTTTGATGCTATAGTCGATGGCAATGATGTTTCCAATGCCAAACCCGACCCGGAAGTTTTCCTTAGGGCAGCAGAATTATTAAACACCGCTCCTGAAAATGCTATCATTTTTGAAGATTCTGTAGCCGGCATACAGGCTGCTAACATTGCAAATATGACAAGCGTAGGAATCGGAGAAGCAAAAATTCTGCACGAAGCCGATTATATTTTCCCTGACTTTACCCATATAGAAACAAATTTCATAGAAACTTTAGTGAATAAATAAAATGAATCAAGATTATATAGTACCAAATAATTGGTCAATCATAGAAGAAGGATTTGATGCAGAAAGAATAAAATCTTCCGAAAGTTTATTTAGTATTGGAAACGGTGCCATGGGACAGCGTGCCAATTTCGAAGAAAGCTATTCCGGAGAAACTTTTCAGGGAAGCTATATTGCCGGAATCTACTATCCGGACAAAACAAAAGTGGGTTGGTGGAAAAATGGCTACCCGGAATATTTTGCCAAAGTGCTCAACGCACCCAACTGGATAGGAATAGACATTGAAATTAATGGCGAAAACCTCGATTTAAATACCTGCACAGAAGTCACGAATTTCCAGCGCGAATTAAATATGAAAGAAGGATGGTACCACCGTTCTTTTGAAGCCACATTAAAAAACGGAACCCAAATAAAAGTAGATGTCCGTCGTTTCCTTTCGCTCAATTCTGATGAATTAGGTGTTATTAATTATGAAATTACACCATTAAATAAAGACGCAAAAATCGTTTACAAACCGTACATTGATGCAGGAGTAAAAAATGAGGATGCCAACTGGGAAGAAAAATTCTGGGAACCTTTGGAAACAAAACATTCCGGCAACGAAGCCTTTGTTGTTGCCAGAACATTCAAAACCCATTTTAATGTAGCCACCTACATGTCAAACAGCATCTTTTTAAATGGACAGAACCTCAACACTACTCCTGTGAATGTTGAAGCTTCTGCAGAAAAGATTCTTTTCGTCTATGAAACAGAAGCTGCAAAAGGAGAAAAATTATCCATCCAAAAATTTGGTGGCTATACGGTTTCTCTGAACCATGAGAACTCTCAGTTAATTACGGCTGCCCAAAACGTTATTGCCAAGGCAAACGTAAAAGGTTATGAAACCTTATTGCAGGAACAGATTGAAGCCTGGGCAAAAATCTGGGAAATGTCAGACATCACTATCGATGGCGACGTAAAGGCACAACAAGGTATTCGTTTTAATATTTTCCAACTGAACCAAACCTATTCCGGAAAAGATTCCCGATTGAACATCGGTCCAAAAGGTTTTACAGGAGAAAAATACGGCGGTTCAACCTATTGGGATACTGAAGCCTATTGCATTCCGTTTTATATGGCGACTAAAGACCAGCAGGTAGCCCGAAATTTGCTGACCTACCGATACAACCAACTGGATAAGGCAATCGAAAATGCTGAAAAATTAGGCTTTACAAACGGTGCTGCCCTTTTCCCGATGGTCACCATGAACGGAGAAGAATGCCATAACGAATGGGAAATTACCTTTGAGGAAATCCACAGAAACGGAGCTATTGCCTTTGCCATCTACAACTATTACAGATTCACCGGAGATTACAGCTATATTCCTGAAAAAGGACTGGAAGTATTAATTGCTATTGCCCGTTTTTGGCACCAGAGAGCAACGCTTTCAACCGTCAAAGACCAGTTCGTAATTTTGGGAGTTACCGGCCCGAACGAATATGAAAACAACGTAAACAATAATTTCTATACCAACTATCTGGCAAAATGGTGTATTGATTATGCTGTAGAGCAAATTGAAAAAGTACAGAAAGAATATGCCGCTGATTATTCCCGAATTGTTTCGAAAACAAAGCTGGAAGCCGGAGAAATAATCAATTGGAAAAAAGTTGCCGATAAAATGTACCTTCCATATTCTGAAGAACACGACGTTTATCTGCAACAGGACGGATTCCTGGACAAGGAACTGGTTAAAGTTCATGATTTGGATAAAAGCCAAAGACCTATCAACCAAAAATGGTCATGGGACAGAATCCTGCGTTCTCCATACATCAAACAGGCCGACGTTTTGCAAGGATTTTATTTCTTTGAAGACCATTTCTCAAAAGAGCAGCTGGAAAGGCATTTCGATTTTTACGAGCCTTTTACAGTACATGAATCTTCGCTTTCTCCTTGTGTGCACTCCATTCAGGCAGCCACTTTAGGACGCATGGAACAGGCCTATACGTTCTACTTAAGAACTTCGCGTCTGGACCTTGACGATTATAACAAAGAAGTGGAGGAAGGCTGCCATATTACAAGTATGGCCGGAACCTGGATGAGCATTGTTGAAGGTTTTGGAGGTTTGCGTGTCAAAAATGACACCTTGCATTTTGAACCAAAAATCCCGGAGCAATGGCAAGGCTATTCCTTCAAAATCAATTTCAGAAATCAGATATTGCAAGTTTTCGTAAATGCCAGCGAAACTAAATTTACCTTAGAAGGAACTCAGGAACTCACCGTTTATGTCAACGGGAAAGCAGTACTTGTAGAACCCAATACTTTGGTAACCGTATAAATACCACCACCCAACCCTTTCAGAGGTAAATGCTCTGAAAGGGTTCTTAAAAACTAAACAATGAATTTTACAAAAAAACTAAACCTGTTAGTGCTCCTTTTATCGGTTTCGGCTTTCGCCCAAATTGATAAGATAGAGCCTCCTTTCTGGTACGCCGGAATGCATAACCCTGAACTTCAGATTATGTTTTACGGAAAAAACATAGCACAGTACGAAGCCTCCGTTTCTAACAATGTGGTTATCAAAAACGTGGTAAAAACTGAAAATCCTAACTACATTTTCATTACAATCGACACAAAAAATATTCCTGCTTCTGATTTTGTCTTTTCATTCAAGAACAAAAACAAGGTAGCCTTTACAAAAAAATATACGCTGAAAGCTAGACGTAAAAATTCGGCTCAGCGAAAAAGTTTCGATTCGTCAGACCTAATCTATCTTATCATGCCGGACCGTTTCGCCAATGGTAATCCAAACAACGATACCGATAAATCGTTGAATGAAAAAGCAGACCGCAGCCTTCCGGGAGGTCGTCATGGCGGAGATATCGAAGGAATCATAAAACACCTCGATTATTTGGAAGAATTAGGCGTAACAGCAATTTGGAGTACTCCGCTATGTGAAGATAATGACAAAGTTCATTCGTACCATACCTACGGACAGTCTGATGTGTATAAAATTGACCCGCGTTATGGAACCAATGAAGAATATGTTCGCCTTTCGGCAGAATTGAAAAAACGTAACATGAAACTCATCAAGGATTATGTGACCAATCATTGGGGTGCAGAACACTGGATGTATAAAGACCTGCCCACCTATGATTGGATTCACCAATTCCCAGGATTTTCACAATCTAATTATAGAATGACAACACAATTTGACACCAATGCTTCTGCTATTGATGCCAAAAATTGTATGGACGGCTGGTTTGTTCCTTCCATGCCCGATTTGAATCAATCCAATCCGTTAGTCTTGAATTACCTGATACAAAATGCTATCTGGTGGATTGAATATGCTGATTTGGATGGATTTAGAGTCGACACCTATTCTTATAATGACAAAATCGGGATCGCAAAATGGACGAAAGCCATCACCGACGAATATCCGTATTTTAATATTGTAGGTGAAGTCTGGATGCATGACCAGGCTCAGATGTCATATTGGCAAAAAGACAGTCCAATCAGTGCCATACAGAGTTATAATTCTTATCTACCAAGTGTTATGGATTTTACATTGCATGATGCTTTCGGGAATGTATTCAACGAAGACAAAGCCACATGGAATGATGGGATGATTAAGGTATACGATAATTTCGCCAATGATTTTTTATATCCTAACGTAAACAACCTTCTGACTTTTGTAGAAAACCACGATACCGGAAGATTTAACCACATCTACAAAAACGATTTCAGGAAATACCAGATGGCTATGGCGTTAATCGCTACCGTGCGCGGAATTCCGCAAATCTATTATGGTTCCGAAATAGGAATGGCGGGAGACAAAGGAAAAGGAGATGCCGATATCCGTCAGGATTTTCCGGGTGGATGGACAGGTGATAAAAACAACGCTTTCACCAAAGCCGGAAGAACGGAAGAGCAAGCTAAGTTTTTTGACTTCTCTTCAAAATTATTCCAATGGAGAAAAGGGAAATCCGTTATTCATTCCGGTAAAATGACACATTACATCCCGGAGGATAATGTGTATGTTTATTTCAGATATAATGACAATGAAACCGTGATGGTAATCATCAACAATGCTGCTCAGCCAAAAACATTTAAGACCGCACGTTTTCAGGAAAACATCAAAGACTTTACGTCAGGAAAAGATGTGCTGACAGGAAAATCTATTAATGTAAAAGAAGATATAAGTATAGAAGAAAAATCAGTCCTGATATTGGAGTTAAAATAAATTAATCTCGCAAAGGCGCAGAGACGCAAAGTTTTTCTATTAGTAACTTAGCACCTCAGCAGCTCTAAAATAAATATTTATGAAAAAAACAATCTTATTAGCTGTAGCATTAGCGGCTTTTATCAGCTGCAAAGAAGACCAAAAAACAGAAGGGACAACCGCTGCAAAAACAGAAACTATTGCCCCAATAACGGATGCAACAGCAGAAAATGCGGTTATTTATGAAGCCAACATTCGTCAATATTCACCAGAAGGAACTTTTAATGCTTTTACGAAAGACATTCCGGAATTGAAAAAATTGGGTGTAAAAATCATCTGGCTGATGCCTATCTATCCTATTTCGATGAAAAACAGGAAAGCTACCGGAGAACTTTCTGTAGAAGACATTAAAGACCCGAAAGAAAAGGCCAAATACTTAGGAAGTGCTTATGCCATATCAGACTATACGGCTATCAATCCGGATTACGGAACCAAAGAAGATTTCAGGAATCTGGTAAAAACAGCCCATGAAAATGGTATGTATGTCATTCTTGACTGGGTAGCAAACCACACCGGATGGGACCATAAATGGATTACTGAACATCCGGAATACTACCATAAAAATGCAAAAGGTGAAGTAACCGACCCGCTTAATCCGGAAACAGGGAAATCATGGGGTTGGACAGATGTTGCTCATTTGAATTATGCCAACAAGGAACTTCACAAAGCCATGGAAAACGAAATGTTATATTGGGTAAAAGAAGAAAACATCGACGGTTTCCGTTGTGATGTTGCAGACAATGTTCCTACCGAATTCTGGCAAAAGGCAATTCCTGAACTGCGAAAAGTGAAACCTGTATTCATGCTGATGGAATCCAACAAAAATTATCTTTTAAAAGATGGACTTTTTGATATGGGATATGGCTGGGAAGCGCACCACGTAATGAACGACATTAACAAAGGCACAAAAACAGTCAAAGACCTGGATAACGTATTTGATAAAATTGCTAAAGAATATGAGAAGAATGATATTTTCATGAACTTCACTTCCAATCATGACGAAAATTCATGGAACGGAACCGAATATGAAAGAATGGGTGACGGCGTAGAAGCTTTTACGGCACTAACCTACCTGATGCCGGGAATGCCGCTTATCTATACAGGTCAGGAATATGACCTGAAACACCGATTGAAATTCTTCGAAAAAGACTCAATCCCTAAAACAAAGGCAAAAATGTTCCCTATCTATGAAAAATTGGGTGAATTAAAAAACAACAATATTGCCTTGAATGGCGGTAAAAATGCGGCTTCTTTCAAACGTTTGGCAACTTCAAACGATACGAATGTTCTTGCTTTTGAAAGAGAAAAAGAAAATCAGAAAGTTTTCTTTATTGGAAACCTATCTAAAAAAGACCAGCAATTCACGGCTCCGGTTGAAGGCACATTTACCAATTATATGACCGGCGAGAAAATAACATTGGCAAAAGACCAGAAATTCAGTTTCAAGCCTTGGCAATATTATATTTTGGTTAAATAAAAAAGTAATAATTATTATTTAGAATGTTTAAAAATGCTAATTTAGTACTTCCGTAGAACAACTTAGCATTTTTAAACATGGCCTTTGAATATATAGAAATAGAAAGGGTTGAAAGACTTACAAAGAAAGAGTTTATCGAAAACTATTATAAGCCTCAAAAACCTGTAGTAATTACAAATCAGATTGAAGACTGGCCCGCTTTTTCCAAATGGAATTTCAAATTTCTCAGAGAAGTAGCCGGCGATAAGACAGTTCCTCTTTATGACAGCAGGAAAACGGATTATACTAAAAAAGTAAACGAGCCGGATTTCAAAATGACCATGTCAGAATATATCGATATTCTGGAAAAAGGCCCAACCGATTTGCGTATTTTTCTATACAATCTGATGAAAGATGTGCCTTCTTTGAAAGCGGATATGAGATGGCCCCAGTTAGGACTTCGATTGATAAAAAGCCTTCCCTTGGTTTTCTTTGGAGGCGAAGACGCCAAAGTCTTTATGCATTATGATATCGATTTCCCTAATATTTTCCATATCCATTTTGAAGGAAAAAAACAATGCGTTCTCGTTGACCCAAAAGAAACGAAATACATGTACAGACTTCCTTATTCCTGGATTTGCAATGAAGACATTGATTTTGACAACCCCGATTTTGAAAAATTCCCGGCACTTAAAATGGTAAAGCCATACATCACCAATCTGCAACATGGCGAAATGCTTTATATGCCTGAAGGCTGGTGGCATTATATGAAATACCTAACGCCTGGCTTTTCGTTAAGTTTGCGTTCATTGGCAGGAAGACCAACTAACCTGCTCAAAGGTTTGGCGAACGTTGCCGTTATACGTCATTATGACAACTGGATGCGAAAACGCAAAGGGCAAGCCTGGCTGGATTATAAAGATGCCGAAGCCATACGCAGAACCAACGAACTGCTGAAAAAATAATAAAATGCCCTGTATCACGCAGGGCATTTCTTTTTTTAAGACACAGGAAATACATTCTCAATCAGCACAATTTCCTTTATAAACTTTGCGGCTCTGCGCCTTTGCGAGCAATTATTTCACGCAAAGGCACAGAGTCACAAAGCATGGGATATAGATAACTTAAAATTTCCTATAATGGCTTAAACTTTTGTCAGGCAAATCCAAAAACTTTACTTTTACCAATTAAAAGTCAGTCTTGAAAAAAACACTCAACATCGGACATCGTGGTGCCAAAGGCCATGAACCTGAAAACACGCTTCCTTCATTCCAAAAAGCTTTCGACCTGCATGCTGACGGAATCGAATTGGATGTCCATATCTGCAAGACTGGCGAACTTGTCGTTATCCATGATTTTACGGCAGACCGTACCACTAATGGTTCCGGTGCCATTTCTGAGTTGACACTTTCCGAAATAAAAGCATTGCGTATTAACGGACATATTGAAGTCCCCACTTTAGAAGAAGTGATTGAATTAGCCGGTAAAAACTGCCTTATCAATATTGAACTAAAAGGCCGTCATACGGCAAAACCCGTTTCGCATCTTGTTGAAAAGTATATTCTTGAAAATGACTACAGCTACGAAAACTTTATTGTTTCCAGCTTTCAAAGGGAAGAACTCGAAATGATGCACATCATCAATCCGAAAATACATTTGGGTGTATTGTCACAGGCTAGCGTAGCACAAGCCTTGGAATGGGCCACTGCTTTTTCTGCCAAAGCAATACATCCCCATTTCAGCCTCCTGACAGAAGAAAACGTACAACAGGCACAAAAACAGGGTTTCAAAGTCTACACCTGGACAGTTAATGAAATTGAGGATATTGAGAGAGTAAAAACGTATAATGTTGATGGAATCATTACCGATTTCCCGGAAAAAATATGAACACTAATTTCGACATAATCATCGTTGGCGGAGGAGCCGGAGGTTTTTTTACAGCCATAAACTGTGCGGAGAAAAATCCGAAATTGAAAATCGCTATATTGGAACGCGGCAAGGAAGTCCTGACAAAAGTCCGTATTTCCGGTGGCGGACGATGCAATGTAACACACGCTTGTTTTGTTCCGAATGAATTGGTAAAGTTTTATCCGCGTGGTGAAAAAGAACTTCGTGGTCCGTTTCACCAATTTTGCTCGGGTGATACCATTGAGTGGTTTGAAAAGCACGGTGTTGAATTAAAAATTGAAGACGACGGACGCATGTTTCCTGTTTCCAATTCCTCGCAAACCATTATCGACTGCTTTACGGCTGCCACAAAAAAATTAGGAATTCAGGTCTTGACAGGGCAAAGCGTACAATCTATCTACAAATCAAATGCAGATGAAGGGAGTTTCTGGAAAATCGAAACCCAAAACCAACAGTATTTCTGCGAAAAATTAGTATTGGCCACCGGAAGCAATCCAAAAATGTGGGACATGCTTCAGGAATTTGGACATACTATTGTAAGTCCGGTACCATCCCTGTTTACATTTAATATAAAAGACCCACGCATCAAAGAACTGCCTGGCGTTTCAGCACAGGTTTCTGTAAAAGTTAAAGATACTAAACTGACTTCTACAGGCCCCTTACTCGTAACACATTGGGGAATGAGCGGCCCTGCTATCTTAAAACTATCAGCCTGGGGAGCACGAATCTTATTTGAGAAAAACTATCAGTTCACCATTTTTGTCAATTGGCTTAACGATGTCGATACTGAAGAAGCCGAATCTATTTTAAAAGAATTGAAACTGGAACATTCCAAAAAAGCTGTCTCAAAAAAATCACCTTTTGATTTTCCAAACCGTTTATGGGAAAGTCTGGTTATGGCTTCAGGAATTTCGGAAGAAACAAAATGGGCTGATTTATCCAAAAACCAATTACAGAATCTGGCCAATCAATTGACAAAAGCACAATTCCAGGTCAATGGAAAAAGTACTTTTAAAGAAGAATTTGTTACAGCCGGAGGAATTGACCTTAAAGAAATCAATTTCAAAACAATGGAAAGCAAAATCCATCCCAATTTATTCTTTGCGGGAGAAATTACCAATATTGATGCAATCACCGGCGGATTTAATTTTCAAAATGCCTGGACCAGCGGATTTATTGTGGCAAACTCTATTAGCCAATAGCAGTGTAAAACAACCTTTATTGGTTCAGCCACCAGATACTGGCATTCAACACCATGGCAAAACCTACCCAAGACAAATACGGGATAAACAGATAGCCTGCAAACCGGTTGATTTTGGCGAATTTGGCATAGGTTTCATAAATCATCAGCCAAAGCAGCACAATTTCAAACAACGCAAGCAATGGATTTTTGAGTCCAAAGAACAAATACGACCACAAGGCATTTAATGCTAATTGAATAGCAAAAAACAGCATTCCCTTTTTGACTTCTTCTTTCCGGGGAGTATCAATTTCATGCCAAACCAGTCCGCCTGCAATTCCCATCATAACGTAAAGAATAGTCCAGACAGGAGCAAAAATCCAATTGGGCGGATTAAAAACTGGTTTTTCGATCAAAGGATACCAGCTTTCTACTGCCGGTCTTGTTACCAGACTTGAAAAATAACCTACTGCGAGACAGGTTGCTGTCAAAACTAAAATTCGCGTGTATCTGTTCATTTTTGCTTTTTTAACAAATTTAGTTATTTTCACAGATTAGCCCTAATGCAGACTGCGATTTGGGCAAAAAAAGTATCTTTGCACAAATTCATAAATTATGATTTTGAAAAAGGATTTTATTCCGTCAGAATATACCCGTTCAATAGAAAAAGGAAATTTCAAATGGAGCGCACCAAGCAATATCGCTCTGGTAAAATATTGGGGGAAAAAGGACAACCAGATTCCTGCCAATCCATCCATAAGTTTTACGCTCAACAATTGCAAAACCATTACCTCACTGGCTTTTGAAAAAAGAGAGCCGGATGGAGACTTTTCATTTGATTTACTGTTTGAAGGAAAACCAAAAGAAGATTTCAAACCTAAAATCCGGAAGTTCTTCGAAAGAATTGAATCCTACCTGCCGTTTCTTAAAAAATATCATTTCACTATCAATACAGAAAATACGTTTCCCCATAGTTCCGGAATTGCTTCTTCTGCATCGGGAATGGCAGCTCTTGCTGTAAACCTGATGAGTATTGAAAAGGAATTGAATCCTGAAATGACAGAAGATTACTTCAATCAAAAAGCTTCTTTCCTGGCAAGATTAGGTTCAGGTAGCGCTTGCCGAAGTGTAAAAGGAAGTATTGTTATTTGGGGAAATCATGAAGAAACCGAAGGAAGTTCAGATTTATTTGGGGTAGAGTTCTCTCGCAATATCCATCCTATTTTTAAAAACTATCAGGATACTATATTATTAGTTGACAAAGGTGAAAAACAGGTGTCAAGCACGGTTGGGCATGACCTGATGCACAATCATCCGTATGCCGAAAAACGATTTGAGCAGGCACATATAAACCTGTCTAAAATAAAAACACTATTGGAATCCGGCGATTTGCAGGAATTCATCCGGATAGTAGAAAGTGAGGCCTTAACCTTGCATGCGATGATGCTGACTTCTATGCCGTATTATATACTGATGAAACCTAATACACTGGAAATCATAAACCGTATCTGGAAATTTAGAAATGAAACCAATATTCCGGTTTGTTTTACGTTAGATGCAGGAGCCAATGTCCATATTCTGTATCCCGAAAACGTTAGAGAAGAAGTTTTAGAATTAATTAAGAATGAATTAGTTGGCTTTTGCCAAAACTCGCAATATATTTGCGATGAAATTGGATTTGGCGCAAAAAAATTGTAATTTTAACAAAATTCAAGAGCAGACATGAAAGGACCATTATTTTACTCCAAAATATTACTCTTCGGTGAACACGCTATTAACAAAGGTTCCCGGGGTTTGTCCATTCCCTATAATTTTTTCAATGGCGGACTGAAAGTAGATAACAATCTTTCGGATGAAGCCCAAAAATCCAATGCCAGCCTGAAACGCTTCGTGGCTTATCTTGAGACCATGCAGCAGGAAAATCCGGAATTGGTGACATTTAATATTGAACTGCTAAAGCGCAATGTTGAAGCCGGAATGTATTTTGATTCCAGTATTCCGCAAGGTTATGGAATTGGAAGCAGCGGTGCTTTAGTTGCTGCTATTTACGACCAGTATGCCGAAAATAAAATCACGGTTCTGGAAAACCTGACACGTGAAAAGCTGCTGAAACTGAAGCAGATTTTCTCAAAAATGGAATCCTTTTTCCATGGTACGAGCTCCGGACTGGACCCGTTAAACAGCTATTTGAGCATTCCTATATTAATCAATTCACACGACAATATTGAAGCTACCGGAATTCCTACCCAAAGTCTGGAAGGAAAAGGAGCCGTATTTTTATTGGATTCCGGAATGGTAAAAGAAACTGCTCCAATGGTAAGCATTTTCATGGAAAGCCTGAAAGACAAAGGCTTTAGGGCTATGGTGAAAAACCAGTTCGTAAAATACACTGATGCCAGCATTGATGATTTCCTTCATGGTGATATCAAATCATTGCTTTCCAATACAAAAAAGCTTTCCAAAGTTGTCCTGAACAATTTCAAGCCAATGATTCCGGAGCAATTCCACGGAATCTGGCAAAAAGGATTGGATTCGAATGACTACTACCTGAAATTATGCGGCTCAGGTGGAGGAGGCTATATCCTTGGATTTACGCACGATTATGAAAAAGCAAAAGAAGCACTGAAAGATTATAAATTAGAAGTAGTCTATCAGTTTTAACCAAAACTCCCAATCAAGCAGCAAAAACAAACAAGCCGTCAGGATATGGCATAGTATTTTTTACCTTAAACTTAAATAGCGCACCTGAAATGTTAAGCAGAAAAAACAAACTTCTAGTAATGAAAATTATCAGTTTGTTTTCTGTAGTACGCGGCTATAATATTCCTGTCATTGTTCTTGCCCAGTATCTTTCAGCTATATTTATATTGGCTCCGGAAAACACAAGAGCCTTAGATATTATTCTGGATTTTAACCTCTTTATCCTTGTTCTGGTTTCCAGTTTCTGTATTGCTTCAGGCTATATCATCAATAACTTTTATGATGCACAGAAAGATTTAATCAACAGGCCTAACAAATCAATGCTGGATAGATTGGTAAGCCAGAAAACCAAGCTATACGTCTATTTCGGATTAAACTTCCTTGCGGTATTCCTTGCCTATTTCGTTTCCTGGAGAGTCAGCATTTTCTATTCGTCTTATATTTTCCTGATCTGGTTCTATTCCCATAAGCTGAAAAAATATCCTATAATTGGAAATCTTACCGCCTCACTATTGGCTATCTTTCCGTTCTTCGGAATTCTTTTGTATTTCTTCAAAGGACAATATCAGGAATATGACTGGCAGAAAATAGGAATCATATTCAGCCACGCAAGTTTCCTGTTCTTACTAATCCTGATTCGGGAAATGGTTAAGGACCTCGAAAACATGAAAGGCGATTTTGTAAGCGATTACAAAACCATTCCCGTAGTGTATGGTGAATCCGTATCAAAAAAAGCCATTACCGTACTCACCCTGCTAACCATTATTCCCGTCTATATTTTAGTAGATGTTTACGAAGTAGGCTATATGGTTATTTATTTCTATCTCTGCCTCATGGCTCTGATTTTTTTTCTGTTGAAACTTTGGAAATCAAATACCCGTAATGAGTTCTTAAAACTCCACAATCTATTAAAATTCATTATTGTAGCAGGCGTTTTTTGCATCGTATTAATCGAACCGGCCGTACTTTGGCACGGAAAGAAAATACTTTTGGCTATCAATTTTCGCTAACTTTCACTTCTATGGGCTTTTAAAGCCTCCAATTCGCTATCTTTGCACAAATTTAGACGCGAATGAACAAGAATGAAGGAGGCAACAGACGCAATGCCTCAAACCGAACAGGAGGAAAAAGCAGTTTTGGAAAATCAAAACCGCCATTGCCAAAAAGAGCCCAGGGACCTAAAAAAAATAAGCCTGCTTCTTTTAAAGCTGCTGATTCAGCTACTGAAAAAACGGATAAGAAACCAAATCAGGCTCCAAAAAGACAGAAAGCATCAGATGAAATGCGCTTGAACAAATACATCTCCAATTCCGGAGTATGTTCGCGTCGCGATGCTGATATCTACATAAAATCCGGAAACGTAAAGGTAAACGGAGTTACCGTTACCGAAATGGGATATCTTGTCAAAGCTACTGATGTAGTAAACTTTGACGGCGCCTTACTAACTCCGGAAAAGAAAGAATACATCCTCCTAAACAAGCCGAAAAACTTCACAACCTCTTTAGACGAAGGTTTTGAACACAGAAATGTTTCGGAACTGGTTAGAGGCGCCACAAAATCTGTCTTGTCGCCTGTAGGCCGCATGGATAAAAACACAACAGGCCTGCTATTGTTTACAAACGATACAGACATGATTCGAAAATTCACAATTCCGAATCAAAAATCGTCAAAAATCTATCAGGTATCCTTAGATAAAAACCTGAAGTTTGAGGATTTGGAAAAAATCGGAAAAGGCATGATGATAGAAAACCATCGTGTCAATGTTGAGGAAATCAGCTATATTGACGACGAACCAAAAAGCGAAATCGGACTAAAACTACGCACAGCCAATGTAAAAGTAGTACGCCATATTTTCGAACACCTGGGTTATGATGTTCTTAGAATTGACCGTGTCGTATTTGCCGGACTTACCAAGAAAAACCTACCGAGAGGAAATTGGAGATTCCTGACAGAACAGGAAATTATCAATTTGAAAAATATATAATGCATCAAAGTCCCAAAATCAAGTTTGGGACTTTTTGTTTTTGTAGCTTTGCTCTTCTATTAAAAAACACTATGACACCTGAAATATTGCAATCTATCGCATTTAAATGGTTTGATGCGTTCAACTCACACCAACTTGAAAAACTTTTAGACCTGTATGACGACGAAGCAAAACATTTCAGTCCGAAGTTAAAAATCAGGAAGCCTGAAACCAACGGATACGTGACCGGAAAACAGGCTCTTCGCGAATGGTGGAAAGATGCTTTTGAGCGTCTGCCTTCTTTGCATTATAAGGTTACTTCGCTGACCGCCAACAACGACCGTGTTTTTATGGAATACATAAGAACAGTCGATGGAGAAGACGATATGCTGGTAGCCGAAGTCCTGGAAGTAAAAAACGGAAAGATTATCGCTTCACGAGTCTATCACGGATAAAGAAAAAGCCCTTGTTGTTCAAGGGCTTTTTCTTTGTATTAACCTCTAATCTTTTTAGCAGGTTCTTCTTTTTTATCGAGTCCGCGTTTTCTTAACAGCGGCTCCACACTTGGTTCGGCACCACGGAATCGCTTGTACAAAACCATTGGATCTTCGGTTCCTCCTTTTTCAAGTACATTTTTTCGGAATAATTTGGCCTTTTCCGGATTGAAAAGATTGGTCGTCTTAAAGGCTTCAAAAGCATCCGTATCCAAAACTCCCGACCAGATATAGCTGTAATAACCCGAAGAATAGCCTCCTGAAAAAATATGGCTGAAATACGTACTTCTGTATCTTGGAATAATCGCATCGATTAGTCCGATTTTCTTCATGGAATTTTTCTCAAACGAATTGGCATCCAACTGGATTGCGGCTGTTTGTGTATGGTAATCCATATCCAGGAAAGAAGCCGCAAGATATTCTACTGTGGCAAATCCCTGGTCAAAAGTTCCTGACTTCTGTAATTTCTGAATCAGCGCATCCGGAATAACTTCTCCTGTCTTATAATGTTTCGCATACATTTTTAAAACTTCCGGCTCCGCAGCCCAGTTTTCCATAATTTGTGATGGCAACTCAACAAAATCTCTTGGCACGCTTGTACCGGCAAGGCTTTTATAGGTAACATTCGAAAGTAACCCATGTAACGCATGCCCAAATTCGTGGAAAAAAGTAGTTACCTCATCAAATGTCAACAACGCCGGCGTATCGCCTGATGGTTTTGTAAAATTACATACAATAGAAATCACCGGAGCTTTTCTTTGCCCGTCAACTGTTTTCTGGCTTCTGTAAGATGTCATCCAGGCACCGCCTCTTTTCGAAGCTCTTGGAAAGAAATCCATATACAGTATTCCCACATGCGTTCCGTCTGCTTCTGTAACTTCCCAAACCGTAACCTCATCATGGTATTTTGGCACATCGTTCAGTTGCTTGAATTTTAAACCGTATAATTTTTCGGTCACCTGAAAAATACCATTCCTGGTGTTATCAAGACTAAAATAAGGTTTCAGTTCCTGCTCATCCAAATCAAAACGCTGCTTTCTGATTTTTTCAGTATAATATCTCCAGTCGTAAGGCTTTACTTTATCTTTAACTCCATCCTTATCCATCATCTTTTGAATATCTGACGCTTCTGTCTTAGCAATTGCCAAAGCAGGTGTCCATAAATCATTCAAAAGTTTGGCTACATTCTCCGGGTTTTTGGCCATCGATTCTTCCAGTACATAAGCCGCATGCGATTTGTAACCCAACAATCTTGCCTTTTCTCCCCTAAGATTGGCCAACTTGATTGCGTTTTCTTTGTTATCGAGAGCATCATCGTGATTACCGCGCGTTTGGTAGGCATTCCATATTTCCTGACGCAGCTTTCTGTTCGAACTGTATTGAAGGAATGGCATCACACTGGAATTTGAAAGCGTAAATACCCATTTTCCCTCCTTACCTTTTGCCTTTGCATCGTCTGCCGCCGTATTTATCAATTCCTGAGGCAGTCCGGCCAAATCTTTTTTATCTGTGATTACCAGTTCATATTTGTTGGTTTCGGCCAATATATTTTGTCCGTATTTTAAAGAGGTCATCGAAAGTTCTGCGTTTATCTTACGAAGCTTTTCTTTATCGACAGTGGCTAAATTCGCACCACTTCTAACAAATGCCTTATGCAGGTTTTCAAGAATTTTTGCCTGTTCGGGATTCAATCCTAAAGATTCTTTTTTATCCCAGATTGCCTTTACTCTGGCAAACAATTTTTCATTCAGGTAAATATTATCGCTATGAGCCGCGAGATTTGGAGAAACCTCTTTGGCTATTTTTTGCATTTCCTCGTTTGTATTGGCTCCGTTCAGGTTAGAGAATACGATGTTCACATTCGCTAATAGTTCTCCTGCATTTTCCATAGCCAATATGGTATTTTCAAAAGTGGGAGCAGCCGTATTGTTTGCAATAGCATTAATTTCGGCTTCGTGCCTTTTTATTCCTTCTAAAATAGCCGGTTTGAAATGTTCATTTTTAATCTTATCAAAAGGAGGTACTTCGTATGGTGTACTATACGGCTGAAAAAACGGATTCATATTTTGCTTGTTTTCTTGTGCTTCAATTGTTAGCATATTTCCAATAGCCAACAAAATGAAAAAGGATTTTTTTCTCATCTAAAAAATTTATTGAAGCGTAAATTTAGCACAAAATGGCTTTTTAAGCAGGCTTGAGAATGTTAATTAAACCCAAAAAATACCTTTTTATCTTATAGAGAGACAACCTTCAAAAAGAATTTGAGACTCCAGTTTAAAACAAACAAAAAAGCCTGTCTACTTGACGTAAACAGGCTAACCTTTTGTGCGGGTAATAGGACTCGAACCTACACACCTTGCGGCACCAGATCCTAAGTCTGGCGTGTCTACCAATTTCACCATACCCGCAGTAGACATTTGATCTTGACTATTGTCTCAATCGAGGTGCAAATATAGTCATAGTTTTGAACTTTCAAATAAAAAATTAAAAAAAATTAAAAATTCTTTTTTTGTATTTTTGGCAGACAACATATCAATTTTACCTTTCATGGATACTTTAAAAGATTACGTTCAGAAAAACAAAGAACGTTTCCTCAACGAACTTATTGATTTACTGAAGATTCCATCTGTCAGTGCAGATTCTGCCTACTCACAAGATGTTATCGATACCGCTAACGCTGTCAAAGCAAGCCTCGAAAAAGCAGGCTGTGATTTTGTTGAAATTTGCGACACCCCAGGATACCCTATCGTTTACGGAGAAAAAATAATTGGCAAAAACCTGCCAACAGTATTGGTTTACGGGCATTATGATGTACAGCCGCCAGATCCGTTGGATTTATGGACTTCGCCTCCTTTTGAACCGGTTATCAAAAAAACAGAGTTACATCCGGAAGGCGCTATCTTCGCCAGAGGTGCCTGTGACGACAAAGGACAGATGTATATGCACGTAAAGGCATTGGAATATATGGTGCAAACCAATAACCTGCCATGTAACGTGAAATTCATGATTGAAGGTGAAGAAGAAGTTGGTTCGGCAAGTCTAAGCTGGTTTGTGGAAAGAAACCAGGAAAAACTTAAAAATGACGTAATCCTGATTTCTGACACGGGAATGATTTCCAATACACAACCATCTATCACAACAGGATTACGTGGATTAAGTTACGTAGAAGTGGAAGTTACAGGACCAAATCGCGATTTACATTCCGGATTATATGGTGGTGCAGTAGCCAACCCTATCAATGTTTTAGCCAAAATGATTGCCTCGCTTCATGATGAAAACAACCACATCACGATTCCGGGATTCTATGATAAGGTTGAAGAACTTTCTGATGCCGAAAGAGCAGAAATGGCAAAAGCGCCTTTCTCTTTAGAAGACTATAAAAAAGCGCTTGACCTTAACGACATTTATGGCGAAAAAGGCTATACAACCAATGAAAGAAACTCCATCCGTCCAACTTTAGATGTTAATGGAATCTGGGGAGGCTATACCGGAGAAGGAGCAAAAACGGTTATTGCCAGCAAAGCCTATGCTAAAATTTCGATGCGTCTGGTTCCAAATCAGGACTGGCATGAAATTACTGAACTCTTCACAAAACACTTTGAGAACATTGCTCCGAGCGGTGTAAAAGTAAAAGTGAAACCGCATCACGGTGGTCAGGGCTATGTGACTCCAATTGACAGCATTGGTTATCAGGCAGCGGCAAAAGCCTATAACGAAAGCTTTGGCGTACAGCCAATTCCTGTTCGTTCCGGAGGAAGTATTCCAATTGTAGCCTTGTTTGAAAAAGAATTAAAAAGCAAGACTATTTTAATGGGATTCGGCTTGGATAGCGATGCCATCCACTCGCCTAACGAGCATTTTGGCGTATTCAATTATTTGAAAGGAATTGAAACAATCCCGTTGTTTTATAAGTATTTTGTAGAGCTTTCTAAAAAGTAATCATGACACATCACTATAATACCCTAAAAGGATTGGCTCTATTTTTATTGTTTCTTTTGTGTAATAGTTTTGCTCATGCCCAAGAAGAAACAAGTCAGCCTATAAAAGCGGTAAGTCCTCAACTTAAAAAAGAAGAAATTCTGGAACAAGTAAATTGGGATGACAGTAAAGTTTATTCTGCAACCGACAAAACTCCCGCTCAATTTGAGGGAGGGATGAAAGCTTTTGCTGCATATATTAGTGCAAACTACAAAGTCCCTCGCAATGTGGAAGGCCCAATAAAAATTTTGGCGGCTTTTGTTATTGACTTGGACGGAAGTGTTGTAGATATAAAAATTATACGTAGTGCAGGACATGAAACAAGCAAAGAGATGATTAGAGTTCTAAAAGCTTCACCTAAATGGAAGCCCGGATTAAAAGACGGGCTTCCTGTGAGAACCGCTTTAACTTTACCTATAAACTTTTAACACATCCGCTCATTTCTGAGCGGATTTTTTTATTTCAAAAAAAATTCACTCTACACTTGTAGAATTAAATTTTATTTCTACATTTGTAGAGTAATTACAAAACTATAGAATGAGGATTATAAAAATAACACCCTCAATTTCAGCGTTATTATTCATTTTAATGTTATCAGGTTGCAAAACCAATCGGATTCGAAACAATGAACGCGTTGGAAGATGGGTTGAATATGACACCATAGATAGTAAAATATATAAAAGTGTTGGAAGATTCCGCGACGGAATAGGGAAAGGCACCCACCGACAGTTTTCCGACAAAAAGTTAGTCCGGGAAGAAAAATATAAAAATGACATTTGCCATACTATATACTATTATGATAACGGCAAGATAATGACAGAAGGAAATACAAAAATGGTCGTAACCGATGAAGAAATCCATTGGTTTTACAACGGCGACTGGAAATTTTATGATGAAAACGGGCAGCTGTTAGGAATCAGGACCTATGAAAACGGCAATGTAATTAATGAAATAGAAATACAACAATAAAATACCATGCAACTATCCAACTCAGAAGAACAATTGATGCAGCACCTTTGGAAACTGGAAAAAGGTTTTATGAAAGACCTGCTTGAATGTTATCCGGATCCAAAACCAGCCACAACAACCATTGCCACCTTACTAAAAAGGATGGCCGATAAAAATTTTATAGCATATAACGAAATAGGTAATTCAAGGGAATATTATCCTTTGGTTGAAAAATCGGATTATTTTTCGAAACATGTAAACGGGCTGATTAAAAACTTTTTTAATAATTCAGCCTCGCAATTTGCTTCTTTCTTTACCAAAGAAACGAATCTGACACAAAAAGAACTGGAAGAACTCCAAAAGATTATCGACAAGGAAATTCAAAAAAAGAAAAAATGATCGGCTTTCTAATCAAATCGTCACTTTGCCTGGCTATCCTTTTAGGCGTTTATATTCTCTTTCTGGAAAAAGAGAAAATGAACGTTTTCAACAGAGTTTATCTTTTGGCCAGTTTGGCGGTTTCGTTTGCAATCCCGTTTATCAAATTTGAAACTATACATGAAGAATTACAACAAAATCTGATTCCGTATGCCGTTCAAACAATACAGGCACAAGCTATTTCGATAGAACAGCAATCCGATTATTCTGTATGGGTTTTATGGATTTTGTATGGGACAATAACCTCACTTTTCCTTTTTCGATTTATCAAAAACCTATTGTCAATTACCAAAAAGATACAGTCCAATCCAAAGAAAAAATTTGAAATTTCAACTTTGGTTCTGGTCAAAGAAAAAATAGTGCCTCACACCTTTCTGAATTACATCTTCATTAATAAAGAAGATTATGAAAACCGAAATGTTGAGGAAGAATTATATACTCATGAATTAACACATGTACGGCAAAAACATACAATTGATGTCTTAGTAATTGAAATCTTGAAAACCCTGTTTTGGTTCAATCCAATCCTGATTTTTTACAAAAAAGCAATACAACTCAACCACGAATTTCTTGCAGATGCAAAAGTCGTGAAATCCTATAATAATGTTCCTTTTTACCAAAACCTGCTTCTGGAAAAGGCATCTTGGAACAGCAACTCTTACTTGGCCAGTAACTTGAATTTTTTAGTAACCAAAAAAAGATTAATTATGATGACTAAAACCACATCAAAATCGAGAGCTCTGCTCACAAAATTATCGGTACTGCCAATTTTAGCCGGCCTGATTTCCTTCTCATGTTTTGAAACAGATAATCAAAAAGAGGTAACTGAAGTAGTGGCTAAAAAGCAAATTATGAAAGCAGAGGAGTCAACAATGGGAGAGCAAGAAACGCAGAAAGTTTACGAAGCTTCGCCAGGGAAATCAGATGATGGGCTCTCGGTACCAAAATTTCCAGGAGGTTTACAAGCTTTTTCCAAATATGTTAAAAAAGAATATAAGATACCTTCCGGTTTTAAAGGAAAAGGAAATCTAATTGCTTCTTTTATAGTTGAAACAGACGGAAGCTTATCCGATATCAAAATCGTAAAAGATTTAGGAAAGGGAACAGCTGAAGAATTTTTGAGATTGTTAAAAACCTCTCCAAAATGGCAGCCTGGTACTTTAAACGGAAAGGCAGTAAGAGTTAAATACAACGTGCCAATACATTTAAATGAAGTCTAAAAACTAATCTGTTTTTCAATAAAAAATGGAAATCTATTTATTAAAATCAACCGCTAGCCTGATTGTACTATTAGGTATTTATCATCTTTTTTTGGAAAAAGAAAAAATGCACACGTTTAATAGGTTTTACCTTTTATTCAGTCTCATAATTTCTTTTACAATTCCCTTTATTACAATTGAAGTAGCGGTTGAATCCTTGCCGAAACCTTTACTATTATCCCAATCGGCTCCGAATCAGGTTCTGACGCAAACCCAGAACCAGACTATAGCTGTAGATGTTGCCCAAGTCCTGGAAAGCGAGACAAATTATATTCCAATAATACTTTGGAGTTTGTATGCCATGGCAACATTATTTCTGGTTATCCGGTTTGGAAAAAACATTTACAGCTTAATTCTGAAAGCCAAAAAAAGCAGAAAGGTAGCCTTCAATTGTTCCACACTGGTCCTATCCAAAGAAGAGCAGTTGCCGCATACGTTCCTACAATACATTTTCATAAACGAAGATGATTTTAACAGCCACAACATACAGCAAGAACTGTATACACATGAATTGACACACGTAAGACAGAAACACACTTACGATGTCCTATTTATCGAAATATTGAAGACCCTGTTCTGGTTCAACCCCATACTGGTCTTCTATAAAAAAGCAATACAACTCAACCATGAATTCCTGGCAGACGAAAACGTGGTAGAATCGCATAAAAATGTTTCATTTTACCAAAATCTGCTTGTCGAAAAGGCATCATGGAACAGCAACTTTTACTTGGCCAGTAATTTGAATTTTTCAGTAACTAAAAAAAGATTAATTATGATGACTAAAACCACATCAAAATCAAGAGCTTTTCTTAAAAAAATAGCCTTAGTACCTGTTTTAGCAGGACTGGTATTTGCTTCCTGCATAGAAAAAACAGCCGCAAAAGACAAAGAGCCGGAAGTTTGGATAAACGGGGAGCGTGTCAAAGAAAGCGAAATGAATCAGCCAATTTCCAATTGGAAAAAAAAGCAACCCAACGAAAACAATCAAACCAATGAGGCTGCTTATTTCGCTGGCGTAAGATTTATTATTTATAAAACCGGAACCTGGACAAAGGACAGAGTGCAAGGCAAAGACATTATTTTAGACAAAACCTACGAAGAATTAACAGCAGAAGAAAAAGACCGCTTTAAACCCTATCTGAGGATTCCTAAAGGTCATGTCAAGAAATCACCAACTGCGGCAGAATTAGAAGATTACAAGGATTCAAAAAAATATGCTGTTTGGATTGACGATGTAAACGTAAAGAACACTGAACTGAACAACTACAGTCCGTCAGACATTGCCTACGTCCTTGGAAGTTCTGTTATGAAAAACGCCAGAACCCAAAAACATCCGCAGCCGTTTCAATTCCATTTTTATACACATAATTATTTTGACAAAAAACAGATGGGTAAGACTCCTGAGAAATATCCGCTGGATAAGGTTGAAATTTTTGATAAGATAATCAAGAATTAAATACGAAAAATGGGAGTCTCATAAATACAAAAGGGAAAAATTTGTAGTTAGTTATAACCTCCATTATAAATCCGCCTTCTGGCGGATTTTTTTTATCCCTAAGCCAAAACATATCAACATTTTATAACATTTATTGAAATTTGGCGTTACTTTTGCAGACATCATCATCATCAATCATATTATTGGACACGTTTCCAATATTCTAATCATCAATCATTATGTTAAAACACTTCTTTATTGTCTGCTCCGGAGTTGACAAAAAAATCATCGAAAGCTGCTCCAATGGCGAGCAAAACAAATATGCCGGAATTGGAGCCACCGTATTTTTCACAGCAGTAATGGCATTTATCGCCAGCAGTTATGCTCTCTATACCGTTTTTGACAATGTTTATACCGCCGTATTTTTTGGATTTGTATGGGGATTGCTAATTTTTAATCTGGATCGTTTTATCGTTTCAACAATTCGAAAAAGAGACAGCTTTTCTAACGAATTTATTCAGGCAACACCCAGGATTGCATTGGCTATTATTATTGCCATTGTAATCTCAAAACCTTTGGAAATCAAAATCTTTGAAAAAGAAATCGACACCGTGCTTTTGAAAGAAAAGAACGCAATGGCGTTGAATAACAAAAAAGAGGTTGCCAACTATTTCAAATCGGATCTTGAAAAAAACAAGGCAAAAATCGATAGTCTTAAATCTGAAATAACGAAAAAGGAAAAAGAAGTCAATACTTTGTATGAGACTTATATTGCGGAAGCTGAAGGAACAGCCGGAACCAAGAAACTTGGCAAAGGTCCCGTTTTTAAAGAAAAGATTGCAAAGCATGATTTGGCAAAATCAGAATTGGACACGTTAAGAAAAAACAATCTGGCCAAAATTGCCGAAACAGAAAAACTATCGAAAAAACTGGAAGCCGACCAGGATAAGAAAGTAACCGAAACCCAGCCGATTATAGATGGATTTGACGGACTTATGGCAAGAATCAATGCATTGAACAAACTGCCTTGGCTGCCTTCTTTCTTTATCATGTTATTGTTTCTGGCGATTGAGACTTCACCAATTATTGCAAAACTATTGTCGCCAAAAGGAGAATACGACTTTAAGTTAGAGGATATAGAAACTGCCTTAAAAGCCACTATCAGCCAGGACAAATATCAGAGAGAGCTATTGGTGAAAACCAGCGCTCAAATGCACGATAAAGTTTATGAAGACATCGCTACTGATAAAGGATTATTTGACCTCCAACGCAAAAAGGCAAAAGAACTTTTGGAACTACAGGCCCATAATTTTGTAGAAAAGCAAAAACGTACTTTATAATATCGATAATAAAAAATAAAAAGGCGAAGAGTATCAGACACTCTTCGCCTTTTCTATATTAAAGTATTTTATTTCTAAATCGCTTCTTCAATTCGGATACTCATCCAGGAGCCTTCCATAACAATGTCGTCACCTACATAAGCCTTTCCGGATTGCTTGATTATTTTTTCGCTCAGTCGCAAATTCCGGATAACAAACTTGACCTGTTCGCCAAACAAAACGCCTTTTAAAAATTCTGCCGTTTCAATATAAGCCAAAGCAAAGATTCCGTTGGTAACTCCTAATAACCGAACACCGGCTCCACCACATTGCGCCATTGATTCTAACAGAATAGTCCCGGGAACATAATTAAATTCCGGGAAATTACCTTTTAAGATAAAATTCGTGTCGTCAAACTTCTTAACGCCTATGATTTGTTCTTTATCTACAGAAATAATTTCGTCAACAAATAAAAAAGGTGCCCTGTGCGGTATCAGGTTTTCAATATCCTTGCTCATGGCATTTTACATATGGCTTAAAATTTCTTTTTTCAAGGCATCATATTCTCCCTGCATAATTAGTCCGTTGTCCAATAGCTTTTTATAATTCTGTAATTTTTCAAACAGTTCGTCCTGCGACAATTCTCCTAAAGTTTTTTCCTTTGCAACTTCAGGCTTTTCGTCCGGATATTGTTTTTCATCTCGGTATCCGGATTGGGAAACAGGAATGATTTCAGCAAAATCAGTCACTTCTTCAGTTTCCATTTCTTCAATAACTTCCGGTTCTTCTACTTCAGCAAATGTTTCTGCAGCGATTTCTTTTTCTTCGAATTCTTCTACTTTTGGTTCTTCAGCAAAAGCAGGCGCAACCGGCCCATTTTTTAATACATCCAGTTGTTCTTTAGCAAAAGTATAGATTTTTCTTGCCTGTGTTTTTGGTATATAATCGATAGAAATGGTCAGGTCTGTTTTAGTTGTAAATGAAAATTCGGAACCTAAAATATTCTCTTTTACAAAAGTCCCAGCAATATCATCCCATGTATAATCTGTGAAATCCATCGACAATCCTAAATTTTTAGGCTTGCAGATAATAATCCTTTTGTTTGTAAGCACAATGCTGTCCGGAAAAACCGTAATGGCAGGTTTTTTTTGCACTCCTATATAGCCTATTTCCTCATTTTTCATGAGCAGATCGGTCAGTTTTGAAGTAATCTTTTCGATTGCTTTTGGGTCTTGTTCTTCGTTTAAAAACTTTTTAATTTGTTCTTTCATCTTTCAGTTGCTGAATTTGTAGACATATATCCACAAAAGTAATACCTAATTTTTTAATTCAATAATTTCAGTTTGGATTTTCTTTGTTAAGCTTTTGAAAACCAAATCATAGGAATGATCAATAAGTTCCCTTACCATCTTGTCAGTAACATCACCATGCAGGGAAACCGTATTCCAGTGCACTTTACTCATATGATAGCCCGGCTTAATGTCGTCAAACTCGGCACGAAGCTCTTCGGCCCGTTCCGGATCGCATTTTAAATTGATAGATGGTGTGCCTTTTTCCCAACCACTAAGTGAGGAAAGCGCGAACATTTTTCCACCAACTTTAAAAACCAATGTGTCTTCATCAAAAGGAAAATGTTCTGTCACGCCTTTTTTAGAAAGGCAATACTCAAAATAGGCTTGTATGTTCATCTCTTTTAGTTTTTAGATTACCAAATTACAATTTTTATGTCCTAACAAATTTTCTAAATGACCTTACCAATTCAAATATTCCAATACTGATAAATAACCTGCTTAAAATGTCAGTTAGCCCTGTAAATGCTCCGGAATTAGTGCTAACTTTTTCCATAAATTCCATTTTATGCAAAGGATTAAAAAATTGTGGGAGATAAGGTAAAATTGTCTGAGAAAAATACATAAATCCGTGTATTGATAAATCAAATGAAATATCGCTAAAGGAGATAACAAAAAGACCATACATTATTATTCCTATTAAAAGAGTGACAATTAATGCACGTCCCCAATTACTCCCGTGATTGCTGACATATTTAGAAACAACAATGCTGATATAAGATGGAAATGCGGTAAACCTCCCCTCTGAAATTATATTCTTTAAAAGTGCTTGTTGAGATACCCTATAATAATTTATCTTATCCCTAAAATTATTCTGCCTGTTCGCACTTGTGTATATATCGTTATAAACATAGAATTCATTCAAAGAGTTGAAAGATTTAATTTGTAATGGAAACGTAGTATTAATAAGTTTTATAAAGGATAAATCTGATGACAGAACTTCAACTCCCATATTTACCAAAGGGATATCTCTTAACTCTAAAATTCCTAATGAGCAGTTTATTATACTAAATAATGGCTTTGTTCTAGGCATCATATTAAAGACAAATGTATTAGCCCTTGTCTTTTCATACAAAAGTTCCTTCCTTAATGAATTAAAAAAGAAATAATTATAAAGTGAGATATTGTCATTTATTTTTAAATTTTTTTGAATCTCATGATGAAGAGATTCTTCTTCATCACTTTTATCAGGGTAAGTTTGAATTGAAGTCAGAGGTACAGGATTCAAGGCAGTTACTTGGCAGTAATTAAAATTTGAAAAATAAATTTTTCCATCATTGTTTACACCTTCAATTTTAACACTATTACATTTTATATCTGAAAAATTTATACGCGATGAAAAATTGTAATACCCTTCAATCCATAAATAATTTACTACGCCTTGTTTAGCAAAAAATGTCATTCCTAAAACAGATATTAGTTTTATTTCTTTAATAAATGTGAAACGACCCTCAATTTGAAAGATTGTTTTTTCATCGACAGAGGAATACACAAACCTTTCAAATAATCCGCCAACAATTTTGGCTTGTTTTAATGTTTTAGAATTGTCAAACAGCAAGGTGTTAAAAAAACCATTTCTTATAACAAAATTACCGTGAAATTCACAATTTAAAAAATGCAATCTTGATTTAAAATTCCCTTCGTTAATTATAAAATCTCCTTCAAAAATACAATCTCTAAAAGTTATGCTTTTTTCAAATGTACAATTCACTGTGTGGACTGAATCAAATTTTGAATCAGTAATTCTCAATGATTCGGGAAAACTACCCCCTATCTCTAATGGGTCTGTAACCTCAATATACTCAAAAGCCTCCGTATCTTTATCAAATATCCGAGTTAAATGCTGGCCACCGTGCCTCCAATACGTCAATAGCTTTTGAGGTGGTACTGAGGTATATTCCATAGAAATTATTTTATTATTTTTTCCATTTGTTTTTCCGGATTGGCCAATGCTCCAAATCCAAATTTCTCATATAAAAAGTGGGCATCTGCTGTTGCCAGTCGCCATGTCTTTACCTTGCTAAAAGCCGGCTCGGTTAATAATCTGTCCATCAACAGTGACGAATATCCTTTGCCTTGCTGTTCTTCCGCTATAAAAACATCCATAATATACGCAAAAACAACATAATCTGTCACTACTCTTGCAAATCCTATCTGCTTTCCATTACTGTAAATCCCAAAACAGTAAGAATTCTCAATGGTCGTCTTCACTTCTTCCATAGTTCTTCCTTTTGCCCAATAGGTGTTGGTGATGAATTTATGGATAAACGAAACATCCAATTTGTCTTTATCTGTAGAAATCCTAATCATATCTTATATAGAACAGGTTTGCTTGGACTGGCATCATTTTCAAAAGAAGCTATTTGCAGGTTAAGCAGATAACTCCCGTCTTCTACATGGTCAGGCACAAAGATTAGTTCCGTAATTGTGGCATCAAATCGGGCATCATCGTTCAAATCATGGGTGTTTTTAACATTCCAGAATGCCTTATGAGCCAACAATTTCCCATGGTCTCTTTCCTTATCAACGCTTGGCAAATCAATCAGCAGGTGTTTGATTCCTCTTTCTCTGATAAAAACTGCTGCTTTTTCATCCAGATAAGGCGGATTGGTATCGGAATATTTTCTCGAAAGCTTTTCTTCCGGATTTGGCAACGTTCTGATGACAATGGCTTCAGTAAATTTTCCTTCCAAAGCCTTTTCTATCTGGTTTTTGGTGATTACCAGGTCTTCACCACGCAGTTCCGGTTCAACAGAAACTAACTCTGCCGTAAAGAAAAAGGTTTTCAGATGCCGGTTGATACTGTAAAATTCTTTTGTAATATGCCCCAAACATTCCGTGTGTGTCCCGTGTCCGTGCGGATTAAAAAAGATATTATTAAAATTGGTAGAGGAACTTCCTTCAGAAACCTTTCCTACCCAATGACCAAAACGGACAGGTTCAATAACGGGTTTTTCTATATACCAGGCAATAGGATTTTCATCAGTATTGGTCAGGGTAATGGAAATGTCTATCGGTTTTGAAAAGTCAACTTCAAAATTTTGGCTATTATGCTGGATTGTAGCAATCATTGTCAGATGTTTTAATTAGTACAAAAACCACCTGGCTTTTGCATTTAATCATCCAAATTTATCAAAAACAAATCACTTGCAATTCCATCTGCCAAAAACTTTCCTTTTGGTGTTGTTTTCAAGATATTTTTTTCGACGGCAAGCAATCCGTCAGCAATAAACTTTTCCGATTGCTTTTGTAAATATTGCAATACTTCTTTCCCAAATTCTTTTTGAATGCGATTAAGCGAAACGCCCCAAATAGTGCGAAGACCGGTCATGATATATTCATTATAGCGGTCATTTGAGGTCAAAATCTCGACTTCACCGGGTAATTTTCCGGCTTCGATTTCTTTCAGATAGATGGGATTGTTGGCAATATTCCAGCTTCTGGAAATACCGTCATAACTATGGGCAGAAGGACCAATACCAATATATTTTTTGCCCAGCCAATAGGCCGAATTGTTTTTGGAGAAATAATCCGGCTTGCCAAAATTGGACAGTTCATAATGAATGAATCCGTGTTGCTGAAGCATTTCTACCAGAATCATAAAATGTTCCTGAGCCACTTCATCTTTGGGTTCGGAAACTTTTCCGGTCTGGATTAATTTCTTTAGGGCTGTTTTGGGCTCTACCGTTAAGGCGTAGCTTGAAATATGCGGAATGCCAAAACTCAGGGCTGTTTCTATATTCTGTTTCCACATTTCATTTGTCATTCCCGGAATACCATAAATGAGGTCGATGGAAATATTGTCGAAATAACGTGTTGCCGTTTCCAGTGATTTTTTGGCTTCTTCGGCATTATGCGCACGATTCATCATCTTCAAATCATTCTCAAAAAAAGACTGAATACCGATACTTAAACGGTTAATCCGACTGCCCGCCAACTCAACAATTCGTTCATCTGAAAGGTCATCAGGATTGGCTTCCAGAGTAATTTCCGGATTTTCTGCCACTTTAAAATTGGCATATACGGCATCAATTAAAAAAGCCAGTTCCTCATCAGACAAAACCGAAGGTGTACCGCCGCCAAAATAAATAGTTTCTACGGTTTCGTTTTCAAATTCCGATTTCCGCATTTGCATTTCTTTCACCAATGCCTGTACCATTTCTTCTTTCTTTTTCATAGAAGTTGAAAAATGAAAGTCGCAATAATGGCAAGCCTGTTTGCAAAAAGGGATATGGATGTAAATACCGCTCATTTTTTAGTATCGTGCAGAAATATATTATTTCCTTACTCTTTCTTCATTTTGTTTTACAAAAGCATCCCAACCCGAATAGCTTTTGGTACCGGTTGCTTTTCCGGAATTAAAAAAGTGGCATACTGCTGCTGCCAAACCGTCTGTACTGTCGAGATTTTTTGGTAATTCTTTTAATGCCAGAAGTTGCTGAAGCATTTTAGCTACCTGTTCTTTAGACGCATTACCGTTTCCTGTAATGGCCATTTTTATCTTTTTAGGTTCGTATTCCGTAATAGGAATCTGTCGCGAAAGACCTGCTGCCATGGCAACACCTTGTGCACGTCCCAATTTCAGCATCGATTGTACGTTTTTTCCAAAAAAGGGCGCTTCGATGGCAATTTCATCCGGATGGTGGGTTTCAATTAATTCGATGGTTCTTTCAAAAATGACTTTTAGCTTGGTATAATGATCGTCATATTTGCTCAATATAAGTTCATTCAATTGTAAAAACTCCATTTTTTTATTGATGACTCTTATCAATCCGAAACCCATGATGGTAGTTCCGGGATCAATTCCTAATATGATACGTTCGTTTGCCAATTTTAATTTGTTATTTTGCCGAATGATTGCAATTCCTCACAAAGCTAAACAATTCCTCGTGTTTCTGGTCAAACTTTTGATTGTTGGCGGCGCATTTTATTTTATCTGGAATCAATTGGCACATAATGAACAGTTGGATTGGCAAAAATTTCTTGATTTGCTGGACAGGAAAAAATCTTTCTGGGGCATTATTTTCTTGCTATCATTCAGCTTTTTCAATCGCTATTTTGAAATCTTAAAATGGCAGAATCTTGCTCAGGTCGTTGAAAAAATTTCTATTGGCAGCGCCACAGAGCAGGTCTTAGGCGCATTGACTGCCTCCATTTTCACACCAAACGGAATTGGAGAATATGGTGCTAAAACATTATATTTCAAAAAAAAAGAAGCCAAAAGAATTGTATTCCTAAACCTGATTTGCAATGGAATCCAAATGATTCTGACCATCATTTTTGGTACGGTCGGATTGCTTTATTTCAATTATAAATTTCCAATTGTTTCCAATAAAAGCCTTTTGCTTGTCTTTGGAATAGTACTGCTTATAGTCGGCCTACTCTTTGGCTTGAAAAAAATTACGGTTAAAGGCTACTCTCTTCATCTGCTATTTGAAAAGATAAACGAGATTCCAAAGCAAATTCATCAAAAGAATATACTTCTGGCGGTTGTCCGCTACCTCATCTTTTCGCATCAGTATTATTTCCTGTTTCTTGCTTTTGATGTCAAGCTGCCTTATGTATTACTTATGGCAACTATTACGAGTGTCTATTTCCTGGCTTCCTCCTTACCCACATTCCAGTTTTTAGATTTTGCTGTCAAAGGAAGTGTTGCCGTCTTTTTTTTCGGATTGCTTGGCGTAAACGAATGGATTGTTGTTTTTATCAGTACCTTGATGTGGTTTTTAAATGTGGTGCTTCCTGTAGTTATTGGAAGCTATTATGTCTTTAATTTTAAGTCAAAATGGAAATCATAACCTTTCTGTTTTTTGGAATCGTAAGTGTCTATTCCATTTTTATCATCGGACTGGCTTACGGATTCCGCAAGGTGGCTGTTTTCAAAAACAACAGCTCTGAACCAAAATCTACCTTTTCGATTATTGTTCCTTTCAGAAATGAGGCCCAACATCTTCCCCAATTGCTGTATTCTTTCTCGCAGATGGACTACCCAAGGTCAAAATTCGAGGTTATCTTTGTAAACGATGGCTCAACAGACGATTCCGTTAACATTATCCAAAACTTCCAAGCTTTGAGTTACGACTACCGGATAATTGACTCCGTCCGAAAATCCGCTTCCCCAAAAAAAGACGCAATTGTAACAGCAATAAACCTCTTAGAAAACGAATGGGTTATAACTACCGATGCCGACTGTTTTGTTAGCCCAGACTGGTTAAAAACAATCGACAGCTACATTCAAAACCATAATCCTGTAATGATTGCCGGGGCAGTATCTTTTTCTGCGGATGAATCTTTCCTACAGCAATTCCAGCAATTGGATATGATTAGCCTGCAGGGAGCCACTATAGGAAGTTTCGGGCTGCAAAAGGCTTTTATGTGTAACGGAGCCAATCTCGCTTATAAAAAGGATTTATTTTTTGAACTTGGTGGCTTTGAAGGAAATGATGACCTTGCCAGCGGTGATGATGTTTTTGTATTGCAAAAAGCCGTGGCTAAATATCCTGAAAAAGTACACTACCTAAAATCTGAAAGCAATATTGTCCTGACGGAACCTTTGGATAGCTGGAAAGCGGTTTTCCATCAACGGGTACGTTGGGCTTCAAAAACGGCATCCTATCAGAATGCTTTCGGGAAAATTCTTGCCCTTATTGTTTTTGGAGGAAATCTGGCTATTGTTGTCGGATTGCTTTTGACATTTTTGGGACTGTTTTCTTTTTGGGGCTGGTATCTGCTGTTTGCTGTAAAAATCTTTGCCGATTTCCTGTTGCTAAATCCAACCGGAAAGTTTCTAAAGCCGGAACAGGTCCGGTTTTTTCTAATCAGCAATCTGTTTTATCCTTTTTTCAGTACAGCGGTTGCCCTGTATTCTCTTTTTGGAAAATACGAATGGAAAGGCAGAAAATTCTAAGGTTATTATTCTACGTTAAGGATTACCGGTAAAATAAACTGTGTCTTTACCGGGATGCCTCTTTTTAGGGCAGGATTTATTTTTGGAAAATCGGTTAGACGGCTATGGAGTATGCTGTCAATTTTCACTTTATCATAGGCCAGGCTATCCGACGGGAACTGTGGTTCGAACTCAATTCTTGAATCCGGATATACGGTAACCTTAACCTGTATTGTATCAATCTGCGGATATAAAATTGACAACGTATCCAAATCCAGTTTCTGTTGGATGGTAACCGTCAGGAAGTCAAAAAAACACTGCTTTCTGGTGGTTTCATCCTTAATGGAATCACAAGTTGCCACAGAAGGAAATTCATCTACCTGATTCCAGTTTACTTTCTGGAGCTCCTGTTTGAGCAGTTCTTCTTCAGAAATCTTCTGATTCTGAAGATTCTGGCAAGAACACAAAAGTCCTAAAAAAAGAATTGCTGTTAGTTTTCTCATGTGATGATTGGCAGGCATTTTGTAATATTACATAATTCAAAAATAATAAATTTAATTTATGGAATATTTTTTATTGGTTGCCGGATTTTTGTGCGTGATTGGAGGAATCGTTGGCAGCTTTCTGCCTGTGCTCCCAGATGCTCCGCTTTCCTGGATAGGTTTACTGCTCCTTTACTTCTGCGACGGAATTGAAACCGAATACTGGGTGTTGGGCATTACGCTGTTCATAGCCATCGTTTCCGGCATTCTCGACTATATTATTCCGGCTAAGGGAACCAAACATTTTGGCGGCAGTTCTTATGGAATCTGGGGCACCAACATAGGATTGGTTGTCGGACTGATTGCCCCTATTCCTTTTGGGTTTGTTATAGGTCCTTTTCTGGGTGCTTTTATTGGCGAAATGTTATACGATTCCAAAGACCATTCCCGTGCGCTAAAAGCAGCAACCGGATCATTTATCGGATTTTTAGCTTCAACCTTTATAAAATTTGTTGTGTGTATGGGATTCCTGGGACTTTTTCTGTATAAAGTATGGGAATTTAGGGAAGTGTGGTTTTAATGATAAAAGGAGGCGTTATGTAAATCAAAAAAGCCCTCCAAGTAAATGGAAAGCTTTTCATTGGTCTAACTACTAAACCTGGTACTTTCGTACCTAAACAACACAACTAATCTTAAAAACCTTTTTGGGCAAAAAAGCCTTTCTTTCGAAAGGCTTCCCCCAATTTAGCGGTCTGGACGGGACTCGAACCCGCGACCCCATGCGTGACAGGCATGTATTCTAACCAACTGAACTACCAAACCAGCGCTTAATTGCGAGTGCAAATATACCACAGTTTTTTACTTCTGCAAGCATTTTTGCAAAAAAAATCAAAACTTTTTTTATCGTTTTACCCAAACATTTGTTTTTCAACCAAATATGTAGTGAGTATTTTTTCAAAATTTTTGCCCGCCGACACAGGAACATACTTGATTCTGTTCTGTGCGCAGGTCAATGACAATCGCTTAAAATAGCTTTCAGCACGTTTTTCATACTCTTCTTTTATGTTATCTGCAAAAAGATTGACCTCTTCTCCCGATTCAAGGTCTATAAATTTTCTTGGAGTATTGTCAAAATCAAAGTTTAGTTCCGTTTTGTTATCGATAACATGAAACAATACGACTTTATGCTTGTTGTGTTTTAAATGCTGTAACGCATTCAGCAACGCTTCTTCATTTCCGGGTTGAAACATGTCCGTAAACAATATAATCATGGAACGGCGGTGCATCTTTTCGGCAATCTGATGCAGGAAAGTAACCGTATCAGTGTTTTTAGACTGTTTTGATTCTGCCAGCAATTGTTCCAGTTTGTTGAGAAGCATCCGGTGATGGCGCTCGCTTCCTTTTTCTGGAGCATAATATTCATAACTGTCTGAATAGACACTCAACCCGACAGCATCCCGTTGTTTTTTGAGCAGATTCATCAATACTGCCGATGCGAGTACAGCAAATCCAATCTTGCTTTCGAAAAATTGTTGCCCATCCTGTAATTTTGGGTAATGCATGGAAGATGAATTGTCAATAATCAGGTGGCAACGGAGATTGGTTTCTTCCTCAAAACGTTTAGTATAGAGCCTGTCAGTTTTTGCGAACAGTTTCCAATCGATATGTTTTGTGCTTTCACCGGAATTATATACCTTATGTTCTGCAAATTCGGCAGAAAACCCATGAAATGGACTTTTGTGCATTCCCGAAATAAAACCCTCGACAACCTGATTGGCTAACAGCTCCAAATGCTGGAAACTGGAAATTTTTTCTATTTGCGATTCAATCTTCATTCTTCAAATATATTGAAAGATTGACTGATTTAAAAATTTATCCCAAGACTTTGCTAAACAAAAAAGGCCCGGATTATTATTCTCCAGACCTTTTTCAACTAATCCTAAAAACATCTATATATTCATTACCGCATTGTTCAACTGTTCATCTATTTCTTGCTGTAAAAAAAAGACCTGGCCGTAAAACACCAGGTCTTTTTCTAACTAACCCCAGAAATTATTCTGTCCTTTTGAAGTCAAAACTTAAGTCACCCGCATTGTAATTTGCAGACACAGTGGTTGGGAATGTTTGAGTTGTTCCACTAAGCCATCTGTATTCTAAAAAATTGATATTTCCCGCTGTAACCGGATAAGTTGCATTGGTATTATCAGCCTTATTCCTTTTGTACCAATCATTAGAATTCATCGTAATCATATACTTTTTGTCTTTTTCTAATGCCAAGTCAGAAATAGGATGAGAAACCAATGTATTAGCACTCGCCACATTTACAGTTTCTGTTTTTATAACCTCTTTTGTAGTATAATCCCAAATCGTAACCCTTAATGCTGGATTTGCATCCGGTAATTTTACTGTTATCGCTTTCATAACCCCTTTTACATTTGGAGAAAAAGCCAAACCAAACTCATAACTGCCTGAATTAATAAAGTTTGTTGTTGTTGTAAATCCCGTTTGTGTATAATAAGATTCTAAAGGATTTTCAACAGGATAAGAAGATCCGGGCTTGCTGTCATCACTACTACAAGAGATTGCTAAAATTGCCAATAATGCTCCTGATAAGATTTTAATCGTTTTCATTTCTCTAATTTTTTGTTGTTATTTTTTACTCATATGGTTGGGACAAAGTTGCAGACATCATCAGGCTAAAAAAACAGGAAATAGACCAATAACATTTTAAATAGACCAATAACATTTTTCTTAATAAATGTTAAATTTTTTATCTATATTTGAGTAAATCCTACCGGATATGGAAAAGTTAAAATGCATCATAGTCGATGATGACGAAATAGACAGACTTACGGTGCTTTCGTTTGCGAAACGGTTTGAAAACCTTTCCATTTTGGGCGTTTTTGATAACGCCGACGAGGCACTCGCTTTTATGGAAAACAACAAACCGGACATTTTGTTTCTGGATATTGATATGCCCGGCATGAATGGTGTGGAATTGCGAAAAAAAGCTTTAGAAGTTTCCGCCTGTATTTTCATCACTTCACACCCGGAATTTGCCGTTGAAAGCTTTGAACTTGACACTTTAGATTTTATCGTCAAGCCTTTAAAATTTGACCGCTTTGCACAGACCATGCGCCGCATTGAAGAATTCATGGAAATAAAGCATAAAGCCTCCTTATTTGAATCGAGCATAGGTGGTGATGTGATTTATATAAAAGAAGGACACGACCAGACCAAAGTTAAGCTACATGACATCTTATATCTTGAAGCCCTAAAAGACTACACGCTGATTATTACTTCTAAAAAAAGGCATTGTGTACTGTCAAGCATAGGAATGCTGCTTAAAGAATCCCATTTTCAATCTTTTATAAGAATTCACAGGAGTTTTGCCGTACAAAAACAATTCATAGAAAAAATCAACACCCAGGAAATCCTGCTCAGCAATGGGGCCATGATTCCTGTGGGAAGGAGCTTTAAAGAAAACATCAATATACTGCTATCATGAAAAAGGCATTCTTATTTTTAGTATTCTGCTTGTTCTCTACAGCACTATCTGCCCAAAAGCAAGGACAGATGCTGATTGATTCGTTGGAAACAGCCCTAAAAAACACCAAAGACAAAAAAACAATTGTCATTATCAAAAACAAGCTGAGCCAGGAATATTCTAGGGTGGATCCTGAAAAAGGAAAGCAACTGGCAAAAAGCGCCATTGAAATGGCAGAGACTATTGATTTTAAAAATGGTCTGGCCGAAGGCTACCGTTGCCTGGGAATTAACACAACCGACTCAACAGCGATTAATTTTTACCGAAAAGGTCTTGTATTTGCCAAAGAAACTAAAGACAAGCAGGTATTGAGTGTTTTGTACCGGAATATAGCCGTTTATTATATCTATAGAAATGATTACAAAAACGGACTCGACTACAGTTTCAAATCGCTTAAACTAAGTGAGGAATTAGGCAAAAACGAAGAAATTGCAGGAACCTATATCAACATCGGGTTTATATACAACGACCTGAAAGACCGGAAAAAGGCACTGGAATATTTCAAAAAGGCATTGGATATAAACAAGAAGTTTAACAATCCGACGATGAAAGCCGTGATTCTTGAAAATATTGGCGTATTATACAATAACGAAGGTAAAAATGAACTGGCGGTTTCCTACCTCAATCAGGCACTGGAAATCAACCGAAAAAACAACAACCTGAATTTTGTAGCTACAAATCTCGGGACGTTAGGAAGTTCCTATTTGGAATTGAAAAAATATGACCTGGCCGAAAGCCATATCAAGGAAGCATTAAAAATCAGCAAGGAGTTAAAAATTCGCAGAGTCATGTCCTACAACCTGCAAAATCTTTCCATGATTTACATGGACAAGTATGCAGACCCCAAAAACAACTCCTTTTATAAAAGCAGACCCGTGGCAGATACTTCTTTACTGATGTTGAAGGAGGCAGTTATTTATGACCAGGAAAGCAACGACATCAAATCACTTTCAACCGATTTTAAACAGATTGCCTCGTTGTATGAGGAATTGGGCGATTCTAAAAACGCACTTCTTTATTTCAAAAAATTTAACACCTATAAAGATTCCATCTATCAGACTGACACAAAAGAAACGGTAAAAAATCTGGAAGACCAACGGACAATTGAACTAAAAAACAAGGAAATCCAGTTCAATAAGCTCAAAATTGAGAGTAAGGAAAAACAGAAATGGTATTTTATACTGGGTCTCATCCTATTGGGAATTATCGGGATACTGTTGTTCTACCAAAGCCGAAACCGCAAAAGAAGTAATGAAAAATTACAGCAACTGAATAACGAATTGGATTTGGCCAATAAAACAAAATCCCGCTTTTTCAGTATCCTCAATCACGATTTGAGAAGTCCTGTGTCGAGTCTGATTCATTTTCTCCATCTGCAAAAAGAGAGTCCCGAATTGCTGGATGCTGAAAGCAAAAAAAGAATGGAAGACAAAACAATCAATTCTGCCGAAAACCTGCTTAATTCCATGGAAGACTTATTGCTTTGGAGCAAAGGCCAAATGGAAAACTTCAAACCTCAGCCTAAAACCATTAGTGTAGGTTCGTTATTTGAAGACACTCGAAAACATTTTTCAGGACAGGAAAAAATTGACATCCTGTTTGAAGACCCGCAAGGATTAGTGCTAAATACTGATGAAAATTACCTGAAAACAATTATCCGAAATCTGACAGGAAATGCTATCAAAGCTTTGGAAAAAACCAATAATGCTAAAATAATCTGGAAAGCATGGCAGGAAAACGGGATAAAACACCTTTCCATAACAGATAATGGCCCGGGTGGCACTCAGGAACAATTTAAAGCCTTATATGACGATAAAGAAGTTGTTGGAATTAAGACGGGATTAGGCCTGCATTTGATACGCGATCTGGCTAAGGCCATTGACTGCAAGATTGACATACAGACACAGCCCAACCAGGGGACTGCTTTTATACTGACATTAAAATAAAAAACCCTTCCAGAACTTTGGGGGTCCTGGAAGGGCGTATTAAAATATAATCTCTCGATTATAACAATGCGTCAATTGCGTCTGTGTAGCTTTGTTTCGGCGCTACGCCTACTTGTCTTCCCACTACTTCTCCATTTTGGAAAACCAATACTGTTGGAATATTTCTCACGCCATACTTAGCAGCAAACTCCTGGTTTGCATCTACGTCAACTTTTCCAACAACAGCTTTCCCATCATATTCAGTACTGATTTGGTCGATGATTGGACCAACCATTCTACAAGGTCCACACCATGCTGCCCAAAAATCTACTAAAACGGGTTTATCTGATTTTAATACAATTTCTTCGAAAGTTGCATCAGTTATTGCTTGTGCCATATTTTTTTGTTCTTTAATTTTACATTACAAAATTAGTTATTTTATCTGTAATGTTTTGTTAATTGAAAATTAGTTTTGGTTATAAAGATATTGTCAATTTCTATCTCAAAAAAGTTAATTTAATTTGAAGTTGACTTGTAATTTTTCTAATTCACGCAATAATTCACCACAAATATTCACTTTTAATTTCCTGCTTGGCATAGAAAGATAGGTAATTACTTTGGTTTCTTCTACAACTGCCGGAACATTCAATTCCATCTCTTCTGCATTTTCCATATCAGGAATTGCTTCGACTTCATCCGCATTTGTTTCTACTGCAACAGGCACTTCTTTTGTAATCTTTTCGGTCTCCATTACTTCAAAAGTCACATTATTTTCTCCCCTGTTAGCCTGAAAAATATGACTTAGCTTTGTAATCATTTCAGAATGCAGCTCACGGATGTTCATCTGGATAATAAGCTTTTTCGCAAAAGTAGTCAACACATCCTGTAGATACTGGATTCCTATGAACTGGATTCTTGGCTCGCCTTTTTTTCCCGTTTCTGCATTGGCCCAGCCTTCACGCACCAGAATTTTCATATAGGTAAAATTATTCTGTATGAGGAAATGACGGAATTTAAGGTACTCCTCTCCAAATATTCTGAATTCTGCCGATTCATCATAGCCTTCCAATACAAACGAGGCCCAGCCTTTTCCGTTTTTGGCAACCCTGTGCTGTACATCGGTTATAATGCCTCCAACTGTCAGGTTCTTATTTACATGAGCTTCCAGGTTCTTCAATGCGTCCAGTTTGGCATTACAGAAGTATTTCATTTCAAAACGGTAATCATCAAGAGGATGTCCGGAAATATAAATTCCCACTACTTCTTTTTCTTTTGCCAGTTTTTCCATCGTACTCCAGTCTTCACACGGAGGTATAACCGGTTCCGGAATCTGCACGTCGCTTGTTTCTCCAAAAAGACTTACTTGCGAAGAGTTTTCATTTTCCTGAAATTTTGACCCGTAGCGCATGGCCTTTTCCAAAAACGTAATTCCATCGCCTTCATCATGGAAATATTGGGCACGATGTGCCGTAAAGCAATCGAATCCTCCTGCAAGAGCCAGGTTTTCAAATGCTTTTTTGTTGGCGGCACGCAAATCAATACGTTTTGCCAAATCAAAAATCGATTTGTATTTTCCCTCTTTCCTGTTTTCTACAATAGTCTGTACGGCTCCCATTCCAACACCCTTGATGGCTCCCATTCCAAAACGGACAGCATAATTTTCGTTTACCGTAAACTTATAGAACGATTCATTAACATCGGGCCCAAGAACCTGCAATCCCATACGTTTACATTCTTCCATGAAAAACGAAACCTGTTTGATGTCGTTCATGTTGTTGGAAAGCACCGCCGCCATATATTCTGCCGGATAATGTGCTTTTAAGTAAGCCGTCTGGTAGGCAATCCAGGCATAGCAGGTGGAGTGCGATTTATTAAACGCATATTGTGCAAAGGCTTCCCAGTCTTTCCATATTTTTTCAAGCTTATCTGCCGGATGGCCATTAGCAACTGCCTGGTCAATGAATTTGGATTTCATCTTATCCAGAACGTCTTTCTGCTTTTTACCCATTGCCTTACGCAAGACGTCGGCATCACCTTTGGAAAAATTCGCCAACTTTTGCGACAAGAGCATTACCTGCTCCTGATATACCGTAATTCCGTAGGTATCTTTCAGGTATTCTTCGCAGGCTTCAAGGTCATAGACGATTTCTTCTTCCCCATTTTTTCTTCGTACGAAACTCGGAATATATTCCAATGGTCCCGGACGATACAATGCGTTCATTGCAATCAAATCACCAAAAACCGTTGGCTTCAGGTCTTTCATGTATTTCTGCATCCCAACCGATTCGTATTGGAAAATCCCAACTGTTTCTCCTCTTTGGAAAAGCTCATACGTCTTGACATCATCAATCGGGAAAGCATCGGGATCCAGTTCAATTCCCGTTCTGTATTTTACCAGTTTTACGGTATCTTTTATAAGTGTCAGGGTCTTCAGACCCAGGAAGTCCATTTTTAGCAGACCTGCACTTTCTACTACTGAGTTATCAAATTGCGTTACATACAAATCCGAATCTTTTGCCGTAGAAACCGGAACGAAATTTGTAATATCGTCTGGTGTGATGATGACACCACAGGCATGGATTCCCGTATTTCGCAAGTTTCCTTCCAGCAACTTGGCCTGTGTAATTGCTTCCCCACCCAAATCTCCTGCATTTGCAAGCGCTATAAGTTCCTGTACTTTATCAAATTCTTCGGCACGGAGTGCTTTTTTAAGCTGTTCGTTATCAAAAGTAAATATCTTCGCCAGATTGAGGTTCATCGGGATAAGCTTGGCAATCTTATCCGCTTCAAACAGCGGTAAATCCAAAACACGGGCCGTATCTCTGATTGAAGATTTTGCCGCCATGGTTCCATAAGTAATAATCTGCGCTACCTGATTGGAGCCATATTTATTGATAACATAATCCATTACACGACCACGTCCTTCATCATCAAAATCGATATCGATATCGGGCATAGACACACGATCCGGATTTAGAAAACGCTCAAAAAGCAAATCATAAAGCATCGGGTCGATATTGGTAATTCCCAAACAGTAGGCCACAACAGAACCTGCAGCCGAACCTCGGCCAGGACCTACAGAAACATCCAGCTTTCTCGCTTCGGCAATAAAATCCTGTACAATCAGGAAGTAACCCGGATAACCCGTCTTTTCAATCGTCTGCAATTCAAAATCCAGACGTTCCTGGATTTCAGGTGTTATTTCTTTATATCTTCTCTTGGCTCCTTCATAAGTAAGGTGTTTGAGATAGAGATTTTCACCTCTTTTACCTCCGTCGATTTCATCTTCAGGAACAATGAATTGTTCAGGAATATCAAATTTTGGAAGCAGTACTTCGCGTGCCAAATCGAATATTTCTATTTTTTCGACTATTTCCTGAATATTGTATATGGCTTCCGGGAGATCAGCAAAAAGCGCCTTCATTTCTTCTCCCGACTTAAAATAATATTCTTTATTAGGCATCCCGTATCGGTAGCCGCGACCGCGCCCTACCGGTGTGGATTGTTTTTCACCGTCACGGACACAAAGAAGGATGTCATGTGCATTGGCATCTTCTTTGTCGATGTAGAAAATGTTATTGGTTGCCACTAATTTCAGGTCGTGTTTTCTCGCTAAAGAAATCAAAGTAGTATTTACACGATTTTCATCTTCCTGATTGTGGCGCATCAACTCAATGTAACAATCTTCTCCAAATTCCTGTTTCCACCAAAGCAAAGCTTCTTCTGCCTGATGTTCACCAATATTCAGAATCTTGCTCGGTATTTCACCATAAAGGTTACCCGACAAGACAATTATATCTTCTTTGTATTGTTTTATGACTTCTTTATCTATCCTTGGCACATAATAAAAACCTTTGGTATAGGCTATTGAAGACATTTTAGCCAGATTATGATAGCCGTTTTTATTCTTTGCCAGCAAAACAATCTGATATCCATTATCTTTTCGGGTACGGTCGAGATGATCTTCACAGACAAAAAACTCGCAACCCACTATTGGTTTCATCAAAACCTCTGTTGGTTCTTCACCATTATCAATGAGCGATTGGTTTTTTGCTTTTGCGGCTTTATTATGGTTCAGTACGTCACGCACAAAATGGAAAGCTCCCATTAAGTTAGCATGGTCTGTCATGGCGACGGCCGGCATTTTATGCTTAGCTGCAGCCTTAACCAGGTCGCCAATACTAATTGTGGATTGTAATACAGAAAACTGCGTATGGTTGTGCAGATGTACGAAATCAACATCTGTTAAAGAAATAGTGTTTTCTGCCGTCTGCTTTTTCTGGGCCTCATCAGTAGCTTTTTGCAAGCGGGCACGCACTTCATCAGATGCCTGTTTCAGGTTGATGTGCTTTAATCCGATGAGCTGAATCTCTTTCGGATTGTTTTCATTGAACCTTCTAAAATAATCTGCCGGTACGTCAAGCTGTTCTTTCGTAAAAGCCTCTCTTCTGATTAATTCCAGGAAACAACGTGTAGTCGCTTCAACGTCGGCAGTTGCGTTGTGTGCTTCAGCAAAAGGCTGATTGAACAAAAACTGATGCAATTCCGTCAGTGTTGGCAGTTTGAATTTCCCTCCTCTTCCTCCCGGTAATTTTAAAAGTTCTGCCGTATATTCTGTACAGGTATCTAATACGGGCATTTCGGCCATTTTAGATGCTACTCCAAAACGGTAAAATTCGCAACCCATGATATTGACATCAAAGCCAACGTTTTGCCCGACAATAAATTTCGATTTTGAAAGCGCAATATTAAACTTCTCAAGCACCTCAGAAAGTCCTATTCCTCTTTCCGCTGCCAGTTCTGTAGAAATTCCGTGGATTCTTTCCGCATCATAGGGAATATTAAAACCTTCCGGCTTCACAAGGTAATCCTGGCTTTCAATCAGATTTCCCATTTCATCATGCAACTGCCAGGCTATCTGAATACAGCGAGGCCAATTGTTTGTATCTGTTATGGGAGCATCCCAACGCTTTGGCAATCCGGTTGTTTCGGTATCGAATATTAAGTACATGGCTAATTGTTAAGGTTTTATATTTTTGAAAAATCCCAAAAACGCAGATTACAAAAATACGTTATTTTAGGGTTTGGACAATAGTGCTTATCTATGAATCTTTTCCTAAAAACTTAAAACAAAAAATCCCGGCCAAGGCCAGGATTTATATTCTGTAAGTTATTTTTTATGGTGCGGTTTGGATTGGCACTCTGTAGAAATGACCTTCCTGGTAATTCACTACCGGCGCTCCAATAGGATCTGCCGTTGTTGAAGGTGCATTAAAATAAAAAGTTCCTGTTACGGTTCCTTCCGGACTTTGCTCAATCTTGATTTGACCGTCTCCTACTCCTGTTCCTGTAGCATAAACAGAAGTAACACCGTCTGCTTCGTAAGTATAGGTCGCTTTGTTTGCACTGTTTACTCCCAAAGTATAAGTTCCCGGCGCAATAGATGCCGTAGTAAGAGTTAGCGTTTCAAATGGTGTGTTCCCATAAACGGTCAACACTCCTCCTGTAATCGTTGCATAGGAACTTGAAGCCCTCCATCTAACATTGTCTTTCTTACCCTGAACGGATGGATTATTGAAAGTAGCATCGTCTTCACAAGAAATAAAAACAGCCACAAGCATTAAAAGCGATAAGATCTTTTTCATATTTATTATTGATAGCTATGGATAATCATTTTTACATCGACAAAAATAGTTTTTTATAGCATATATGCTAATGAAAATTAAAAAAATAACATCAAAATCGTAAAACGTCCGGATTTCAAAATTTAAAAAACGACAAATTTCAAACACGGAATAATTTGTATTACAAACTTTTGTATATTTGCACCCTTAATTAACAGAGGTCGTGTACCTCAATTTAATCATTTAGATTATGTCTGTAAAAATTAGATTACAAAGACACGGTAAAAAAGGAAAACCTTTTTACTGGGTAGTAGCGGCAGATGCACGCTCAAAAAGAGATGGTAAATTCCTTGAAAAAATCGGAACTTACAATCCAACTACTAACCCTGCAACTATCGATTTGAATCTTGATAGTGCTGTTAAATGGTTGCACAATGGTGCTCAGCCAACTGACACTGCGAGAGCTATCCTTTCTTACAAAGGAGCTTTATTGAAGCACCACCTTGACGGAGGAGTTCGTAAAGGAGCTTTAACTCAAGAGCAAGCTGATGAAAAACTAGCTAAATGGCTGGATGAAAAAGCTGGAAAAGTAAATGCGAAAAAAGACAACCTTTCTACTTCTAAAGCAGACGCAAAAGCTAAAGCTCTTGCTGCTGAGAAAAAAGTAAACGAGGATCGTATCGCTGCTGCAAAGCAAGCTGAACTTGAAGCTGCTAAAGCTGAAGAGGAAGCTGCTGTTGTTGAAGAAGAAGTTACTGAAGTTGAAGCATCAACTGAAGAAGCTCCTGCTGCAGAAGAAAACAACGAAGAAACTCAAGCTTAATTTTGATGCGATAATGCGTAAAGAAGAGTGTTTCTATTTAGGTAAAATCGCGAAAAAATTTAGTTTTAAAGGTGAAGTCCTTGTCTATCTGGATACTGACGAACCTGAGTTATACGAAAATCTGGAATCAGTGTTTGTTGAATGCGGCAAACACCTGGTTCCTTTTTTTATTGAAAACAGTTCACTTCATAAAAACGACCTGCTTCGGGTCCGTTTTGAAGACATCAATACAGAAGATGCAGCCGATGAGCTTATCGGGAATGCAATTTATCTTCCTTTAGAAATGTTGCCAAAACTGGAAGGCAACAAATTTTATTTCCACGAAGTGATTGGCTTTGAAATAGAAGACAAACGCTTAGGTGTTGTTGGAAAAATCCAATCCATTAATGATTCAACAGCCCAACCGCTATTTGAAGTTCTCGATGGCGATAAAGAAATTCTGATTCCGATGATTGACCATTTCCTGGTTTCAATCGACCGCGACAACAGAAAAGTAATTATGGACCTGCCGGAAGGACTGATTGAAATGTATCTCTAATCTTTTCGATTTACAATTTTATATTCCTGCAATGTCTTTTCAATTTAAGCAATTTTCCGTAGAACAAGATCGCTGTGCCATGAAAATAGGAACCGACGGCGTATTGCTAGGCGCCTGGGCTCCCATTGAACATAATCCATATAACGTTTTGGATATTGGAACAGGTACCGGAATCATTTCTCTGATGATTGCCCAAAGAAGCCATGCTGAACAGATTGATGCTTTTGACATTGATGAAGATGCCTACGAACAGGCTGTAGACAATTTCGAAAATTCTTCCTGGAATGATCGATTGTTTTGCTTTCATGCCGCATTGGATGAATTCATGGAGGAAACTGGTGACCAATACGACCTGATTGTTTCAAATCCTCCTTTTTACACAGAAGATTATTCTTCAGGAAATGAACAGCGTGATTTGGCACGTTTTGCCGATGCCCTTCCTTTTGAAGATTTAGCCCAAGCTGGCGGTTTTTTACTTTCCCAGAATGGAATTTTTGCCGTTATCTTACCTTATAAGGAAGAAGAAAAATTTATTGCTTTGGTAAGGGATTTTGACTTATTCCCTGTAAAAATCACTCGTGTAAAAGGAACTCCAAACTCAGAAATCAAAAGAAGCCTGTTGGCTTTTAGCAAGCATCAGGTAGAAAATTTTCCAATTGACGAATTAACTATTGAAATTTCACGCCACAACTACACTCCTGAATACATCAACCTGACAAAGGATTTTTACTTGAAGATGTAATTTTTATTTGTAAAAACTGCTACAAATAAAAAAAAGTCTATTACTTAAAATAAGCAATAGACTAATGTATACTGTTGTTTCTTTGCTATGAATCCTGAGGGCAAAGGAGCTTTGTCAAAACCTCGCAGCTATCTGCGTGTCCAACAACTATATTTCCGGTTCCCGGACAAACGCATGCGATAATATCATTACCGCCTCCTCTGATTGCTCCGTTACCTTTAATGGTTTTCTGTTCACCGTTGCTTAACTTGTGAACACCTTCTAATTTCAAAATGTTTTCTAACATAATCTGTAGGTTTAAAAATTATGATAATCAACCCAATCACTTAAAGACATTTGGGCTTTATGTCTTTTATCTTAAGATATTCATTCTCTGCATGTTCAAAATAAAACTGTAAGATAAATGTAGCAAAAAATAATTTATCCCGGATAGATTCTTTTAATTTTATATTGTATTTTTTATCAAAAACGCAATTATCTGAAGCTTTCTTAAAAACTACAGCAACACTTTCTAACATTTGCTGATTGTTTTGTTGCAATTCTTTATGTAAGTTTGCAAACGTTTTCGGAATAAAACAAAAAACAGTAAAAACAGATAGCCCGGCTATCGAAATGATAAAAATAATGAGACCCGATCTTTTCCAAGCTCCAGATTATTACCTTTTAGACGAATTATTGTCTGACGAACACAAAATGGTACGCGACGCAGCCCGCGAATGGGTAAAACGTGAAGTATCTCCAATCATTGAAGAGTATGCTCAAAAAGCTGAATTTCCAAACCAAATCATCAACGGTTTAGCAGAAATTGGTGCTTTTGGCCCATACATTCCTGAAGAATATGGAGGCGCAGGTCTGGACCAGATTTCTTACGGTTTAATCATGCAGGAAATCGAAAGAGGTGATTCCGGTGTTCGCTCTACTGCTTCAGTACAATCTTCGTTGGTTATGTATCCTATTTGGAAATACGGAAATGAGGAGCAAAGAATGAAATATTTACCAAAACTGGCTTCTGGTGAATTTATCGGATGTTTTGGTCTTACGGAACCTGATTTCGGTTCAAACCCGGGCGGAATGGTTACTAATTTCAAAGATAAGGGTGACCATTATTTATTGAATGGTGCTAAAATGTGGATATCAAATGCTCCTTTTGCTGATATCGCAGTAGTTTGGGCGAAAGATGAATCCGGCAGAATACATGGTTTGATTGTGGAAAGAGGCATGGAAGGATTTACAACTCCAGAAACACACAACAAATGGTCACTTCGTGCTTCTGCGACAGGTGAATTGATTTTTGACAATGTAAAGGTTCCTAAAGAAAATTTACTGCCTAATAAATCTGGTCTTGGAGCTCCACTAGGATGTCTGGATTCTGCACGTTACGGTATTGCATGGGGAGCTATTGGCGCTGCAATGGATTGCTATGATACGGCGCTTCGTTATGCTAAAGAAAGAATCCAGTTTGACAAACCTATTGCAGGAACTCAATTACAGCAAAAGAAACTGGCTGAAATGATTACCGAAATTACCAAAGCTCAATTATTAACCTGGAGATTAGGTGTTTTGAGAAATGAAGGAAAAGCAACTTCGGCACAAATCTCTATGGCGAAAAGAAATAATGTGGACATGGCAATCAATATTGCCAGAGAAGCAAGACAAATTCTTGGCGGTATGGGTATTACAGGCGAGTATTCAATTATGAGACACATGATGAATTTAGAATCTGTTATTACTTATGAAGGAACTCATGATATTCACTTATTAATTACAGGAATGGACATTACCGGAATTCCTGCATTTAAATAGTAAACAAATATTAAAGTATCTTAAAAAGCTTCTCTATAACGGGAAGCTTTTTTACATTTGTAAAAATCCCTCCATCATGAATATTGACACTATTAACGCCCGCATTCAGCCACAAAAGGACATTTTATTAAACCACCCATTGTATAAAAAGATACAAAATCTGGAAGACTTACGAAGATTTCTGGAATGCCATGTATATGCCGTTTGGGATTTTATGTCGCTTTTAAAAGCATTACAGTCTAAATTAACCTCCACAACTACACCATGGTTGCCTGTTGGGAATCCGGAAATCCGTTACCTGATTAATGAAATTGTTTTGGCCGAAGAAACCGATTTAACTCTGGACGGAAAAAGACAGAGCCATTACGAAATGTATATTGACGCGATGAAAGATTGCGGTGCAAATATTTCGGAAATTCAGAGTTTTTTAGAAAATGTCATCACAACCCGTAATATTTTTGTTTCGATAAAAAAAAGCGAACTGCATCCGAAAATCAAAAATTTCCTGGACTTTACCTTCCGTGTTATTGATGAAGGCAAGCCTCATGAGATTGCCGCCGCTTTTACTTTTGGAAGAGAGGACCTGATTCCTTCTATGTTTACAGAAATATTGAGGAATTTTCAGGAAAACTTCCCAAATGCCGACCTACAGAAACTGATTTATTATTTCGAAAGACACATTGAGCTTGATGCTGATGAGCATGGTCCTATGGCGATGCAAATGATTGAAGAGCTATGCAACAATGACGAACTGAGATGGCAGGAAGTGGAAGAAGTATCTGTTCAGGCGTTGGAAAAAAGAATTGGTCTTTGGGATGCTATTGAAGAACAAATTTCAATGAAAGCAGAATTAGCTTAATAGCTCGCTATACAATCTATCTGCAGTAAATTCTTATAATTCTTTAAAACCCAATCTGTTTTTTATCGATTATTTAGATTTATTTTAGATTATTTCGAAAATTTAACTTTATAATTCCAAGATATTTATAACTTAGCGCGCTTGTTATCTTTAAGATAAGTAAAACAAAATATCACATAATTATTAATTTCCAATTTTCATATTTCCATGAAAAAAATTACACATTTTTTGTGCCTTGGCCTTATCGGTTTTTCAGCCTTTGCACAAAATACACCGCATGTCTTTGGAAGAAAAGTTCAAAGTGTTAACCCTACTACGGGAATAATCAGATGTGTTTCTTCTGAATACGAATCATTCCTGCAAGAAAACAATCCAAAGAGAACAACAACCGAAAAATTCGAAGAGTGGCTTGCTCCAAAAGTAGCCGCTACCAAATCAGATTTACTTGCCAGAAGAGGTACAGCAGGAACAAATGCAGTAATTACAATTCCAGTTGTTGTTCACGTGATTCACAGCGGACAGTCTGTAGGCAGTGGAAGAAATATTTCTGATGCAAGAGTCAACTCCCAAATTACAGTTTTGAATCAGGATTTCAGAAGAATGCTGAACACACCTGGATACAATACAAATCCTGTAGGAGCCGATGTTGAAATTGAATTTTGTCTGGCAAAAGTTGATCCAAATGGAAATGCTACAAACGGAATTGACCGTATAAATCTTGGCACTACCACGTGGAATACACCTAATGTTGAAACAATATTAAAACCTCAAACCATATGGGATCCTACAAGATATTTCAACATATGGGTTTGCCAATTTGGAGGAGACTTAAACGGAGTTTTAGGATATGCACAATTTCCCCTTGATTCGGGTTTGGGAGGATTAGATCCTGATGGTACAGAAACTGAATTTACTGATGGTGTAATTATTGAATGGAGGGCTTTTGGTTCTTCAGATTTTACGGGAGCCGGCGGAACTTATTTCTCCGATATTGATAAAGGTAGAACTACTACTCATGAAACAGGACATTTTTTAGGTTTAAGACACATTTGGGGAGATAATTCCTCTTGTACCGTTAATACTGCCGATAGCAGACAAGACTATTGTCCTGATACGCCTGCCGCAAATACTATGCATTACGACTGTGCTCAGGAGTATGATTCATGCACAAGTGCTCCAGGCAAGGACATGACCGAAAATTATATGGATTACAGCAATGATACTTGTATGAATATTTTTACTTTAGACCAAAAAGCAAGAATGATGACTGTAATGCAAAATTCTCCCAGAAGAAGTACATTAAAGACATCTACAGTCTGCCAGCCACCATTAAGTAACCCATCATTTGAATTATTACATGGAATAAAACTATATCCAAACCCTGCTAATGACGTATTAAACATTGCGGTATCTGACAGCTCTAAAACTCCTGACAGCTATACAATCTATAACAGCCTGGGACAAGTTATCAAGCTAGCCACATCTGTTAACGAAGGAAACTTAAAAGTAGATACTTCAAATTACGCTACAGGAATCTATATGATTCGATTTACAAAAGGTAATGAAACTAAAACACTACAGTTTGTTAAGAACTAATGTGGTTCACCCATAATAAAAAAAGCCTTCTAAAGAAGGCTTTTTTTATTTTAATATTCCGGAGCTAATTCTATTTCCAGTCCGTCCAATTCTTCCGTGATGTGAATCTGACAGCCAAGACGGCTGTTGGACTTGACAAAAAAAGCTTCTGAGAGCATGGCTTCTTCATCATCGCCCATTTCAGGCAAGGCAACATCATTAAGGACATAACACTGACAGGAAGCACACATAGCCATGCCTCCGCAAACTCCAATGGTTCCTTCCGGAGCCAGCTCATAAGCACGAACCAGTTCCATAATATTCATATTCATGTCTGTCGGAGCCTGGACTTCGTGTAAAGTCCCTTCCCGATCAGTTATTTTAATAGTAACATCCATTTTGTATTGATAATGCCGCGTGATTAATCTATCGATTTCACGACCGCTTTTTCAGCTTCTTTTCTTGTTCCGTCAAATCCGTCTACGCCAGAAACAGTCGTATACTTCAGTACATATTTTTTACCCGGATTTAATTTATTGTAAACGCTCTGGCACATCAGCGTAGCTTCATGGAAACCGCAAAGAATCAGCTTTAATTTGCCCGGATAAGTATTGACATCGCCAATAGCGTAAATTCCTTCAATATTGGTTTGATAATCCAATGAATTATCTACTTTAATCGCATTTTTTTCAATTTCAAGACCCCAGTTGGCTATCGCTCCTAATTTAGGTGATAATCCAAAAAGCGGGATAAAATAGTCTGTTTTGATATTTCTATGTGCTCCATTTTCATCAATATCGATCGATTCCAGATGTTCTGCCCCGTTTAATCCGGTAACTTCAGCCGGAGTTATCAAACGGATTTTCCCTGCATGTTTTAGTTCCTGTACTTTTTCTACAGAATCCAATGCTCCGCGGAACTCATTTCTTCTATGGATAAGCGTAACTTCTGAAGCAACATTGGCCAGGAAAATACTCCAGTCCAGAGCAGAATCTCCCCCGCCGGCAATTACTATCCTTTTGTCTCTGAATAGCTCCGGATCTTTTACAAAATATTCAACTCCTTTGTCTTCATAGAATTCAATATCTTCAATCAAAGGTTTTCTAGGCTCGAAGCTTCCCAAACCACCGGCAATTGCAACGGCTTTGCAATGATGTGCCGTTCCTTTATCAGTAGTTACTATAAAAGTTCCGTCTTCCTGCTTTTGAATAGTTTCCGCCTTTTCATTCAATGTAAATCCGGGTTGAAACTGTTTGATTTGCTCCATAAGGTTAGTAACTAAATCACCTGCCAATACAGATGGATAGCCTGGAATATCGAAGATGGGTTTTTTAGGATAAAGTTCTGCCAACTGTCCGCCGGGTTGAGGCAGGGCATCAATAATGTGGCATTTTAGTTTTAGCAGTCCTGCTTCAAAAACGGTAAACAGACCTGTGGGTCCGGCACCGATTATTAGTATATCTGTTTCAATCATTTTTTAAAAATTCTGAGGGTTCTAAGTTTCTGATACAAAATTCAGGAAACCAAGAGTCATTTTGTATGATAAATATCATGTCTCCGTGGCCTGGTAGCTACCGGAAACATTTGTCCTGAAACGCAGGACAGTATTGCAATCTGTATGAGATTACAATAAAAAGCCAGGGAATATTGAAAATACTCCCTGACACAAAGTTTATATTTAGGCTACATTCACCACAGTTTCAATCTGCGGAGCGTATTTTTTTATAGTAGTTTCAACGCCGGCCTTTAATGTCATCTGGTTCACACTGCAACCAACACAGGCTCCTTCAAGACGAACCTTGACATGTTTGTCATCTTCTATTTCAATGAGTGAAATATTTCCTCCGTCTGACTCAAGAAACGGACGAATTTCATCCAATGCCTTCTCTACGTTTAATTTAATTTCTTCTGTTGTCATAATCTTGTTTTTTTTGGGACAAACTAGATTTTAGTTTCCGGACAGATTAGGAATCGTATCCAAAAACCAGCTAAATGTCTTATTTTTTTACTGCGGAGCATCCCGCCATTGTCGTAATTTTTACGGCTTCAGAAGGTGGCAGGTTTTCATTTCTATATACTGTTTCCTGAACTACGTTTTTGGCAATATCTTCAAAAACTTTTTCCAAAGGAGAAGCCGTTTGCAAGGCAGCCGGACGTCCGTAATCTCCCGCTTCGCGGATAGACTGTACGATTGGAACTTCTCCCAAAAACGGAACTTCCAAATCTTGCGCAAGATTCTTAGCTCCTTCTTTTCCAAAGATATAATATTTATTTTCAGGTAGTTCTTCAGGTGTAAAATAGGCCATATTTTCAATAATTCCCAGGACAGGAACATTGATTGAATCGGATTGGAACATGGCTACTCCTTTTTTAGCATCAGCCAATGCTACAGCTTGTGGCGTACTCACTACAACTGCTCCTGTTATTGGCAATGACTGAACGATTGATAGGTGAATGTCACCCGTTCCAGGCGGCAAATCGATTAGCATAAAATCCAATTCTCCCCAGTCCGCATCAAAAATCATCTGATTCAGTGCTTTTGAAGCCATGGGTCCTCTCCAGATTACAGCCTGACTTGGTGCTGTGAAAAACCCGATTGAAAGAATTTTGACTTCATAGCTTTCGATAGGTTTCATTTTAGATTTTCCATCAACGGTAACCGAAATTGGCTTTTCGGATTCTACGTCAAACATAATAGGCATTGACGGACCATAAATATCTGCATCAAGCACCCCTACGTTAAAGCCCATTTTTGCCAATGTTACTGCCAGGTTTGCAGTAACTGTTGATTTTCCAACGCCTCCTTTACCGGAAGCCACGGCAATAATGTTTTTGATACCCGGAATGGATTTCCCTTTGATTTCAGGCTTTTCAGGTGTTTCAACCTTGATGTTGACTTTTACTTTGGCTTCAGTAGAAACCTTTTCATGTATTGTTTTGATGATGTCAGCTTCTGCACGTTTTTTAATGTGTAGTGCCGGTGTCGCAAGCGTAAGTTCTACTACTACTTCGTCTCCAAAAGTTAGTACATTCTGAACTGCTCCGCTTTCTACCATATTTTTACCTTCTCCAGCAATGGTAATAGTTTCCAATGCTTTAAGAACTTCTTTCCTATCTATTTTCATTTTTGTATAGCTCTCTTTTTCAAGCCTTTAAATTAGACTGATTTTAAATTGCAAAGATAGCATGAAAACTTTGTAATGTAAAGTTAATAGATTGAAAAAGTTTATGGTTTGATAGACGAATTTGGACTAAGCGGGTTATTGCTTTGAAAAGTAATTACAATTCGTTTTTTTGGATTAGGTTAATCTTCAGAGAAGCATACTGTACGAGTAAATTATTCTTCAGGAAATCATATTCTGAAGACAGCAATTGGTTTTTTACCGATGTATAAATCACGGCATCTACTTTTCCACTGGTGAATTTTGCCTGTGTGGTCCTGAATGATTCTTTGGCATATTTCAATGTGTTTTGCAGGTTAGAAGCGAGCTGCAGGTATTGTTTTTTCCGGGTTGTTTCCAATTCTACCTGCTGCTGTATTCTGATTTTTTCCTGTTCTGAAATCAATTTGACTTTTTCCGCTTCAATTTTGGATGCGGTAATCTGCCTGCTTCTCTTAAATCCGTTGAATACCGGAACAGTGAGTCTTAGTCCGACTTCGTGATTTTTATTATCATCAAATTGGGATTTAAAACTTGGCATGTTCTCATTGGGTTGATTTATGGGCGAAGAATAAAATGTCGAAAGGCTATAATATCCTGAAATGGAAGGAAGATTGTCTGATCTTAATATTGAAATTTCTTTTTTGGACCTTTTATACGATAATTCAGCATATTCGATTTTTGGATTTTTAAAAACCGATTTATCTACCGGTTCTGTTTCTTCAGTAAGATAGACTTCAAAAGTAACGGCTTCCAGATTTTCTACCACAAAGTTCATCAGTTGAAAAAGTTGTAATTTTTGGGTTTCAAATAACTGCACTGCCTCAAGTAAACCTTTTTCATCTTGCGAAAAACTGAGTTGAATATCATACAGGTCACTTTCGGGCTTATTGCCAATTTCAACTTCTTTTTTAATACGCTCTAAGTTAAAGGTGGTATTCTGTATCTGCTCTTTTTGAATTTTGACCAATTCCTGTGAAAACAAGGCATCAAAATATTTTTCAAGTAATTGCAGCTTGTATTCGTACTCTATGACTTCTTTGTCTGCCTGGGCCAATTCTATGTTTATCTTATCTCTTTGGGAAGTAGCCAGATTTCCAAAATTTAAAAGGTTCACATTGGCTGCTAAACTCATGTTGTCGTATTGGATATCAGAACTCACCCTGTTGTTGGTACTTGGGTCAATAGTCGAACCAAAATTATAACTATGATTGCCTACGAGATTTACTGTTGGAAAAAGTTCCAAAAGCGGATGCGTATACAGCTTTTTGGCCCTGTTGATTTCGAGCTGCTTGATTTTTATATCGATATTATTTTGCGAAGCCGTATCAAAACACTTTTGCAATGACCAGGAGTTTTCCTGGCCATTAACAAAAATGCCCGAAGTAATTAGGAGCAAGCTCAAAATTAATTTCTTATTCATATTTCAGATATTTCAAGACATTAACTCTTGTGGCCTGATAGGCTCTTGACAATACCACAATAAGCATTAGCAGCAAAAGCGCAACAAACCCTACAACAAACGGAACAATTGAAATATCTATGCGGTAAGCAAAATTTTCGAGCCATTTGTTTAGTAGAAAATAAACCGGGAACAGAGCAATCAGAAAACCGGCAATACAGAAAACAACATATTGTTTGGAAAGCTCTTTTAACAGCGTCTTTGTTTCAGCTCCCAGCGTTTTTCGGATAGCTATTTCCTTCATTCTACGTTGGATGGAATAGGAAGCCAGGGCAAACAAACCGGACAACGCAATAAATATTACGATAATATTCAGCAATGAAAATAAATTTCTCTGGTTCACGTAAGCCTGGTAAGACCTTGCGTAACTTTTGTTTACAAAATCATATTTAAACGGGTATTCTGTATCTACTTTCTTAATCCAGAAATTTTCAATTTCTTTCATCGCACTTTCCATATGCTCAGCATCTATTTTTACAAAAATCTGATGTGCGTTCTGAATCATCCACGGAATGGTTTTATAATGAAAAATCGTCATTGGCGGAATTTGGTCCTGAGGACCACTAACGTGGAAATCTTTTGCAATACCCACAATTTTTAGCTTTTTGTCGTTCCAATTGATTTCTTTACCAATCGGATCCTTTTCATTCATCATGCGTAAAGCGGTTTCATTAATCAGAATATTTTGGATTGTATCTGTTGAAAGCGAAGGAGAAAGGTATCTTCCTTTTGCCAGTTTTATATTCATCATGTTCAGAAAGTCAAAATCAATTGCCATATTGCTGCCCTGGATAGGTTTCCTGTTGTATTCATATCCCGAAGAAGCCTGGGCGCCGTTTCCAAAGTCAAAAGACCCAATCGAAACCTGCCTTACTCCTTTGATTTTCAACAATTCCTGACGGATCGTTTCATAACGCAGCACTATTTTTTCCAGATATCCTTTTTCTTTAAAATCATAAGGATTTCTATAGTTAACCTGAACAACCTGATCGCCTTTGAATCCTAATTCTTTGGAGTTCATAAAGGAAACCTGTTCGTAAACGATATACGACCCTGCAATAAAGAAAGAAGCGATGGCAAATTGCAGAATCAGCATGCCGTTCCTGAGCCAGATTCCGTTTTTGCTTCTTCCAAAATTGCCTTTCAATACTTTTAAAGTTTCAAAGTTTGAGACATATACTGCCGGGAAGATACCTGCCAGCAATACCACCAGACCAAATATTAACAGAATTTGCAGGTAGAACTGTCCGCTATGGATAATCAGGTTCTTATTCAAAAATTCATTGTAATAAGGCAGGGAAAGCTCTACAATTACTAATGAAATCAAGATAGCAAAACCTGCCATCAGCATTGTTTCAAAAATAAATTGCTTGACAATATTGCCTCTTGTGGCTCCAATTATTTTTCGGACACCTACTTCTTTTGCCCTTTTTATGGCATTTGCCGTTGCCAGATTTACATAATTTGCAATGGAAAGCGTCAAGATTAAAAGAGACAGTCCCATCATTATCAACAAGAATTGATAGTTTCCCCTTCCTTCTCCATAACTTTCTGTGATGGCATGTAATCTTGCTGCGGTTAATGGTTCCAAAATAATTTTAGAGAGATGACCCTCTCTATTTTTCTCCCTCCATTGTTCCGGAGTAATTCCTTGTTCTCTTGCCCATTTCAATTCCCTGTTTTCATACAGCAGTCGTTCTAATTTTAATTTCACCGGCCCTGTCTGTTGAGGATTTTTTAATTTGAGCATCAGTCCATAATTAAAATTCCCCCATTGTGTCCTGTCTCCTTCCAATCTTCTATCGATTGTGCTAATAATAACGTCCGGCGCCATGGAAGACTTGCCCGGAACTTTATATATTGCTCTTACAACATACTTTTTTTCGGAATAGGTAACTTCTTTTCCTATTGGATCTTCATTTCTGAATAATTTTTGGGCCGCCTCTTCAGATAATGCCGTACTGTTATTGTCTGCCAAAGCATTTTGGGGACTCCCTTTTATAAATTCGAATGGAAAAAATTCGAAAAAAGTTTTCTGGGCATCCGTAATTTTCAGGGTTTCTTTTTTCCCCTTGTAGCTTACCATATCCTCCTCATAATCTGTATTAAAATAGCAGTAAGATTCCAGCTCCTTATAATTTTTAAGATAAGGTTCGAACCCTGCTACATTCGAAGCCCAAAGCATGTCTTCGCCAAGGTCAGAAATAGAAAGAAATATTCTTTCCTTATCAGGATTCCATTCGTTATAAGAATGTTCATCATTCCAATAGAGAATGGCAAAAATCAACCCTGCAATTCCCATACTCAACCCCAAGATATTTAGAGCTGTAAAAATCTTGTTGTCTTTAATTTGATATAAAAATATTTTTAGCCAATTTTTCAGCATAATGTCTTTTTTTATTAGTTAATCCCATTTGGGTTTATTCGTATTTTAAATATTTCAGGACGTTCATCCTTGTTGCCTGATAAGCTTTTGAAATTACTATTCCCAATGTAAGTACCATTAGCAATACGAAACCTATCAGAAAAGGAACGGAAGAAATAGCAATCCTATAGGCAAAATTCTCCAGCCATTTATCTAATAACAGGTATGCAGGAACCAGAGCAATTACAAAACCTATGATGCAGAACACCACATATTGTTTTGAAAGTGTTGCCAGAAGCGTTTTGGTTTCTGCCCCCAAAACTTTCCTGATAGCAATTTCCTTCATCCGGTTTTGGATAGAGTAAGAAGCCAGGGCAAACAGTCCGAAAAGTGCAATCAATATCACAACCAGATTCAGCAATGAAAACAGATTTCTCTGACTGATGTAACCGGAATAGGTCCGGGCAAAGCTTTTATCGACAAAATCATATCGTAAAGGATATCTTGTATCTAATTTTGTTGTCCAGAATTTCTCTATATCAGCTATTGTCTGCTCCATATTTTCAGGAGAAATCTTCACATAAAGTCTGCTCAAATAGCTACTTTCAGAAACCGTTTTAAGGTGGTAAAAAAGCATTGGAGGAATTTCTCTTTGTGGGCCATACGAATTAAAGTCTTCCACAACCCCAATAACTTTTAACCTTCTGATGCCTGGCTTGTCACCGTCATCTTCAAAATCAAATTCTTTTCCTATCGGGTCTTTTTCACCCATTAAAGCAGCCGTAGTTTTATTGACAATGACAGAATTGATAGTATCCGACGCAAATTTTTCAGAAAGTTTTCTTCCTTCTGCCATTTGGATTCCCATCAGATCAAACAGACCAAATTCCATCGACATGTTTTCTACTTCAATATCTTTCCCTTTATATTCAAAAACTGTAGTGAAATAGCCTCCGCTACCAAAAGAAAAGTTGCCAGCAGAAACTCCTTCTACTCCTTTTATTTTCAACAATTCATTGCGGATCATTTCATAATCGGCCGGGTTTTTCGCTTCATTAAAAGGAATATCAATGACCTGATTGCCGTTAAATCCAAGGTCTTTGTCCATCATAAAATTTACCTGCTGATAAACAATGTAAGAGCCTATGATGAAAAACGATGCGATTGCAAATTGGAAAATCAACATTCCGTTTCGAAGCCAGATTCCTCGTTTGCTTCGGCTGTAATTCCCTTTTAGCACTTTCAGCACATCAAAATTGGAAATATAGAGCGCTGGAAATACTCCTGAAGCAATAACAGTTACTACAAAAACTGCAATCAATTGGAGGTAAAAAAGTCCACTGTTCAGCACCATATTTTTCGACAAAAATTCATTGTAATATGGAAGCAGCAATTCTACGATCACCAAGGCAAAAAGAATTGAAAAGGAAGTGGTGATTACTGTTTCAAATAAAAACTGCCAGACAATCTGTTTTTTGGCAGCTCCGATAATTTTACGGACACCTACTTCCTTGGCACGCTTTATTGCATTTGCCGTTGCTAGGTTTATATAGTTTACAATAGAAAGAATCAGGATTAACACCGAAAGTCCCAACATAATCATAAGAAATTGGTAATTGCCACTTCCTTCCTGATAGCCGTTGTTTACTTTTGAGTGCAGTCTCGCCGTTTTCAACTGTTCCAGATGCGGAATATCTAATCCATAGTTTTTGACGTATGCTTCTGCAGTAATCCCTTTTTCTTTGGCAGCTTTTCTTGCTTGTTTGTCAACATAAATCTGGTGAATTTGCTTTTCAACCATTTCTTTGTTAGCCAGATTTTTTAATTTGACAACTAAAAAAACAGTATGGGCACTCCAATTATCTATATTCTTTTTTATGAATTCTTCAAATTCTTCACGTATTACAATTGCCGGTTCTACCGAAGACTTTCCCGAAATTTTATACACACCACCAACAACACAATTGATTTCGCCTACTTTTATCGATTTACCTATAGGATCTTCATCACCAAATAATTTCTGTGCTGTTTCCTCAGAAATTGCTGCATTATTTTTTTCTTTAAGAGCCGTCCTGGCATTGGATCTGATAAATTCAAAAGGAAAAAAAGAGAAAAAACTTCTTTCCGATTTTAGCACTTTTGATACCAGTTCTTTTTTGTCAGCATATTCAACAAGTGCTCTGTTATAGGCCGGATAAAAATTACAGTATTCTTCTACTTCAGGTGTCACTTCTTTCAGGCGGGCTCCCAAAGGCACCACATTATAAGCCAGAAATCCTGACCTGGGCTGGTCATTGACTACCTGAAAGACATTTTCTTTTTCAGGATTCCATGCATTATAAGACTGCTCATCATTCCAATACAAAATGGAGAACACCAATCCTGCTACGCCTATACTCAATCCCAAAATATTCAAGATCGTAAAAAGCTTGTTATTTCGGATTTGGTACAAAAATATTTTTAGCCAGTTTGAAAGCATAAGATTGATTTTTGAGATTTATAATTAAACCCTATTCGCTTATTTTTAAACTGCTTATACTAAAACGTTCACATTTCTGCTGTTCAGTTTTTCCGAAAGTATTATACCATCTTTCATCAAAATGGTTTTTTGGGAAAACGAAGCATCATAATCCGAGTGGGTAACCATTAAAATCGTGGCTCCATTGGCATGCAAATCGGTCAGAAGTTCCATCACTTCATTTCCGTTTTTACTGTCCAGGTTACCTGTTGGTTCATCAGCCAATATAATTTTAGGATCATTGATCAACGCTCTTGCCACAGCAACCCTTTGCTGTTGTCCTCCTGAAAGCTGTTGCGGGAAATGTTTTAATCGGTGTGAAATGGCAAGACGTTCCGCCATCGCTTCTACTTTTTTCTTTCTTTCCGAAGCACTCACATTATTATAAATCAGAGGCAATTCGATATTATCGTATACTGAAAGCTCATCAATCAGGTTAAAATTCTGGAAAACAAAACCGATGTTCTGTTTTCTTATTTTTGATTTTTCACTTTCTTTTAGCCCGCGGATTTCTTTCCCCAATAATTGATAGCTTCCTGAAGTAACATCGTCTAAAAGTCCGACAATGTTTAGCAATGTTGATTTTCCGCAGCCTGAAGCTCCCATAATGGTTACAAATTCGCCTTGCTTTACTTCTAATGAAATTTCATTAAGCGCTTTGGTTTCTACTTCTTCTGTTCTGAATACTTTTGAGAGGTTTTGAATTTTGATCATGATTTTTGATTTTTTGATTGTTCGTTTTGATTGATGATTGAAACTGATGATGATTTATTTTTCTATCCATTGGCAGAAATACGATCCCGCCGTCTGCTGCCCAAGGAACTTGATTTTATACTCCTGGTTTTCCTGAAACAACACTTCTGTTTCTCCCTTTTCGTCCTTAGAAAATGATTTTTGAAACAATACTTCATTCTGGCTATTTACTACCCTCATTTCCAATGTTCCTTTTTTTACTTTGATGTCATATTTCAACAAAGTATTGGCATCTTTTGAGGCAGTAATCTTCACAAAAGTTTCTCCTTCATATTCTGAATATCTTGCTTTTGTATAAGTATTTCCATTTTCATTGGCCCATTTTTTATCTTTTACAGGTTCCGTAAAATGAGTTCCTTCTGCCTTGATATGATTATTAGTTCCTTTTTCCTGAGCAAAAAGCTGAAAAAAATTCAGGATCAGGAATGCTACTAGTAATAAAAATTTCTGCATAATTATTTAAAGTTTAAAATTTCAATTTCTTTATAGTCTTTGTAGGATGAAGTCACTACTTTGTCTCCGGCTTTCAATCCACCCAATACTTCATAATATAATGGATTTTCTCTCCCCAGGCTAATTTCTTTTCGAACCGCCTTATCACCTTCTACAACAAAAATCCATTTGCCTGAAGTATCTTCATAAAAGCTACCTTTTGAAAGCACTGTGCTTTTAGATTTTCCGGAAAGCAGCAGTCTGACTCCAAAACTCAAGCCTTGCCTAAGATCCAGTTTTTCCGTACTCATGAAATTAAGTTCCACCTGAAACCGGCCGTTTTTTACCTCCGGAATTACTTTCGAAACCGTTACCTGAACCATTTCTCCTTTGTATTCAATTTCACCTTTTTGGCCCTCCGAAACTTTTTCAAGATAAAACTCATCGACATCTGCCAGCAATTTATATCCCTTCATGACATCAATTTTCCCTATACTTTCTCCGGCAAGATAATTTTTACCCAAAACCGGCTCAAAAGACGACAATCTCCCTGACAATGGTGCCGTAACCAAAAAGTTCTTTTTATTGTTTCTAAGTATGCTCAGGCTTTTCTGCATAATTGCCTGCGACTGGTTAATCTGGGCAATCTGAATCTGGTTCGTCTGTTTTTCTTTTTGGATACTTTGCTGGATTATGTTTTTTCGTTCTTTTTGAAACCTGAAATTTTCCTGTGTCTTTTCCCATTCATTTTTTGAAAGGATTTGCTCTTTGAACAGTTTTTCATTCAGCTCATACAAACTTTTGGCATCCAGATAATCATGTTCTATGGCCACCAGGTCTTTTGCAAGGTTCAATTCCTGATTTCTCAAATCCAGTTTTACTTTATTGAGGTTATTGATTTGTTCAATCATTGATGTTTCCTGCGTCATATAGCCCAATTCTGTATTCGGGTTATACAATCGCGCCAAAGGCTGTCCTTTTTGTACAAAATCGCCATTGCCTACAAAAATTTCCTGGATAGAACCACCTTCAATTACATTTAGCAGCATCGAATTAAGCGGTTCTACCTTTGCCTGAAAAACAATAAAATCTTCAAAATTGGCATTCTCAACGGTCTTAATTGTGATTTCTCCCTTTTTGACATCCAAACCTCTTTTTTTAGTCACAGAGGAAAACACAATATAGGCAGCCAATAAAAAAAGAGGCAAACCAATTAACAGGTATTTATTTTTTCTACTTTTACGAGGAACGATAGTGTCCATATCAAATTATTTGTGGAACTAAATAACAATTTTGTGCCACAATTTTAAAAATTACAAAACCTTATATTATAAGGCTTTTCATTTTTAAACAAAATCTCAAGTGTCCGATAATGAACACTATTTGTCCAAAAACGAACAGTCGATGAAAAAAACACAAGCCACAATTTTAGTGATTGATGACCAGGAAGACATCTTATTTGCTTCGAGGATGGTCCTCAAGAAGCATTTCGAAACCATTTATACGCTGAATAATCCTAAAAACATATTGGATACGCTGTCCCAAAATCAAATTGACGTCATTCTTTTGGACATGAATTACAGAATAGGCTTTGAAGACGGAAGGGAAGGAATTTATCTTTTAAAGGAAATCAAAACTTTTTCACCACAGACCACAGTAATTCTGATGACTGCTTTTGGAAAGGTAGAAACGGCCGTTGAAGGTCTTAAAGCCGGTGCTTTCGACTATATTCTGAAACCATGGGACAATGAAAAACTGTTGGAGGTCGTAAAGGCTGCCGTTGAAGAAAACCGGAAAGAAAAGAAAAAAACAGCAAAAGCCCCTAAAAAAGACACCTTTTTTATTGGAAGTTCTTCAGGTATACAGAAAGCGTATTCCCTTGCGGAAAAAGTAGCAAAAACAGATGCCAACGTTTTAATTTTAGGTGAAAACGGAACAGGGAAGTATGTATTGGCGAATCATATCCACCAAAATTCCAACCGAAATACTCATCCTTTTGTTCACGTGGACCTGGGTTCCTTAAACGATAATATTTTCGAAAGCGAACTTTTTGGTTATGCCAAAGGCGCTTTTACCGATGCCAAAAATGATACGCCCGGAAGATTCGAACTGGCCCAAAAAGGAACCATCTTTTTGGATGAAATAGGAAATGTTCCTTTGCAATTGCAGGCAAAATTACTGCAGGTCATACAAAACAAATCGGTGACACGTTTGGGCGAAGCAAAACCCAGACAATTGGACGTCCGAATAATCACGGCTACCAACATGGATCTCAAACAGGAAGTCAGCCAAAAGAATTTCAGGGAAGACCTTTACTACAGGATCAATACGATGGAAATCACACTGCCACCGCTTCGCGAACAAAAAGACGATATTGTTCCATTAGCCAATTTCCTGCTTGCCAGGATAATTGAAAAATACGATCGTAGTGAAATTATTTTCGACAACAACGCATTGGCACAAATGGAAAGGCATTCCTGGAATGGAAATATACGCGAAATGGAAAACCGCATCGAACGCGCTGTTATCCTATGCGAAAACAATACGATTACGGTTTCCGACCTTGATTTGGATGTTATTTCCAAAACAGAAAGCAACGATGACGTTCAACTTTCTGATGTTGAAAAATCTGCCATTGAAAAAGTACTGCAAAAGAACAATTTCAATATCAGCAAATCTGCCGAAGAGCTTGGCCTTTCCAGGGCCTCATTATACAGAAGAATGGAAAAATATAAAATCGACAATCTGAATGGCTCCGAATAGAAATACAGCACTATTATTGCGATTCTGCGCTATCCTGGCAGGTATCACCATTTGTTTTTTCTTATTTCAGAAAGGGCTGTTTTATACTTCAATCTTTCTGCTTTTGGTGGTTCTCATCCTTATATTGGAATTGTTTTCTGCCATAAGAAATATATTTTTATTCTATGACAAGACAATACAGGCTATTTTAAACAATGACTTTTCTGCCGATTTTTCAAAACATGCTTCTTTTGAAAATTATAAAACGCTTTTTAAACTTTATGATAATCTGAAAGTAAAACAAAACGAACAGGTGTCTAAAGATTTGGTTTATCGCTCTATCCTGAATAATATAGAAACAGGAGTATTGATTTTAGAAAAAGAACACGAAGACTGGAGCATTTTTTTGATGAATGATTATTTCTCGAATCATTTTCAGGTACCAAAAGTTTCAAAATGGCACTATTTAAAAAATCAGTTGCCTTCGCTTTGTGCCATTATTGAAGAAAGGAGTTTTCAGGAAATCAAGACCTCATTACAAATCAGCATAAGCAAACAGGCTTCGCAAACCTTCATCCTTCAAGCTTCCAAAACAAAAACTTTCGATAGAGAGTATTATATTATATTGCTTGATTCCATACAAAAGGTGATTGAGAAAAAAGAAAAAGAAGCCTGGATTAACCTGATGAAAGTCATTTCACATGAGTTGATGAATTCCATCACTCCTATCCGCTCTCTTACACAAAACCTGAATGAACTGATGCAACAGGAATCTTTGTCTAGGGAAGATTTAGAAGATATCAGACAGAGCGTTACGACCATTATTCACAGAAGTGACCATCTTCAGAATTTTGTAGAAAGCTATCGTAAACTCGCCATGCTTCCAACACCAGACAAGGAAGTAGTAGAACTAAAACCTTTGCTTGAAAACACCTTAGAGGTTATGGCGCCACTTTTCAAGAAAGGAAATATTATCGTAAAAAATACAATTGAATCAAACAGGCGAATTAAGGCCGACAAGCTTCAAATCGAGCAGGTTCTTATCAACTTGCTAACAAACAGCATTTATGCTTTGGAAGACAAAGAAAAAAAGGAAATTGAAATTGTTTCTGAAGAAAAAAATGGCCGGACTTTTATTACGATATGCGATTCCGGAACGGGTGTCGATCCGGCTATTGAAGAGAAAATTTTCCTCCCTTTTTTCACAACACGCAAAGAAGGCGCAGGTATTGGTCTTACGTTATCAAAAAATATAATCGAGGCGCATGGCGGCTACCTGAGCCATAGTAATGATAATGGGCGGACCAGCTTTACAATTTGTTTATTGTAGAATTATTACGACAATTTAATCAAATAATTCAAAATAATTAACAATACTTTGTTTTTTATCATAAATTTGTGTTAATTGACTTAATAATTTATACTTATGAGAAAATTATTTGCTGAGTTTTTTGGAACGTTTTGGCTGGTTTTTGGAGGATGCGGAAGTGCTTTATATGCTGCGGGAATTCCAAATCTGGGAATTGGTTTTGCCGGAGTCGCTTTGGCTTTCGGACTTACAGTACTGACAATGGCTTATGCTGTTGGGCATATCTCTGGAGGACATTTTAATCCGGCTGTTTCATTTGGTCTTTGGGCCGGTGGCCGATTTTCAGGAAAAGAACTGGTGCCATACATTCTTTCACAAGTAGCAGGAGGAATAGCAGCCGCAGCGGTCTTATATTTAATTGCTTCCGGGAAAGAAGGTTTTTCAATTGATGCAACAAAAGCGGGTGCTTTTGCAGCAAATGGTTTTGGAAGCCTGTCTCCTGAAGGCTATTCATTAGAAGCCGCTTTCATAGCAGAGCTTCTCCTAACCTTTTTCTTTCTGATTATTATTCTTGGCGCTACGGATAGATTTGCAAACGGAAAATTTGCCGGAGTTGCAATCGGGCTTGGACTCACCCTTATTCACCTTATCAGTATTCCAATTACGAATACTTCTGTAAACCCGGCCAGATCAACTTCTCAGGCTCTTTTTGCCGGAGGTGAATATATTTCACAATTATGGCTGTTCTGGGCGGCTCCTATTCTGGGAGCGATTCTTGCCGGATTTGCTTATAAATTCCTGTTGCAGAATAACGACGAATCTTAAAATACAAAGGCGGGAAATTTCCCGCCTTTTTCTTATCTTAATTCAATTGCCGGATCCCAGAAATGTTTTTCGAAATCCACAACTTGATTATCTACAACTTCAATGCCTTCATTTTCCAAAAGCTGCTGCATCAGGTTGGTACCATCAAAGTGATGTTTTCCTGATAAAAGCCCAACACGGTTCACCACCCTATGTGCCGGAATATCCTCATTATTATGAGAGGCATTCATTGCCCAACCCACCATTCTCGCTGATCCTGAAGAAGCCAGATATTTTGCAATTGCGCCATAGGAAGTAACCCTTCCGTAAGGAATTTGTTTTGCGACTTCATACACTCTTTGGAAAAAATTTTCTTCTTTCATTTCTGAAAAAATTTAATTCCTAAAAATCTTGATCAGATTGATGATGGCAACCAGCCCCGTAACCGAGCCTAAAAAGTAATTCATATTTTCCATCATCCAATTGGTCTTGTGCTCTATTTTTTTAAAAAAAACGATATAGATATAAAAAATTGAGAAGGAACCTACAACAACTCCAAGTACAAACATCCAAATCAATGTAGGTGTGAATTGCAAGTACCCGTTATTCGCCAGAGTAATACTGACAAAGACATAATACGGTATTGGGAAAAAATTTAAGGCGGACAACAGCATTCCGAGGAAAAACCTTCCTGTTTTTGTTCTTATTTTGCTATCTTCTTCTTTAAGTTTTGGCTTTTTTGCAATAAAGAAAAAATAAATAGTAAGCAATGCGAACAAAACCAGACCTATTTCCTGAAGCAGGTAAATAATATCCGGTCTGCTGTTTATAAATTTCGCAAATGCAACGGCTATATAGGTCTGAAAAAATACAACAACTGTGGCACCCACAGCAAAATAAACAGCACGTGTACGTCCATCACGAACGCTTATTTTAGCAGCCGTCATGTTTATCAGCCCCGGAAGAGCAATTCCAACAGCGGATAGCAAAATCCCCCACAACAGCGCCATTGCAATTGCCATATTATTTTATTTTAAATCTAATATAGGTAATTGCCTTATTAATTTCCAAATATTGTTTCTCATAAAATGTCTGGATGCTTGTCACCACTTCCGGACTGCCTTCGTTTTTATAGACGTTATGATTCGAATACAAAACCTCATGTCCTTCTCCATGTAATAATCCAAGCGTATAACCGTGCATGAACTCACTATCCGTTTTCAGATTTACGATTCCATCCGGCTTTAATATTTTTTTATAAAGCTGCAGGAATTGCGAATTGGTCATCCTGTGCTTTGTTCTCTTGTATTTGATTTGCGGATCCGGGAATGTAATCCAGATTTCATCTACTTCATTTTCTCCAAAAATATGGTCAATTAATTCAATCTGCGTCCTTACAAAAGCCACATTTTGCATTCCGTCTTCCACAGCAGTCTTAGCACCTCTCCAAAAACGGGCTCCTTTGATATCGATTCCAATAAAGTTTTTATTCGGATATTTTTCGGCCAATCCAACGGAATATTCTCCCTTTCCGCAACCTAATTCCAGAACAAGCGGATTATCATTTTTAAAAAAAGAGGTATTCCATTTTCCTTTCAAAGGAAATTCGCCACCCACTACTTCTTCTCTGGTTGGCTGAAAAACATTACCAAAAGTGGCGTTCTCTTTAAATCGTTTTAGCTTATTTTTACTTCCCACGGCTTAATTTAAAATTTTGGTAAAATTAAGGAAATATATATGAACTGAATTACTTTTATCTTGCCTGAAATTTAATTCGGGATTTGAAGCTAGTATTCGGGCTTTTATTATCAATCACAATTCGTTCTTTTTTGCCGATTAAGGAAATTAAGAAGGTAAAAAATTACCAAAACAGAAGCCAGACAGTATTGACCATTTTTAAACTTTTAACAGCAGGACCGAAAAGCCATGTCTTCAAAAAAAATATTAGTGGCTCCATTGAATTGGGGCCTGGGCCATGCCACAAGATGCATTCCTATTATAGAAGCTCTTGAAAATAACGGTTATATTCCGATTATAGCTTCGGATGGAGTAGCGCTGCAAATGCTCCAAAAAGAGTTTCCACATCTGCAAAGCCTCGAACTGCCATCTTACCACATTGAATATGCTAAGAACGGTGCTTTTTTTAAATGGAAAATGATTAAGAATTCTCCAAAAATGATTGAGGCCATTCTCCAGGAGAAAAAGACTATCCGCCAATGGATTGATGAATATGATATTGCCGGAATCATTTCAGACAACAGGCTTGGGGTGTATTCCAAAAAAATACCTTCTGTTTTTATTACACACCAGCTTAATGTATTGACGGGAAATACGACATGGATTTCCAGCAAGGTACATCAGCATATCATTAAAAAATTCAACCAGTGCTGGATTCCGGATGTTGAAACCAAACCCAATCTTTCCGGAAAATTAGGCCATCTTGAGAATCCGGAAGAGAATATAAAATACATTGGTCCTTTAAGCCGGCTCCACAGAAAGCCTACAGACAAGAAATACGACCTGATGGTTATACTATCCGGCCCTGAACCGCAACGCGGCATGCTGGAAGCCCAACTAACCCAGGAAATGGGACAATTCAAAGGGAAAGTAGTTTTTATTAAAGGAAAAATTGAGCCTGAGCAAAAAATTGAACAAGCAGGCAATGTGACTTATTATAACTTTATGAATACGGAAGAGTTAGAGAACACCTTCAACGAAAGTGAAATTGTACTGTGCCGTTCCGGTTACACTACAATTATGGACCTCGCACAGCTTGGCAAAAAAGCTTTTTTTATCCCAACTCCCGGACAATATGAACAGGAATATCTTGCCAAAAAACTAAAGAAGGAAGGATTGGTTCCTTTTGCCAGACAAGAGGATTTCAAGATTGAAAATCTTCTGGAAATCGACCTGTTTAAAGGATTAAAAAATTTCGGGACTGCAATAACCTGGAATAAGTTATTTTGTCTTTTCGAGGGTAAATGAGAATTCTGAACCTTTGCCTACCTGGCTCTCGACATAGATTTTTTCGTCGTGGGCCTCAATAATATGCTTTACGATAGAAAGTCCCAAACCTGAGCCACCTTCGCTTCTCGCACCACTTTTGTCAATTCTGTAAAAACGCTCAAAAAGTCTTGGGATGTGCTGTTTTTCAATACCGTCGCCATTATCCATAATACGCACAATGACTTTATTGTTGACAAGGTCTTCCACACTGACTTCTGTAGTACCGTCTTCCTTACCGTATTTTATAGAATTGACGACAAGGTTGGTAACTACCTGTTGTATTTTTTCCTTGTCGCCATATACATAAATAGGTTTCACATATTTCAAATCGAACATGAGTAATATGTTTTTCTCCGATGCTTTCATTTCCAGCAAATCGAAAACATTCTGGATGACTTCCAAAATATCAAATCGCGTGTTCACTAAATTCAATTCACCGGCTTCCAGTTTGGTAATCATATCCAAATCCTGCACGATATAGATTAGCCTTTCGACTCCTTTCTCGGCACGCTGAAGGTATTTTTTACGAATGGTTTTGTCTTTCATTCCGCCATCCAAAAGCGTTGAAAGATATCCCTGAACAGTAAACAAAGGCGTTTTTAATTCATGTGAAACATTCCCGATAAATTCTCTTCGGTATTCTTCACGGACTTTCAGGGTTTCGATTTCGAGTTTTTTATCGGTGGCAAATTTTTTCACCTGTTTGGTCAGCGTAGCCATATCGGTAGTTATTGGCTGTGACCTGAAATTAGTAGATTCAAGAAGCGAAACATCATCATAGATTTTTTTCACTCTTCTGTAAATAAATCTTTCTACGCGGTATTGTAAAACGAAGAAAGAAAAAATGGCAATGCCCAAGGCAAAAATGAGACAGAATTTCCAAGAGAAAGTAAAAAACACGCTGGTCAGTATTCCCACCATTCCGGTTGCGAAAAAAGTAATATACAGCGATGATTTTACCGCAAAACGGTATGTTCTCTTGAAACTTACGGACATTAAACTTCTAATTTATAGCCAACTCCTTTAATGGTTTTGAATAATTCTTCTCCGATTTTCTCTCTTAACTTACGGATATGGACATCAATTGTTCTTCCGCCAACGATAACTTCGTTGCCCCAAACCTTATCCAGAATTTCCTCTCTCTTGAATACTTTTCCAGGTTTTGACGCTAACAAATAGAAAAGTTCAAATTCTTTTCTTGGCAATATGATTTCTTTTCCGTCCTGGATAATCTTATATTCTTCTCTGTTGATTTCGATACCACCTACATTTAAGGTTTCCGAATTCTGCTCTTCCTCTTTTAGCCTTCTTAACAATGATTTTACTTTACTCACCAGTAATTTTGGCTTGATAGGTTTTGCAATATAGTCATCTGCTCCGGCATCTAACCCGGCAACCTGTGAATAGTCTTCACTTCTTGCTGTCAGGAAAGTAATGATTACGTTGCTCAGTTCAGGCAGCTTTCTGATATTTTCACAGGCTTCCATTCCATCCATTTCCGGCATCATCACATCCATAATAATCAGGTGCGGCAACTCCTTTTTGGCTTTAAGTATAGCCTCTTTCCCGTTGCTGGCCGTTACAATCTGATAGCCTTCCTGTGAAAGATTATACCCTACAATTTCCAGGATATCCTGCTCATCGTCAACCAATAAAATCTTAATGTCTTTCTTTTTCATCTTTAGGAAAAAATTTGCGTTTAGCGGTTGTAAATGTAAATATAAAACAAAAGGATTATATGTGTTAACCGTAATTTAATATCGTAACAATTTAGTAAAGTTCCTGAAACTTAAAAGTAACAGGCTGCTAACATCAGCTTTACAAAACGACCGTTCCTTTGCGCAAATTTAAACAACACACAAATGAAAATTAAATTATTATTCATTACTTTATTGCTTAGCACTCTTGGTTTTGCACAAAGCAAAAGTACGATTTCAGGAGTAATTACTGATAAGGATTTGAATAACGAAACGTTGCCATTTGCAACAGTCACAGTTAAAGGAACGACCACAGCAGCCCAAACAGATATGGATGGGAAATATACTTTAACTGTAAAGCCGGGAACTCATGTGCTGGTTTTTGCCTTTTTGGGTTATGAGTCACAGGAAGAAACCGTAACGATTAAGGCCGGAGAAACAAAAACAATAAATAAGGCATTAAGTTCCGGAAGCGTTACACTGGAAGACGTAGTGATTGAATCCGTACAGAGCAGACAAAAAGAAACTGCTCTTTTAATGGAACAGCAAAAAGCAGTTGAAATCAAGCAAAACATCGGTGCACAGGAACTTTCAAGAAAAGGAGTAAGTGATGCGGCCGGTGCAGTTACTAAAGTTACCGGAATTTCAAAACAAGAAGGTACAGGTAATATTTTTGTCAGAGGTTTAGGTGACCGTTACAATTCTACATCAATGAATGGTTTGCCTATTCCATCAAATGATCCGGAAAAAAAGAACATCGCTTTGAATCTTTTTTCTACTGATATTGTAGAATATATTTCAATTGACAAAGTATACAATCCTAGAATTTTTGGAGATTTTGCAGGTGGTAACGTAGATATTATTTCTAAAGATTTCAAAGGTAATGGTCTTTTTGAAATAGAATTAGGTTCTGTTGTAAACACCAATGCCATCAAACAGGATAATTTCATATTACAGCAGGGACCAAATAGGCTCGGATATTCGAATGCTGACCTTCCAAACAACCCATTGGGCTCATACAGTTTTAAAAACAGCCTGATTCCCGAAAAAGAAGCGCCCTATGGAGGAAATGCCAACTTCAAGGCCGGTAAATCATTCGACATTGGAAACGAAGGCCGTCTAAGTCTGTTTGCAACTGCAGGATTTGCTAATGGTTTTAGTTATAGAGAAGGAATTAACCAAAGTGTCAGCGCCCAAGGAGCTAAGCTAAAATCTTTCGACCAGAAAACCTATTCTTATAACACCAATACAACAGGAATGTTTAATGCGGCTTACCGTATAAATCCTGACCACAAAATCAATTATAACTTCCTGTTTGTTAACTCTTCTTCGCAAGTAAATGATGAATACAGAGGTTTTATTCGTGACCTTGCAGAAGATGACAATGGTTTTATCCGCAGAGGAACCTATACTCAGAACAAATTGATGATTAATCAATTATTGGGAACCCATAAAATCACTGACAAAATTGACTTAAACTGGGGAACTTCATTCAACAGAATTAAGAGTGAAATGCCAGACAGAACGCAAAACACTTTAAAGTATATTAATGATTTTAACGGTTATGTATTAGGCGTAAACACAACAACAGACAACCACAGATATTTCCAGAATCTGACAGAAGATGAATTGGCAGCCAATGTTTCTGCCGATTATAAATTCGGAAAAACCGAAGATGGTGACCCAAAAGGCAAATTGACTGTAGGATATAGCGGAAGATTCAAAAAGAGAGACTTCGATGCAATTCAGTTTAACTTCAGAATTGCAACAGACCAGATGAATACTGTTGTAGATCCTTACAATCTTGATGCTTTCTTTAATCAGACAGCCTACAACAATGGTGCTTTTCAAATTGAGGCGTTCAGCGGACTAACGCCACAAATCTACACAGGTGACCAAAAAATCCATGCCGGTTATTTCAACTTAGAATATAAGCTTTCAGAAAAACTGACATCCTTAATTGGAGTGAGAGCTGAGAAAGTGTATCAGAAAGTTTTCTGGAGAACTCAATTGGACAATTCAGGAAGAAGCAACACTTTTGACAAAAACGAAATCTTGCCAAGCATCGTATTGAAATATGAGCTAAATGACAAGCAAAACCTGCGTTTTGGAGCAAGTAAGACTTACACATTGCCTCAATTTAAGGAAAGAGCTCTTTTTGTTTATGAAGATGTAACAGAAATTAAAGTAGGTAACCCGGATCTTTATCCTTCTCAAAACTATAATGTGGATTTAAAATGGGAATTTTTTCCAAAAAATGAAGAAATCATTTCTGTAGGTGCTTTTGGTAAATACATTCTTGACCCAATCAACGAAATCACCCTGGCTTCTTCAACTAACGATATTTCTTTCCTTAACACAGGAGACACCGGATATGTGGTTGGAGCAGAATTTGAAATCAGAAAGAATGTTTTTGAAGTTGACTCGGCAAACAGAAGCAAACTTTCTGCCGGCTTTAATGCTTCTTACATGAAAACAAGCCAGGATCTTGATTCAGAAAAAGTAAGAAAAGAAACAAGCTATAACATCAACCTTACAAGTTCAAAAGACAGCTTCACAGGTGCCGCTGATTTATTGATGAACGCAGATCTTACCTATATCAAAGAATGGGACAAGAGTGATTCCAGTATTATGGCAACATTAGCATATGCCTATTCTTCTGACCGTCTTTATGCATTGGGAGTAGAAACTAAAGGAAATCTGGTTGACAAAGCAATTGGTTCTCTTGATTTTATATTAAAAACCAAACTGAACAAAAGTCTCGGAATCAACTTTACGGCCAGAAACATCTTGGACCCAAAAGTTAAAAGAGTTCAGGAAAACAGAACAGAAGACATTACGGTTCTTTCCTATAAAAAAGGTGTTGGTTTAAACCTTGGATTGACCTATCAGTTCTAAAAAAAATATTATTTAAGAATCTAAAAATGGCTGCTGACGCGGCCATTTTTCTTTGTTTGCAGCCACTGTTTTTCAGTTAACATTTGCTTTGAGTTGATAACGTTTTATTTACAAATAATAAAAACTAATATAACGATATCATCACATTCTTTTAACCGCAAACTAAAGCCTAATCTCCACTTTTGCATTAGAAAATTAATAAAAAACAACACAAATGAAAAAATCTCTTTTTAAAGCTTTCAGCATGGCACTTCTTGCATCTGCAGCTGTATTAACATCATGTTCAAGTGATGATGGAAACAACAACGGACCTTCTTCAACTTTCGTTCTTGATGCTAACAATTTCAAAGGAACAATTAATGATGGAGAAGTAGTACTAAAAACAGGTGTTACTTATAAATTGAGCGGTAAATTAGTTGTTGCAAACGGAGCTAAATTAACAATCGAGCCTGGAGCTATTATTGAAGCTACAGCAAGACCTGACAATTCAACAGAAGACATCAGATATATTGCTGTTGCACAAGGAGGCCAAATTTTCGTAAACGGTACTGCTACTAATCCTGTAGTGATGACAAGTTCTGTAAAATCTCCAGGAAAATGGGGAGGTTTGGTAATCTGTGGTAAAGCTCCAATCAACAAAGGTGCTACAGCATCTGCAGAGGTTTCAGATTTGACATACGGTGGCACATTGGCTAACGACAATTCAGGATCAATCAGATACTTAAGAATTGAGTATTCAGGATATGCTTATAACAGTGAAAAAGAATTCAATGGACTTTCATTATTTGGTGTTGGTAGCGGAACAACTATCGAGTATGTACAAGTACACGAAGGTGCTGACGACGGCATTGAGTTTTTCGGAGGTACAGTAAACACTAAATATTTGATCTCTACTTCAAATGAAGACGATTCTTTCGACTGGACTGAAGGTTGGAACGGAACTAACGAAAACTGGTATGGAAAATTAGGTCTTGGAAGAGGAAACAGAGGTATCGAAGCTGATAACAACTCTAACAATCACCTTGCAACTCCAATTGCTAATCCAAACATCAAAAACCTTACACTTATTGGACTTGGTGCTCAAGGAAGCGAATCTCAGGCTTTGAAACTAAGAGTAGGTACTAAAGGTCAATTTGACAACCTGGTATTGAGCAATTTCGTTACAGGATTCGACGTTCAACACAACGAAAGCATTGGATATGTAGCTAACGGTACATTAAAAGCTACCAACGTTAGATTTGACAACATTACTACAAAGTCTGTAGGTAAAAACACAGACGGTACAACAGTAGACGTATCTGCTATCTATACAGAATCTACAACTGCTACAGGTGCCGGAAACGGAACTGCAACTCCATCATGGGCTCAAGGTTGGACTGTTGGTCTATAATAACCTAAATTAATATGACAAAATGCCTTTCGAAATGAAAGGCATTTTTTTTGGTATAATAATTGAAATATGTTTTATATATTTACAATACCAAATCCACGCTATGGCTAAAAAATACTTTTATATTATATTCTTCTTCCTGTTCCTTTTCTCTGCAAGAGTTTCGGCTCAAGAGTCTAGGCCGGCGGCTAATGGAAAATCACAGGAGACTACCATCGAAGGTTTGAGTTTCTATCCAAATCCGGTTAGTAATGGTAAGATTTATATTACATCAAAATCAACTTTAGACAAAGAAATTGCCATTTATGATGTGCTTGGCAAAAAGGTTTTGCAGTCTGTTGTGACTTCAAAAGAGCTGAATGTTTCTTCACTTTCACCGGGCGTTTATATTATAAAAATTAAGGAAGGCGAAGCAACTGCCACTAGAAAGCTAATAGTCAAATAGTTGTAATTAAATCCTCTAAATACATTTAACTATAAATTTACACAGATATTTTTGTCTCTGACAAATTGTTTCTATCTTTGCAGTACATTTTTATAACAAAAAACAAGTTAACATGAAAAAACTTTACATTTTATTATCTGTTGCTTTTGTATCAGTTTCGGCTTCTGCACAAGTAGTTATTAGCCAAGTTTATGGAGCAGGTGGAAACAATGGAGCAACTTACACTCATGATTTTGTTGAATTATTCAACAGAGGAACATCTGCTGTAACATTGACAGGACATACATTACAATATGCAGCTACTTCAGGGACATTTAATGCAAGTAATATTCAAACATTACCATCAATTACTATTCAGCCTGGAAAATATTTTTTAATTCAGCAAGGTTCAGGTGGAACAAATGGAGTTGCATTGCCAACCCCGGATTTAATTCCTACAGTAGCCGAAAATTTTGTAATATTAAATATTGCTGCTGCAAATGGTAAGATTGCCTTAGTTAATGGTACTACAGGAATAAGCGGACCTACTGATGCAACAGTTGTTGACTTTGTTGGTTTTGGTACAGCAAATGCATTTGAAGGTAGCGGTGCAGTAGCAGCTCTTTCTTCAACAACATCAGCTTCTAGAAATAACAATGGATGTACAGATACAAATAATAATGCTTCTGACTTTACAGTTGGCCCTATAGCCCCTAGAAACTCTGCAACAGCTGCTAATGTGTGCAGTCTAGGTGTTAAAGAAAACAACATTGCTGGACTTAAAGTTTATCCAAACCCGGTAACAAATGGAAAATTATTCATCACTTCAGATGCTAATGTTGAAAAAACTGTTGCTATCTATGATGTATTAGGAAAACAAGTAGTAAATACAACTGCTACAGAGTCTGTAAACGTTTCTAACCTAAAAGGTGGTGTTTATATCGTTAAAATCACTGAAGAAGGAAAAACAGCTACTAGAAAATTAGTTATCAAGTAATTCCTTTCTTTCAAAATAATATAAAGCATCCCAATAGGGATGCTTTTTTTTGTATTATTGTTTTCTAATCAAAAAATATAACAAAAACATGAGGAAATTTTACATTTTATTACTAGTAGTTTCTTTTGGAAATAGCTACTCCCAAACAACCATATTCACAGAAAATATGGGAAATACAACTGCAACAACTGCTATAGCTTCCCATACCTTTCAAAACAGTAGTCCAATACTTTTTTCAGGAACGGCTGATATACGAAATACAACACCATCTGAAAACTATGAAGGTGCCTCTGGAAATGGATGCGTTTTTCTGGGAGGAACAACTCCTGCCAAAACCTTTATTATTGAAGGGATAAATACACTTAATTATTCTGACTTGACTTTGTCATTTGGACACTATAAAGGAACCAATGCTGGAAGCAATGAATTAACAGTACAAGTAAGCACTGACGGAATAGCATGGACTACTTTAACCTACTCGAGACCAACCGGAGCAGGAACCTCTTCCTGGATATTGATTACTCCTTCCGGTACAATCCCATCTACATCCAACCTAAGAATAAAATTCGAAAACCCAATTTCAAATGTTGGATTTAGAATTGATGATGTGAAGCTAACCGGAAATACTTTGGGGATTTCTGAAAATACAATTGCCGGTCTTAAAGTTTATCCAAATCCGGTTACCAACGGAAAATTATTTATCACTACTGTGGCTAACGTTGAAAAAACTATTGCTATATATGATGTTTTAGGAAAGCAAGTGGCAAACACAATAGCTAAAGATTACGTAAATGTTTCTAACTTAAAAGATGGTGTTTATATCGTTAAAATTACTGAGGAAGGAAAAACTGCTACTAGAAAATTAGTTATTAAATAATCTAAAAACATACTTTAAAAAAAGCCTCAATAATATTGAGGCTTTTTTTATTACACTTATTATCAATCAAATAAAAAATATTTATAATGTAAATTCTTATGTTTTTTATATATTTATGAGAAAACATATAAATCAAATTTTATGAAAACAAAACAACTTTATTTGACTACGCTATTAGTAATAACTTCTTATACGGTAAAAGCGCAAATCGGGAATACTATTTATGGAGTTGAAGCCGGTGACCATATAATAAATGGAAGCCACAATACATATATAGGCTCTAATTCGGGAGGAATAAATTACAATGGCAATAACAATGTTTTCATTGGAGATTCATCTGGTTATGAAAGTGAAAACGGCAGTAATAATACCTATCTTGGATATTATTCCGGTCTCAATTCTCAAGGGTCTAACAACATATTTCTAGGCAATAAAGCAGGAATGAATGAACTGGCAAGTAACAAATTATACATACAAAATAGCGATTCTGCAAATCCTCTGATCTGGGGAGATTTTGCTCAAAATCTGCTAAAATTTAACGGCAAAGTAGGAATTGGTTATGGTTTTGGAAACTTTCCCACAACAGCAGGCTCAGTAAACGTTTCAAATTACAACCTGTTTGTAAAAGGCGGCATATTGACAGAAGAAGTACGTGTCAATCTTCAAGGTGATTGGGCTGACTATGTTTTTGATAAAAATTATAATTTAAAGCCTCTTGAAGAGGTAGAAACTTTTATCAAAGAAAATGGCCATTTAGAAAATGTTCCTTCTGCAAAACAGGTAAAGGAAAACGGTATCGAATTGGGTGAAATTGCAAAAATCCAACAAGAAAAAATCGAGGAACTCACGCTCTATCTTATCGAATTAAACAAAGAGAATAAGGTGCTGCAGAAAAAACTGCTTGAATTAGAAGAAAAAATAAACAATTCAAATACCAAAAATTAACTGCTTAACTTTTACAATTATGAAACTATCAAAATTTTTAAATCTAGGAATTTTATTCTGCACTATTACTGCTTTTTCACAAAATGTAGCTTCAACCGCTACTTTGACAAGCGGAGGCTTAAATGCCGGCACTAATGGAACGGCTAATACATTTTATGGATACCAAACAGGTAGATATACCGGTACTGGCATAAACAATACGTTCATAGGACATGAATCAGGTCGGGAAAACACAACAGGAAAAAACAATGCTTTTATTGGCTATCAAGCAGGAGCAAATAACACAATAGGAGCAAATAATACTTTTGTCGGTTCACATTCTGGACAAACTAGCTATAGCGGTTCTAACAATGTCTATGTAGGTCAGTTTACAGGTGGAGAAAACAATGGCAACTATAATACTTTTTTAGGAATGCTGGCAGGAGGAGACTCACAAGGCTCAAACAATGTATTAATAGGAAGTAATGCCGGCTATTCAATGTCTGGAAATGACAAATTATTTATTGATAATACAGACACGGCCAGTCCTCTAATCTGGGGTGATTTTGCCCAAGATCAATTAAAATTTAACGGAAAAGTAGGCATTGGAAACGGTTTCGGAAACTTTCCTACAACAGCAGGTTCTGTAAACGTTTCCAATTATAATCTTTTTGTAAATGGCGGTATATTGACAGAAGAAGTACGGGTCAATCTTCAGAGTGATTGGGCAGATTATGTATTCAGTAAAGATTATGAATTAATGCCTCTTCAAAAGATAGAAATATTCATCAAAGAAAATGGCCATTTGCCTAATATGCCTTCTGCAAAACAGGTAAAAGAAGAAGGAATCGAATTAGGGCAGATTGCAAAAATGCAGCAGGAAAAAATTGAGGAACTGACACTTCATATGATCGAGCAAAATAAAACAATCGAAAAACAGAGTGAAGAAATAAAAGAGCTAAAAGAACTCGTAAAACAATTGATAGAAAAATAATATGAAAAAACTATATATCCTTATTTTGTTCTTTATATGTGGTCTTAAAAGCTTTGCACAAGGAACAGATGTCATCTTCTGGATTGACAATAGCGGTTCAATCTCTAATGGTGAATATAGCGAAATAAAAATATCTGTAGAAAGTCTTATCCAAAAAGTCCTTTCATGCAGTCCTGAAAACAGAATAAGCATTATCCAATATAGTGCTTCAAGAGTCACGCAGCAAGGAACAGTAATAACAACACCTCGAATTTGGATTGAAAATGATTTCTCTACTTCAGCCCCAACATTCAACAGAAGGAATAGCATTATGGGTAATTCTGATTATGCTCATGAATCTTTGGGTCTTATAGGAAAAGCACTGGATCATATTGCCGATCCAAATATTTATGGCATATCAAACCTAAATAGAACGCCGGGAAATACGCTGGTAATATATTTTTTCACCGATGCTTTCAGAGATGGACTCGTAAGCCTTTCTTCTCCCGGTTTAGGAACAAATGCTGCTTTTCAAAATTATACAGATTTTAAAACTAATCGTAACGCTACATTTATAGTAACACTCTTGCCAACTGGATCAGGAATGCCTAGCTATGACTTAGAAGCAAAAAAAGCTGCTGCTGCAATTGCAAGTGCTTCTTGTGATGCTCCTTATAATAATGTAATAGAATCTTACCCAAATGATCCTGATGGTCCTGGTACTACTCCACGATTTCTCCTATATAAAACCGATTTTTTTCTTTCGCAACAAGAGATCGACATAACTAGTGATCAGATATGTTCTGTACAACAGGTAGTATGCAGTGAGCATATTGTACTGACCTCACCTTCAAATGATGTGTATGTGCCAGTGCAAGACAATAGACAAGCATCAATTTCTATAACCGCTTCCAATGTTTTAAATTATGAAACAGTCAGCTTTTATCATGCTGGAAAAACCGTAGTGATGTTACCTGGATTCCATGCAAAGTACAGTTCCAGATACAGAGCTTATATTCAAGATTGTGAAGATGAATTTATTTGTGACTTAAGTGTACAAAACAAAAACAAAACAGCCAATTACTCTGTGAAGAAAACCGAGTCGCTAAAATTATATCCAAATCCAACTTCTGACATGACTACCATAAGTGCGGAAGAAAACATTAAAAATGTAACTATATCCACACTTCAGAATCAAGTGATTTTTAGCAAAGAAGTTCCTAAGCAAAAAACCTACGAAGTAAATCTTTCGGATTATAAAAAGGGAATATACATTATTATTATTCAGACTGAAAATGGAAATATCCTTACTTCTAAGATTATAAAAGAGTAATTACCAAAACTAATAGCCCCAACAAAATTGGGGCTATTTTATTAATAAATTCGCAAAACGAAATGATTACTTTTAAAATTAATGTTATTTTGAACAAATACAACCACACGTTAAAATTTGTTTCCCGAAACTTCTCAAAAATATTTAAAATCCATTTTTTATATTAAAATAACAAATTACCTCATTTACAGTATTTTAATTATTTTTTTATAATATAAATAGTGTTAATTTTAGGTTAAACCTTAAATCAACATTATTATGAACTTAACAAAAACCCTATGCGCAGGATTACTGCTTGGCGGATTTTTTTCTGCAAATTCGCAAAATGTCGCTTCGACTAACTTACTAACCAGCGGCGGACTTGATGCCGGAACCGTTGAAAAAGAAAATGCTTTTTACGGCTACCAGGCCGGACGTTTTACCGAAAATGCTTATAATTCCTTTTTTGGGCATTTGGCAGGCGCTAAAAATGTCTCAGGAGACAGCAATTCATTTTTTGGACATCAGGCCGGAATCAATAATGGAGAAGGCAGTTCAAATACTTTTATTGGTGCAAGTGCCGGATCATATAATTATGACGGAAGACATAACGTTTATGTGGGTTATGCCAGCGGCACATCAAATCAAGGAAATACAAACACTTTCATTGGAGCCTATTCCGGTGCAAAAGCTACAGGAGAAGGCAATGTCCTGATTGGAAGCTATGCAGGTTATGGAGAAACGGACAGCAACAAGCTCCACATTAACAATACCTATAACGTAACACCTTTGATTTGGGGTGATTTCTCAAAATACCTTATCAAATTAAACGGAAAAGTGGGTATCGGTAACGATTTTGGTGCTTTCCCAATTTTTGCGGGAGGCTTGGATATTTCGCATTACAGGCTGATAGTAAAAGGCGGCATCCTTACAGAAGAAGTAAGAATCAACCTGCAGGCTGATTGGGCTGATTATGTTTTCTCTGATAGTTATAAGCTAAAATCATTGGAAGAAGTAGAGAAATATATTGAAGATAACGGCCACCTGCCAAATGTTCCTTCAGCCAAACAAGTAAAGGAAGAAGGAATTGAATTGGGTGAAATCACAAAAATCCAACAGGAAAAGATTGAGGAACTGACACTGTATCTGATTCAGCAGAATAAGGAAATCCAGGAGTTAAAAGAAATGGTGAAAAACTTAAAGCAATAAATGTGAAAAATCTATACAGAAAACCAAAAATAGGGCTGCTTATCCTCTTTTGTTTTTTGGCTGGCTCTTTCCATTCAGAGCTTTATTCTCAAGAACAGATTATATGGGATAATGTGCCAGTAAATACGACCGGAATTACCGCAACGTATTCCGGAGGAACCCTGAACGTGATGGCTACCGGCACAGGATTGAACATGGTGTTCTACAGCATACCTACCAATCCAACAGTGTTTCAAACTACCGGCGCATGGAATAATGCTCCTTCCAAAGATTTGACCTTTACCTTTCCGGAGAAAGTAATAATAACCCGGTTTCGGGTATATGACATCAATTACGGAACCTGGAACGATTCCTTTAGCTTTTCAAACATTACATTCGGCGGAGTGACTGCATCGGCCGGATGCTGCGCTACAACAAGCGGCGTTACAGTATCAGCCGGAACTCCACCCAACACAGATGTTAATTGGTTGTGTTCAAATGCAGTAGACAGCTTTACGATAAATTACGCCAATACCAACGGAACAACTCATGCGTATCTGTTTTATACGATGGAAATCCTAAGGCTACCGTCAATAGGAACGTTGTGCTATAACAGCATTCCTCCTACTCTGCCTACAACTTTAGGTAATAATATTCAGGGTAGCTGGAGTCCCGCTACCATCAATACAAGCGTGGCCGGAACAACCCAATATGTCTTTACACCAAATGGCGGACAGACGATTCAATGTCCGATAGCAATTGATGTCACCGTATTGCCTCCCGGGCAGCAAAACTGCTGTGTTCCCGACATAACATTAACATCACCAACAGACGATGTGGCATCAGGAAATCAGGATAACCGGGAAACCTCAAACACGATTACAGCCCACAACACCATCAATTCAGGTGCTGTTGGAGTATATCATGCCAAAAGAACCATTACGCTTAAAAAAGGGTTCTATTCAGCAAACGGCTCCAGATTCAGAGGTTATATACAGGGATGTACCGGTACATTTGTAGGAAGAGAATCTCCTACTGCCGAAACGACGGATCTGAAAAAGCTGATAACCGATACTCCTGTTACGGAAAAGCTGCTTTTGTATCCAAATCCGGCGACACAAAAAGCCACCATAGAATACCAGCAGCCTATCCGAAACATTCGGGTTACCTCTATTGATGGAAAAACAATGCTTTCGAAAGAGCTTGACGCTAACTCTTATGAGATTGACCTTGCTAACTATAAAAACGGAATGTATATCGTGACAGTACAAACCGGAGATGGAAGGACAATTACTTCCAAACTGTTTAAAAAATAGTTTTCAGGTCAACATTATTTTATCAACCCCGGACAGGTATAAAATCCTGTCGGGGTTTGTTTTTAAAATAATTACCTTTGCCAAAAACAATTCCCTTTGATTGCAGCATCAGACATATTCAGTATTTCCAACAATAAGCAGTTTGAAAAAATAGCCCTGAAAGTATTCCGGTTCCAATACGACAACAATAGCGTATATCGTGAATTCTGCCAGTTTTTGAATGTCGAAAAACAACAGGTGAAATCACTGCAGCAGATTCCGTTTCTGCCAATACAATTTTTTAAGAGCCATGAGGTTTTGTCTTCAACCGAAAAAATTCAGGAAACGTTTACGAGTTCCGGAACGACAGGAATGTCAACCAGCAGGCACTTTGTTACCGATATTACTTTATACGAAGAAAGTTATCGGAAAGGATTCGCGCAATTTTACGGAAATATTGAAAATTATGCCGTGCTCGCCCTGCTGCCTTCCTATCTGGAAAGGGAAGGCTCATCGCTTATTTATATGGTTAACGACTTGATTCAATTGTCAAACCATCCGGAAAGCGGTTTCTACCTCAATAATTATGACGACCTGATTCAAAAATTACTTCAGCTTGATGAAGCTGGTGAAAATATAATTTTAATTGGCGTAACCTATGCACTGCTTGACCTTATTGAAAAGCAACAATTCCATCTGAAAAATACTATTATCATGGAAACCGGAGGCATGAAAGGAAAACGCAAGGAAATGATTCGGGAGGAACTTCATGACTTGCTCTGCAAAGGATTTGGCGTTAACGCTATCCATTCAGAATATGGAATGACAGAACTGCTGTCACAGGCCTATTCTCTTGGCAACGGAATCTTTGAATGCCCAAACTGGATGCAGGTACTTATCCGCGATACCGAAGACGCGCTGTCCTATGTTGAAAATGGAAAAACCGGCGGTATAAATGTTATTGACCTCGCCAATATCAATTCGTGCTCTTTTATTGCCACACAGGATTTGGGAAAAAAACAACCCAACAATTCATTTGAAGTATTGGGCCGTTTTGATAATTCTGATATTCGCGGATGCAATCTGATGGTGCTGTAACGGTCTAATAATAACCGATAACTTTCATCCACAGACCACCAACAACCATATAAATCACAAGCATAATTACACCCGTAATCAGACCTTTTGTCCACCAGTTTTTGATATCCACAAATCCGCTTCCAAAGAAAACCGGTGCCGGACCATGTCCGTAATGGGTTAGCGTACCATAAAATGAACCACAGAATCCCAACATAAATGCCAATAGCAGTCCCGGAATTCCTATAGAAACCCCAACGCCCAGTAATGCGGCATACATCGCCGCCACATGCGCCGTAGCACTTGCAAAAAGGTAATGGCTCAGGAAATAAACAATCATAATAACAGGAAAAGCAATCTGCCAGCTTAAATCTCCAATCTTGGTTTTTATCAATTCACTAAACCAGCCTATAAAGCCCAGTTCGTTGAGAGAACTGGCCATCATGACCAAAACGGCAAACCACACGATAGTATCCCAGGCGCCTTTTTCTGCTTTGATATCTTCCCATGTAAGCACAGATGTCAGCAATAAAAGTACCAGTCCAAGGAAGGCTGTAGTTGTAGCATCAATACCGAATAAATCTCCTGTAATCCATAAAAACAACAATACGGCGAAAGCCAAAAGCATGAGCCATTCATTTTTTGTAACCGGTCCCATTTCTGCCAGTTTTTGTTTGGCAAGTGCCGGTGCATCACCTGTCTTTTTTAGTTCCGGGGGATATACTTTATATAAAACCATAGGAATCACAAAAAAGGCAACAAGACCCGGTACAATTCCGGCAATTGCCCATGACATCCAAGTAATATGAATACCCAAATCAGCTGCAAACTTTTGGCACATGGGATTGCTTGCTGTTCCGGTCAGGAACATAGATGAAGCTATCAGGTTCATGTTATAACTGTTCAGCGTAAGAAAGGAGCCCAGTTTCCTATGTGTTTCCGGCTTGTCCGGAACCGAATCAAAACTTATGGACATGGATTTCATAATCGGATAAATAATTCCGCCTCCACGTGCCGTATTACTTGGAATTGCAGGCGCCAAAGCCAAATCCGCCAAGCCCAATCCGTAGGCAAGTCCCAATGAGCTTTTTCCAAAAATCCTTACGAAAAGGTAGGCAATTCTATTACCGAGACCTGTTTTGATAAATCCTCTGGCAATAAAGAAAGAAATTCCGATTAACCAGATTACCTTATCTCCAAAACTCCGAAGTGCCAGAGAAATTGATTTAGAAGGATTACCGGGAGCCAGAACGCCACTCAGTGCCACCGCAGCTATAGCCATCATACACATGGTTCCCATACTTGCTGCCTTGAGAATTATCCCAAAAATTGTTGCAAGAAAAATGGCCAACAAATGCCATGCTTCCGGTTTTACTCCTTCCGGAACAGGAGAAAGCCAAATTGCCGCACCAAACAGCACAGTAATGGCCAAACGGGAGAGTTTTATTTCTTTCATAATCTATAGGTTTTAGCTAAAAACGACTTTGGACCTGAAGAATAAACAACTTGTTGTCATACTTAGGAGTATCAGGAACATTCATTTTATAATCATCTATCTGCATGGCCAGTTGAATTCGGGCATTGTAGGATTTTAAAAATTCCAGGCTTAGCATAGGCAACCATGTTTGTCTTAGGTTGGAATTGACCCGATAGCTGGAATCAAGATACTCATACCGACACGAAAATTCTATAGAACTCAATCTCCTGTATTGGATATCATATCTCAAATTGGGAAGAAAATAAAAACCTCTGGTTTGGTACCTATTCAGATTATAAATTCTTTCTTCCGGTTGCAGGTTAAAAAACAAATTGTGGTTTGTGCCTTGTTTGGCTTCCAACTGTAATTCCAGCAAAAATTTCTCGGAAAGGCTGAAATTGGAAGTAATATCAAAACCGGCAGCATAGACATCTTTATGAAAAACCTGTCCCAATCCACCGTTTAGCCCCAAATTAACATTGTTCTTTTCTGACAATCGAAAAAGAACCCTACCTGCATATTGTTTGCCATTGTCTTTATCGTTGTTTTGGTTTCTGCCATTTCCGTTAAATACGGTAAGACCATATTGGACCGGCATCCTTCCAATGGAATCTCTTACTGAGACAGACGCTCCAATCTGGAAACTCTCCCAGCCATTGTTCCCAAATTCATAATATTGGTTTGAAAAATCTATGGATTTGACAATATCAATCGGATAGGTATTTTCCAATCCAAAAAAGGGCCTGAACTGTCCTGCCGTTAAACTTATCTTATCAGTCAGTTTATAGGAAATATAGGCATTTTCCAATACCTTATTCTTCGGGTCCGATTTAAAATCGGCTAAATTGACTGACATCGTTACATCAGTACGGTCGCTGATAATTGCCTTTACCTGAAGGCGCCCCCGTTTGACGAGAAACGTATTGCTGACTTCCTCACCATCGGAGTGATGCAGCCCATTAATATCTACATTTGTATTCAGGCTGGCAACATACTGTCCCTGAAAAAGTCCTTTTACTGAAAATTTAGGATAGGTTGTGGCTTCTTTTTTTTCGTTTTCGTCTGCCTGAGAAGTTTGCGAGAAAACACTGTCCGATGATAGCAGACAAATAAGAAAACTGATTTTCAAAACAGCATTTTGAAAATATCTAAATATATCCATAGTCTTTTGAATTAGCTGAAACAAGATAATTTTGGGGACCTCTTTGAAATCCAACTATTGACTATTGCATTACAAGCATTGTTGTAATCCTTTTCTCAAATTTAGGAAATATTTTGATATATTTAACATTTATCAATAAAAAAAGGAGACCGTAAAGTCTCCTTTAATTGATTTATACGAAAAGCTTAAACAGCCCTTACCACAAAATAATTTTTCTTTCCTCGTTGTAAAAGGATAAATTGACCGTTAATCAGGTCTTTTGACGAAACCTGAGATTCTTCAGTTACTTTTTCTCTATTTACAGAAATCGAGTTTTCAGACAAGGCTCTTCTTGCTTCACCATTCGACTTTAGAAATCCTGTCTTTTCATTCAGCAACGAAACAATATCAATTCCGTTTTCAATGTCTCCTTTTGCAACTTCTGCCTGGGGAACACCATCAAAAACTTCTAAGAAAGTGGCCCCATCCAATTGCTTTAAATCTTCTGAAGTTGCATTTCCAAATAAAATGTTTGATGCCTGAATTGCCTTTTCCAATTCTTCTCTGCTATGCACAAAAACCGTAATTTCTTCAGCTAATTTTTTCTGAAGGATACGCAAATGTGGTGCCTGTCTGTGCTCTTCAATCAAAGCCTCAATAGTATCTTTATCGAGGAATGTAAAAATCTTGATGTATTTTTCAGCATCTACATCAGTCGTATTCACCCAGAACTGGTAAAATTTGTATACCGAAGTTTTGTCAGCATCCAGCCAAATGTTACCGCCTTCGGATTTACCAAACTTCGAACCGTCGGCTTTTGTAATCAACGGAGTAGTCAAGGCATAGGCTTTCGCATTTTCACCGCCCATTCTTCGCACTAATTCTGTTCCGGTAGTAATATTACCCCATTGGTCAGAACCGCCCATCTGCAAAAGGCAGTTGTAATTTTTATATAAATGATAGAAATCGTATCCCTGGATTAATTGATAGGTAAATTCTGTAAACGACATACCTTCTCCTTCTCCGCTGAATCTCTTTTTTACAGAATCTTTCGCCATCATGTAGTTTACGGTGATACGTTTTCCTACTTCACGGGCAAAATCAATAAATGAAAACTCTTTCATCCAGTCATAGTTATTAACCATGAAAGGAGCATTTTTGCCTTCAGTACCAAAATCCAGAAAACGTGACAATACGCTTTTGATTCCTGCTACGTTTTTGGCCAATGTTTCTTCATTTAACAGGTTTCTTTCATCAGATTTTCCAGACGGATCTCCAATCATTCCTGTAGCACCACCTACCAAAGCAATTGGCTGGTGCCCGAAATTCTTTAGATGAACAAGGAGAATGATCTGAACCATGCTTCCAATATGCAACGAGTCTGCTGTAGGATCAAATCCGATATAGGCAGTCGTAGCTTCTTTAAGCAATTGTTCTTCTGTTCCGGGCATGCTATCATGATACAGCCCTCTCCATTTTAATTCTTCAACTAAATTTTTCATTTTTCTATTAATTTGCGCAAAGATAAGGGTATTGGAGTAATTAGAAAATCCGAATGCCTCTCATTTCTAATTTATTTGCATACAATCCAAAAGAAATTGTAGCTTTATCATTCTGGCTCAAAATCCAACAATCTCCTTATATTTGCAACTATGGTTTTAGTAACAGGCGCTACCGGATTAGTAGGTTCACATCTTTTACTCCTTCTTCTTGAGAATGGAGAAGAGGTTCGGGCACTCTATAGAAACGAGAAAAACATTCAGCAGACAAAAGCCCTTTTTGAATGGAAAGGCCGGTTGGATATTTTTACAAAAATCAATTGGGTACAGGGCTGTCTCACAGATATTTCTTCTCTTGAAAAAGCATTTGAAAATATTGATTATGTGTACCATTGTGCCGCTTTTATTTCTTTTGACCCGGGCGATGAAGAACAGATGCGTAAGACAAACATTGAAGGCACTGCCAATATCGTCAATATGTGTCTGTCTTATAACGTCAAAAAACTTTGCCATGTAAGTTCTATTGCTGCTCTTGGTGATCTTCAGGAACATGAAACCATTATTACGGAAGAAACCGAATGGAATCCTGAAATATCCCGAAGTGATTATGCCATATCCAAATTCGGAGCTGAAATGGAAGTGTGGCGCGGTCAGGAAGAAGGCCTTCCTGTGGTAATCGTAAATCCGGGTATCATACTTGGTCCGGGATTTTGGAACAGCGGAAGCAGCGAAATATTCCAACGGGTTAAAAAAGGATTGAAATACTATACAGAAGGTGCTACCGGGTTTGTAACCGTAGAAGATGTGACGCGTTCTATGTACCAGCTTATGAAAAGCAACATCCAGAAAGAACGTTTTATTTTGGTTACGGAAAGCATTACCTATCATCGACTCGCCGACCTTATTGCGACATCATTAGGTAAACCAAAACCATCCGTATATCTCAAGCCATGGGTAACCGGATTGGCATGGAGGATTGACTGGCTGATTTCTACATTTTTCTTTAAAAAAAGGCAGCTGTCTAAAGCAACTGCAGCCTCATTGCATTCACAGTCCGAATTTGACAATTCTAAAATAAAAAATGCCCTCAATTTTGAATTTGAGGACATTCCTAATTATATCTCTAAAGTTTCCGCTACTGTTTAATGTTGTCTTTTTTTTGTTTTACTTCAAATTTCCTTTCAAGAATTTTTGTCGTATCTGTTTCCTTTTTTAACTCGCTGTCTATACGCATTTTTTCTTTTCCTGCCAATTCACTGATCTCATTATACATTTTTTCGTACTCCTTGACATTTTCTATCGCATAGTACTGATCACTTTTCGCAAACTGAAGGCTATCGACTTTATATTTTTTATAGACATAGGTTGCCGGATCAATTCCATTCGAATCCAAAGCAGCCTGATTGACTCCTTTCATAGCCTGAAGTATTGCAAGATCATAGATGATATTCTTCATCTTATCTTTTGGTATAAGATTGGCAGGTTTTTCAACTGCTTTTTCCTGGCAGGCTACAACACTTAGCAAAACGAACAATAAAAAATATTTCTTCATACTTTTCTATTAACGGTCAAATTCCAATCGCATTCCCGGATGCACATCTTTTACTTTAAAATTATTATAGACCAGTTCACCATTTACAAATGTATGTGTTATTCTTGACTTAAAGGTATATCCTTCAAATGGCGACCAACCACATTTGTATAAAATATTTTCTTTTTTAACGCTCCATGGCAATCCGGCATTGACAATTGCCAAGTCTGCATAATAGCCTTCTTTAATAAAGCCCCTGTTATTAATCTTGAAAATTTTCGCAGGATTATGGGCCATTTTTTCCACGATTTTCTCTACCGAAATTTTTCCCTGATGGAAAGCCTCAAACATGGCTACAACGGCATGCTGTACTAAAGGTCCTCCGGAAGGTGCAGAAGTATAAGGATTCTTCTTTTCTTCCAACGTATGTGGCGCATGGTCTGTAGCAATAACGTCAATCCTGTCGTCAAGCAAAGCTTCCCAAAGCGCATCCTTGTCTGCCTGGGTTTTAACTGCAGGATTCCATTTTATAAGGCTGCCTTTCTTATCATAATCTTCGTTCGTAAACCATAGATGGTGTATGCAGGCTTCCGCAGTAATTTTCTTTTCCTCCAAAGGAATTTTATTGGTAAACAATTTCATTTCTTTCGCCGTGGAAAGATGGAAAACATGCAATCTGGCACCCGTCTTCTTTGCCAATTCAATTGCTTTTGAAGAAGATAAATAGCAGGCTTCTTCACTTCGGATCAGATGATGGAATTTCATTGGAATATCATCACCGTATTCCTCTTTATATTTTGCAAGATTGTTTTTGATTGTAGTTTCGTCTTCGCAATGTACGGCAATCAGTAACGGAGTGCTGGCAAAGATTTTTTCCAAAACTTCGTCATTATCCACAAGCATATTTCCTGTAGAAGATCCTAAAAACAATTTAAGTCCGGCAACCGTCCTGGGATTTACTTTCAGGATTTCTTCCAAATTATCATTGGTTCCACCAAACATAAAGGAATAGTTGGCTATCGATTTTTCTGAAGCAATCTTAAATTTATCTTCAAGCAGTTCTATAGTTGTGGCCTGAGGATTTGTATTGGGCATTTCTATAAAAGATGTAATACCTCCGGCAACGGCAGCGCGCGATTCTGAAGCGATATCTCCTTTATGCGTAAGGCCCGGTTCCCTAAAATGCACCTGATCATCAATAGCTCCGGGAATTAAATAATTACCTTCTGCATTGATGATTTTTGTTGATGATGATTTTGCGCTGATGGTTTCCGCAATTTCAACAATAAATTCGTTTTCAATTAAAACGTCTCCTTCAAAAATAGTTCCTTCATTTACTATTTTGGCATTCTTAATCAAAACACTTTTCATCTCTTCTTTATTTTTTTGCACATTAAAACTGTGAGGAAATCTCCCTTACAGATTGTTGAACATTTTCTTTACTCTTAAAACAATAACCCCAAAAATGGCCTCCTTAATAATAGAATTGCTCATTTTTGATTGTCCTTTTGTCCTGTCCGTGAAAATAATCGGCACTTCAACAATTTTGAATTTTTTGGCATAAGCCCTATATTTCATTTCAATCTGAAAAGCATAACCTATGAATTTTATCTTGTCCAGGTTAATGCTTTTTAAAACATTCTTTTTGTAACATACAAATCCGGCAGTAGTGTCGCGAATTTCCATACCGGTAATCATTCTAACATATACGGAAGCAAAATAGGAAAGTAAAACACGGCTTAAAGGCCAGTTCACAACATTCACTCCTGTCACATATCGGGAACCAATGGCTACATCATAAATACCAAAACGGCAGGAATCATACAACTTTTCCAAATCGTGCGGATTGTGTGAAAAGTCGGCATCCATTTCAAAAATGTATTCGTATTCCCGCTCAAGAGCCCATTTAAAACCATGTACATAAGCAGTACCCAAGCCTGATTTTTTGCTTCGTTGTTCTAAAAAAAGTCGTCCGGGATATTCTTCCTGAAGTGCCATTACTTTTTGTGCGGTATGATCCGGGGAATTGTCATCAATAATCAAAACATGAAACGGCTTCTGCAAAGAAAATACAGTCCTGATGATACTTTCGATATTTTCAATTTCGTTATAAGTGGGAATTATAACAATGCCGTCGTTCATATTTGCATAATTTCATCACAAAAGTAAACTTTTTATGGTAGTTGATTCATAATAAAATTATAATAATCTCCGCCTTTCTTAATTTTCATTGGGTTTATCTGATTTTCGACCCTTGCTTTTTTTAACTAAAATTCATCTAATTTCCTGGCTATCATCAATAGGCTATCAGCGAAAAAAAATAAAAAGAGAAAGTAATAAAAATCATTAATTTTACGCCATGTTAGAAATCGTTTTACAGCCGAGAATTTTAGAAAGCAAAGATTGGGCAACCGTACTGTTTGTGCTGTGCTTTATACTTATTGCGGCTACAAGAGGCGTTTTCGAAGGTCGCTTTTCTGATTTTTCCAGATTGGCATACAGCGACAAATACATCAAGATTTACAGAGACAGTGGCAATCTGATGAACTGGTTTACGATTTCACTCTTTATAGTACAAGTCATTTCCTTTGCTTTTTTCATCCAAATCATCTTGAGTTATTTTGGATATACTTCAAAAACAGACTGGGTTACTTACATTCAAATCGTCACACTGCTGAGCATCTTCATACTTTCTAAATATCTCATAGAGAAGATTATAGCTACTTCTTTTAATATTGAAGAATTTAGCGAACAGTTTAATTTACAAAAAGTCAGCTATAGGACTTATATAGGACTTTGCATCCTCCCTTTAAATGTAATCCTGTTCTATAATGATACGCCAATAGATTTATTAATATATTTCCTTATTGCTATCATTTTGTTAATAAACATACTTACTTATCTTCTTTCTTTAAAAATTTATCAAAATTTGATTATCGGCAAGTTGTTTTATTTTATTTTGTATCTTTGCGCTCTTGAAATAGCACCTTATTATTTCATGTATTATTGGTTTACAAAAAGGTAGTACACAAGAAAACGTCAACTATGAAAGTGAAAACAATTTTGGTTTCGCAGCCAGAGCCTAAAGTAGAAAACTCTCCATATTTTGAGTTGCAACAAAAGCACAAAGTCAAAATTGATTTCAGGCCTTTTATCCACGTTGAGGGCGTTAGCGCAAAAGACGTGAGACAGCAAAAAATTGACTTGAACAATTTTACAGCCATCATCTTAACCAGCAAAAATTCCATCGATCATTTTTTCAGGGTAGCAGAAGAGATGAGATATAAGATTCCCGAAGATTTGAAATATTTTTGCCAGTCTGAGGCGATTGCCTTTTATCTTCAAAAATATGTAATCTACAGAAAACGCAAGATTTATGTAGGACAAAAAGACTTCGCTGATTTATCTCCTCTAATCAAGAAATATAAAGACGAGAAATTCCTATTGCCTGCTTCAGACCAATTAAACGCTGATGCTCCGCAAACACTGAATAATCTAAAAGTGAACTGGACGCAGGCTACTTTTTACAAAACGGTAATGAGCGACCTGTCTGACTTAGCCGATGTTTATTATGATGTTTTGGCTTTTTTCAGCCCGACAGGAATCAAGTCTTTATTCATGAACTTCCCGGATTTTGAGCAAAACAACACCAGAATTGCCGTATTTGGAAGCACTACACAAAAAGAAGCTTTGGATCATGGACTAAGAGTCGATATTATGGCTCCGTCTCCTGAAGCTCCATCTATGACTATGGCTTTAGAAAAATACATTGCAAAAGCAAACAAAGAAGCAAAATAAAAATAAAATTTCAAAATATATAAAACCCTAAATTCAGTAGAATTTAGGGTTTTATTTTTCGGGAAAACGAAAATCACAAACGAATCTCCTTCAATTCTCAACGAATGTTCATCGCTTAAAATTTACTTTTTTTTATTAATTAGATTTGCCAAATGAATCAACTTCAAAGCACAAAAGGATATTTTTACATTTGCCAGATTTTTGAATTTCAAAAACCATCACACTAAGCAAATCAAAAAAAATATTTTAAAATCAAATCTACAAACAACCATTAACAACATCTGAAATGAATTCAGATGAAAACAGAAAAACAATGAAAAGAACAATTACAATTCTATTATTATTTTTATCATTACAAATGTCTGCACAATGCTGGCAAAGTATTAGTGCTGGTTACGATCACTCTTTAGCAATTAAAAATGATGGAACGCTTTGGGCATGGGGAAGAAATGATTATTCTCAATTAGGCGATGGCACTACGGCAAATAAAAACACTCCAACACAAATTGGCACAGCAAACAATTGGGTTAAAATATCTACAAGTTTAAGAACATCTTATGCCATTAAGGCTGATGGCACGCTTTGGTCTTGGGGAAGAAATCAATATGGGCAATTAGGACAAGGAGCAGCAGCTATTATAACTACCCCAACACAAGTGGGCACTGCAACTAATTGGCAAAATATTAATGCCGGAGAAGAACATTTTATAGCATTAAAAACAGATGGTACTTTATGGGGTAGTGGTAGAAATCATTATGGGCAATTAGGTGATAATACTTCAGTAAATAAATCAACACCAATACAATTAAGCACAGCTAATTGGCAAGAAATAGCTACTAAAAATGACCATAATTTAGCCATCAAAACAGATGGTACACTTTGGAGTTGGGGTTATAACGCAAACGGAGAGTTGGGCTTAGGTTATGTTATAGTTTCTCTTAATAGCATTACTCAAGTTGGAACTGATACTAATTGGCAAAAAATTTCTTCCAATGGATATCATTCTGTAGCCATAAAAACAGACGGTACACTTTGGGCCTGGGGAGCAAATTCCGGGAGTCAGTTAGGAAATGGTACCACAACTGACAGAACTAGTCCTGAACAAATAGGCGTATCAACTGATTGGCAAAAAATAGCAGCAGGACGTTCTTTTACTTATGCAATTAAAACAGACGGTACACTTTGGAGTTGGGGAGAGGGCTTATATGGAGAGCTAGGAAATGGTGTTTCTGCACAAATAAAAAGCAGACCAACACAAGTAGGAACATCTTCAGACAATGCTGATGTATCAGCAGGAGCAGAACATGTTTTGGTGAAAAATACCGCTAATTTTATAAAGTCAACGGGTAGAAATAATTATGGCCAACTTGGAGACGAAACCAATGTTGATAAAAACTCATTCAATTCTATTTTATGTTATTCCTCAACACTTTCCATTGAAGATTTTGCAATTAATGTAAAAGTATATCCAAACCCAGTTACAGATTTATTAAATCTTTCATTTGATAAAGAAATTACTGCTGTATCAATTTATAATTTATTAGGGCAAAAAGTGGCAACTAAAAACATCAACAACAATGAAAACTCTATTGATGTTTCACACTTAACTTCAGGAACATATTTAATTAAAGTTATTTCAGGTGTTGGAGTAAAAACTTTAAAAATAATTAA
>NZ_LMPW01000013.1:21961-167919 GCF_001423985.1 Flavobacterium sp. Leaf359 | reverse complement strand
AGAATAAAACTTAGAGGAAGATATTTTAACCAAAAAAGCCCAACAATATTGTTGGGCTTTTTTTTGGTTAGTTTGTTATTTTATACTTGCGGTCCAGCTTTTACAAGATTTTGACCTTCTTCGTTAGTAGCATATTGCGCAAAGTTCTTTACGAACAATTTTCCTAAATCTGTAGCCTTAGTTTCCCATTCTGATGGATCAGCATACGTTTTTCTCGGATCAAGGATGTCAGAGTCTACACCTTCCAGGGCCGTTGGAATTTCAAAATTAAAAATCGGCAACGTTGTTGTTTCTGCTTTTTCAAGTGAACCATCTAAAATCCTGTCGATAATGGCTCTGGTATTTTTGATAGAAATTCTTTTTCCGGTACCGTTCCAACCTGTATTCACAAGATAGGCAGTAGCTTTATGCTCTTCCATCTTTTTTACAAGCTCCTGACCGTATTGTGTTGGATGCAGCGAAAGGAACGCTTTTCCAAAACAAGCAGAGAAAGTAGGTTCCGGCTTAGTCACTCCTCTTTCAGTACCGGCTAATTTTGCCGTAAATCCGGAAAGGAAGTGATATTTAGTTTGTTCTGGCGACAGCTTCGCTACCGGAGGCATAACTCCAAATGCATCTGCCGTAAGGAAAATTACTTTTGAAGCGTGCCCGGCCTTAGAAACCGGTTTTACAATATTATCGATATGATAAATTGGATATGAAACTCTTGTATTTTGAGTTACAGAACCGTCTTTGAAATCAATTTTACCGTTTGCATCAACTGTTACGTTTTCAAGCAATGCGTCTTTTTTGATAGCATTATAGATGTCCGGCTCGTTTTCTTTGCTCAGGTCGATTGTTTTCGCATAACATCCTCCTTCAAAATTGAAAACACCGTCATTGTCCCAACCGTGCTCATCATCTCCAATCAATTCGCGTTTTGGATCTGTAGAAAGCGTTGTTTTTCCTGTTCCTGACAATCCGAAGAAAACAGCTACATCACCATCTTTTCCTTTGTTGGCAGAACAGTGCATTGAAGCAATCCCTTGCAAAGGCAGGTAATAGTTCATCATGGCAAAAAGTCCTTTTTTCATCTCACCTCCATACCATGTACCTCCAATAATCTGAACTTTTTCAGTAAGATTGAAAGCAATATATACTTCTGAGTTTAACCCATGAGCTTTGTAATCAGAAAATTCCGTTTTTGAAGCATTCATTACCACAAAATCAGGCTCTCCATAATTTTCAAGCTCTTCTTCTGTTGGGCGGATAAACATGTTTTTTACGAAATGCGCCTGCCATGCTACCTCAACAATAAATCTTACTTTTAGTCTTGTATTTTCATTGGCACCGCAAAATGCATCCACTACATATAATTTCTTACCAGAAAGCTGATCTACTGTTGTCTTTTTTAAAGCTTCCCAGGTTTGCGGACTGATTGGTTTGTTATCATTAACCGCTTTATCTGATGTCCACCAGATTGTGTCTTTAGTGACATCATCCTGAACAATATATTTATCTTTTGGAGAACGTCCTGTAAAATCACCCGTCATTACATTTACTGCTCCCAGCTCTGTCAACTGCCCTTTTTCAAACCCTTTGAGATTTGGATTTAACTCTTCCGCATACAGCATTTCATAAGAAGGATTGTAAATCACTTCTTCAACATTCTTGATTCCATATTTCTCTAACGAAATCGTTTTCGTAAATTGGGTGTAATTATCCATAGAATTCTTATTGAGTTGTGTTTAAAATTATTTGGCAAAAGTAAAAATTAAATTTCAGTTTGAATATATTTGATAAAACTTTATGCTTTTTGCTTAAGGATATTCAAAAAAAGCAAAGCCCAGGCTATAATCATCAGCAAACCTCCAATTGGCGTTATAAATCCTATAACGCTGAAATCTACATTTGTTATATTTCTGGTTGCCAAAAGATAAATAGAGCCGGAAAAAAACAAAACGCCTGATATAACTAAATAATAGATTGTGCTTTTAGTTTTCTCAGACACCAGTTTTGTAGTTCCAAGAAATAGTAGAAATAAGGCATGGTACATTTGATATCGCACTCCTGTTTCAAAAGAAACCAATTGCTCAACATCCAGGACCTTTTTCAAGGCATGTGCGCCAAATGCACCTAATATAATAGCGACAAAACCTAAAATTGCCGCCGCAGCTATAATCTTCCTATCCATTGTTTTTAATTTACTGCAAAGTTAAGCATCTTAAAAACTTTATGATAATCAAACCCACATTAAGTTTTATAAAATATAACAAATACTTACTTTTGTGTTATTATTAAAAATTTACGGTTTTTCATGAGACATATTCTAATAATCGGGGCCGGAAGGTCTGCTTCTTCACTAATTCAATATCTTCTAAACAAATCGGAAGAAGAAAATCTCCACCTCACTATTGGCGACCTGTCATTAGAACTGGCTCAGAGAAAAACAAAAAATCACAAAAATGCCACTGCTATTGCTTTCGATATCTTTAATGAAAGCCAGAGAAAAGAAGAGATACAAAAGGCAGATATTGTAATTTCCATGCTGCCGGCCCATATGCACATTGAAGTCGCAAAAGACTGCATAACGTATAAAAAGCATATGGTTACCGCTTCTTACATCAGCGAAGCCATGCAAAACCTGGATGCTCAAGCCAAAGAAAATAATTTGGTTTTTATGAACGAAATCGGGCTCGACCCGGGAATAGACCATATGAGTGCCATGAAAGTAATAGACGAGATTCGTGACAAAGGCGGTAAAATTATTCTTTTCGAATCTTTTTGTGGCGGACTTGTTGCTCCGGAATCAGACAATAATCTTTGGAACTATAAATTTACCTGGAATCCCAGAAATGTAGTATTGGCCGGACAAGGCGGTGCTGCCAAATTTATTCAGGAAGGTACTTATAAGTATATTCCTTATCATAAATTATTCAGAAGAACTGAATTTATGGAAGTTGAAGGTTATGGCCGGTTTGAAGGTTATGCCAATCGCGATTCCCTGAAATACAGAAGCGTTTACGGATTGGATGACGCACTGACTTTATACAGAGGAACTATCCGACGTGTAGGTTTTTCCAAAGCCTGGAATATGTTTGTTCAGCTTGGAATGACAGATGACAGCTATGTTATGGAAAATTCCGAAACGATGACCTATCGCGAATTCACCAATTCCTTTTTGCCTTACCACCCAACCGATTCTGTAGAAATCAAATTGCGGTTAATCCTGAAAATTGACCAGGACGATATCAAATGGGATAAATTATTGGAACTGGACCTGTTCAATAACAAGAAAATTGTTGGCCTGAAAAATGCTACGCCCGCACAGATTCTTGAAAAAATATTAAGCGAAAGCTGGTCGTTGGAAGAACATGACAAAGACATGATTGTGATGTATCACAAATTTGGTTATGTACTTAACGGAGAAGAAAAACAGATTGATTCCACCATGGTTTGCATAGGCGATGACCAGACTTATACTGCTATGGCAAAAACTGTGGGACTTCCTGTAGCCATAGCTACTTTACAAATCCTGAACGGAAACATCAAAACTCCTGGTGTTCAGCTGCCAATACGCAAAGAAGTTTATCTTCCAATTTTAAAAGAACTGGAAAACTACGGTGTAACCTTTAATGAAAAAGAAGTACCTTATATGGGTTATAATCCAATGCATGTAGCCGGATAAGATGTTTTTTGTCACTGATTACGCTGATTTCCGCTGATTAATAAAATCCGAGAGAATCTGCGTAATCTGCGGCATTAATCCCTCAAAATCAAACAAAAAATTCATATTTTTGATTAAACTAAAACCGGAAATCTTCAATTCGGTTACAAATCAAAGTTATGAAGATTAATTCCTTACAGATAGAAATCGATGGCATCGACAAAGAAATTCTTCGTAACTTAATGGAAGATGCCCGAAAACCCATACTTCAAATTGCCAATAAAATAGGTATTTCCGGAGCTGCTATTCATCAGCGCCTGCGTAAACTGGAACAAGCCGGCGTTATTTCCGGCTCAAAATTCGTTGTAAACACAAAAGTTTTAGGCTACAGTACCATGGCTTTTGTAGGAATCTATTTGGACAAGGCAGCCCGAAATCCGGAAGCTGTTCGTGAATTACGGAAAATTCCTGAAGTTCTGGAATGTCATTATACGACAGGAAACTGGTCCATCCTTATCAAAATGATTTGTCGGGATAACGAACATTTAATGCAATTACTTAATACCAAAATACAGGTCATAGAAGGTGTTTCCAGAACCGAAACTTTTATTTCTTTAGACCAGCAGATAGAAAGACAGATACAGTTGTAGATTTGGGATTTTAGATTTCAGATTTTAGATTTCAGATTTTTGGTGGTGATGTAAAACAGATGATATGTATACAAACTTAAATTGCCATGCATAAGCTATTGTCAAAAAAAATCCGTGCTTTGTCAAACACGGATCATTTCAATTATTCTACAAGATCTAAAATCTTAACTCTTAAATCATAAATTCCCTTTAATCTCTTCTTCCTCCAAAAACCTGTAGCGCCCAATACAATAGCGAAGCCAATGCACCAATTGCAGCTACAAGATAGGTTCGCGCAGCCCATTTTAAAGAATCCTCTGCCCCGGCATATTCTTGCTGTGTCAGCATATTTTTATTTTTTAACCAGGCCAAAGCTCTGTTGCTGGCATCATATTCAACCGGAAGTGTGATGAAACTGAAGATGGTAGCAAATGCCATCATAACCAGACCTGCAACAGCAATATAGAATCCTGCAACAACACCTGTAGCGGCTCCAAGAATCAAACCACCAATTACTAACCATTGTGACATTCCTGAAGTTACACTCACAACCGGAACCAGTTTAGAGCGCATCGTTAACCACTCATAAGCCTGTGCATGCTGTACGGCATGTCCTACTTCGTGGGCTGCAACAGCAGCAGCGGCAGCATTTCTTTGATTATATACTGCTTCACTCAGGTTTACTGTTTTGTCTGACGGATTATAATGGTCTGTCAATCGGCCCGGAGTCGAAATTACACGTACTCCTGTAATGCCATGATCCTGCAACATTTTTTCGGCTATTTCAGCACCACTCATTCCGTTGCGCAAATGTACTTTCGAATAAAATTCAAATTTGCTTTGAAGCCTGGCACTAACAGCCCAGCTAACCAACGCGATAACACCTATTAAGATATAATATCCTATCATTTTTTAAGTTTTTTGATTGTTTGATATTAAACAAAAACCTCGCCAATATAGCGAGGTTTTGTCAATACTGAAAGTTTGTCAGTGCTAATATTCTCTTAAAATCAGCCTACCAAATTGATTATTTTTCCAGGAACAATAATAATTTTGTTTGGTGTTTTTCCATCCAACTGTTTGATTGTCCTTTCATCAGCCATTACAATATTTTCAATTTCCTTAACGGTCAAATCCAGTGGAAGATTGATTGTAAAACGCATTTTGCCGTTGAACGATACCGGATATTCTTTATTGTTTTCTATCAGATATTCCGGATTGAATAGTGGAAACGGTACCGCTGAAATACTTTCCTTATGGCCTAATCTTTCCCATAACTCTTCCGCGATATGAGGTGCATAAGGTGAAATTAAAACTGCTAAAGGTTCCAAAATAGAACGTTCGTGGCAGTTCATTGCTGTCAATTCATTAACCGCAATCATAAAAGAACTTACGGAAGTGTTGAATGAGAAGTTCTCGATGTCTTCCTGTACTTTTTTGATTGTCTTGTGCAAAGTCTTTAACGCTTCCGGTGAAGCAGGATTTGAATTTACTATCAAACCGCTATCGTCAAAATACAACTTCCAAAGTTTTTTCAGGAAACCAAAGACACCTGTAATTCCGGCAGTATTCCATGGCTTGGCTTGCTCCAACGGCCCAAGGAACATTTCGTATAGGCGTAATGTGTCTGCTCCGTATTCTTCACATATATGATCCGGATTGACAACATTGTATTTTGACTTCGACATCTTCTCTACTTCCCTGCCTACAAAAAACTTTCCGTTTTCAGTCACAAATTCAGCATCCTGAAATTGTGGCTGCCATTTTTTCAATTGTTCAATGTCAATCTCATCTGAAGCATTCACAAGGCTAATATCAATGTGAAGTCCTTCTGTTTCATAATTGTTTTTGATGTTTTTAGAAACATAAGTATTGGTTCCGGAAATCCTGTAAACCAGAGCACTCATTCCTAAAATCATTCCTTGATTGATTAGTTTTTTAAACGGCTCTTCCTGATTCACAAAACCTCTGTCTTTCAAGAATTTGTTCCAGAAGCGCGAGTACAGCAAGTGGCCTGTAGCATGTTCACTACCTCCTATATACAAATCGACATTCTGCCAATAATTCTGGGCTTCTTCAGAAACAAACTCCTCTTCATTATGTGCATCCATATAACGAAGCCAGTACCAGGAACTTCCTGCCCAACCCGGCATCGTATTGAGCTCTAAAGGAAAAACAGTCACATCGTCTATCAGCTCATTGCTGACAACCTTAGCGTTCTTAGTATCCCATGCCCATTCTGATGCATTCCCTAAAGGCGGTTGCCCGTCTTCTGTTGGCAAATATTTTTCTACTTCCGGAAGGCGAACCGGTAAATGTTTCACTTCAATCATCTGTGGCAATCCGTTCACATAATAAACCGGAAAAGGCTCACCCCAATATCTTTGGCGTGAAAAAACAGCATCGCGCAAACGATAGTTGACTTTTCCTTTTCCTTGCCCTAATTCTTCCAATGCTTCAATTGCCTTTTTAGTAGCCTGTTTGTAATCCAGTCCGTTTAGAAAATCGGAATTATCAATGACCACATTGTCTTTTGAAGCATAGGCCTCTTCAGAAATATCCACTCCTCCGAAAATATTTTTAATCGGAATATTAAAATGCTTGGCAAAGGCATAATCGCGTTCATCACCGCAAGGAACCGCCATAACTGCTCCGGTTCCATAACCCGCCAATACGTAATCTCCAATCCAAACCGGAATGGCTTCTTTCGTAAACGGATGTTCTGCATAAGCTCCTGTGAAAACACCTGAAATAGTTTTTACATCTGCCATTCTATCACGCTCGCTTCTTTTAGAAGTAGCTTCAACATAGGCTTCTACAGCTTTCTTTTGTTCTGGTGTAGTAATCTTTGCTACCAAATCATGTTCCGGAGCCAAAGTCATAAAGGTTACACCAAAAATGGTATCAGGACGGGTTGTAAAAACTTCAATCACATGATTGTTTGTTTCATCTCCGCTCAAAATATAATCTACCGCATTTCTTTCAAATTGAGAGTCTTTTACTTTAAACGTAACTGAAGCACCAACTGATTTTCCTATCCAGTTTCTTTGGCTTTCTTTCAAAGATTCTGTCCAATCAATTGTTTCCAATCCTGAAAGCAGACGCTCTGCATAAGCTGAGATTCTCATGCTCCATTGCGTCATTTTTTTACGGATTACCGGATGTCCTCCTCTTTCAGAAACGCCATTTACAATTTCGTCATTTGCCAAAACAGTTCCCAATGCCGGGCACCAGTTTACTTCTGTTTCTGCCAAAAACGTAAGACGGTATTTCAATAAAATTCTTTCCTGTTCTTCTTTGGAATAGGATTTCCATTCTTTTGCAGAAAACGTTGGAATCGCATCATCAGCAACAGCATTTACTTTTTCGTTTCCGTTTTCTTCAAATTCAAGGACAAGGGTTCTTATATCGCGTGCCTCATCAGCATCTTTATCATACCAGGAATTGAACAATTGGATAAAAATCCACTGTGTCCATTTGTAATATTCAGGACTGGATGTTCTTACTTCCCTGCTCCAGTCAAAGGAAAAACCAATCTTATCCAACTGCTCTCTGTAACGGGCAATATTCTCTTTGGTTGTTTTATCCGGATGCTGCCCGGTCTGAATAGCATACTGCTCTGCCGGAAGACCAAAGCTGTCATAACCTTGCGGATGCAAAACATTAAACCCCTGGTGTCTTTTAAATCTTGCATAAATATCTGAAGCAATATATCCAAGCGGATGTCCTACGTGGAGGCCCGCTCCCGAAGGATAAGGAAACATGTCCAAAACATAGTATTTTGGCTTTTCAGAATTATTCTCTGCGTGGAAAGTTCCGTTTTCTGCCCAGTATTTTTGCCATCTGGCTTCAATTTCGTTAGGATTGTATTTCATCGTATCAGATTCTAAGTCGCTAAGATCTTTAGGTTTAAGGTTAATGTTCTGAGAGTTTTTTGCTATATACAAAAAAAATCAATTCAAGGAGGCAAATTTACGTTTATTGTACGAAAGTCAAAACTTTGAGCGTTATAAACTGTGTTTAAAGAAATCTTTATTATTTTTACAGCATTAAATCAAAACTATGGCTTCATCATTTGAAAAATTTCAAAAACGACGACTTATTTCTTCTTATTTTTCCGTGGTATTGAGCGTTTTCCTGGTGCTCTTTTTGTTAGGAATTTTGGGGTTATTTGTAATCAATTCAAAGAAATTGTCAGATGACTTTAAGGAAGAAATCGCCATGTCGGTTTATTTTAAAAATGAGGCTAACGACAGTATTATCAATGCTTTCGACACCCAATTAAAAACCTCAAAATTTGTAAAGTCTTACGAATTTGTCACCAAAGAAAAAGCTGCCAAGCAGCATACGGACATTATTGGAGAGGATTTTATGGCATTTTTGGGCGAAAACCCATTGGAAAATTCATTCGACATCCACTTAAAAGCAGATTATATAGTTGCGGACAGTATCAAAAAATTTGAATCAACAATTGTTACAAATCCTATGGTTTCTGATATTGTTTATGATAAGGTTTTAGTCAATCTGGTAAATGACAATATCCAGAGAATCAGTTTCTGGATTTTAATTGCCAGCGGATTTTTGGCGCTGGTAGCCGTTTTACTGATTAACAGCTCCATGCGTCTGTCGATTTATTCGAATCGTTTTATCATTAAGACCATGCAAATGGTTGGCGCAACAAAATCATTCATTCGCAAGCCTTTTATCTGGCGAAGCATCAAATTGGGAATCATCGGATCGCTTTTGGCCATCTTCGCTTTGATTGGCGTATTGTATTATGTAGACACTAATTTCCCAAATCTGAAAATCATGGAAGACCAGTTGATGGTTGGCCTGGTGTTGGTTGGCGTGCTAATTGTCGGGATTCTTATTACCTGGTTCAGCACTTTCTTTGCAACCCAGCGATTTTTGAATTTGCGTACGGATGATTTGTATTAATATTGGATTTTTGATTTAAGATTTTTGATTTAAGATTTTGGTATATATAAAAATCTTTGCTATTAACTTTTGACTTAAAATTATGAGTACTAAAGAAACAAATACACAAAAAAACGAGTTCCTTTTTGATAAGGTAAACTATAAATTTTTACTGATAGGAATTGGTGTTATTGCACTCGGATTTATCCTGATGTCTGGAGGCGGTTCAGACGATCCGGCTGTTTTTAGCGATAAGATTTTTGATTTCAGAAGAATCCGTTTGGCTCCAACTACTGTGCTGATTGGTTTCGGAATTACAATTTATGCCATTTTAAAAAATCCTAAAAAATAAAATCAGGTCTCTATTTCGTTTGGCGAAATAGCGTCTGATAATTGACAATCTTACCTAACAGAATGGATTTAATCGAAGCAATTTTAATCGCCATCGTTGAAGGCTTAACAGAATACCTGCCCGTTTCTTCTACCGGACACATGATTTTCACAAGTTCCTATTTTGGAATACAGGAAGACGACTTTACCAAACTATTTCAGGTTTCCATACAATTTGGTGCCATCCTGGCTGTCGTAGTTTTATACTGGAGAAAATTTTTCAATTTCAGCAAGCTGAATTTTTATATCAAATTAGCCTTAGCGGTAGTTCCAGCATTAATTTTGGGCTATCTTTTTGATGATTATATTGATGAAGTATTAGGCAACCCTATTCCGATTGCAATCGTATTGATTGTGGGAGGCTTTATACTGCTTTTTATTGACAACTATTTCAAAAATCCAGTTGTTGCAGAAGAAGAAGATATTTCGATAAAAAAAGCTGTAACTATTGGTTTTTGGCAATGCCTGGCCATGATGCCGGGAACAAGCCGTTCTGCTGCCTCAATTATTGGCGGTATGCAACAAGGACTGACCCGACAGGTTGCCGCAGAATTTTCATTCTTTTTGGCCGTTCCAACCATGCTTGCTGTTACCTGCTATTCTGTATTTTTAAAAACCTACAAAGTCTCGGGATTAAAAGGTTATGAATTGCTGACACAATCTGGTGACAATCTGAAACTATTTGTTATTGGAAATATTATCGCCTTTATTGTTGCAATTATTGCCATCAAATTCTTTATAGGTGTTATCAAAAAATATGGTTTCAAACCATGGGGTTATTATAGAATCGTAGCAGGAACTTTGCTCCTTATCTATTTCATTTACATAAAATAATTTGCGGTGACGGCACAAGATTTTCAAGACGGACAGGTTTTACAGATTGACAAGCCTTTGAACTGGACCTCTTTTCAAGCGGTTAACAAGTTAAAGTGGGCCTTGAAAAGCAAGCTGGGATTAAAAAAAATTAAGATTGGCCATGCAGGCACATTGGACCCGTTGGCTACCGGATTACTTTTGGTCTGTACCGGAAAATTCACTAAAAGGATTGCCGAACTGCAAGGACAGGAAAAAGAATATACCGGAACGATTACCGTTGGCGCCACAACGCCTTCTTACGATCTGGAAACGGAAATCAACGAAACATTTCCAACAGAACACATTACTGAGGAACTTATCCATGAAACCGTAAAACAGTTTCTTGGTGAAATTGACCAGCGTCCTCCCATTTTTTCGGCACTGAAAAAAGATGGCGTCCGCTTATACGAACATGCCAGAAATGGTGAAGAAGTTGAAATCCCAACACGAAAAACCGTTATACACGAATTCGAAATTACGCGGATTGCACTTCCCGAAATTGATTTCAGGGTAGTTTGCAGCAAAGGAACCTATATCCGTTCACTGGCTTTTGATTTTGGAAAAGCCTTGCACTCCGGAGGTCACCTTACCGCTTTACGCAGGACTAAAATTGGTAATTATGATGTAAAAGACGGTTATGGGCTGGAAGCTTTTGTAGATTCCCTTTCTGAAAAAACAGAATAGCCATGAAAAAAACAATCCTTTTACTCTTTTTCTTTTTTTCCTGTTTTTCATATGCCCAAATAAATCCATCCGATTTAAAAACCGGCGATTTTATTTTCCAGGATATGGATTGCGGCCCTTTGTGTGATGCTATTGAAGCCGTAACCGAAGGCTACAAAGGCAATGATTTTAGCCACATGGGATTGGTTTACAAAAAAAACGATACGATTTATATCATTGAAGCGGCCGGAACAAAAGTGCGATTGAATACTTTGGAAAAATTTTCAAAAAACACTTCTAAGCCTATGTATATTGGCCGTGTAAAAAAGAAATACACCCAATTGATTCCCGAAGCGATTTCTTTTTCCTTAGAACAAATAGGCGTTCCTTATGATGACGACTATGTGTATGATAACGGAAAGTATTATTGTTCGGAATTGATTTATGATGCTTTTAAAAAAGCCAATAAAGACAAGCCTTTTTTCCAATTGTTCCCAATGACTTATAAAGAACCGGGAACTAATGAGTTTTTCCCTGCCTGGGTTGAATATTACAAACAGATAGGTAGTGAAATTCCGGAAGGCAAACCGGGATGCAATCCTGGTGGAATGTCAACATCCAATAAGATTTCTATTCTTGGAACGTTGAAGTAGTTCTAAAAATCAAACATTTCTTTATTGCCCAGATTTTCTAAAATCTCTTTTGAAGGATAATTATTCCGGTCAATGAAATTTCTCATTTCAGGAATATTGTCACAAAAAAGTACATCCAGTGAAAATCTATTGTGTCCGTAAAGTCCTCTATGAATCATGTTGGCAGAAAAAACCAACAAATCGCCCCTATTCAATCCGACAACTTTTCCTCGTTGCAAATCATCACTAGGAAAGGCACCATTCAAAGAATTCCTGACATCAAATTCTTCCGGCAAATCCCATTCGCGATGTGTTTTAGGGATAAGCTCAATTCCGGATTCCTTTTTCATCGGAATTCTGAAATGAACCACATTTTGATTGTGAATGGCTTTCTTTTGTTCTTCAACCGACATTCCGGTGTATTGGATATCCCGATGCCAATAGTTCTTCTGTTCGCTGTTTTTAGGATCAAAGAAAAGCTGTGTATTCAGGAAGATTGGAGTTTCTGAAAAAACTGTTTTCAAAATTGTTTGCAGCTTATTTTGAGTAATAAACTTAAAAAGTAACGTTTTCTCTTCCTCATTAAGATAATTGCCCGAAGTAAGACTATGGCTGTTTAACAATCCTTTTTCATAATAGACGGCATTGTCTTCCAACCATTTTATATGAAATTTATTCAGGATGTTTTCAATTGCAATGATTTCAGCTTCAGAAAAGAAGTTTTTAAGATATAAATAGCCCTGTTCTTCGTAGCCTGCCATTATTCCTGAATTTCGATTAGCCGCATCATTTCTAAAAGCTCATTTTGAGTACTAATTCCTTTATCGTGAAGATACCACATCTGCAATTCTGTTTTGATTGTTTCGTCTATAACACCATGCTTTTCTTTATAGTTCTTCACTAAATCAAATGCCTCTTTTGGTCTTGGTCCCCAATCTGCCAAAACATCCAAAGTTTCTTTATCAAGAACTATCAATTTAGGAATTGATTTTCCGCCATTAGTCAAAAACTTATTCATCAAGGCTTCATTTTCATCGCGGAATACTATCTTAAAATCAATATGGTCCGTTAGAACTTCCATTTTATGCATAACAGGAAGCAGTTGCGCAGCATCGCCACACCAACCTTCAGAAATAACCAGCCAGATATATTGCTTTTTTAACAGCTTCAGCCTTTCTTCAATTTCAGCAGAAACGACAATCGTTTTTTCCAAACGGTTCATTCTCGTCTCATTCAATTTGCTGTAATGCAATAAATCATCAGATTGGACGCTACCGGTTGATTTCCCTTCCAAAAGTTTATCAGCAACTATTTTTCTGTATTCTAAATAAGTACTGCTTTTTTCTAAACTGTTCTTAATAATTTCTTCCATAATCTCAATTTAATGGCGCGAAAATAAGCTTAAAATTACGAATTACTTTTTTTTCGCCAACTTATTCCAAAAAAACAGATTATGACTATATTTGCACAACTTAAGCGAAAACAAAGTCAACGGATGAAATACAAAAGAATACTCCTGAAATTGAGCGGAGAAGCCTTGATGGGCGACAGACAGTACGGCATCGATCCGAAAAGATTAGCGGAATATGCAGATGAAATCAAGGAAATTCATGACAAAGGCGTTGAAATTGCAATCGTAATTGGAGGAGGAAATATTTTTCGCGGTGTTGCCGGAGCCAGTAATGGAATGGACAGGGTGCAAGGCGATTATATGGGAATGTTAGCAACCGTAATTAACGGAATGGCACTTCAGGGAGCTCTTGAAGACAAAGGAATGTTGACACGCTTGCAGACAGCTTTAAAAATTGAGGCGATAGCAGAACCATATATCAAAAGAAGAGCAGTCCGCCACCTTGAAAAAGGAAGGATTGTAATTTTTGGAGCAGGAACCGGAAACCCTTATTTCACAACCGATACAGCCGCTGTACTACGAGGTGTTGAAGTTAATGCAGATGTTATCCTTAAAGGAACCCGGGTAGATGGTGTTTATACGGCTGACCCGGAAAAAAATCCGGATGCTATAAAATTTGACGCCATTTCATTTGACGATGTTTTGAAAAAAGGCCTCAATGTAATGGATACGACAGCATTCACACTAAGTCAGGAAAATGCCTTGCCGATTGTTGTTTTCGACATGAATAAAAAAGGAAATCTTTTGAAAATCTGCGAAGGAGAAAACGTAGGAACTGTAGTTAATGTATAATTAGAAAACAGACTCAGCATAATAGCCGGAAGGCTGAAATCTGAATCTGAAAATCTGAAATTCTAGATAAAATGACTGAAGAAATTGATTTTATATTAGATAGTGCTGAAGAATCGATGTCAGGTTCTATTGCGCACCTTGAAAAAGAATTTTTAAATATCCGTGCCGGTAAAGCAAGTCCTGCCATGTTAGGTAGTGTATTTGTTGATTATTATGGTGCTGCGACACCTCTTAGTCAGGTATCAAACATCAACGTGCCGGACGCCAGGACTATTACAATCCAGCCTTACGAAAAAAGTATGTTGCAACCGATTGAAAAAGCTATCCAGATAGCGAATATCGGATTTAACCCGATGAACAATGGTGATGTAATCATTATCAGTGTACCGCCTTTGACAGAAGAGCGTCGTCGTGACTTGGTTAAACAGGCTAAATCAGAAGCGGAAGATGCAAAAATCGGAATCAGAAATGTCCGCAAAGATGCGAATACTGATATCAAGAAATTAGAAAAAGAAGGAACTTCTGAAGATATCTGCAAAAGTGCTGAAGAAGAAGTTCAAAACCTGACTAACTCTTTTATCAAAAAAATAGATGAACTTTTGGCTGCTAAGGAAGCTGAAATCATGAAAGTTTAATGCATTTATATCCTATTTGTATTACTAAATATTAAAATCCACTTAAATAGTGGATTTTTTTATTGAAGTCGATTACTTTTGCAGTGTGTAACAAAACTACCATCTATTCGTCTGTTACATAACTTTATGAAGCACCTGACCTTTTTATTTTTTCTTCTTTCGGTTTCGGTACAGGCACAATTTCAGGTTTCTGGAATCGTGCGGGATGAAAACACAAAAAAACCACTTCCCTTTGCAACAATAACCGGCACTAGTTTTTCCACAGTAACGGACGTAGACGGAAAGTTTCTGTTGCAAAACGAAAACCAGATAAATAGTTTTACCATATCTTATATTGGCTATGCTCCTAAAACAATAGCTGTTACGGGAAATAAAAAATATTATGACTTATTGCTTGCACCAAAAGCAGAGCATTTGGATGAAATACAGCTCACTTCAAATGAAAATCCTGCGAACGGCATCATAAGCAAAGCCATTAAAAACAAAAAGAAGAACGACCCGCAACAAAAACTGTTGAGTTTTCAATTCAAATCTTATAACAAACTGATTGTTTCCGCAAATCCGGACTCTATTGACGGAAGCATTGATTCTGTATTTGTGGAACGCTATACGGGAAGGGAATTTAAGAATGTCGATTCTACGAATTACAAATTCAAAAAAATTATTGACCGCCAGCATTTATTCCAGACGGAAAAAGTATCGCAGTTTCAATTCAATGGCAAAAAACTGAAAGAGACGATTCTGGGCACGAAAATGGCCGGATTCAGGAATCCTATCTATGAGATTATTGCTTTCAACCTACAGTCTTTTTCCGTTTATGACTCAAAATACGAGTTGTTTGAAACAAAATACAATAGTCCTATTGCGCCCGATGCTTTTAAAGATTACCGATTCAAAATATTAGATACAGTAAAGCTTGATAACCGGGACACGTATATGATCTACTTCAAGCCAAAGAAAAAAAGGAAATCTTCCGGGCTGGAAGGCATTGTTTATATCGACAAGGAGAATTATGCCATCGCAAAAGCCATCATGCGAATCCGCGGTGTTTTGGATATTTCTGCTACACATGAGTTTGAATATCTTGAAGGTATGGATATCTGGTTCCCTACTCAAAAAGAGTTCAAAATTGTCAAAGGAAAAAACGATGATGACATTCGGATACTGGGCGGTACAATCAAATTTGAGGGTGATTTAGACAATAATAATACACATCGAAAAAAAGACGCTTCGGATTTCACCTATCTGCTTTCAAAATCATATAATTTTGGCAAAGAGCTCAATACTCCTGTAAAAATAAGACATGATGCCATTGCTATTGAAATTAAGGATGATGCAGTTAAAAAAGACGAAGCCTTCTGGAATAGTTTCCGGAAAGACAGCCTGGATAGCCGCAGTGAAAGAACCTATTTTGCCTTAGATAGCATTGCCCAAAAAGAACGGCTTGAAAAAAAGTTACGCCTGGGAAGAAAAATACTCAACGGTTATGTGCCTATCGGACCGGTAGATATGGATCTCCGATATCTCTTGAGTTATAATAACTATGAGGGTTTCCGAGTAGGTTTGGGAGGGATTACTAATGAGAAGTTTTCCAACAAATATCGCTTAGATGGCTATACGGCTTACGGAACCAAAGATGGCGATTTCAAATACAGCATTGGCGGCGCTGTTCGGGTAGGTATTTTTTCAAATTCATGGATTGGCGGAGGTTACACAGATGATGTGCGAGAGATTGCGAGTACTTCTTTTGCTATTGACAAAAGGGTTTTTAAAATTTATGATCCGCGACCTATCAACTTAAGTACTTTTTATAACCATAAGACATGGCGGGGGTATATCGAAACGAAAATCCTTCCTAAAACGGAAAGTATCTGGCAGCTCACCCATAGCCGGATTGAGCCAAAGTTCAATTATATCTATACTGTTGATGGAAAATCATATACAAATTATGATATGACCACCGCGATGGTTTCCTTGCAATGGAATCCTTTTAGCGATTATATGCAGACTCCTACCGGAAAACTAGAGATTGAAAAACGCTATCCGAAATTCACATTCCAGTTTACCCAATCCTTGCCAAAAGTTTTTGAAAACGATTTTGCCTTCTCAAAAATAGATGTAAGAGCAGAGTATGAAAAGCGCTACCTGAACGGACAAAGAACAGCCTTATTAATGGAAGCAGGCTATGCATTAGGCGACGTTCCTATTTCACATCTTTACAACACTTCTCCTAACAGCCTTACCAAAGAAAAACTGATAGAAAGAATTACGATTGCCGGCAAGAACAGTTTCGAGACCATGTATTTTAATGAGTTTTTCTCCAGTAAATATGTGATGTTTCAATTAAAACATGGCTTTAAAAGAGTAACTGTTTTTAAAGGAATAAAACCTTCATTAGTTTTGGTTTCCCGAATGGCGTGGGGTGATATGGAAAAACCCGAACAGCATATCGGATTAAACTACAAAACCTTACGAGACGGGTATTTTGAGTCTGGTATCGAATTGAACCAGATTTATAAAGCTTTTGGTTTATCCGGATTTTACAGATATGGACCGAATCAGCTTGCAAAATTCGAAGATAACCTTTCGATTAAACTAACCGTAATATTGAATCTGGGACTTTAAAACCGTTTTAAAATATAAAACCTGCTATGTTGTCCATAGCAGGTTTTTAGAATTAATAATAACGTAATCTTTATAAGTATAATTCAATACAAAAATAAAAATTTAAAACTTTTACGGCTTAATAATTAACACCGAAGGCGTATTATTTAACCAAACGCTTTGCGAGTCAACCAATTTTTTCCAGCTATCAAGACTGATAATCATCAGGTCTTGTTTCTCCAGAAATTCTTTTTTCATGGTTTTTTCACCTGACATGGCTATGTGGTTCGGAGCAATTTGCTCTATAGCACGTATGCTTTCCTTAATTTCAGAGTTGTTTTTTATTTCTCCTGTAGGATCTAATACTGTTACCTGTGAGCCATTATTGTGAATCAGCTTCTGTGCGTATTCAATCAGGAATCGGTCTTCAGCAGAGAAAAGCGGCATGAACACCTGATCGATTTCGTCTAAATTTTTATCAACCAGAATACCAACCGGCATCTTGCTGTAGGCAATAATATGGCGTGTTCTCTCATCAAAAGGAGAGTTTTCAAACAATCCTTCCTTTCCTGTAAATTTATCGATAAGCCTGTCAGGATTTATGATTCTTGTAGTATAGCCTAAAACTCTTCCCAATAATGTTCCTTCAAAAATAGACTGTCCTAATCCTATCAACAGCAAATCAAATTCGCCCTGGTTGGCAATTTCGGTTATATCCGAATCAATATCTACCGATGCCTTAAAAAGTGTAATGATTTTTTGCTCCAGATTTTCGGCTTCATTAACAATAGGCTTGAACACTTCCTGTTCATAATGGCTGGCGTCAAATCCGTGCAGTTCGTTACTGGAAGACAAGTGCATTGCCGTAACGATGGCATTGCCATTTTGTTTTCTTACCAGACTGTTCGCTACTTTCAACAAGGAGATTCCCCTATCCGGAATCGCAAAAGAAAGCAATATCTTATACTTTATCTTGTTGCTTATTGTTTCCGGAATGATTGAGTTTTTGGTCTTGAAAATAAAATTAATCAAGTCTAATGCCGGTCCTGTCATAAAAGTCGTTACTAAAGCCATGATTACCATCATCGTAAAAATCATTGGTGAAAGTACGCCCAGTTCATAACCGATATTAAGGACGATTAACTCCATCAATCCACGGGTATTCATCAGCGCACCTATGTACAAACTGTCTCTCCAGTTTTGTCCCACAAATTTTGCAGCCAATGTACTTCCCAAAAATTTACCTGCTACTGCCACGGCAATAATTAACCCGGTTACCTTCCATAAATACGGATCATCCAAAAGACCGATTTCTGTTCTCAATCCGGTAAACACAAAGAATAGCGGAAGCAATACAATCAAAGCAACATCTTCTACTTTTTCAATAAAAATACTTCTGAATTTGGCACTTTCCGGCATAATTACACCCGCCATAAAAGCTCCAAACAGCGCATGAATTCCAATAACTTCTGTCACATAAGCAGAAATAATAAGTGTCAGGAAGAAAATAGCGACAACTGGTTTGCTCAATGTTTTTCTGGAAGAATACAGGTCGCCTACTCTTTTCAGGAACGGCTTTACCACCATAATCATCAGAAATACATAAGCCACAGCCAGAGCAATAATATACAGAGAACTTACAAAAGAACCGGCTTTAACGATAGCTATAACTGCCGCCAGAATACACCAGGCTGTAATATCATCTGCCGCTGCACAAGTGATTACGATGCTTCCCAATTTTGTCTTGTGAATGCCTCTTTCCTGAACGATTCTAGCCAAAACCGGAAAGGCTGTGATACTCATCGCTATGCCGCAAAAAAGTGCAAACGACAAAAACTCAATACCTTCAGGTGCAAAAGATTCATACATAAAATAGGCAAGCCCGATTCCCAGCGTAAAAGGAAAAATGATACTGGCATGACTGATTACTACTGCGTCGTGCGCCTTATTTCTCAGGACTTTCAAATCCAGTTCCATACCTATAACAAACATGAAGAAAATCAGTCCAATCTGGCTTAGGAACTGCAAATTTCCAAGCGATGCTACCGGAAAAATGGTTTCTTTAAATTCCGGAAAGTACAATCCCAACAATGATGGCCCGAGAACAATTCCTGCAATGATTTCACCAACTACCGATGGCTGACCAATTTTTCTGCAAATCCACCCAAAAAAACGGGCCACTAAAATAATGGTAAGTATCTGGGCCAACAAAATCGCCAATGGATGTTGCAAACTATGCTGCATGGAAAGGATAAACTCTTCCCATTGGGTTTTATCGGAAGTTTTTTCAATAATTGTCCTTCCATGCTCCAGGTGTTTTCCCTTATCGAGGAACCAATACATTATTGCAGAAAAAACAGCTATCAGAAGAACATAAAAAATAGAATTTTTGTGCTTTTGCATGAGGTAAGTAATTTGTTGTTGCAAATATCTGTATTGAAAATCTCTTACAAATTGATTTTGTAAAATACTTTGGGGCTATTGTAACAAGAAGGAAAAATTTTGTAATAAAACTCAAATATTGACTTTACACAAGAAATCGGAACGGTAAATATCGCTTAAAAAAAGCACCAGATTCTTTCCGTTTTTATCCATAATTGTAGCCGTAATTTCATCATGTGCAAAGAATTTAACCGTCTTCATGGCGATAATCTCCTTCTTATTGATTCGGCAAAAATCAGCTTTAGGTAAATGAGAAAGCAATTTGGCAAAAGTGATATTTTTGAGCAGGATTATATTTCCATCCTTCATTAAAACTTCCTTGTCGCGACTGTCCGTTTCTGATGGCTGTATGTATAAAATCTGGTCAAAAAACAGCAGCGCTTTTCCTTTATCCGTATTCAACTGAACAAACTTCTTGTTGGTTGCTTTCTTGTTGTTTTTTTCCAACGCCTTGACCACAGCTTTCTGTAACCGTTCTTTCTTTACTGGTTTTGTAATGTAATCGATAGCCTCAATATCAAAAGCATCGGCAGCATACTCTTTGTAGGCCGTCGTAAAGATGACCATTTTATCTTTCAACAGATTGGCAACGCTAAGACCGTCAATACCAGGCATTTCGATATCTGTTATACAGAGGTCAAAATCCAGGTTGGCCATTTCGGCAAGCAATTTTTCAGGATTGTCAAAAGCTTTCACGACTTCCAGTTCCGGAATCTGTTCGCAAAGCATTTTGAGATACGTCAATCCCGGCAATTCATCGTCCAGCAGCAAGCATTTGAGCTTTGTATTCAAGTAAGTCTATTTTTAGGTGAGCAATATAAACATCGTCCTCGATAAATTTATCGAGCTTGTAATTATTGTTATAAATTATTTTAAGTCGCTGGTCCAGCGTATTTGAACCCAATCCGCTATATTCTTTTTTCAAAGTCCGGTGGTCGGATATTTTATTGGAAACGGTAAGGTAAAAACAGCTGTCCCGAAATTCAAATACGATGGAGATAAAAGCATCAGGACTTTTCAAATCAGCGTGCTTGAATGCATTTTCAATCAAATCAATCGAAATCATTGGCGCTAAAATCGGCTGTTCATAAAGCAATTCCGCCTCTTTGATTTTCGTTTTTACTTTTAATTCAAAAAGCGGACTGACCTTAATTTTATTGATTTCAATCAGGTTTAACGCAAACTCTATTTCTTCTCTTGGAGAAACAAATTTTTTCTGGCTTTCATACAGGATATAATCCAGAACATTTGCCAACTTATCAAGCGCATGATAGGTCTGATAGGCATGCGATTGTATCGAATTCAGTATGTTCTTAAAAAGATGCGGATTTAGTTTTGATTCCAGAGTTTCTAATTTTAGTCCATTGACTTTCACTTCAAGCGTATTATACTTTTCCTCAAATTCTCTTCTTTGGGCTTTTGCCTTTTTTAATTTGTAAATAAGAAAAAATACAAGAATCACGAGAATTATGATGAACACAATCCCGATGACATACAGCGTATCTGAGACCAAAATATTGGTTTTCATTTTTATTTTTTTGTAAAATTAGAGAAAAAAACGGAATACAGACTTGACAACACAACAGGCATCTCCTGACTGATTTTTTTATTATCTTTGCGTTCTGTTTTTCAGAGCGAAAAGCCTGTCTTTTGGCTCGCAGGAATAAATCAAAACTATTTTATAACATTAAAAATGAAACACACAAAAGTTAAGGAGCTATTGAATAGTGCTCAAACATTGCAGGAAGTTTATGTAAAAGGCTGGGTAAGAACATTCAGAAATAATCAATTTATTGCTTTGAATGATGGCTCGACTATAAATAATATCCAATGTGTGGTTGATTTTGAAAATACTCCGGCTGAAACGCTAAAACGTATCACTACCGGAGCGGCAGTGGCTTTAAAAGGTTCTTTGACAGAAAGCAAAGGGGCCGGTCAGAAATATGAAATTCAGGTAACAAGTCTGGAAATTTTGGGTGATTCCGATCCTGAAAAATTCCCGATGCAGCCTAAAAAGCATACGCTTGAGTTTTTGCGTGCCAACGCTCACTTGCGCGTTAGAACCAATGCTTTTGGTGCTATTATGAGAGTGCGTTCGGTATTGTCTTTTGCCGTACACCAATATTTTCAGGAAAAAGGTTTCGTATATGTAAACACTCCGGTAATTACAGGAGCCGATGCAGAAGGTGCCGGTGAAATGTTCCAGGTGACATCGTTGCCTTTAGACAATCTGCCAAGAACAGAAGAAGGACATATCGACTATAAAAAAGATTTCTTTGGAAAGCACACCAACCTAACCGTTTCCGGACAGTTGGAAGGCGAAACTTTTGCAATGGCTTTAGGACAGATTTACACTTTTGGACCTACATTCAGAGCTGAAAACTCCAATACTTCCCGTCACCTGGCGGAATTTTGGATGATTGAGCCGGAAGTAGCATTCAATGATCTGGATGACAACATGGATTTGGCGGAAGATTTTATCCAGTATGTAATTAAATACACAATGGATAAATGTGCTGACGACCTGAAATTTTTAGAAGGCCGTTTATTAGAAGAAGAAAAATCAAAGCCTCAAGCGGAAAGAAGTGAAATGACTTTGCTTGAAAAATTGAACTTTGTTTTGGAAAACAATTTCAAGCGCGTTTCTTATACCGAAGCTATCGACATTTTAAAGAATTCAACTCCTAATAAAAAGAAAAAGTTCCAGTATATCATTGAGGAATGGGGCGCTGACTTACAATCTGAACACGAACGTTTCCTTGTTGAAAAGCATTTCAAATGTCCGGTAATTCTTTACGATTATCCGGCAAACATCAAAGCTTTTTACATGCGTTTGAACGAAGACGGAAAAACAGTTCGCGCTATGGATATCCTTTTCCCAGGTATTGGAGAAATCGTGGGTGGGTCTCAAAGAGAAGAGCGCTATGATGTTTTGGTTGAAAAAATGAAAACATTAGGCATAGACGAAGAAGAACTTTGGTGGTATTTAGATACCAGACGTTTCGGAACTGCCGTTCATAGCGGTTTTGGTCTTGGATTTGAAAGACTGGTACTGTTTGTAACCGGAATGACAAATATCAGAGATGTAATTCCTTTTCCAAGGACTCCTGGAAATGCAGAATTTTAAGAAATAGCAAAAAAATTATATTAAAAATTCATGGCTTATAAAGTTTTTTGTTAACTTAACAGAAACTTTATAAGCCATGAAACTATTTAAGCACTTTTTAAAAGTTAGCATTTTATTACTGTTAGCTATAAGTTGTACTAAAGACGACACCTCAGAACCTACTGAAAATATTCAAAAAGAGTATGAACTTATAAAAACAAATTTTGCAGAACTAAGCAAAAAAGAAGAATTTATAAAGACTTCCTCTTTACTTTCGAGGCATATATCTGTAAACTCTGGTTTTTTAAAAAAATCTCCACTCGAAGACGTTAATGGTTTTACTATCGATTCTACCCAAATAAATAAAATTAGCGCAAAAGGATATACTTCCTATACATTTGCCATATTGAGAGATAAATCTGATGAAAATTCATTTGAAAATCTCTTAGTTGAAATTATAGAGGGAAAGGAAGAGCCAAGAGTTTCTGTCATCAAATACAAATACAACAAAGACACAGATGGTCTGGCTGTAGTTGAAACCTATTTTGTAGATTACAAAACAGGTGCCCGAATGGGAATAGGAGACTGTTATGTACTCACATTTGTAACGGAAAAACAATGCCCCTGCGCAGGACACTGGCCCGGACAATCATGCAGTTGTCAAAGCGGTCCAAGCAGTAGCACCTCACACATGTTTATTTGTAGTACTACAGGTAGCGGCGGTGGAGGTGGCGGAGGTTATATAAATTACCCGTCAAATCCTACTCCTATTCGCGGTCCTGCTCCAGGCACATCAGTCCCAAATACGGTACCTGTACATGGAGATAATGTAAATGTTGGCAGAAGGTTGTTTTTAGCAAGTTTATCACCCGAACAGCGAACCTGGCTTGCAGGCAAAAGGCCGGAAGCGGTTTATCGCTCAATATTTAATTTTTTAATTTCAAACAATTTTTCAACTCCAAGCTCACTTTTTGCAAAAGAAGCTATTGATGCGATGATGCGTGGTGGAGAAGTTGATTTTACATATAGAATAATAAAAGACCCAACTTTTGAGAATAATCCTTGTTTGAATACCACTTATGATGAATTTAATAGTTCATCAACCAGTTTCAATTATTTTATAAATCAGTTCGACAACAACCTTTCTTTGGTAGATGTAACTTTAAGTGCAGGAGTTTTTTCTGCGTCTAATCGAATATATGCACAAACTAGCGTATTGAGTAATAATCTGATAGGCATAAAATTTAATACTGATTTATTAAACAGACCAAAATTAAGTATTGCGAGAACTATGATTCATGAATTTATCCATGCCTTAATTTTTAAGAGGCTGTTGGAAATTTCTAATATGGAAGGAAATGTTTTATTATCTCTAAGCCCGGCAGAGGTAGTCCAAATGAAAGACAATTATTTTGAACTTTGGGAAAACTACACTAAATACCAATTAGGAATTCCAACAAACGGCATAGTTTCTGATTTCCAACACCAATATATGGCAGAAAAATACAGAACAGTTATCGCAACAGCTCTAATGCAATTTGACAACAATGCCCATCCTCAATCATTTTACGATGCCCTGGCCTGGGAAGGGTTGATGGGAGGTGGACCCGGTCAAAGCATTAATGATCAAACGGGGCTTTTTACGGATTCTACAGTTGCATGGCTAGCTGTACCCCAGGCAACGCGACTTGCTATTATTAATACCATTCGAACTTTTAATAACTCTAACACTACAAATCCATGCAACTAATCAAAACAATATATTTTTGTGTACTGCCGTTATTTTTTACAAATGCACATTGTCAAGAAATAAAAAAAGTCGAGTATCTTTTTTTAAGCCGTCCGTGCGACACCCTATATTTTGGCATAGCCAAAGACAGCAGTAGGGCTTCATTTTTTGTATATACAGGCGGCTATCATATTAAGACAAAAAGAGACAGCCTGATAAATGCCCAATTAAAAAAGAGAACAGAATTTCCAAACATTATATCTTCATCAGAACCCGAAAATTCGATTAGTGTTGCTTTTTGGGCAACAACCAAAAAAAACGTCCCTACAATTAAAAACCTCCCTTATTTAACTTTAGAAGAATTTTATAAACATCCCTTAAAGTATTACATCTATAATAGAATGTTCTTTTTAATCCCTAGAAAAAACGGAACATTTGACATTTGGGAATCTGGTATGATTGGACAAGAATAATGACGTAATACTTCACAGCTAATTTTCTGTCAGCACCCCTTTATATCAAGAATAAAAAAGATTAAAAACAGTAATTGAATTTAAAACCACTTCCCAATGTCAATAAAAGGAATTATAATACACAGTTTTTTCTTCTTTACGATTCAAGTGGTTTTTTGTCAAGTACAAAACAAGCCTAAAGAAACTATTTATATTTTTTATGACGACAAGGACATCAACAACAAGGAAATTAAAATTGATTCAATTACTACTAATTTTTATATAGGAAACAGAAGTTATTTCAGCTATAATAAATCCAAACAAAAGCAGAAATGCATTTCAGAAAATGATATTTCAAAATTAATTACAGAAAAAATGGCGGTTGAAAAAATCATGAATCAAAGAAAAAAATATGTAAAAAAATGGAGGCAGAAAAATCCTAAAAATACCCCTCCACCTATCATAGAAACTAGCTATAATTCTTATTTTGAAAAAGTTTTTTTATACAAAAGAACTTCCCCTAATGCTGGCATTCTATATGAAGTTAGTTGGCATTATTATAAAGGCGTTGAATAAAACAACAAAAAGTGTTTGAAATAAATAACACTCCTTCTATTGTCATTAGCTTTCAATTTGTAATATGAAATAGCCAATTTTCAATTGTTTGACAAAATATTCCTTTATGTCAAAGAGGCGAGATTATAAACATAATAACTATTCAAATCCACCATGTCAATAAAAAATAAAATATATAGTTTATTATTTGTCTTTTTAATCATAAATAACTCCAGTTCACAAAACAAAGAAATAAAAAAAGAGACGATTTATATTTGTTTTGATAAGAATAACGGTGACGAGAAATACTCTGATACTGAAACCATAAATTTTTATTTAAAAGACAAATCAGTCACTAAGAGTAATCATAAGCTTGCTTTTGTATTTGATAGCAGTGGTATAAAAAAGGAGGTCAATTTCAAAGACTATGAAAAAAAATTAATCTCTGTAAAACAGGCCATTCAGAAAGTCAACAATTATTTAAAAAAAATTAAACGGCCTGTCGTTGCATACTATTATAATGATTATTTCGATAAAATTTACATCTATGAAAAACTAAGTGATAATAAAGGTATTCTATACAAGGTAAAATGGAATTGGTCTATTGAATGATATAAACCAAAATACAGTTATTTGGAATAATTTGTTTCAACTACAGAGAATAATTTCACTAACGTAACAACTTAAAATTCGAACACTAATTGCAATTAGCTATGATGAGGAAATATCTGATAATTCTTTTTGTAATTGTTTTTACAGAAAGCTTTTCGCAAATCAACAAAGAAAAAGTTGTCATCATTTTTGATTCCTCAAAAGACTGTTTTAAAGATGGCATATTCGCAATTGACAACCAAACCTTTGTATACAACAAAAAGAAGAAGAAAAAAGAAGAAAAATTCGAATTAATTAAGGATGATGTCTGTACAATTGAAGACTTAAACAGTATGGTTGCAAAAAAAACAAAAACTAAAAGAGAAAAAAAACCTGAATTTTATTACTCAGAATTCTTTAATATAAGTATTTACATAAGAGATAAAGAAAATTTCGGGCAATTATACCCTGTTGAACGGGTTTGGCTGGTAGAAAAATTAATTAAAGACTAAATTGGGTCAAGAATAATATTTTCATTTCAATATAAAAACTAATAAAAAGGATTTAAAAGAGATAATCACACCTCTCATTTTTCAACCAAAAGCTACCCTATTTAAAAATTAATTATAAAAATTATCCCTAATTTATTGTGGATTAATTTCTTTATAGAACTCCTTATCAAAATGGCACAAGTTTATCTTAACGTGTGCCATTTTTAGTTGAAAATGTTTAAATTTGAACTATAAATACCAAATAACTCAATAGATGCTTAAGCAGTTTTTACAACTTAAATTGTCCCAGAAATTATCTCCACAGCAAATTCAGCTGATGAAGCTAATCCAATTGCCTACGCAAGCTTTTGAACAACGATTGAAAGAAGAAATGGTGGAAAATCCGGCATTGGAAGCCGGGAAGGAAGAGGATGAATACGAAAGAGACGAATTCGAAAACGATGATTATGACGAATATGATGAATTTGACAATGACAGAATTGATGCCGAAGACATCAACATTGATGAATATTTAAGCAATGACGAAACGCCTGATTATAAACTTCAGGCAAACAATTACAGCGATGACGATGAAGACCGCAGCATGCCTTTTGCAGCGCCTGTGAGTTTCCATCAGGACCTTATCAATCAGCTGAATACTTTTATACTGAATGACGAGGAACGCGAAATCGCAGAGTTTTTAGTGGGCAGTATTGACGATATGGGCTACATCCGCAGAAGCGTTCCCGATATTGTGGACGATATGGCATTCACTCAGGGAATTTACACCGATGAGAAAAATGTGGAACGAATACTCCATATCATTCATGAATTAGAACCTTCCGGAGTAGGCGCGCGCGACCTACAAGAGTGTCTTTTGTTACAGCTAAAACACAAAACACCAACCGAATCTGTTGAATTGGCTATTGATATTTTGGAGAATCAATTCGAATCTTTTACCAAAAAACATTACGATAAATTACTTCAAAAATATGGTGTTTCACAAGACCAGTTGAAGAAAGCCATTGATGAGATTGAAAAGCTGAATCCTAAACCGGGCGGCGCTTTTACCGGAAACAATAAGATGATTGAGCATATTGTTCCTGATTTCACTATCCGTATTGTTGATGGCGAACTGGAATTGACCTTAAACGGGCGAAATGCTCCGGAGTTGCACGTTTCCAAAGACTATCAGGAAATGATGCAGACTTATAAGGCTTCCCGCGACAAGTCAAGCCAGCAGAAAGAGGCTGTACAATTCATTAAGCAAAAACTGGATTCAGCCAAATGGTTTATCGATGCTATTCGTCAGCGTCAGGAAACCTTATTTGTGACGATGAATGCCATCATGCATTACCAACAGGAATATTTTCTTGACGGTGATGAAACCAAGTTGAAACCGATGATTCTTAAAGATATTGCCGATATGATTGGTCTTGATATCTCTACAGTTTCCCGCGTGGCAAACAGCAAATATGTAGAAACTCCTTATGGCACAAAACTGATTAAGGAATTCTTTTCTGAAGCCATGAAAAATGATCAGGGTGAAGATGTTTCTACTTTGGAAATCAAGAAAATATTGCAGAATGTCATTGAGGAAGAAGACAAGCAGAAACCGTTGCCTGATGACCAATTAGCCGAAATATTAAAGGAAAAAGGCTATCCGATTGCCAGAAGGACAATTGCAAAATACAGAGAGCAATTAGATATTCCTGTCGCACGAATGAGGAAGAAAATATAGATAGTGAAAAGACTGCTTTCTATAATTTCCTATGTTTTCCATCCGATGTTTATTTCGGTATATGCAGTCCTGCTCTATTTTTTCCTCACAGAACGATACCATCCCTATCAGGAAGTTTTTTTGGTCACGATTCAGGTTATCATATTAACAATCCTGATTCCGATTTCCATATTTTATTTCCTTATGACTCTGGGCAGGGCCAATTCTTTTATGCTTTCGGAAATTTCGCAACGAAAAATCCCATTGGCTGTAAATATTCTATTGCTTTATATACTGATTCGGGAAAGTATTCGCATTGAACTTATCCCTGAGCTTTATTATTTTTTCTTTGGAGCTTTGGTCAGCACGGTTTTAGCCTTACTTTTCGTTTTTATCAACCTGAAGGCAAGCATACACATGATTGCAATTAGTTCGATAACCGTTTTTGCAATCGGATTTAGTCTGCATACACAAACCAATCATATTTATCTGGTTGCTTTTCTCCTGTTACTAAATGGAATTGTGGCCACTTCAAGATTGTCGATGAAAGCCCATGACACCAAAGAATTGATAGTGGGATTTTTATCCGGAGTGATACCCCAAATGGGACTTCTTTATTTTTGGTTATAGTATATAGAACATCAGTCCGATATTCAAAGTATTCATATCAATTGACTTCCCATCAATTTTTGCTTCCGATTTGAATAATGAATTCAAGCCATAATAAGCATGGAAGTTCCATGTATTATAACCGAAGGAAATATAAGCGCCGTATTGCAGCTTATTAAAATCGTCATTGCCAAAAATCCTGACTTTCTCATTTCCCTGGACATATTTTGATTTATTAAGCAACAGATAGCTAAGCTTAAATCCGGTATAAATTCTCCAAAAACGGTGGCTTTGGATTGTTGAAGTTCTCCATCGGAATTCGATTGGCAGGTCTAAATAATGGAGCGCAAATTTATTCTTATCGAAATTCACATCGTTTTCGTTGACTACTTCATAAAACGGTTTTCCATCAACTTCGGTAATCTTTATGTTCTGCCTGTAATCATTCATGGAATAGCCCAGACCAACGGCAATGGCAATATTTCTTCTCTTGTTGAGCGGAAAATCTCTTAAAAAACCGATATGAACTCCGGATGAAAATGAATTTTGGCTAACACCATCCGGCCTGTTCTGTAACAAATCATAAGTCAGTCCAATGTAAAACTGGTCTTCCCTATATAACGAGTCGATTACGGTTACCGTAGCGCTTATAGAATCTTTTTTCTTTTTATCCTCTTCCACTTTACGGATATCGGTTGTTTTATCATTACTTAAAACTTCCTTGATACGCTCCTGCTCTTCTCGTTCCTGTGCCTGCTTAATCTGCTTTTCCTTCACCGGATCCTGGGCAAAAGCGCTTAAAGAAATAAAGAATATAAAGATGCTAAAGTACTTTTTCATAGGTAGGCAGTTGAGCAAATAAAAGTAATAAAAAAAGACAATCTAAGCTGAAGTTTCCTTTATTAGATTCCAATTTTTAAAAATATCAACCAATTAATCGTCGTCTTTATTATACAAAGTCATATTATTTACCGAAAGCCTTTCTTTGAGCCATTGCCTAAATCTTTCTTTATCTTTCTTGTCCAATTTTACAGAAGTTTCATAAACAACTGCTGTTATCGGAATGATGCTGTCTTTTTGAATAGCAATGTTATTTTTATATACACCTATGGAAGTAACCGAAGGAAAAAGCGCTTTGGTTTCTTTTAGGATTTGCACATTATCAAAACGTATATCTGCGAGTTCTTTTTCAAGTTTCATAATTTTAGCATCCTTGCCATCCACTTCATTTTCACTGCTTCTTATTTGGTTAAGTATATCCCCTTTCAGTGCCGAGAGTCTGTCTGTGCTGTCCTGGCGGATAACAAGTCTGCCTCCTTGCAGATATTTATTCTTTACAAATTCCCGTTGAAGTTCTTTAAGTTCCGCCTTATCAAATCTTTTAGATAAAAAAGCCAGTTCCAGTTGCTTTCTTCTGGAACTATATTCAGTTTTTTTATAGATAACCGTATAACCATTGCTTGTAAATTTATTTTCAATAAACAGATCTGCATTTTTCTTAAACTGTTGTTCTCTATATAACGTATAGGCAAGATAACTACTTGGAATAATCATGACAGCAATCAGAAAAGAAATAATATACTTTACCTGACGCTGTTGTTTTTCATCTACTTGTTTTACGGCAGGATAATTAAGATATTTTATAATTAAAAAAGTAGCAAGTCCTATAAAGACGCAATTGATGCAGTACAGATAAAAAGCACCTAAAAAGAAAGACCATTGTCCGGTCGCAATACCATAACCTGCCGTACAAAGTGGCGGCATCAAGGCTGTTGCAATTGCAACGCCGGGTATTGGATTCCCTTTCTCAACCCGGGTTACTGCAATAACGCCAACGAGTCCACCAAAAAATGCGATGAGTATGTCATAGATATTAGGCGCCGTTCTTGCCAAAAGTTCTGACTGAACATCTTTGAACGGACTTAAAAAGAAATAAAGTGTAGAAACCGTAAGGCTGACCACAGTGGCTATCAACAGGTTTTTGAGTGATCTTTTCAGAAGTCCGAAATCATAAATTCCCAATGCAAAACCAGCTCCAACAATTGGCCCCATAAGAGGTGATATAAGCATCGCTCCTATTATAACGGCGGTCGAATTCACATTTAATCCTACCGAAGCTATGATTATAGCACAAGCCAAAATCCAAAGATTGGCTCCTTTAAAAGAAATGTTTTTCTTTATGCTTTCGAGTGTCTTTTCCCGGTTATCTTCTCCTTCACTTAGATTAAACAGGGTTGTAATTTTCCTCATCTTCCCGTATTTTTAGCATAAGGTACTCAATTTAATTTTAAAGTCAAAATGGAGTAAAAAAGAGAAAGTTTAGATATTCAATGAAAAACTAGTTCAATTATAATTACTATCTAAAATATTGCAATGAATCTATTTATATTTGAGAGTCAAATTTTTTCCAATTTTTTAGTTAACCAACATTTTATGAAAACCCTGCAAAAAATAATATTTATTCTTTCTATAATTAGTTTTATAAGTTGTAAAAAGGAAAGTGACAAAAAGAATGTAATAGAAAAAGAAAGGGAAAATATAAAATCCACAAAATTATTATTCAAAGATTATATCAAATCTTTCAAGCCTGAAAGGCTAAATTTAAACGCTGATAATATTCCGGAATATATATTTTGTGATATGGGCCACTATGTCTTTTTTGATGGAAAAACCAAAACGCAAATAGAATACGAATATATTGTATCAAAAGCTGGAGCTAGTGGAGATTTGAAAGTTATCGATGTAAATTGCAACGATAATCAAAAAGAATTTATAGTTGAATCTGCAGCAGGCGGTACATTAGGAAATTATCACAATATGGATATTATGAGATATAATTCTAAAACTCAAAAAATAAGTTCAATTTTTAGTTGTGGAATTTCATCATTTGATTGGATAGAAGATAAAGAAAAATTAGATTTCGTAAATTATATTGACATACTTTACAAAAGCGATAACGAATGTGTAGATACAATTAAAATATACGAAGGCAAGTTTATTGGAAAAATAGAGAGCTATAGTTTAAATATAAAACAAAAAAAACTTATCGAAAAATATTATTTTAATAAACAAACTGGAGATTTTGAAAAAATGTCTGCTAACAGCGATTTGGTTCAATAGCCGGCATTTTGCATGGGCTGCCCAAATTCGCATGGTGACACAACCAAGATTGATAATCCTTCTTAAACATATTAAAGAAGATGATCCATTTTAAAAATTTACAAAAGCAAAAACCCTGTAAGTCATCAGATTTACAGGGTTTGGATTTTTCAGCAGAGAGGATGGGATTCGAACCCACGATACAGTTACCCATATACAAACTTTCCAGGCTTGCTCCTTCAACCACTCGGACACCTCTCTATTAATTTGCGGTTGCAAAGAACTGCAAAAATTATGACTAAAGAAAATTTATCGCTAAAAAATTATGACAATTCGCCCCGTAAAGCGGTTTCATAAATGGTCTTGAATACATTTGGGGAAACTTTTTGCCCAATCAGATACATCAGCTTTGTTATTGCCGATTCTGTAGTGATGTCTTTTCCGGATATGACTCCTATTTTTTTCAACGATGTACTCGTCTCATAATGTCCCATACTTACGCTTCCGGCCGTACATTGCGTTACATTGATGACATGTAGTCCGTTTTTAATGGCTTTTTTTAGCAATGCAATAAACCATTCGTCTGTTGGTGCATTTCCGGCGCCATAGGTTTCTAATACAACGCCTTTCAGGTTGGGAATAGAGAAAATAGCATCCAGTACATTTTCGCTAATTCCGGGAAACATTTTTACGACAGCCACATTATTGTCCAGTTCTTTATGTACCTGGAATTTTTTGTTTCCGGATTTTGGCAACAGCAAGTCATTGTTTACTTTTAGATGGACACCTGATTCAGCCAATGGCGGATAATTGGGCGACATAAAAGCATTGAAATGCTCTGCGTTTATTTTTGTAGTGCGATTTCCTCTGTACAGCTTATATTCAAAATAAAGGCATACTTCGTTAATAACCGGCTTGTTTTTATGCTGTAATGAAGCAATTTGGATTGCCGTAATCAGATTTTCTTTGGCATCTGTCCTTAAATCGCCTATAGGCAATTGGGAACCCGTAAATACGACCGGCTTGGAAAGATTTTCCAGCATAAAACTCAGTGCAGAGGCAGAATACGACATCGTATCTGAACCATGAAGCACTACAAAACCATCAAAAGCAATGTAGTTTTCTTCAATAATCGTTGCAATCCTGACCCATTTATCAGGATTCATATTCGAAGAATCTATAGGAGTATCAAAAGAAACCGTTTCAATCTCACAGTCCAACTGTTTCAATTCGGGTATTCTTTGGAGCAGTTTGCTAAAATTGAAAGCCTTTAAGGCACCGGTCTCAAAATCTTTTACCATACCGATAGTACCACCGGTATAGATCAAGAGTATTTTTGCTTTAGACAGCATTTTCATATTTTGATTTATTGACTACCGGATTGGCATACATTGCCAGGAAGCCTTGCAGTTCTAACGGATTATTTTCGTCAATTCTTATTTCTAATCTTCTTTCGAAAAGCGACTTTTCCTTTTCGGTATACAGATGGGAATATTTATCCGTATTGTTCAGCAAATCATAAGCAATATAATTGGTAGGCCATAGCTTGTAGTTTGCCAGCACAGAATCGTCTATTGCCTGTGCTAAAGCCTGTATCTGACGGTTAGAATTGTCAAATTTAGAAGCAATTTCATCCAATTCAGATTCTAAAACATCTCCTACGTGAATATGGATTCTTTTTTTCTGGCCCATAATTCCGCTCAGAAGCGTCATAAAGTCTTCGTTTTTCTCTTTGATATACACCTCATCATTTGCTTCTGCCATTAGCTGAGGCATTTTTAGCGCATCTGTCGGGTCGTATTCATAGGAAATAGATACCGGAACAATTTTTAATTTCTTAAAATAGTTCATCAGGTTTTCTTCGTCAGAACCCATCGAAAGCATTTTTAGCACTCCCGGATGTGTGGCATCATTACCATCTTTTGTTCTTCCTTCACGTTGGGCAATCCAAACGGAACGGTTTTCTCTTAAAATAAGCTGGCAGATATATTCCGACATCAATTTTGAGCTTTGAAGCAACTCTCTGGGCGACAGACCTCTCTGAACCAGAAAATTTCGATTCAATTTGGATAAGGTATGCAGGAACGATTTACGAACTAGATTATCTCCAATAGCCGAAGCAGTCATGACCAAACCATGATCGAAAAGACAAGTGTTAAGCAGCGACGTATCTAAAATGATATCCCTGTGATTGGAAACAAAAAGATATGGGGTATGTTTTTCTAATTTTTCAAAACCTGAAGTAGTCAATCCGTCCGAACTTTTTTCGAGCACTTTCATGACGGCATGATAAATAAAATTGCATTGGAAATCTCTAATGGAATGGGTCCTTTTTAGCTGTTCTATCCAATCTTTTTCTTCGATGTCCGGATATGTAAAGCTCATCATGGCTTTCATCATCGGATGATCGGCAACTTTGCATAAGGCTTCGTTTACTTCGCTATCATAAAACGGTCGAATCTTATCGAATTTTGACATTACATACGTTTTTTTAACAATCTACAAATGAACAAAAATTTTATGAATTTGATGTGTTTTCTTTGTTAAATACCGAAAACCTCTTTGGCATTTTCGGTCGTGATTTTAGCAATCTCGACAACAGAAACGCCATATATCAGGGCTAATTTTTCTGCCACAAGCTTTGTATAGCTGCTTTCATTTCTTTTGCCCCTAAAAGGTACCGGAGCCAGATAAGGCGAATCGGTTTCTAAAACAATGTGTTTCAAATCTATCTCATTCAGAAACTGGTCTATTTTTCCATTCTTAAATGTTGCGACACCGCCAATTCCTAATTTCATATTATAAGAAATGGCCTGTTGTGCCTGATTATAATCGCCGGTAAAGCAATGGAAAATCCCGAATAGCTTATCATCTTTTTCTGATTCAAGAACTTCAAAAACCTCATCGAATGCATCTCTGCAATGGATATTTATTGGAAGACTGTATTGTTTAGCCAACTGGATTTGTCTTTTAAAAGCAATTTTCTGTTCTTCTAATCGGGTCTTATCCCAAAAAAGGTCGATCCCGATTTCACCAACAGCATAGAATTTTCTTTTGGAGAGTTGAGATTCCACAAAGGCCAATTCTTCTTCATAGTTTTCCTTCACATAGGTAGGATGTAATCCCATCATAAGGAATACGTTTTCCGGATATTGTTTTTCCAAATCATACATTTTTTGGGTATAGCCGGAATCGATTGACGGAACAAAAATTTTCTGAACGCCGGCATCAAAAGCACGTTGCATCATTTCTTCTCTGTCCTGTTGAAATTCTTCGCTGTAAATATGCGAATGGGTGTCTACTAAAATCATACTGCAAAAATAGGAACAATGTACGCAAATCCCAAAAGCAGGAAAATCTTAGCAAAATATTATGTTTTGGATGGGATGGGTTTGTCTGTAAATCGTTATTTTTGATTTTACTCATAGCTTACCAATGGATACTATTTTCGATACCTTAAAAAAGAAAGGTTACAAAAAAATCAAATTAAAAATATCAAAAACGAACCATCTCGTCATTAAGGCTAAAATTAATGGTGTTAGTGGTAGTTTTATATTAGACACCGGCGCATCCAACAGCTGTGTTGGCTTTGGAGATATTGAACATTTCAACCTGTTCGCAGAAGAATCTTCCACAAAAGCAGCCGGAGCCGGAGCTGTGGGAATGGAAACCCAGATGTCTACAAACAACACGCTCCAATTGGGACGTTGGAAAACCGATGATTTTTCATTGGTTATTTTTAATATGTCGCACGTTAATCTGGCGTTGGAGCAATACAAGGCAAAACCTGTCCATGGCATTATTGGAGCAGATATTTTAATGAAAGGCAAGGGTATTATTGACTATAACGGAGAGTATTTTTATTTGAAACAATAAACAAAGACATAAAAAAATCCCATTCTTTCGAACGGGATTTTTTATTTATTCCAAAGCCTGAAATTATAGTTCCAAAGCTTTTTTAGGATTGTTATCCATCAATAATTCTACCGGATTTTCCAAACCTTCTTTTACTGCAACCAGGAAACCAACTGACTCACGTCCGTCAATAATTCTATGGTCATAAGAAAGCGCTACATACATCATTGGGTGGATTTCCACTTTTCCATTCACTGCAATCGGACGCTCAATAATGTTGTGCATTCCTAAGATACCGGATTGTGGAGGGTTAATGATTGGTGTTGAAAGCATACTTCCAAAAACACCTCCGTTAGAAATTGTAAAAGTTCCTCCGGTCATATCGTCTACAGTAATTTGTCCGTCGCGAGCTCTTATAGCCAATCTCTTGATTTCAGACTCAATTCCGCGGAAAGACAAATTTTCAGCATTTCTAACCACAGGAACCATCAATCCTTTTGGTCCGGAAACTGCTACTGAAATATCACAGAAATCGTATGAAATCTTTTCTTGTCCGTCAATCATTGAGTTTACGTCCGGATACAGTTGTAATGCTCTTGTTACTGCTTTTGTAAAGAAAGACATATAACCTAAACTTAAACCACCGTGTTTTGCCTTGAAGGCATCTTTATATTCATTACGAACCAGGTTGATTGGCGTCATGTTTACTTCATTGAAAGTAGTAAGCATTGCCGTTTCGTTTTTGGCTGCAACCAAACGCTCTGCTACTTTTCTGCGAAGCATTGATAATTTTGTTCTTTCAGAACCGCGGTTTCCTCCTGTCGGAGTTCCCATAGAAGCTTTTGCGTTTACCGCATCGTCTTTAGTGATTCTACCACCTTTTCCGGTTCCTGTAACAGATGATGCTTCGATATTTTTCTCATCCAGGATTTTTCTCGCAGCAGGCGAAGGAGTTCCTGTAGCATACGTTTTTTCTGCAGCAGGTGCTGGCTTTACTTCTGCTTTAGGCTCTTCTTTTTTAACTTCTGCTTTTGGAGCTTCCTCTTTTTTCTCTTCTTTTGCCGGAGCACTTCCTTCAGGCTTAGCAGCGCTTGTATCAATCAGGCAAACTACCTGGCCCACAGCTACAGCATCACCTTCTTCTGCTTTTAGCGTGATAATTCCGCTAGCTTCAGCCGGCAATTCCAAAGTTGCTTTATCTGAATCTACTTCAGCAATCGCTTGATCTTTTTCTACGTAATCTCCGTCTTTTACTAACCAAGTTGCGATTTCAACTTCGGTGATTGATTCCCCCGGTGAAGGAACTTTCATTTCTAAAATCATCTGTATATAATTTTATGGTGTTGTTATTTGTATACTACTTATTATTTCAAAATTACGTTTTTTAGCCTTGACAGGCATCAAAATCTTAATTAGCTGAAAAGATTTTTATCAAAAACCATTGCTATTGCAGCCGCATGACGCTTTTTAGAACGAGCATAGCTTCCTGCAGCAGGTGCGCTATACGCTTTCAAAGAAGCCACTCTGAATTTCACTAAATCAAAATTCATCAGCATATATCCGTAAGCTCCCATGTTTTTAGGCTCTTCCTGTGCCCATACATAATCGTCAACATTTGGATATTTTTCAATAATCGCTTTCAACTGCTCAACCGGTAATGGGAAAAGCTGTTCGATTCTTACAAAGGCCACATCTTTTCTTCCGTTTGCTTCTCTTTCTGCGACCAAATCATAATAGAATTTTCCGGTACAGAATACTAAAGTTTTAATGTCTTTAGCATTTGCATTCGGATCGTCTAAAACTTCCTGGAAGCTTCCATTTGCAAATTCATCTACAGAAGAAACTACCGCCGGATGACGTAGCAAACTTTTTGGAGTAAACACAATCAATGGCTTTCTGTAGGACGTTTTCATCTGTCTTCTTAACAAGTGGAAGAAATTTGCCGGAGTTGTACAATCGGCCACAAACATATTGTGGTTTGCACAAAGCTGCAGGTATCTTTCCATTCTTGCTGAAGAGTGTTCCGCTCCCTGACCTTCATAACCATGAGGCAGTAACATTACAAGTCCGTTCTGGTTGTTCCATTTGTCTTCTGCAGCAGAAATATACTGGTCAATCATGATTTGAGCACCGTTAGAGAAATCCCCAAACTGGGCTTCCCAAATCGTTAATGTTTTTGGACTTGCCAAAGCATATCCATAATCAAAACCAACCACACCGTATTCTGATAAAAGCGAGTTGTAGATATGGAATTTCCCTTTCTGGTCTTTCAAATGCTGCAATAAGATTACTTCTTCTTCAGAATCTTCTACTTTCACAACAGCATGACGGTGAGAGAATGTTCCTCTTTCTACATCCTGTCCTGAAATACGAACATCATAACCTTCTGTCATCAAAGAACCGTAAGCTAATAATTCAGCCATTGCCCAATCCAGCTTATCCGTTTCAAACATGACTTTTCTGTCATTGATTAGCTTCTGGATTTTGCTGATAAATTTCTTATCACTTGGCAATGTTGTAATTGTCTGTGCAATTTCTCCCAATTTTTCCTTTGAGAAAGTCGTGTCAACTTTCTGAAGCATTTCTTTTTCATCTGCCTGAACAAAACCATTCCATTCGTTTTGCATAAACGGAGTAATAATAGTCAGGTCTTTTTTACGCGATGCTTCCAAATTTTCATCCAACATCGCCTTGTATTCTTTTTCTAATTTGCCTACATATTTATCATCAATAACACCTTCTGCCATTAATCTTTCTGCATAGATGTCTCTTGGATTCTGATGCTTGGCAATAATCTTATATAATTTTGGCTGGGTAAAACGAGGCTCGTCACCTTCATTGTGCCCGTATTTTCTATATCCTAGCAGGTCGATAAAAACATCGCTTCCAAACTGCATTCTGTAATCCAGAGCAAAAAGCATGGCATGAACCACCGCTTCTGCATCATCTGCATTTACGTGAAGAACTGGCGAAAGTGTCACTTTTGCAATATCAGTACAGTAGGTAGAAGAACGGGCATCAAGATAGTTTGTCGTAAATCCAACCTGGTTGTTGATTACCAGGTGAATTGTGCCTCCTGTCTTATATCCGTCCAATTGTGCCATCTGAACGATTTCATAAACAATTCCCTGTCCTGCAACAGCCGCGTCTCCATGAAGTGCAATTGGTAATACTTTTGAGAAGTCATCCGGGAAATAGCGATCTTGTTTTGCTCTTGTGATTCCTTCAATTACAGCTCCAACCGTTTCCAGGTGTGAAGGGTTTGGTGCTAAATTGATATTGATATTTTTTCCTGATTTTGTCTTTTTATCAGCAGTTAATCCTAAGTGGTATTTTACGTCACCATCGAAAAGAGCGTCATCATCATAATCTTTTCCGTCAAATTCAGAGAAAATATCCTGTGTGTTTTTTCCAAAAACGTTTGCCAAAACATTCAAACGGCCTCTGTGTGCCATTCCCATAACAAACTGCTCTACTCCTTTTTCTGCCGCCGCTTCAATCAAAGCATCAAGAGCCGGGATTAATGTTTCACCACCTTCAAGTGAGAAACGTTTCTGACCTACATATTTGGTATGAAGGAAGTTCTCGAAAGAAACTGCCTCATTTAATTTATTAAGAATATTTTTCTTCTGGTCATCTGAAAATCTTGGATGGTTGTCATTGTATCCGATTCTGTCCTGAATCCATTGGATTACTTCCGGCTTACGAATATACATGTATTCCACACCAATGTGCTGGCAGTAAATTTTATCTAAGTGACCGATGATTTCCTGTAAAGAGCATGGTGCAATTTTGATGGCTTTTGCCGCATCAAAAACAGTATTCAAATCAGACTGGGATAGTCCGAAGTTTTCAAGATCCAGATTCGGGCTGAAAATCCTTCTTTCTCTTACCGGATTGGTTTTCGTAAATAAGTGACCGCGCGTTCTGTAGGCATCGATCAACTTCAGCACATTAAATTCTTTTTGTAGTTTTTCTGAAATCTGGCTTACATCAACATTACCTGATGTCGCATAATTGGCAAGTTGTTGTGCCGGAGCCTCATATTCTTCATTATATGTCTGCATCCCGAAATCAAAGCCCTGGAAGAAACTTCTCCAGCTTGGCTCTACGCTATCCGGATTTTCAAGATATTCATCATATAATTGAGCAAAAAATTCAGTATGTGCCGCGTTTAAAAAGGAAAACCTATCCATAATTTAATTGAATGTCCTAATTTGTTAAAAATATTTTTGCAAAAGTACGACAATTAGAACAATCTAATAAATATTTCATACTTTTATGTCTTAAACTTAACTTAAAATTTGGCCATGAAAATACTTAATCTTAACCATATAACAAAAACCTTGATGGCAGTTATTTTCCTGGCTGTTTCATCAAATGCTACTGCACAGCAAAATACGAACAATGATTTCCAAAGCAGGATACGTTTTGGAGGCGGATTAGGTCTTGGTTTTGGTTCAGGATATACAAATCTTTCCGTGGCTCCAAGCGCAATATATGACTTCAATCCCTATTTTTCAGCAGGTTTGGCATTGCAGGTAAGTTATGTAAGAGATAAAGACTTTTATGAATCCTATATCTATGGCCCCAGCCTTATCCTCCTGACAAATCCGATTCCCGAAATTCAACTTTCTGCAGAATTGGAACAGTTAAGGGTCAATCTGGACTATGACGATAAAGTTGGGGGTGGTTCTGACAATTTTTGGAGTACGGCACTTTTTCTGGGAGCCGGTTACCGAATGGACAATATTACGGTTGGTGCCCGATATAATGTTTTACACGACAGTGACAAAAATGTTTATAATGATGCTTTGATGCCTTTTGTGAGGGTTTATTTTTAAAGTGCTAAGACACTAAGATACTGAGATGCTAAGTTTGTGTGTTTTTTAAGGTGCTAAGGGACTAAGGCTCTGAGGTGCTAAGGTTGTGTATATTATGTTTAAAAGAAAACGTTATTAAAGGTAGGTTATGTATTTCCTTTTTGTGAATTAGCTTCTAAATTTTGTAGGTTAAAACCACATTCAAATTAATTCGAAATCATCTGGCTATAAGAGAGCTAAAGACCATAGAACCTTAGGACCTCAGCAACTCAGAAACTTTCTAAAGTCTATTTCGAAACCAAACTTTCTGCCATTCCCTTTTGAGAATAAGAAAAGTAATCTGTTCGGAAAGCTCTACCAAATCCGAGCCGTCTAATTTTTTGACCTCTACTTCAGGAACATCAATAATATAAAGCAGGTTCAGGTATTCTGCAAATTTATGCTGGATTAGCCTGTACACTTTTTCATGCAGTTGGATTTTCAACTCAACCGGCTTTGTACTCAACGGAAAATCAATCGGTTCGTTTGCAAAATTAAAGTCCTTGTTGACTTGTTCCAGTAATTTCAAATACAGGTTTTCTTTCTCTGCTTCAGAAAGCAAATCATCTGTATTTATGGGTGCAATAAAATTCATACTATTTTTTATAACCTTTTCGGTTTAACCCTTTCAGGGTTTGGAACCCTGAAAGGGTGTTTTATAATCAGCGTCAGATATTAAACTTTTCGACCCATCAAATTTTCGCCAAAAGCTTTCAATACTGCTTTTTTATCTTGACCAATATTTAATTTTTCCAAGGTTTCAAAAGCCTTAAACGTATATTCCTTAATAGCTTCCTGAGTGGCTTTTGAGGCACCGGTATGATTAAAAATTTCTTTTACAGAATTTATCTTTTCAGAATTGTCTGTTGGCTGTATCGAATACAGGTGCAGCAGCTGTTCTTTTACTTCCGGTGTTGCAAATTGGAGCGTCTTCAAATAAAGATACGTTTTTTTATTTTCAATTATATCACCTCCAACCTGTTTTCCAAACGTTTCCGGATCTCCAAAAGCGTCAAGATAATCATCCTGCAATTGGAAAGCGATACCAAGATTTAATCCGAAATTATAAATCGCTTCGCAGTTTTCAATAGAAGTTTCAGCGATAATCCCTCCCATTTTCATGGCAGCTCCAACCAGTACGGCTGTCTTGTATTCAATCATTTTCAGATATTCCGGAATAGTAACATCGTCACGGTTTTCAAAATCCACATCCCATTGCTGCCCTTCGCATACTTCAAGCGCTGTTTTGCTGAAAATCTTCGCTAATGCCTGAAAAATTACCGGCTCATACTGTTCAAAATACTGGTAGGCTAAAATCAGCATCGCATCACCGGAAAGAATACCGGTATTGATATTCCATTTTTCATGAACCGTCTCTTTGCCCCGACGAAGCGGCGCATCATCTATTATATCGTCATGAACGAGAGAGAAATTATGGAATACTTCAACCGCAAAAGCTGCAGGCAAAGCTTTCTTATACTCCAAATCAAAAACCTCTGCGACCATCAATGTCAATACAGGACGAATTCTTTTTCCTCCTAATGACAATATATACTGTATTGGTTCGTATAGCGATTTTGGTTCACCAACAATCTTCTGGCTCTCTAAATAATCTATAAAGCCATCCTGATATTCACTAATAGAATGCATAAAAATAATTTTGGCTAAAGTAAGGTATTCTTCATACCTCAACAAACTTTCGAAGTTCTAAAATTCACAGAGCGCGAAAACGTTTTTTGTTAAAGAAAAGTTAAATACAATTTGACAAATTTGTCAAAATAAATTATTTAATAATTTTGTTAAACAAAAATGTTAAACACTATGTACATTAAAAATAAAGATGAAGCTACTGAGGAATTGATTAAAAAAACTGCCAAGAAATTATTTTTTGGTGAAGGTAAATTTAATGCAACCACCCAGGAAATAGCTGATGCCGCGGGAGTTAACAGAACCTTGATAAATTATTATTTCCGTTCCAGAGATAAATTGTTTGAAATTGTTTTTGCAGATGCTCAGGAAAAAGAGCAACAAAGAACAGAATCTATTGTTTTTTCAGAATTGCCATTTAAGGCCAAAATTGAAGAATTTATTGATGATTCTTTTGTAATGGCGAAAGAATATCCCTACATGGAAATTTATCTGGTAACACAATTTAACCAGGGATGCTATTTTAAGGATGAAGAAGGAATGGAACGCATGCTTAAAAAATTCTACGAAGAATTGGTTGTAGAAATGGAAAAGGGAACCATCGAAAAAATGGAACCTATACAGTTTATAATTAATATGGTTTCCCTAATCTCCTTTCCTATTTCCATGCGTCCGCTTTTCCAAAAAACCATGCGCCTGACCGATGAAGAATATGAAAAAATTCTGGACGACAGAAAAGAAATTATAATGAATACCTTATTTAAGGAACAATCAAAATCAATCAATAATAAATAATTTAAATCAGATGAAGAGTATGAACAGACTCGCTATCCTGCTGATCGGATTCATTTTTTCGCAAGGCATTCAGGCACAGACCCGAAAGCTGACGCTAAAAGATGCCATCCAATATGCCTTGGAAAATAAAGCAGATGCTAAAAAGGCCAAGCTTAAAGTAGAGAACAGCGAATACCAAATCCAGGAAGTACGTTCCAGAGCTTTGCCACAGATTAGTGCTCACGGAAATGTGACCTACAATCCAATTTTACAATTAAATGCCTTGCCGGGTGACTTTTTCGGACAGCCGGGCACTACCATCTTAGCTCCTTTAGGACAAAAGTGGAGTTCTGTAGGAGGTGTTTCATTAACGCAAAACATTTTTGACCAGGCCGTATTTACCGGTTTGAAAGCAGCCAGAACGACCCGTGAGTTTTATCAAATCAATCAGCAGCTTACAGAAGAACAGGTAATCGAAAGAGTTGCCAACAATTATTATCAGGTTTTTGTACAAAGACAGAAGCTTACCGTAATTGACAGTAATTATGTGAATACCTCAAAAGTCAAAGAAATTATCAAAGGCCAGTATGAGAACGGGCTTGCAAAGAAAATTGATTTGGACCGTATTACTGTAAAATTGCACAATATCAATACGCAACGACAACAGTTAATCAATGAGGTGCAATTACAGGAAAACTCTTTGAAGTTTTATATGGGTATGCCAATTGAAACGCAAATCGAGATTCCGCAGACAGAATTTGAGGTTACGCCTCATGCGCTTTCAGAACAACCTGATTCGACCCAAAGAACGGAATATGCCTTACTGAAAAAACAGGAGCAACTTTTGGACTACCAAAAAAAATCTATTGTTGCTGAGTATTATCCCACTTTAGCTATTTCCGGAAGCTATAACTATATCGGACAGGGACCTAAATTGCCTTTAGGAGCAAAGTCTTCAGAAGGTGTTTACTGGTCAGACTATTCCATCATTGGCTTAGACCTGAAAATTCCAATCTTTACCGGATTTGGAACAAGAGCGAGAGTCCGTCAGGCTGATATTGAGCTGAAACAGGTTAAAGAAGATATGCAGGAAACAAAACTTTCTCTTGATTTGGCCTATGAGAATTCAAAAACGCAAATCAACAACAGTATTATCACGATAAACAACCAGAAAGAAAATGTGAGACTGGCTGAAGAAGTCCTAAGCGACACCAAAAACAATTATTATAATGGATTGGCTTCATTGACAGATCTACTTGACGCCGAGAACTCTTTGGTAGAAGCACAAAACAATTACAACTCTGCTTTATTGGATTACAAGCTGGCTGAAGTTCAGCTAATCAAAGCTAAAGGAGAGCTAAAAACTTTAATCAATTAAAAATCAATCATACAAAAGATGAAAAAATTAATATATATAGGTATTGGAATAGGCGTCCTTGGACTGTTTGGTTTCATTTTAATGAATAATAAAAAGAAAAACGAAGCCGAAACGGCAATCGTTTCAGAGAAAAATACCACAGTTGCTGTACGAACTGCATCTGTAAAAACTGAAGCTATCAACTCGGACTTCGTGGCAAATGGTAATTTTATTCCATCGCAGGAATTAAAATTCTCCGCAGAAAATTCAGGAAGAGTTATCAAAGTTTTGGTAGAAGAAGGAAGCCAGGTTCGAATTGGACAAACATTGGCTATCATAAAAGGCGACCAGCTTTCTATTGATGTACAGAATGCCAATGCAGCCTACCAAAATGCTTTAACAGACAGCAAGCGTTATGAAAATGCATATAAAACAGGTGGTGTTACACAACAGCAATTAGACCAGGCAAAACTGGCGCTTGTCAATGCTAAAGCAAAATTAGACCAGGCTAAAATTACTTATGGTGATGCAACAATCAAATCTTCCATTAACGGAATCGTAAACAAGAAAAGCATCGAACCGGGTTCTGTAGTAGCACCAGGGACAGAATTGTTTGAATTGGTCAACGTTTCAAAGCTAAAATTGAAAGTAGCCGTGAGCGAAAACCAGATTCCTGAACTAAAAGTAGGTTCTGTCGTTAAAGTAAAGGCAAGTGTATTTCCTGATAAGGAATTCTCCGGAAAAATTACTTTCATTGCTCCAAAAGCAGACGAATCATTAAACTTCCCTGTAGAAATTGAAATTGCAAACAATCCTGACAATGAAATCAAGGCAGGAATGTACGGAACAGCGGAATTTACATCAAAAGCGACACAGCAAAAACCGCTTAAGGTAATTCCTAGAAATGCTTTTGTAGGAAGTGTTAGCAGTAATCAGGTATTTGTTGTAGAGAACAATGTTGCAAAACTGAAAAAGATAGTTGCCGGAAGAGTTTTCGGAGAAAAAGTAGAGGTTCTTGACGGCTTAAACGATGGGGAAATTGTTGTTATAAGCGGACAAATCAACCTGACTGACGGAACAAAAGTAAATCCAATAAAATAGTTGACAGTTTAGTTCATAGTCGATAATTGATAGTGGATAGTTAATAGTGGATAGTTGACAAAAAAGTGACTTTTGACTTTACAACTTTCGACTTCCTCTCTTTTGACTTTACAACTTTTGACTTTATGACCTTTGACTCTAAACCTCAAGACTTTAAACTTATAAAATGAAAATAGCAGAAATATCAATCAAACGACCAACCCTTGTGATTGTGTTGTTTATCATTCTAACGCTCGGCGGTCTGTTTAGCTACAGCCAGTTGAGCTATGAATTGATCCCGAAGTTTGAAATAAACGTGGTTACGATTTCTACTGTATATCCGGGAGCCTCTCCTGGGGAAGTAGAAAATACGGTAACCAAAAAAATCGAAGACGCTGTTTCCTCTCTGGAAAACGTAAAGAAAGTAGAATCGAAATCTATCGAGAGTTTATCCATCGTTATGGTAACTCTGGAACCGGAAGCCGATGCCGATTATTCTCTTAACGATGCGCAAAGAAAAATCAATGCCATAGAAAAGGATTTACCGGAAGATGTTGACCCGCCTTCCCTGACCAAATTTTCTTTGAGCGACTTGCCGGTAATTACTATCGGGGCAACCGCAAAAATGGACGAAGTGGCATTTTATGATTTGTTAGACAAGAAAATCCAGCCTATACTTTCACGTGTAAAAGGTGTGGCTCAGGTGAACTTAGTTGGTGGTGAAGAAAGAGAAATTCAGGTAAGTCTTGACCAAAACAAATTAAAAGGTTACGGAATCTCTGTTCCGCAGGTACAGCAGATGATATTGTCTTCCAACCTTGACTTTCCAACCGGAAATATCCAGACAAGAGAAACTACTATGTTGGTTCGTCTTGCCGGAAAATACAAGAATGTAGAAGAAATGAGGAATTTAGTAATTTCCTCTAAAAACGGAATCCAAATACGTCTTGGCGATGTAGCCGATGTTCAGGATTCACAGAAAGAAGTTGAGAAAATTGCACGTGTCAATTCCAACAATGCAATTGTATTACAGGTTATCAAACAGACCGATGCTAATGCCGTAACGGTGAGTGAGGAGATTTATGCTGCTATTGCTAAAATTGAAAAAGATTACGAAAAGCAAGAATTAAAACTTAAAGTAGCCAACGATACTTCAGAATTTACACTGGCTGCGGCTGATTCGGTAATCCATGACTTGTTCCTGGCCGTATTCCTGGTAGCATTCGTAATGCTTTTCTTCCTGCACAGTATCAGAAACGCCTTTATTGTAATGGTCTCCATTCCGGCTTCCCTGATTGCTACATTTATTGGGATTTATATGATGGGTTATACCCTGAACTTAATGAGCTTACTCGGACTTTCATTGGTGGTTGGTATTCTTGTGGATGACGCGATTGTGGTATTGGAAAACATTTACCGCCACATGGAAATGGGTAAAAACAAAGTACGTGCCGCCTTTGACGGAACTGCAGAAATCGGATTTACCGTAACCGCAATTACATTGGTTATCGTGGTTGTATTCTTGCCTATCGCTATGAGTACAGGTCTGGTTGCCAACATTATTACACAATTCTGTGTTACCGTTATCATTGCTACGTTGCTATCCTTACTCTCATCATTTACTATTGTACCGTGGCTTTCCTCACGATATGGAAAACTGGAGCATATTACGGACAGAACTTTCTTTGGAAGAATAATCCTTGCTTTTGAGAGAGGACTTGACAAGTTTACGCATAAGGTAACTGATATTTTGAAATGGTCTTTGAAATATAAGAAATCAACTTTAGCTATTGTTGTTGTATTATTCTTCAGTTCACTTGCATTGGTTGGTGCCGGATTTATTGGAGGAGAATTCTTCCCTAAAATTGACCGTGGGCAGTTCCTTGTACAAATCGAACTTCCAAAAGATGCTTCTATCGAGCAGTCCAACTTTATTGCCCAAAAAGCAGAAGATTATCTAAGACATAAAAAAGAAATTGAAGAAATTGTAACCACTGTAGGACAAACCAGTGAAGGTTTTGGTGCGACACAGGCTACCGTTTACAAAGCAGAGATTGACGTGAAGCTGATTGATAAGTCACTTCGTGAAGACGGAACGTATATCTATGCGGCTAAAATGAAACGTGAATTGGAAAAAATTCTCGTGGGTGCCAAAATCAAGACCGTACCTGTTAGTATCATGGGAGGTGCCGATGAAGCTCCTATCTTCCTGACCGTTACCGGACCGGATTTAGAAAGTGCAACAGCCTTTGCCAAAAAAGCAGAAGCACAGCTGATGAAAATCAAGGGAGCTACAGAAATCAAACTTTCCGTAGAAGAAGGTAGCCCTGAAATTGCCGTTCAGGTTGACAGAGATAAGATGGCTGCATTAGGTCTTACACTACAAACTGTTGGAACAACCATGCAGACTGCATTTAACGGAAACACAGATGCTAAGTTCCGTGCCGGAGAATATGAATACGACATCAATATCCGTTTTAATGAATACGACCGTTCGAATATTAATAACGTAAGCGACCTGGTATTCATTAACGATATGGGACAGCAAATCAAACTATCTCAATTTGCAAGCGTTAAAGAAAGTTCAGGACCAAGCTTACTGGAGCGTCGTGACAAGGCAACCGCCGTATCGATTAAAGCACAGACCATAGGTAGACCTTCAGGAGACGTTGCTGCTGAATGGGAAGCGCAGTTTTCAAAACTGGAAAAACCAACAGGTGTAAGCTATGTTTGGGGTGGTGATATGGAAAACCAGGCAGAAGGTTTCGGTACGTTAGGAATTGCTTTATTAGCCGCTATTATTTTGGTTTATCTGGTAATGGTAGCTTTATATAACAGTTTCGTTTATCCGTTTGTGGTCTTGTTCTCGATACCATTATCGTTTATCGGAGCATTGATGGCGTTGGCACTGACCAACAACTCGCTGAATATCTTCACGATTTTAGGGGTAATCATGCTTATTGGTCTGGTTTGTAAAAACGCGATTCTTCTTGTCGACTTCGCAAACCACAGAAAAGCAGAAGGCGAAACGACATACATGGCACTGATTCAGGCGAACCATGCCCGACTTCGTCCTATCTTGATGACAACAATCGCGATGGTTTTCGGTATGGTGCCTATTGCATTGGCTTCAGGAGCTGCTGCCGAAATGAACAACGGTTTGGCCTGGGTAATTATTGGAGGTTTGATTAGTTCATTATTCCTTACCTTGATTATTGTTCCTGTAGTATATGCTATTTTCGATAGCCTGATTGCAAGATTCAACAAAGGCAAAGAACCTGTAAAATATGAGGAATTGATGGTAGCCGATTACGATCACAAAGAATTGAGTGACGACGGATTTACCGCAAAACACTCTTAAATAATCGTTCCAAAAACGAATTAACCTTGAAATTTCCCGGCTGAAAACCATCAGTCGGGATTTTTTTGCTCCTGCAAAAGCCTATTTTCTTGTCCGACCGGAATAAATCTCGGACACATTTTTTATATTGCAGTAAAATTTCATCCTATGAAAAAGATAATGGCACTTAGCCTTTTTGTTTTGATGCTTTCCTGCACTTCAGACAAAACCGAAACCGTAACGGTAAAAAACAAATATTCCGTAGAGCTGCCTTCCTTTCTTTCGGAAGCAAAAGGCCTGCATGACATGGCTTCATTACAATATCAAAATGCTTTCAAAGAGTTTTACATCGTAATCATAGATGAGCCTAAAGAGGAATTCGCCAATGCGGCAAAAGCCACAACCGAATTTACTCCCGATTTCAACGGTTATTATCAAATTTTAAGAGGAAGCCTGGAAGCGTCTATCAAAAATGGTGTTTTTACAGATACAAAAGACACTCAAATCAACGGACTAAAAGCCAAAACATTTACGCTGACTGGAAAAGCTGATGAAATTCCTGTTTTTTATGATATCGCTTATGTCGAGGGAAATGACAGGTTTTACCAGATTGTAACCTGGACGATAGAAAGCAGCAAGGAAAAATTCAAAGAACCTATGGACAAAATTATTGCTTCTTTCAAGGAAATTGGTTCCGGAAAAAGCAGTGACAGAAGTTTAAAATAAGAACAAAAAAAATCCATTAGAATACTAATGGATTTTTCTTTTGGAGATAATCAGATTTAATTTCTGTTTGCAAGAGCATCCTGCTTCCAGTTTTTTACCGTGGCAACTCTGCTGTCAGAATAATCAACTTCACTTAAATTATTATCTGTCCAAAAAAACCATTTCCCGGTCTTTGCACCGTTATTATATTCTCCTAAAGATTTTTTGTTTCCTGCCTCATCATAAGAAATCCATTTTCCGTGGACTTTCCCATCTTTATAGAATCCTTCCTGCATCACTTTTCCATTATCATAAAAATAGGTAGCCTTTACCATATTATCTACAACTTCATATTTATGATCCGCTTTTTGCGCAAAAACAACTCCAGAAACCAGCATCACTGCCATAATCAAACACTTTTTCATAATTCTGTCTTTTTTAGTTATTTACAATTCTCTAACAAATATAATTATTCCTTTACAATTAAAAAACTTTAACTTAACAATTTGGTAACATTGAGTAAAAACTTAACATTGGAATCTTCGTAAGTCCTACAAACACTGGCATTCACAAAATCCCCCAAAAAACACATCAATTGCTCAAAACAGAATAAAGAAGCAAAAACCTCAAAGAACATTGATTATTACCTATATAAATTTTATTTTTTCCACTCTTTATAATTTGAAAAATCATAATTCATAATTGACAATTATCACTAAATTTGCCATCTAAAATTTTGATAATGTATAGAAGTCATAATTGTGGAGAACTAAATGCTTCACATATTAATACAGAAGTTACGCTTGCGGGTTGGGTTCAAAAAACACGTGATAAAGGTTTTATGATTTGGGTTGACCTGCGCGACCGCTATGGAATTACGCAATTGATTTTTGATTCAGAAAGAACCGATGCTGCCGTTTTTGAAATGGCCAAAACATTGGGCAGGGAATTTGTCATTCAGGTAAAAGGAACTGTTATTGAAAGAGAGTCAAAAAACAAAAACATGTCAACCGGCGATATTGAAATTTTAGTTTCAGAATTAAGCCTGCTGAATGCGGCATTGACTCCTCCATTTACAATTGAAGATGAAACTGACGGTGGTGAAGACATTAGAATGAAATACCGTTACCTGGATATCCGAAGAAATCCGGTAAAAAACAGCCTGCTTTTCCGTCACAAAGTGACGATGGAAGTCAGAAAATATCTTTCAGACCTGGATTTTTGTGAAGTTGAGACGCCTTACCTTATCAAATCGACTCCGGAAGGAGCCAGAGATTTTGTCGTACCGTCAAGAATGAACGAAGGACAGTTTTATGCGTTGCCTCAATCCCCTCAGACTTTCAAACAATTGTTGATGGTTGGAGGTATGGACAAATATTTCCAAATCGTGAAATGTTTCCGTGATGAGGATTTAAGAGCCGACAGACAGCCTGAATTTACACAGATTGACTGTGAAATGGCTTTTGTAGAGCAGGAAGATATTCTGAATGTTTTTGAAGGACTGACACGCCATCTGTTGAAAGAAATCAAAGGAATTGAAGTAGATAAATTCCCAAGGATTACTTATGATTATGCCATGAAAACCTATGGTAATGACAAACCGGATATTCGTTTCGGTATGGAATTTGGCGAATTGAACGAAGTGGCACAACATAAAGAGTTTGCCGTTTTTAACAATGCCGAACTTGTAGTGGGAATTGCGGCTCCTGGCTGTGCTTCATACACCAGAAAAGAAATCGACAACCTGATTGATTGGGTTAAACGACCACAAATAGGCGCTACCGGAATGGTATATGCCAAATATGAATTGGACGGAAGTATCAAGTCGTCTGTTGATAAATTCTACGACCAGGATGATTTGCAAAACTGGGCAAAAGCCACCGGAGCAAAACCGGGCGATTTGATTCTGGTTCTTTCCGGCCCTGCAAACAAGACAAGAACTCAATTGAGTGCCTTAAGAATGGAGTTGGCAACCCGTTTGGGATTGAGAAATCCTGAAGTTTTTGCTCCACTATGGGTAGTAGATTTCCCTTTGTTGGAGTTTGACGAAGAAAGCGGCAGATACCACGCGATGCACCACCCGTTTACGTCTCCAAAACCGGAAGATATTTCCTTACTTGAAACCGAGCCGGGCAACGTAAGAGCCAATGCTTATGATATGGTCTTGAACGGAAATGAAATTGGAGGTGGTTCTATCAGAATCCATGATAAGGCAACACAGCAGCTAATGTTCAAATACCTTGGCTTTACCGAAGAAGAAGCCCGAAACCAATTTGGATTTTTGATGGATGCTTTCCAGTTTGGAGCACCGCCACATGGAGGACTAGCTTTTGGATTAGACCGATTGGTTGCTATTTTAGGAGGACAGGAAACCATCCGCGACTTTATCGCTTTCCCTAAAAACAATTCGGGACGCGACGTGATGATTGATGCTCCTTCTGCCATTGACGACAAGCAATTGGAAGAACTTCATATCCGACTTAAATAATAAAAGCCCCGAAATCGGGGCTTTTTTATGCTGCTAATTATTTAAATCTTTATTGAGCTCATTTAAAAAGTATGACGGATAAATGCCGGTAGAAGCAAAAAAGGCCTTTGAAAAGTGTTGCGGTGTGCTAAATCCGGCTTCATCTGCCAGGGCCTTAATAGTATAGTTTCGGTATCTGGACTGGCTTTTCAAAAGTTCAACTATATATTCAATACGCAAATCATTCAGATAGGTATTATAGTTTTTGTTCCGGTAATGATTGATAACCTTGGAAAGATAGTTAGCGTTTGTATTGAACGTTGATGCCAGATTCACAAGAGTGAGGTCTTTTTCTAAAAACTTTTTACGGCTTTCAAATTTCTCCAATTCTTTTACTATACCGGCTACAACATCGGGATTGATATCGAGTCCTTTCTTTTCTACTTCTTCTTTTTCAACAGCTATAGCCTGGGACTCTTCTTTTTCTGCCCCCATCAGCTCTTCAAACTTCTGGCGGTAAAGTTTTTGGTTACTATAATAACGATAGAAAAAATACAGTGTCAAAAAGAAAAAAACAGCCAGTGAAAAATACAATAGTAAAGTAGTCTTCTCCTTTCCAGCCAATTGTTTTTCAATTTCCTGTTTGGCCTGACGGAGTGCTTTGGTGTCATATTCCTTATGAATTTTCCCGGACATATATTTAAAATTCGCATTGAGCACGCTGTCTGCCTTCATCAGCCTGTTGATATAATAAAGCTGATTTTTCACATCTCCCTTTTCTTTATAATAGCCAACTAACAGTTCATAATTTTCCCTCAAATCAGGACGTATGTAATTTTTTTCGGCAAAGGCACGATCTACTTTTTTAAAATAAGGCAGTGCTTTTTGCTGTTGTCCCTGGTCCCAATAGCATTTTCCTATGTAAAAATAACCGACAGCTTCATTGGCAAAATCATTATTTTTTATGATTGCCGGTAATACCTGTTGTATATCATGGATTGCTTTTGGATAGTTTTTTTTAAAGTATTGGTTGATTCCTTCAGAATGGATGATATAATTCTGTGTCAGTTCCACATTCAGGCGTTTGGCTTCCTTTAAGGCAAATTCATTAGTTTCTGTACTTAAATCATATTTTCCGAGCCTATTATAAACCAATCCTAAAGAATGAAGCGAATTCAAATAGCCTCGTTGGTAATCATATTCGTTACTCTTTTTGAAAAAATCAACACATTCCTTCAGCAAAGCAAGAGCCTCATCATTAAATCCTAAATGAATCTTAATTCCCGCTATATGATACTTGAGTTCATATTTGAGATAATCATCGTTGGAACGGGAAATATAATCACTGGCTTTCAGGTAGAAATTCAAAGCCTGAACATAATCCTTGATAGAATAATAAAAATTCCCTTTCGAAATGTAAGCCGATCCGATGATAGGAGCATTATTGGTCATTTTTGCAGAAGCAACTATACTATCCGCATATATTGGTTTCAGACTGTCTGATACAAAAAAGATAGTATTGGAATATGCATTGACTATTTCATTCAGGTTATTTTCCTTTTTGGCTTTTGATAAATAGGAATCCAGATAAAAAAGCGCCTTTATAGTATCTTCTTCATAAAGGTCAATTCTATTATTAAGGTAGTCATAGGATTTATCTTCTAGGGAATCTGGCAGAGAAAATCCTTTTTGTTGTGAAAAAACAGGAATTGATAGCATCAAAAAAAGTATCAGGAAGATACCAAACTTATTTTCCATAAGAAATTTCTGCGGTTTTTTGATGTGCATAATATATTCAAATATGTAAAGAGTTATAAATGTAGCATAAAAAAATATATAAAACAGTAAAAATCTCCTGTTTTTAATTTCTGCAATGACTTCATCGAAACGATGATTTATTTTTTTAAAGAAATTAAAATAATTAATTGATAATCAATATTTTAAATCAAATAAAACGCGCTACGAATTCGCGAATTCGTAGCGCGTTTTTCGCGAATTCGTATCATATGCGCTTGCAAACGGAAAATTCACAAGATAGCTTTGTCAACGTAATCCTGAAGCAATTTTTGAAAACGGATTAAAAAAAATCGAGGGTTCTATGTCCGAATAAAAATGAACCCGAGAGCAAAATAATAACAACAAACCTAACACTCCCAATCACATGAAAAAGCTATTATCATTATCCCTGTTTTTATCACTCACATTTTTGTCATGCTCTACAGATGAGGATATCGAAATGAATGGAACAGAATCCGGTACATCTGCTATCAATCATAAAAAGGAAAATCCACACAGCTGGAGTCCACAAAATACTGCGAATTCTTATGACAACGCCGGGATTTTATACCGCCAGATCCTTGAAGAGTATTACACCAACACCCCTACTAATACTACTCCTTCACAAATCATATTTGATATTGAATCTATTGCCAATAATTTTTCAGAGTTCGACCCAATGAAGAACAATAACTATTCTCCAATTGCTTACAATAATATTAATTGGATTTTAAGCACTGACGAAAGTTATCACACGGCAATCAGCAATAACAACAATCTATCTGTTACCGCTAAAAATCAATTAGAGAATCTTGCTGCTGCCCTAACACAAATGATAGATAGTGAAGCGACAGCAAAAAGCATCCACGATTACATTGTCGGTTTTGAAGTCCTCATATCGTCCAACACTGTTTTAACAGCTAATGATAAAAAGGCAATCCTTACTTCCAGCTCAATCGCCAGACATGCCAATTACCTGCGTAGAAAAGGAAGGAGATGGGACATCCACCATGGAATAACCGGTTCAATTTACGGCAGTAATGAAAATATGGCAAAAGCCATCACAACAGCAGCCAGTGTAAATGCTATTGCGAATACCATCAATGAATAACCTGAAAGTTAAGTTGTTTAAGTAAATAAAGTTCAACCAAAACCAATCAAAATGACCATGAAAAATATCAGAGACCATCCCAGTATTTCCTAATTTGGAAAAATCGAAGGACATGTTTGGGTCCTAAAAAAATCAAACAAAAAAAATTAATCAACCATGGCAAACCGCTTTCCTAATCAACTATAGCGGAAATGCCCTCTAAATTTTAAATATCATGAAAAAATTAGTTTTAACATCGCTTACATGTTTATCATTAACATTATTCTCTTTCACAAAATCTACTGAAGCCGGAGTTCAAAGAATTGGACGTGACCTGTATGACGTAACTCGTGATACACGCTTTAGCAGTGAAGATCAAACTGTAATCAACAAAACTTTGCAAACAAAATATAACATTTCTGATGTTGAATTGAAAAGAGCTATGGCCAACGGAGGCATGGCGCTTCAGGCACAAGCTGGTAAAGCAATCTTGAACGAAACGTGGTTAAACATTGCTTTAGTTCACAAAAACTTTGTGGTTTGGGATAACGCAAGATTAAGTGACGCAGAAATGGCTGAATTCACTTCTCTATCCAGAAGAATCGCGGCTTATGCCGGAAACTAGTATTCCTGTATTAATTAATGCACTATCTGGTTTCTCCGGATAGTGCATTTTAAACTTTATTATTATGATCAAGAAGCTATTAAACAACCGGATGAAAATATTTTTCTTTTTCCATCTTTTCACTTTGGTAATTACAGGTGTGGTTTCAACCAACCATATCTACTATGTCTACCACCAAAAGGAATCAGATAATTTTATTTCGAAAATTCAGAAATTCCAACAAAACAGCTATTGCCAATATTACTACCGATATACGGCTACAGAAACAGGTTTTGGCTTTTTTGCTCCTAATGTCAAAAGTATGGGATTGTTCATGTTTGATTATTGTGACAAAGGTATTGATATAAAATTCCTTACCAATGAAGGAAATTCGAGATATACTACTTTAATTTCGAATATGACAGACCATTTAGATAATACTGCCAAAAAGAAAAAAGCAAATAAGATGACCAAACGGGATTTGCTACTTGATCAATATGGCGAATTATTGATTAAAAATGTTGCTGCCAAATACCAATCCAAGATACGGGTCCATAATCCTGGCTGTGACGAAGTAACCTTAAAATATTTTTTAGTTGAATATCCGTCATTGGCAACAAAAAGCAAAGATCTGGCTAAAAAATACGGACCAATATTAATCAATGTTAAAAATTGGAATTATGAAATTCTTCAATAACTCTGTTTCAGAAATAGAATGGAATTCTTTTTTTAGAATTTCCATCGCGCTCTACTGCCTTTTGAATCTTTTTTCCTTTTGGGCAGATATTCCCAATATTTTATTGGAAAATGCTTTTATCAAGCCTGAAGTTATTGATCTTGTCTTTGATGGCTACAGCCCTACTCTTGTTGATCTCCATCACTATCTTACAAACTTAGGCATTACATTGGCATTTGACGATTTCGTATATCTCGTAATATATGTCTATATTTTCATGCTTGGCTTATTGCTTTTGGGTGCTTTTACCAGAGTTGCCGCTATTGCGTCCTTCATTCTACAGATAATCATTCTAAAATCAATGAACTATTATCTGTATGGTGCAGATTATTTCGCTTCCATGGCTCTTTTTTATTGCATTATTTTTCCAAAAGGGAAATTCTCGCTGGATTATATGATTAAGGAATTCCAAATAAATCAATCGTCTTTAAAATGGTCATTGTTATTGCTTCAGGCCCATTTATGTGTCATTTATTTCTTTTCCGGCTTGGACAAAGGGCTGGGAATAAACTGGTATAATGGAGAATCTGTCTGGAGAGCTGTTTCCGGTCATAATTATAACGGGCTAATCAGTCTTGCAGACTACGACCTACCTAATTTTATCTATATCAGTATTGGAATATTGACTTTGATAACGGAAACATTTTATCCGGTTTTCATCAACTATTCCAAAACCCGAAAACTTTGGCTGACACTTACTATTTCAATGCACGTATCCATTATCCTTTTTATGGGTCTATACTTTTTCGGAACCTTGATGATTATACTGAATGTTGCGGCATATTATATTCCTTACCTTAAAAAAGACAATAGTAATGCAAGTTCTGAATATGAAAAAGATTTAGAAAACCAACTGGCTTATGAAAAATAAAATTCTAATACTGTTTGTCCTTTTTACCTGTGCAGGTTTTTCTCAAAGCAAGCTCCTTAAAATAATTGGGCCTTATAAAGACTCTATTAAAGATTTTGGAATTGTTGCCTTAGTTGAAAGCAAAGACAAGGTATATATAGAGAATATCGGTTTTGAAAAAAATGTCCCCAGTCCCAACGATCAGCTTTTTTGTATTGGAAGTACCAGCAAATTATACATTTCATGTTTGATCTTACAGCTAATCGAAGAAAAAAAGCTTTCACTTGATGACCCTCTATCAAAATTCAACATCATCAGGAAAAACGAAAATATATCCGCAAACATTACTATAAAGAACCTTTTGTCACATAGCAGTGGCATTCAGGATTATCTCACAGCCACTACGTTTAATTCCTCTTTTTTACAACCTTATGAGGACTTCAGCAGAACCGCTTTTTACAAGTTAATCAATTCTAAGTCATTTGCTCCCAATGAAAAGAATGAATATTCCAACAGCAATTATTTTATCCTGAAGGAAATCATAGAAGAAATCGAAGACAAGGCTTTGCATTATGTAGTGGAAGAACGCATTATCAAACCTTTGAAACTTGAGCATACAAAAACATATTATTCAAAAAACATTCCCGGTTTGGCTTCTTCTTATGCCAGCGGAATGAACCTTGATGATTTCCCTAAACTTGGAATTAATAATTTCTCAGATGGTGTCGGAAATTTTGTTACAACAGCCAAAGAATTGAATATTTTCATTCGCGCCTTGTTTTTTTCAAATCGCCTGATAAACTCTCAAAGTGCCAAAATACTGACAACAATTGTACAGCCACAAGGAACAACAAAAAATAAATATTTCGGAATCGGGACACTAAAATTTAAAAATGACCAGTATAACCTATTTGGTTATGCAGGAAGAACAATCAGCTATTCAAGTGCCGCCTATGTGGATACTGATTCAAAACAGAGCTATATATTATTGTTAAACAGTGCAGAATTTTCAAAAGATGCTGCAGATAAAATAATAGTACAAATGATTAAAGATTTCAAGTAATAGCCCCAACTTCACTACATCATCAATCAATTATGAAGTTAACTACCAAAATACCATTAATTTTTATCATCGTCATCAACCTGATCAATCTCTTTTTTATCATCGAATTATCGAACTATGACGAAATGATAAGCTATGTAAAGAATGAAGGAGAAAAAATTACCAGTCCCAGAAAAACGGTAATAGTACTCCTTTTTACCGCCCTGATTAACCTGCTTTTTGTATGTATCGTTTTTATGAGGAGCCTGATCTTTTCACACAAAACAAAATCGAGATGATTAACCCAAGGCCATGAATTTATTGTTCTGAGCCTAATTAAAAACAACAATAAGATGAAAAAAATTCTATACCTCCCGGCCCTGCTTTTTTCCGGAATATCGCTGGCCCAAAGCGGATCTTCACCTGGTATTTCAATTGATGACAATGGTTTGGGAAAACAATTTCCGGACTGCCTTTTAAGTGGCTCTATATGCAAATTGTTTCCAACCAACCAGGACCCGAAAAGTTCAAATGCCAATGCTTATAAAACCGGTGAAAGTTCGTTCTGCATAGGAATTAAAAAAACAGCTATGACAGAAGATAAGCAAGTTGCCCTTTTAGGCAAAGCATTAAAAAATGTAAATCCTGGCGATGCGATTACTTTCAGGATTCCTGCCTCCTATACTGTTGAACATGATTTCTTAAAGGCGATCAACCTCAGTACAGCAAAAGATATTGTTGCCGCAGGAAGTTATCCTGTAGAAATCAACTCCGAGTATGTCCTTATTAAATTGACACTTTCAGGAAACTAAAAAATTACTATCATGATACGATCAGTCTTATGGGTTGCCTTCCTTTTTTTCGCTACGGCTTCTTCCGCATCCGTTAATGGATCCGATCCCGAGTTTAATGCTATCTTCAAGGAAATGCAAAAAGAATTGAAAAAAATAAATGCCTATTATGCGCCTAAAATTCGCGAAAAAGAGCTGCGTATTCAGGACATTTCGGCTAAAATTTATGACACAAAAGAAACTGCATCGAAAATCGATTTTTTAATCCAGAAGGATTTGCTGAAAGAGGAAATCTTATCTCTTAAAAAAGAAGAAATGCAGGATCTGTCCAAAATCAGATATTTGAAAGGACTCCAGATTATCCGTCTTTTATATGAAAAAGTTTTAAGCCTTGACCATCACTTTGCATCGGTGCGAACATTCTCTGAAATCAACAAGATTTCCAACCCAAATCAATATCCGGAATATGAAAAACTAAAAGAAATTGTAAAAAGCAGAAAAGATAGAAAGGCCGGTTTTGACCTCACCTCAATACTCGGAACCAACACCATCGTATCTGTAGTACAGACTTTCTCAAATCTGATGGTTTCTTCACTTTCAAAAGATGAAAAGGACAAGGAAATTGCAAATATCGAGTGCATTCTGGATTTTACGCTCAGAATGCAAAATGAGCTCAATACGATTTATTTTGAAACAGCTTTTCTTCAGAAAAGCAATGAAAAGATTCGAACCGACATTGAAACTTTATTCAAAGAATACACAAAGCCTATAGGATATGCCAATACGCTGGAAAGCTGCAGGACATCAGATGATTGGGAAAGCGTAAAGCAGAAAACAAACGATTATCTTGCCAATCTGAAAACACAACAGGGACCCCAATTGTATTCATCGCAGGTTAACATCATCTTTCCAATTGACAGGCTCCTGCAATTCATAACGCAATACAACAGTTTTATTGATCAGGGAGGCAAATTTTATGAAAAGTTCAAGATCATTCTTAACAGTTATGAGAATGAAAAACAATGCGAAACAAAGCTTCCCTTGGAGTACAAAAAATTAAAAGACGATATTGATGTTGCCATAAGCAAATTCAACATGGCTTATCGCCCTGTAGAGGTAAACGGATCAAAAATGAAAGAGATTCTTTATGGAATTAATGAGTTTGAATAATTCTTAAAATTTTAGATTATCTTTATCATAAATAATCAAAAAAATGAGGTATTTCGCTTAAAAATTGAAAATCAAATGGTTGAATTTTAGGAAAAATCACAAAAAGATTTTTTAATCAATAATTTTTTTTCAATTTATTAACATAAAATTATACTTCGTATCATATTAAATACTACATTTGTTCATTATTAATTATTTTTATTATTACAATGCGTACAGGTACAGTTAAATTTTTTAATGAATCCAAAGGATATGGATTCATTGTAGACGAAGAAACAGGAAAAGACATTTTCGTTCATGCTTCAGGAATCAAAGCGGAAGAACTTCGCGAGGGAGATAGAGTATCTTACGAAGAAGAAGAAGGAAGAAAAGGTAAAGTTGCTGCACAGGTTGCAGTACTTCAAAACTAATATATAGCATACTATTTTTAGTTTCCTAAAAGTTAAACCGCTCCATAAATGGAGCGGTTTTTTTATACTCTGGATTTAACATAAAATTAAATTATTTTCATTTTTTTAATAGTAAAAATGAATTTTTCATTTTTTTTGATTTAAACATTTAAAAAACGAATAACTACCCCAGACATTACTAATTTATTATTTTTATTCATTCTAAATTAAAATTAAGGACAATACTATATAGTATTGAAATCCGTAGGCTGTGAATTCAATATTGGCTCGTATATTTGTAACTATTTTATAAAATAAATTCTTTATGAGTACGGATCAGACTAGTTATTTCCCTATATTAATGCAATTTTTGCTTGCTACCGGGTTTGTGGTTATGACAATTATTGGATCAAGTTTTTTAGGCCCAAGAAGAAAGTCGGTCAACAAAGACAAAAACTTTGAGTGCGGGATTGAATCTGTAGGGAACGCCCGTATCCCTTTTTCTGTAAAATATTTTTTGGTTGCCATCTTATTCGTGTTGTTCGACGTCGAGGTTATTTTCATGTATCCATGGGCAGTGAATTTCAAAGAAATGGGTTGGGCAGGATTGGCCAAAATGGCAATCTTTATGTTTCTTCTGGTAGTAGGTTTTTACTATGTAATGAAGAAAAAAGGATTAGAGTGGGAATAATTGATTTTTGATTTGGGAATTATGATTTAAGACTTTCCCAATTTATAAAAACAAAGAAACAGATTCTTGTTTCGGACTTCACAGAAATCTGAAATCAGCAATCTAAAATCTAAAAAAAATGAGTGATTCAAAAATAAATATGGTAGAAACTCCCGAAGGATATGAAGGAACCGGGTTTTTCGCTACAAAGCTGGATACTGTAGTTGGACTTGCCAGAGCCAATTCTCTTTGGCCATTACCATTTGCTACTTCTTGTTGCGGTATTGAATTTATGGCAACTATGGGTTCACATTATGATGTTGCACGCTTTGGGTCAGAGCGTATGAGTTTTTCACCCCGCCAGGCAGATATGCTTTTGGTGATGGGAACAATTGCTAAAAAAATGGCACCAATCTTACGTCAGGTTTATGAACAAATGGCAGAACCAAAATGGGTTATCGCTGTTGGTGCCTGTGCTTCATCAGGAGGTATTTTCGACACGTATTCCGTATTGCAAGGCATTGACAAAGTAATTCCTGTAGACGTTTATGTGCCAGGATGCCCGCCTAGACCGGAACAGATTCTTGACGGCGTTATGCGCCTTCAGGATTTAGTAAAATCTGAATCCGTAAGGAGAAGAAGTTCTCCAGAATATCAAGAATTACTAGCTTCTTATAACATTTCTTAAAAATGGCTTTAGAAACTTCCGACATACAAAATAAGCTGGTTGATAATTTCGAATTAATTGTACGCGATTTTTCACAGCAACACGATATTTTTTCTTTTGAAGTAGATTCCACATCAATACTCGAAGTAATGCAGTTTCTGAGAGACGACAAAACGCTTCGTTTTAACTTTCTTACAGACGTGTGCGGCATTCATTATCCGGATGCTGAAACAGACAGGCAATTTGCCGTAGTTTATCACATGCACAACTGGGTAGACAATGTACGAATCAGAATCAAATGCTTCCTGAATGGCGAAAATCCGGAAATTGATTCCGTAACCAGCCTGTTTCTGGGAGCTAACTGGCAGGAAAGAGAAACCTATGACTTTTTTGGGATTATTTTCAAAGGCCATCCGCAGTTGAAAAGAATCCTGAACATGGACGAAATGGTTTCTTTCCCTATGCGAAAAGAATTCCCATTGGAAGATGGCGGAAGAACTGATAAAGACGACCGTTTCTTCGGAAGAACAACAGATAATTGCTAATAGTACTGAAATAATACCTATAATGTCAGACTTATTATTACCACCAGAATTACGATATGCCGATATCATCAAACAAAGACAGAATGAAGACGGAAGCGAGCTATCCATTCTGAACTTAGGACCGACGCACCCTGCTACTCACGGTATTTTCCAGAACATTCTTTTAATGGATGGGGAACGAATCGTAGAAGGAGAAGGTACTGTTGGTTACATCCATCGCGCATTTGAAAAAATTGCTGAAAACAGACCTTTCTACCAAATCACACCATTGACCGACAGAATGAACTACTGTTCGTCTCCTATAAACAATATGGGGTGGTGGATGACTTTGGAAAAGGCTCTAAATATAGAAGTTCCTAAAAGAGTACAATACCTACGGGTAATCATAATGGAGTTGGCGCGTATTGCCGACCATATCATTTGCAACTCGGTTTTGGGTGTGGATACCGGAGCCCTGACAGGCTTTTTATATGTATTCCAGTTTAGGGAAAAAATTTACGAAATCTACGAAGAAATCTGTGGTGCCAGGCTAACGACCAACATGGGTAGAATTGGAGGTTTTGAAAGAGAATGGAGTCCTGCTGCATTCCGAAAAATTAATGAATTTCTTGAAGAGTTCCCTCCTGTTTGGGAACAATTCGAAAAATTGCTGACCCGTAACCGAATTTTCATGGACAGGACTATCAATGTAGGTCCTATTTCTGCAGAACGCGCCATGAGCTACGGATTTACAGGCCCTAACTTAAGAGCTACAGGTGTTGATTATGACATTCGTGTTATGCAACCGTACAGTTCTTATGAGGATTTTGAATTTAATGTACCGGTTGGAAAATCAGGTGATACTTATGACCGATTCTGTGTTAGAAATGCAGAAGTTTGGGAAAGTATCAGCATCATCAAGCAAGCGCTGGCAAAAATGCCTGAAGGTCCATACCATGCAGATGTTCCGGATTATTATCTTCCGCCAAAAGAAGAGGTCTATACTACAATGGAAGCCTTGATTTACCACTTTAAAATTGTAATGGGAGAAATTCCTGTTCCGGTAACAGAAGTTTACCATCCTGTTGAAGGCGGTAATGGCGAATTAGGTTTCTATCTGATAACTGATGGAAGCAGAACACCTTACAGACTGCATTTCAGAAGACCATGCTTTATTTACTATCAGGCATTCAATGAAATGGTAAAAGGACAAATGCTTTCAGATGCAATTGCTACGCTGTCAAGCTTGAACGTAATTGCAGGAGAATTAGACGCATAGAGATTATAGATTTGGGATTTAAGATTTAAGATTTAGGGTTTGAGGCCGCAGAAATCAGAAATCAAAAATCAGAAATCAGAAAATATATTTAGGAGTATAAATTTTGAATGTCAGATTGAATCTGAAATCAAAAATCTGAAATAGAAAATGGAACGTTTACATATCAAACAAGAAATAAATATCACAGAAGCATTGATGGAACGCATCAACGAGCTTTTGAGCCATTATCCGGCAGACAAGAAAAAGTCGGCCCTTTTGCCAGTCCTGCACGATGTTCAGGATGCCCATGACAATTGGCTGAGCGTTGAACTGATGGATAAGGTTGCCGAAATACTTGAAATAAAGCCAATCGAGGTTTATGAAGTCGTATCTTTTTATACGATGTTCAATCAAAGACCGGTTGGAAAATATATGTTTGAGTTCTGTCAGACTTCACCTTGCTGTTTGAGAGGTGTTGAAAATCTGATGGATTATACCTGTGACAAACTGGGCGTTAAAGTTGGTGAGCCAACAGCAGACGGAATGTTTGAGGTACGTGGAGTTGAATGTCTCGGAGCTTGCGGTTATGCACCCATGATGCAGCTTGGTGACTTTTTCCAGGAAAATCTGACGAAAGACAAAATCGACCAACTTATTGCTGATTGCAGAGATAACAAGGTTATATTACACGATAAATAATATGTCAAAGAAAATATTATTAGAGAAAGCAAGTATTCCGGGGATTAAGACCTATGAAGTTTATCGCCAAAACGGTGGTTATGCTTCTGTAGAAAAAGCCCTGAAATCGATGACCCCTGATGAAGTTGTGGAAGAAGTGAAAGCTTCCGGATTGAGAGGTCGTGGTGGTGCTGGTTTCCCTACCGGGCTGAAATGGAGCTTCATCGATAAAAAATCAGGAAAGCCAAGACATTTGGTTTGTAATGCTGATGAATCAGAACCGGGAACTTTTAAAGACCGTTTCCTGATGGAGTACATTCCTCACCTTCTTATTGAAGGAATGATTACTTCCAGCTATGCCTTAGAAGCAAACTTATCTTATATATACATCCGCGGTGAATATATGTGGGTGTACAAAATTCTTGAAAGAGCTATTAAAGAAGCCTATGCTGCAGGATGGCTTGGAAAAAACATTTTAGGAACCGGCTACAACCTTGACCTGTATGTTCATTGTGGTGGTGGTGCCTATATCTGCGGTGAAGAAACTGCTTTGATTGAATCTCTGGAAGGAAAAAGAGGAAATCCCCGTATCAAGCCGCCATTCCCGGCTGTTTCCGGACTTTGGTCAAATCCTACCGTAGTAAACAACGTAGAGTCCATTGCAGCAGTGCCTTGGATTGTTAACAATACCGGTGCAGAATATGCTAAAATAGGAATTGGAAGATCAACCGGAACCAAACTGATTTCTGCTTCAGGACACATCAAAAATCCGGGCGTTTACGAAATCGAATTGGGACTTAGTGTTGATGAATTCATGAACTCTGATGAATATCTGGGCGGAATGATTGACGAAAGACCTTTGAAAGCATTTGTTCCCGGAGGTTCATCTGTTCCTGTCCTGCCAGCCAATTTGATTTATAAGACTGCAAATGGTGAAGACCGTCTGATGACTTACGAATCATTAAGTGATGGCGGATTTGCTACTGGTTCCATGCTAGGTTCCGGCGGATTTATAGTATACAACGATACCGCTTGTATTGTTAGAAACACCTGGAACTTCTCCAGATTCTACCACCACGAAAGCTGCGGACAGTGTTCGCCTTGCCGTGAAGGAACAGGCTGGCTTGAAAAAGTATTGCACAGAATTGAAAACGGCCATGGCCGCGAAGAAGATATTGACCTGCTTTGGAGCATCCAGAGCAAGATTGAAGGAAACACAATTTGTCCTTTAGGTGATGCTGCTGCCTGGCCGGTTGCCGCTGCAATCCGTCACTTTAGAGATGAATTCGAATATCATGTCCGTTTCCCGGAAAAAATAAAAAACAGAGACCATTTCGTAAACGAGCCTTTTGAAAAGGTGAGACACTTGGTTGGAAAACAAACAGTTTAAATTTAGTCGAAAGTAATAAAGTCGAAAGTATTAAAGTCGAAAGTATTAAAGTCGAATGTCATAAGGTATAAAGTCGGAAATCCTAAAGTCAAAAGTCGGAAGGTATAGAGCCAGATGATTTTAACGCCTTAAAACTTTACAACTTCAAGACTTTACACTTTAAGACTATACAACTTTAAGACTTTATCTTATCAAGAATAAAAAAATGAAAGTAACAATAGACGGTCAAACCATAGAAGTAGAACCAGGAACCACTATCCTGCAGGCTGCTCGAATGATCGGTGGCGAATCGGTTCCGCCAACGATGTGCTATTATTCAAAACTGAAAGGTTCAGGCGGAAAATGCCGTGCCTGTCTGGTTGAAGTTTCCAAAGGAAGCGATGCGAATCCAACACCAATGCCAAAATTGGTAGCTTCATGCGTTACAGGCGTAATGGACGGTATGGAAGTAAACAGCATCAAATCAGAGCGGGTTACAGACGCCAGAAAAGCGGTTACGGAATTCTTGCTGATTAACCACCCATTGGATTGTCCGGTTTGCGACCAGGCCGGAGAATGTGATCTTCAGAATTTGAGTTTCAAACACGGAAAATCACAGACCCGTTATATTGAAGAAAAAAGGACTTTCGAGCCGGAAGACATAGGCCCGAATATCCAATTGCACATGAACCGTTGTATTTTGTGTTACAGATGTGTTATGGTTGCAGACCAGCTAACAGACAACCGTGTTCACGGTGTTGTTGACAGAGGTGACCATTCCAACATTTCAACCTGCATTTCAAAAGCAATCGACAATGAATTTTCAGGAAACATGATTGATGTTTGTCCTGTTGGAGCATTGACAGATAAAACTTTCCGTTTCAAATCGAGAGTATGGTTCAACAAACCATTCAACGCCCACAGAAACTGTGACAAATGCTGCGGTAAGACAACCGTATGGATGTTTGGAAACGAAATACAAAGAGTTACCGGAAGAAAAGACGAATTCCATGAAGTGGAAGAATTCATTTGCAACGAATGCCGTTTTGACCATAAAAATGTAGAAGACTGGGTTATTGAAGGTCCAAGAAAATTCGAAAAAGATTCGGTTATCAACCAAAACAATTACACCAGAAAATTAGATACGGTTGTTATCGAAACAGAAAAAGGAATCCTGAAAGGCCGTGAACAGGACAGAAGAAAAATCAGTATGGCAGCCGTTCCTTTGAGAAAAGAAGAGGAACAGGAATTTAAGGAAGGTAATATTTAGATAAGATGGACAGTACGATAATCATAGAAAAAGGAGTTTTTATTGTCATAATCTTTGCTATCACTATGTTGATGGCGATGTATTCTACACTTGCCGAAAGAAAAATCGCTGCCTGGCTTCAAGACCGTATCGGACCAAACAGAGCCGGAAAAGGTGGGGTATTACAACCGCTTGCTGACGGACTTAAATTATTTTCAAAAGAAGAATTCCTTCCTGACACACCAAACAAATTCTTATTCGTAGTAGGTCCTGCCATCTCTATGAGCGTTGCTTTAATGACCAGTGCCGTTATTCCATGGGGAGACAAACTGCACCTGTTTGGAAGAGATATTGTTTTGCAGGCTACAGATATTGACGTTGCCATTTTATACGTATTCGGAGTATTGTCTGTTGGAGTATACGGAATCATGATTGGAGGTTGGGCATCGAACAACAAATTCTCATTGATGTCTGCTATGCGTGCAGCTTCCCAAATGATTTCTTATGAAATTGCTATGGGACTTTCAATCATTGCTTTGCTGATGATGGAAGGAACCCTTAGCTTGCGCGAAATCTCAGCCAACCAAAGCGGCATGCACTGGAATGTTTTCTATCAACCTCTGGGCTTTATTATTTTTCTGGTATGTTCTTTTGCCGAAACAAACAGAACTCCTTTTGACCTTGCAGAATGTGAAGCCGAATTAATTGGGGGTTACCATACGGAATACTCTTCCATGAGAATGGGATTCTATCTTTTTGCCGAGTATGCAAGTATGTTCATATCATCAACAATTTTGGCCGTTCTTTATTTTGGAGGCTACAACTATCCGGGAATGGAATGGGCTGTTGAAAACTGGGGTGTCAATCCGGCAAACATCCTTGGAATAGTCGTGTTGTTTATAAAAATATGTTTCTTCATCTTCTTCTTTATGTGGGTAAGATGGACGATACCGAGATTCCGTTACGACCAGCTGATGCGATTGGGATGGAAAGCCTTGATTCCACTGGCAATAGCAAACATTATAGTAACCGCAGTAGTAATGCTGTTGGTTCAATAAATCAGGATTAATAAAAAGATTTAGAAGGGATATTTCCAATCAAAAATCTTAAATCATATATCAAAATGAGTATAGAAACTATATCATTATCGGGAAGAAAGAAGGAGGTTTCCAACAAAAAGATGAATTTTTGGGAAAGCCTTTATCTTGTGGCAATCGTAAAAGGATTGTTAATCACTATTAAGCACTTATTCACCAGAAAAGTAACGATTAAATATCCGGAACAGGTTCGTCCAATGAGTCCTGTTTACCGCGGACAGCATATGCTCATGCGTGATGAGGAAGGTCGCGAGCGTTGTACTGCCTGTGGTTTGTGTGCACTGTCCTGCCCTGCCGAAGCTATTACAATGAAAGCAGAAGAAAGAAAGCCGGATGAAAAACACCTGTACAGAGAAGAGAAATATGCTTCTATCTACGAAATTAATATGTTGCGTTGCATTTTCTGTGGCTTGTGTGAAGAAGCTTGCCCTAAACAGGCTATCTATCTGACTACATCTAAAAAGATTGTAAAGGCAAATTACGAAAGAGACGAATTTATTTATGGAAAAGATAAATTGGTTATGCCTTTAGAACAGGCTTTGAATAATACTAAATTGAAAACGGCTAATTAATATGTTGACAACTGTATTTTATATTTTATCTGCAATTACTTTAGCTACTGCGTTCCTGACGATTTTTTCCAGAAATCCGATTCATAGCGCAATCTATCTGGTAATCTGTTTCTTTTCTATAGCCGGACACTATTTGCTGTTCAATGCACAATTCCTGGCTGTTGTACACATCATAGTATATTCCGGAGCAATTATGATTCTCTTGCTCTTTACGATAATGTTAATGAACCTCAACAAAGAAGACGAAAAACACAAAAGCGGGCTTACGATACTCGCAGCAGTGGCTTCTTTCTGTCTGGTGGCTTTTGTACTTTTGGCTGCTTTCATAAAATCAATGCCAATTATTGAGGAATATTATGTTTCTGGTGAAGATTACCAGTCCATCAAAGTTTTGGGACAGGTATTGCTTGATGAGAAAAACGGCTTCATGATTCCATTTGAATTTGCGTCAGTATTGTTATTAGTATCTATGATTGGAGCAGTTCTATTGTCTAAAAAAGAAGAAAAAATAAGCTTATAGTTATGCAGAATGTTTTACAGGAAATAGGCATTAACAACTACATCTATCTTTCTACGATACTGTTTTGTATCGGGATATTTGGAGTTCTGTTCAGAAGAAATGCCATCGTAATGTTTATGTCAATTGAGATTATGCTAAATGCGGTAAATCTTTTGCTGGTTGTCTTTTCAACCTACCATCAGGATGCAGCAGGACAAGTATTCGTATTTTTCTCTATGGCCGTTGCTGCAGCAGAAGTTGCAGTTGGTTTGGCTATTCTGGTTGGAATTTACAGAAACATTCATTCGATTGATATTGATAAATTAAAAAATTTAAAAGGATAATCCCTAATGGAGACAAGCTTACTATTATTTTTATTATTGGCGCCATTTGCAGGCTTTTTATTCAACGTATTCTTTGGAAAAAAAGTCAGCCGTAATGTTTCCGGAACCATCGGGACTATTGCAGTTGCTGTTTCCTTTGGAATCGCATTAAACTTTTTCTTTCAGATAAACAGTACAAAACAGCCTATACTCATTGACCTGTTTCACTGGATGACACTTGGAAACTTCGACGTTAGCTTCAGTTTTCTGTTAGACCAGCTGTCTGTTCTTTGGTTACTTTTCGTAACAGGAATCGGTACTTTAATTCATATCTATTCCATAAGCTATATGCACGATGATGAAAATCTGCATAAGTTTTTTGCTTACCTCAACCTGTTTATTTTCTTCATGATAACACTGGTTACAGGTTCAAACCTGTTAATCATGTTCATAGGCTGGGAAGGTGTTGGATTATGCTCCTACCTGCTTATCGGGTTCTGGTATAAAAACCAGGATTACAACGATGCTGCTAAAAAAGCATTTATCATGAACAGAATCGGAGACCTTGGATTCTTAATCGGAATTTTCACCCTGGGTTACCTGTTCAGCTCTGTTGATTTCACAACAATTAAAGCCATAGTAGCTTCCGGGCGTACGGTTGATTTAGGATGGCTTGCTTTTGGAACACTATGTCTTTTTATTGGTGCTTCAGGAAAATCAGCTCAGATTCCATTATACACATGGCTTCCTGACGCGATGGCAGGACCAACCCCGGTTTCTGCTTTAATCCACGCAGCAACAATGGTTACTGCCGGAATTTTTATGATTACCCGATTGAACTTCATATTCGATTTGACACCAACTATCCAGATGGTTATAGCCATAATAGGTGCCATAACATCTTTAGTTGCTGCATTTATTGCTTTGGTTCAGAACGATATTAAAAAGGTTTTGGCTTATTCTACAGTTTCACAGCTTGGCTTAATGTTTTTGGCCTTAGGATTAGGCGCTTATGAAATTGCCGTTTTCCACGTAATTACACACGCTTTCTTCAAAGCTTGTCTGTTCTTAGGTTCGGGTTCTGTTATCCATGCTATGCACGGCGAACAGGACATGAGAAAAATGGGTGGTTTAAGAAAATACATGAAGGTTACTTACATTACTTTCCTGATTGCAACTTTAGCCATTTCAGGTATTCCTATTTTTGCCGGTTTCTTCTCTAAGGACGAAATTCTGATGGTAGCTTTCCATGAAAACAAGGCATTGTGGGTTATCGCTTCGTTGGCTTCAATCATGACTGCCTTCTACATGTTCCGTTTATTATACCTTACTTTCTTCAAAGAATTCAGAGGAACCGAGGAACAGAAACATCATTTGCACGAATCACCGGGCCTGATTACTTTCCCATTGATTGTATTGGCTATACTATCTACCGTTGGAGGTTTTATCAGCTTCCCCGGACATAGCTGGTTGAACGAATACCTGAAGCCAATTTTTATTGGAGCAAGAGAAGAACACCACTTAGACAGCACTACTTTTATATTGATGGGAGTGGCAGTTGTGGGTGCCTTAATTGGTATTGGAATTGCCTATTCCAATTATATCAAAAAATCTCAGGTGCCTGCAGAAGACAATGAAATTACAGGATTCTCAAAAGTTTTATATAATAAGTTTTATGTAGATGAAATTTATATGGCGGTAATCGTGAAGCCAATCTATGCAATAGCAAGCTTCTCGAAAAACTTTATCGAAACAGCCTTATCAGGATTTATTTTCGGATTGGGCAAAGTCACAAATATGGTTGGAACGCAAGGAAGAGTACTTCAAAACGGAAGCGTAGGATTCTATCTTTTTGTTTTTGTTATCGGAACTGCTTCAATTATCGCTTATTTATTTTTAGCTCAATAATTCATCACTAATGGACGTATCTTTATTATTAATTATTTTATTAGTCGGAGCAATTGCTACTTTTCTATCCGGAGACAAATGGGCTTCAAAAATAGCATTGCTATTTAGTCTTGCTGCGTTTGGTGCATCGATTTATCTTTTGAACTTATATAATGCCGGACAGGATATCAACTTCATCAAGCCGTGGATAACAATTCCTAAAATCTATATTGCTCTTGGAGCAGATGGTTTGAGTATGGCTTTAATTGTCCTTACTACAGCCCTGACTCCGCTGATTATATTCTCGTCTTTTGGAAATACTTATGCTAAATCCAAAAACTTCTATGCTTTAATCCTGTTCATGGTTTTTGCTATGGTGGGAACGTTTTTAAGCGCAGACGGTTTCTTATATTATATTTTCTGGGAACTTTCATTAATTCCTATTTATTTCATTGCATTAATCTGGGGTAACGGTAATCCGCAAAGCAGAAAGAAAGCTGTCGTAAAGTTCTTTATCTATACTTTCGCCGGGTCTTTATTCATGTTGGTTTCCTTTATCTACCTATACCAAAAAGCAGGAAGCTTTATGTTGAGCGACCTTATTAAAGCTCAATTGTCTACGCAAGAACAATTCTGGATATTCCTTGGCTTCTTTCTGGCTTATGCCATTAAGATTCCACTTATTCCTTTCCATACCTGGCAGGCAAAAGTATACCAAAAAGCTCCGGCTGTTGGAACAATGCTATTATCCGGTATTATGTTGAAAATGGCGCTTTACAGTATTATCAGATGGCAACTGCCTATTGCTCCGCAAGCGGCAAAAGAATATTTGTTCTATCTTGTAGGTTTAAGTGTTGCCGGAGTGATTTACGGCTCTATCGTAGCCTTGAAGCAGAAAGACATTAAAAAATTATTGGCCTATTCTTCACTGGCTCACGTCGGATTGATTGCGGCAGGTTGTTATACTATGACCTTAGATGGTTTGAGAGGAGCTACATTGCAGATGATTGCCCATGGCTTTGGCGTAGTAGGTCTGTTCTTCGCAGCCGAAATTATTTCCAGAAGATATGCAACCGGAAAAATTTCACAAATGGGAGGCATCAGAATTCAGGCTCCTAAATTCACTTCCATGTTCATGATTCTGGTTTTAGCTTCTGTAGCCTTACCTGGAACATTCAACTTCGTGGGAGAATTCGAATTGCTTTACAGCTTAGCACAAAGAAGTGTTACCGTTTGTATTATTGGTGGAACAACAATTATTCTGGGCGCTTTTTACATGCTAAGAATGTTCCAGAAAGTAATGCTGGGAGACAAAAACGAGAAATTTTTTGCAGACATCAACTTCAATGAAGGTGTTGTAATGGTAATAATTATTGGCGTATTGGTATTTTTCGGACTATATCCAAAACCAATCATTGATTTGATTACACCAAGCCTTGAAGAAGTAGTAAAAATTATAAACAGAATTTAATTTAGTCAGATATAAAATGTATACATTAATAGCTATTGCCGTATTAGGGGTTTTATGCCTTTTGGCTGAAATTTTCAACGTAAGGAAAGCAATTGTCCCTGTAACAATTATTGGCTTGCTTGCAATCCTGGGATTGACAGTGACTGGATTAAATGATTCTGCCGACACCTACAATAATATGATTGTCAGCGATAATTTTTCAACACCGTTTTCTTGCCTGTTTATAATATTGACAGTGTTCTTAATTGCCCTGACACCTAGCTTTCACGAAAAGCAAATACACAAAATATCCGATTTTGTTTCTATCAAACTATTTCTATTGACAGGTGCCGTTGCTATGGTAGCTTTTGGAAATCTAGCCATGTTTTTCCTTGGAATTGAAATTCTTTCCATTTCATTATATGTTTTGGCAGCCAGCAATCGTCTGAGCCTGAAAAGTAATGAAGCGGGTATGAAATACTTCCTGATGGGAGCTTTTGCTTCCGGATTTATTTTATTTGGAATTGCATTGATTTATGGGGCTATCGGTTCTTTTGACATGGCCGTAATTCAGGAAGCCGGAACTTCTGCAGATGTAGAAGACTGGTTTTACATAGGTGCTATCCTTCTTAGCATTGGTATGCTTTTCAAAATAGCGGCGGTTCCGTTTCATTTCTGGGCACCGGATGTTTATGAAGGCTCTCCTGCCCTGACAACTGCCCTGATGAGTACTTTGGCTAAAGTTGTGGCTATGGCTGCTTTCTTTAAATTGGTAAGTGCAATGAATGTGAACCTTCCTGATTCGTCACAAACAGCCTTGATGTTGATTTCTATCCTTTCCATGACAATTGGAAACATCATGGCACTAAGACAAAACAATGTAAAAAGAATGCTGGCTTACTCTGGTATTTCGCATGCCGGATTTATGCTGATGACACTTTTGGCCGTTTCAACTTCTGCCGGAATACTGCTTTATTATGCTTCTGCCTATGCTTTGGCAGGAATTGCCGCTTTTTCTGTACTGCTGTATGTTACTAAAGACAAAGACAACGAAGATATTTTTAATTTCAACGGACTGGGAAAAACAAACCCACTGTTAGCCGCTGTGCTTACCGGAGCTTTGCTTTCTATGGCCGGAATTCCTATATTTTCAGGATTCTTCGCTAAAGTTTTCTTATTCGGGCAAATGCTGAATGCGGGACATGTCATTCTGGTAATTGTTGCCGTAGTAAACTCTATCATCAGTGTTGGCTACTATTTCAAATTGATTCTGGCCATGTATACTAAAGATGCCACAGAAGCAGCAAAACCCGTTCCTTTTGTATACAGTGCGGTCGCAACAGCCGCTATCCTGCTAAATATTGCAATAGGACTTTATCCTTCTTTTCTGTTGGATTTGTTAGTATAAATAAAAAACACCCTATATAGAAAAGCCGTCATACTATTGATGGCTTTTTTTGTATAATTTTCTTACGATAATATTTTCAACATTAACTTTTGTCAAAGACTAATTTTTAAGGGTTTGCCTTAATTTTGTAGTATGTATGCTTTAGTCGATTGCAATAACTTTTATGCGTCCTGCGAAAGGGTTTTCCAACCACAATATAATGGAAAGCCTGTTGTGGTATTGTCCAATAATGACGGATGTATTATTTCCCGAAGCGATGAGGCTAAAGCATTAGGCGTTCCTATGGGAGCTCCTGAATTTAAAGTCCGGGAAATGCTCAGGCAACATAAGGTCAAAGTATTCTCTTCCAACTATGCCCTATATGGCGACATGAGCCGGCGTGCCATGAATATCCTCAACAGGTTTACTCCCTATGTAGAAATATACAGCATCGATGAAGCCTTCCTTAATTTCGAAGGAATGAATATTCCTGATTATGACAATTATGGCAAACAAATTAAAGATACGCTCCTTAAAGGATTAAGCCTTCCCGTTTGTATTGGCTTTGCTCCGACGAAAGCACTATCCAAAGTAGCCAATAAAATTGCCCGTAAATATCCGGAACGTACCAATGGTGTCTATGTTATCGACACCGAAGAAAAACGCATCAAGGCATTGCGATGGACTAAAATCGAAGACGTTTGGGGTATTGGATACCGCATGAAGAAAAAGATGAAGGCCAAAAATATACTAACGGCTTATGATTTCACGGAACCCTTTCATGAAAGCTGGGTAAAAAAAGAAATGGGAGTTACCGGTCTACGGCTCAGGAAAGAATTATTAGGAGAATCGGTTTTAGGCATTGAAGAACCCGGTAATAAAAAAAGCATTGCCATTACGCGAAGCTTCCCAAAACAGTTAACTGAATTTGATGCCCTGAGAGAACGTGTTTCTACTTTTGCTTCTGTCTGTGCAGAAAAACTCCGGGCGCAAGATTCCTGCTGCCATACAGTGGTTGTAATGCTGGCAACCATGGAACACAAAACACCGGCAACCAAACAATATTATCACAATTCGATTACGTTGCCGTTTGGTACAGATTCTACGCTAACCATAAATCAGGCCGCCATACGGATTCTGGAAAAATTATATGAGGAACATAAGGGAGAGCGGTTTCAAAAAGCAGGCGTAATCGTTACCCAGCTAATCAATACCAATGAAAAACAGCTCCATTTGTTTGAGGAAGAAAATCCGAAACACCATCTATTGATGAAAGCTATTGATAAAATCAATTCTAAAATCGGAGACCGGAAAGTCAAATTGGGTTCTCAGGATTCCAAAACATGGAACATGAAACAAAATATGCTTTCGCCAAAATACACTACCCGTTGGGACCAAATACTTGTAGCCAAATGCCATTAGACCGCAAACATAAAGCCCAAAAACTGACCTTTTTCAAGCCCGATTTGCAAAACGAGCTTAAAATTCCATATGTCTCACAAGGCGTTTCGGCAGGTTTTCCCTCGCCTGCCCTTGATTTTTTGGAAACTACAATTGATTTGAACAAAGCCTTAATTGAAGATCCGGAAACCACTTTCTATATAAAGGCCGAAGGACATTCCATGATAGATGCGGGAATAAATGACAAGGACATTCTTGTTGTTGACCGCAGTCTGGAACCGGCAGATAAAAAAATAGCCATCTGTTTTATTGACGGCGAGTTCACGGTAAAAAGATTAAAACTAGAAAAAGACGGATTGTATCTTATGCCGGAAAACCAGGCTTATAAACCCATCAAAATTTCGGAAGAAAACAATTTTATGATTTGGGGTATTGTGACTTATGTAATCAAGAAGATTTAAACAAACATCAATAAAAAACCTCTGATTTCTCAGAGGTTTTGTTTTTAAGTACCTGGAGTGGGAATCGAACCCACACACCTAAGTACACGAGTTTGAGTCGTGCGCGTCTACCAATTCCGCCATCCAGGCAATTGATGTGTTTCAATTGTGGGTGCAAATGTAAAAAAAATAATTTCATTTAAAAGAAAAAATAGTGAAAAATATTCTTTCAGAGTTGGATTTTATTCCTAAATTTGCACCTCGTTTACAACACACAACACTAACTAACTACTAAACAACAAATTAAAATGTCGCACCAAGAACCGGAAGCAAAAATATTTGCATGTTCTCAAAGTGTATATTTAGCCGAGCAGATAGCTAAAAGCTATGGCGTGGAGCTAGGTAAAATAACGTTCTCAAAATATAGTGACGGTGAATTCCAACCGTCTTTCGAAGAATCAATCAGAGGATTAAGAGTCTTTTTGGTTTGCTCCACTTTTCCAAGTGCAGACAACCTTATGGAACTTTTGCTAATGATTGATGCTGCCAAAAGAGCTTCGGCTCGCCACATTACGGCTGTAATACCGTATTTTGGTTGGGCCCGTCAGGACAGGAAAGACAAACCTCGTGTGCCCATAGGGGCAAAATTGGTTGCCAAATTGCTTGAAGCTGCAGGAGCTACCCGAATCATGACTATGGATTTGCATGCTGACCAGATTCAGGGCTTTTTTGAAAAACCAGTGGATCACCTGTTCGCATCGACTATTTTCTTGCCATATGTAAAGAGCCTGAACCTGGAGAACCTGACAATCGCATCTCCGGATATGGGAGGTTCTAAAAGAGCCTATGCCTATTCTAAGTTCTTAGAATCGGACGTAGTTATCTGCTACAAGCAAAGAAAAGCCGCCAATGTGATTGAAAGTATGGAACTGATTGGCGAGGTAAAAGGAAGAAATATCATTCTTGTGGATGACATGATTGATACCGGAGGGACTCTTGCCAAAGCGGCAGACCTGATGATTGAAAAAGGAGCCTTGAGCGTAAGAGCTATTTGTACGCATGCCATTTTATCTGGTAATGCTTATGAAAAAATTGAGAATTCACAATTAAGTGAGTTAATCGTTACCGATTCTATTCCGTTGAAGAAGGAATCGAAAAAAATCCGTGTGGTGAGCTGTGCACCGCTTTTTGCAGAAGTAATGCAGATGGTACAGCACAATAACTCTATCAGCGGTAAATTCTTAATGTAGAATTTTTTATTAATTATATATATTTACAAATGAAATCGATTACAATTAAAGGATCAGAAAGAGAAAGCGTGGGCAAGTCAGCGACTAAAGCCTTACGTAATGCTGGAATGGTTCCTTGCGTTTTATACGGAGGAGATCAGCCGGTGCATTTCTCAGCAGAAGAAAAAGCATTCAAAAATTTGATTTACACTCCAAACGCTCACACAGTTGTGATCGAACTTGAAGGTGGTAAAACTTTCAACGCAGTATTGCAAGATACTCAAGTGCACCCTGTTTCAGACAAAATTTTGCACTTAGACTTCTTCCAATTACACGATGACAAAGAAATCACTATGGAAGTTCCGGTAAGAGTTACTGGTGTTTCTCCAGGTGTATTGTTAGGGGGAGTTTTACGTTTGAACCAACGTAGATTGAAAGTAAAAGCACTTCCTAAAAACCTTCCTGACTTCGTAGATGCTGATATCTCAGGTCTTGAAATGGGTAACAAATTATACGTTACTAAATTAGTTGCTGACAACTACAAATTGCTTCACCCAGACAACACTGTTGTTGCTCAGGTAAGAATTTCACGTGCTGCAATGAAAGCTGCTCAAGAAGCTGCAAAAGCTGCAAAAGCACCAGCAAAAGGAAAGAAAAAATAATTTTCACCTTGAATTATACCAAAAGCATCAGCCTAAAACTGATGCTTTTTTTATTTTACATACTTATAAAAGATTACAAAACAGCAAAGCTAATCCGCAGAGAAAAACTATTTTTACGAAATGAAAAATTGGATTTTCAACATTTTTAGCAAAAAACAAAAAACAACAGATTCAGACCCGATGAAAAAATTTTTAATCGTTGGCCTTGGAAATATTGGCGCAGAATACGTAAATACCCGACATAATATAGGCTTTAAAGTAGTGGATCATCTGGCTCGGAAAGAAAGTCTTGATTTCCAAACCGTAAAGCTTGGCGCTATGGCAGAATACAAGCTAAAAGGCCGAACGCTTTTTCTTTTAAAGCCCAACACTTACATGAACCTTAGCGGCAAGGCCATAAAATATTGGATGGATAAGGAAAACATACCGGCTTCCAATATTCTGGTAATAACAGATGACCTGAACCTTTCTTTCGGAACCATACGAATCAAACCGAAAGGAAGCGATGGCGGACATAACGGATTAAAAAGTATACAGCAAACCCTAAACTCTTCCGATTATCCCAGATTCCGATTTGGAATCAGCGACGATTTCAAAAAAGGCAGGCAGGTCGATTATGTATTGGGAGAATGGAATGAAGAAGAAACGGCAAAACTTCCGGAAAGGCTAGACGTTGCCGCAGAAATCATCCGCTCGTTCGCATTGTCAGGACTTGACATTACCATGAATACTTTCAACGGAAAATAATTGGCTTTCTTTTTGCTATCTTTAATATAAGAAAAACAAAATTTATGAAAAAATATATCCTTTTACCACTAATCGGATTGGTCATAGCCTGCTGTAGCACCAAAACTTCCAAAACCATGGCAAACAATAGCAAAAAAACCAAAATTGAAAGCCCTTGTCCAGAAGAAGGAATTTGCAGTTTTGAAATTCTCCAAAACAAAAGCATGAATGTAAAAACAGACGGTATCGACAAGGTTTATTATGAACTTGAAGAAAATCCGGATAAGGTTGTTTTCCTTTATAAATACCAAAAGAAAATAGCTGACAAAACATTGCAAGATGCCGGTTATTCAGAAGAAATCGTTTTCGAAATGGATAAGAATTATACTGATTTTTCTTTTTCAGATAAAGGAATCCAAAGTACCAAAATGCTTTTTGGCGTTTTTTGTTATTGCAAAGGAAAAGCCGGGTATTACAGGGTAACTAAAGGCAACCTCGTCAAAAAAGGCTCTGAACTGCAAATCGACATGCCACCAATTGTTGACAATCAAATAATCACCCATATAAAAATAAACCTATAAAAAAAGGAACTCTTTCGAGTTCCTTTTTTATGATTTAGATTCAGTGATTATTGAATCACTATCTTCTTAACTTCTTTCTTATCTCCATCCTGAACAGTAACAAGATAAATTCCCGACTGTGCATTGCTTAATTGAAGGCTTTGTGAGAACAATCCGGTATTTTGGTAGGACTGATTAAAAATCTCTCTTCCTCTAATATCATGTACACCGACTTTAATTTCATTACTTGAATCAGAATTAAACTGAATATTGAAAGTACCATTATTTGGGTTAGGATAAATCTTAAAGTCTGCTAGCCCAAAATTTTCAGTACTCAAAACGGCAGTTTGAGAACAAATTGTTATTGAAAATGAATTTACAGTTCCAGTATCCTGTGCTGCTAAATCTCTAACCGCAAACAACCAGTTTCCTTGTGGATTTGTTCCGTTATAAACAGATAATGGCTCTGCTGGCAGAATATTACCCGTAATCACAGCACCACAGGTAACATTAGTACCCTGATCATCAAAGGTTGCATTTAAACTCGTAGTCACGCCGTCACATGCATTAAGGAAAAGAGGAACAAGAGTTTGTGCCGGATTAACAAGTACGACTTGTAAATCTGCAAGATAGGTGTGAGATATATTAACAGCCACATTTACATCAGATATGTTAGCAGTTGTTGGTATGCTGGTAGCTCTAACAGTAAAGTTCTGATTGTTATCAGGTATAGCAAAAGCTGTATTGGTAGTATAGGTATTACAAGTATTTGTTACAGTATATCCAATAGCAAAAGATTTTGAGTTAATGGCGTAGTAAATATTTCCTACTGCCTCAACCATAATTCTACAAAAAGGAGCTGCTACATTAGGAACAGTAATTGCCTCTGATCCATCATTTGGAGTATTAGCTGCCAAAGTGATTGGATACGTTAATCCTCCATCTGTAGATAGCAAAATATTTACATTAGAAGTATTAATTGGCGCTGCAGTTGTTCCTGCCACATTCCAATTAACTGTTTGCGTCTGACCTTGTGTCCATGAAATTCCATCTGTATTTTGTGATGTTACAGCAAAAGGTCCTGAATTACCGTCAAAAGTAACCGTCATATTCTGTCTGGATGTCTGTCCGCCATTTGGAGCTCTGTTATCTCTGACAGTCAATGCAAAATTCATTGTTCTGGCTACAGAAGGAATCATTTCCCATGCAGACGTCAAATTACCGTTTAGCACATTGCTTAAAGACGGCATATATCTATTTGGCGATGTAGAAGGACGTACAGATCTGAAGTTCGGATTAGATGTTGTTGTTGTAGAGCTTGGACTTGCTGTGCTTGCTCCCGGATTTGTTTGCTCCCAGCAATAGGTTAAAGCGTCACCATTTGCATCAGTACCATTCCCTTTTAAGACAAAAGCCGTTCCTTTAGGTATAGTATAATTAGTTAATGGCGCAATAACCGGCGGTGTATTTCCATTTGCTACTCCAGGAACACAATTTCCTGAACCGGTAATATGCGCTACCATTTGAGCAATACTTACCGCATGGAAATAATCATCGGAATTGGACTGAACGTTCACTGCTCCGCAGATTCCCGCATAACCCATAATAGTAGAACCACTTCCCGGTTCAACAGCTTGACCCGGAGCACGTGTACCTGGATCCGAACCATTTACTGTTGTACAACTTCCTCCTACTCCGTTGAATGTATGTTCTGCTCCAAACTGGTGACCCATTTCATGGGCAACATAATCAATATCATAAGGATCTCCAACAGGTGCATCAGAACCTGTAATTCCAGCTGCTTTTTGCCCTGTCAAACAAACAACTCCCAAACCGGCAAGTCCGCCTCCACCAGTACTAACAGTGTGTCCGATATCAAAATTTGCATTTCCAATTATGTTAGTAATCTGTGTCTGGCTTTGGTTAATCAATTGATTTGCATTTGTGTTATTAAAGTTATCAGAATCAATAAAAATAATGCTTTCATTATTGGCAACCAATTGCATTCTCAACGACATATCTCTCTCATAAACACTGTTTACACGAGCAACAGTAACGTTCATAGCCGCCAAAAACAGCCGCTTTCTTTTGTGCTGTAGTTGCCGTTGGGCTCAGAGTTCCTGCAGCAACTGCTGCATTTACGTGAAAAGCTGCATACTCAATCGTACAAGCCATTGCCAAACGATATGTCCTGAATCTTCCGTCGCTCGCCGGAGGCGGTGTCCCGATAAATTCTTCTGAATTTGTAGCACTATCCTGAACATGGCACTCAAAATTTCGAGGCGCTGTCAAATCCGACTTATCATAAACAATATAGTTCTTTACGTCTTTGGTATAAGGATCAATGTAAAATGTTCCTCTTCCAGACAATGTCATTGTGTGAAGACCAAAAATTGTAGTTGTAAGATGGATTTTAGCAGTTGGATCATCAATTCCCTGACCAATATAAGCCTGGATTTCAGGGTATTTTTTTGCTAATTCAGGCGCCATTACTGACGATTCATAAATTCTGTAATTTTCAAGCTTTCCCTGTGGATTTGGAAAAGCAATTATTACATTTGAAACCTCACCTGTCTCCCTTGAAGGAGCCATTTGCAGTTGTGATTTCAATCCTGAAAAATCCAAATGATAAATCTGGAATTTTTGTGGCATAGAGCTACGGTCTGCTTTTTCCAAAACACTTAGCTTTTCTGCAGTGGTTTTTGTCCAAATTGGTAGAGACTGCGAATAACCCGCAGAAAACATAAGGACAAAAACAATTAGCGGTAATAGTTTTTTCATAATTTTTATAGTTTACGAAGTCAAAATTAATGATTTATATGCATATTCTAATTATTTAACAATAAAAATGAAAGAGATATTTAACAACATCCACTATATCCTGATTTTTATATAACAGCCACTTACTATTCAAGGCATCAGTAAGATATGAACCCAGAAGTTTTTTTTATTGGGCATATAGCTTAATTTTGCCAAAAAGATAATCCCACCATTTTGAATATTTTCCACAACATACAAGATTTTAAACCCAACAAAAATACCGTTGCCACGCTTGGAACATTCGACGGCGTTCATTTGGGGCATAAAAAAATAATCGAACGGCTCACACAAGAGGCTGAAAAAAGCAATACTGAAAGTCTGGTACTTACCTTTTTCCCACATCCAAGAATGGTGCTACAGGGTAATTCTGTAATACAACTCCTGAATACGATCCGGGAAAAAGCAGAATTATTAGAAAACATTGGGCTGCAAAACCTAATCATACATCCGTTCGACGAAAGTTTTTCGCAGTTAAGTGCCGAAGAATTTGTCAAGACCATACTTGTCGACCAATTTCAAATCAAAAAGATAATCATAGGACACGACCACCGTTTTGGAAAAAACCGTTCTGCAGATATCAACGATTTGATTGCCTATGGAAAAATATACGATTTTGAAGTAGAACAAATTTCTGCTCAAGAAATCGACGAAGTTTCCATAAGCTCCACAAAAATAAGGAAAGCCCTTTTGAGTGGCGATATCCAATTAGCAAATGAATATCTTGGATACAACTATTTCATTACGGGAACAGTTGTAAAAGGAAGACAGCTCGGGAGGACAATTGGCTTCCCAACAGCCAATTTAAAAATTGAAGAAGAATACAAGCTGATTCCTTTAAATGGCGTTTACATCGTCAAAAGCCACTGGAACGGAAAAGAAATTTTTGGCATGATGAACATTGGCACCAATCCTACCGTTGACGGAAAGGAAAGAACAATAGAAACAAATTTCTTAGATTTGGAAGAAGATTTATACGGAAAGGAAATGCGCATTTATTTTCTGCAACGGATTCGTTCTGAAGAAAAATTCGATTCTATTGACACCCTTAAAGCAGCGATTGAAAATGATAAAATCATAACCCAAAGTTTTATAAAAAGTTTAAAATGAAAAAGCTCTTTCTGCCCATAGACAATTCACCGCTAATTATTTTTCGTATTTTTTTCGGTTTTCTACTGGCAGCAGAAACTTTTGGAGCCATTTTGACTGGTTGGGTCAAAGAAAATTTCATAAAGCCACAATTTACATTCAGCCATATTGGAATGGAATGGCTGCAACCGCTTCCTGGTTACGGAATGTATTTTTATTTTGCCACGATGGGAGTCCTTGGCATTTTGGTAATGCTTGGCTGGAAATACAAATGGAGTCTTTCTGCTTTTACTGTTTTATGGACCCTAACCTATTGGATGCAGAAAACATCCTATAACAATCATTATTACATGCTGGTTCTGGTTTGCCTGATCATGATTTTCCTTCCCGCAAACCGATATGCTTCTCTTGATGCCAAGCAAAACCCCAAAATAAAAAGCCTGACAATGCCTCAATGGTGTTCATTGGTAATGATATTTCAGGTGGCCATTGTCTACTTTTTTGCAACAGTATCTAAATTCTATCCGGACTGGCTCGATGGCACTTTTACTAAAAATCTTTTAGCAAACAAATCATCCTATCCTTTTATCCAGAACATCTTCAACCAAAAATGGTTCTATCTTTTCATTGCCTATTCCGGTATTTTGTTCGACATGCTTATCGTGCCGATGCTACTTTGGAAAAAAACCAGAACCCTTGCCTTTATCGCTTCTTTACTATTCCACCTCTTTAACGCCATCACATTGCAAATAGGTATCTTTCCGTTTTTTGCTTTGAGTTTTGCCGTATTCTTTTATCCTCCTGAAAAAATAAGGGCATTATTTTTCAAAAAGAAACCCAAACCGGAAGGAAACGAACCCATTTATCAGAACAAATCAATTCTGTTCTACTTTTTTATTCCTTATTTTTTAATCCAGATTGCACTGCCGGTTCGCCATTGGTTTATCAAAGGCGACGTACTCTGGACGGAAGAAGGACACCGTTTAAGCTGGAGAATGATGCTTCGGTCAAGAACCGGTTATTCCACATATAAAGTCATTGACAAAAAGACCGGAGAGCGCCTGCCTTACAGCTTGTATTCCAGCCTTACGGACAAGCAAATAGCCATGGTTGCTGACAAGCCCGATGCCATCTGGCAAATGGCTCAAAGAATAAAAAAGGTATTTGCAAAACAGGGCAAAGATGTTAGTGTTTTTGTGGATTGTCATGTTTCAATTAATGGCAAACCTTACAAACAACTCATCGATCCGACTGTAGACCTGGCTGCTGCAAAATGGGATTATTTTGGACATAACGATTGGATTCTACTGTATGACGAAAATAATAAACCTGTAAAATCAACTTCTTTGAATTAATCAGAAAAAACTTAATTTATTAAAATTTTACTAAAAATTCAAAGCAAGTCCAAATAGGATGCGAAAAATAAAATAATATTCGTAATTTTAATACATAAATCGAGCGGTACCCCTAAAACCAAATCATTTATAACTTAAATAGTATAACTAAAAACAGAATATTATGAAAGTATCCAGATTAGTAACCAACGGTGTGATTATTTTTATAGGTTTAGGATTATACTTCCTGCTTATTGAAGCACTCGACCTAAAAGACCACATCTATCTCAGACTCGTTAATTTTATTTTTGTAATCTATGGTGTAAACAAGACCATAAAATCAAACTATCATGATGGCATAAACGGCTATCTGACCAATCTCCTTTCCGGTTTTATAACCGCAATGGTCGGGCTGATTTTAGGACTCATTGCTTTCATGATTTATGTAGAATACCGAGGCGGCAATACCTATCTGGACTCTTTTGCAGACAGCTATATTTTTGGTGGAGGTGACCCGTCTTTATATCAGTTCTGTTTTGGACTGTTCATTGAAGGTTCTGCCGCATCCATGATTGTTTCCTTTGCCATGATGCAATACTGGAAAGATAAAGTAGAGAAAATCAATAAGGTAGACTAAATTATAACGATGCCTGTTTTGAAGCAGGGGATTGTCAAATTTGACAATCCCCTGCTTTATTTAATCAACAATCCAATGTTTCTAACTTTCGGGAAAAGATTTTTATACTTATTATGGAATTACCTACTTTTGGAACAAACAAAAGACTAACCATTATGAGTATAATACGACACAATTGGACCAAAGAAGAAATCATAGCGGTATACAACAAACCGATGATGGATTTACTATATGAAGCCGCCTCTATTCACAGGATGAATCATGATCCAAATGTGGTTCAGGTTTCTACTCTCCTATCTATAAAAACCGGTGGCTGTCCGGAAGATTGCGGCTATTGCCCGCAGGCTGCGCGCTACCATACCGGAGTTGAGGGCAATGACCTGATGTCTGTTCAGCAGGTAAAAGCACAGGCCCTGAGAGCCAAATCAAGCGGTTCGTCAAGAGTATGTATGGGTGCCGCATGGAGAAATGTGAAAGACGGGCCGGAATTCGACCAGGTTTTGGAAATGGTGAGAACCATCAACAAACTGGACATGGAAGTATGCTGTACTTTGGGAATGCTTACAGAAAATCAGGCGCAACGTTTGGCCGAAGCCGGACTTTATGCTTACAACCATAACTTGGATACCTCTGAGGAATACTATAAGGAAGTTATTTCCACACGTGGTTATGAAGACCGTTTGCAAACCATCGAGAATGTACGTAAGACCAACGTAACCGTATGCAGTGGCGGTATTATAGGAATGGGCGAAAGTATTGAAGACAGAGCCGGAATGCTTGTGGCCCTGGCATCTTTAAGTCCGCAACCGGAATCTGTGCCTATCAACGCTCTTGTTGCTGTGGAAGGAACACCGCTTGAAGAAGAAAAACCGGTTGAAATCTGGGAAATGATTCGTATGGTAGCCACTACAAGAATAGTTATGCCACACACTCAGGTACGACTTTCTGCTGGAAGAACGAACATGAGCCGCGAAGGCCAGGCACTTTGCTTTTTTGCAGGAGCCAACTCCATTTTTGCAGGCGATAAGCTATTGACAACGCCTAATCCGGATGTAAACGAAGATATGAAGATGTTCGAAATGCTGGGCTTAAATCCGCAGAAACCATTTACAAAAGTTTCACAGCCTAAAACAGTAGAAGCCGAAGATTCGCAATTCGAATCCTTAGGAGAGAAACCGAGATGGAGCCGTCCGGAACACAAAATCGAAAGAAACCTTGTAGCTTCCGGCAAAAAGGCATAATCAGAATTCACAATACAAATCAGAGCTTTTCCTAACAGAAAAGCTTTTTTTATGAATTTTCAACACATCGCCACGCAACCATTTATGCAATACTTATTCTTATATTTGAATAAAAAAACTCCCAATGCATAAAAAAGCCCGCTACGTCAAGTCCGTCTGTTTGCCGTTCTTGTTATGCCTGCTTTTTACGTCCAAACTCCAGGCTCAGGCCACCGCGCACTGCGATTCGCTCATTGTTTCCGGAATTGACTACATGTGGAAAAAAGATCACGTCAAGTCTCTGGAACTCCTAACTCAGGCCAAAAACCAGGCAGAAAAAAACAGGTGGTACAGGCAGCTTTTTCTCGCAACCAATAATATTGGCGCCAATTACTATACCATGCTCGATTATGGCGAAGCGCTCAATCATTACCTCGAAAGCTACACCATTGCGGTAAAACACCTGGACCCAAAATCAGAAATGGTTGTCCTGAACAACATCGCCATACTTTATTCAAAAGAAAAGAACTACGAAAAGGCAAACGAATATTTCAAGAAAGCCTATGATATCGCACAGGAAAACAAGGATACGCTTAAAGTGGGGCTTTATGCCATGAATCTGGGAAATGTTGCTAATGAAACCAACGAGTTAAAAAAAGCACGGGCCTATTTTAATGAATCCCTGCCCTTACTGGGGTCGCAACCCCAATTGCAGATTTTAGCCAAAATGGCAATAGCCGAAAATGAAAACCTGCAGGGAAATTCAAAACAGGCACGCACCATAGCTCAAGAACTATACAAAACAACAAAAGACCTGGAATATAACGACATCGGCATTTCGTTACTGACCATCATATCAAAGAGCTATCTAAATGACAACAACCTTGATTTGGCCAGCGATTATGCCAATAAGGTTTTCGAAAGGAAGCCCAATCTGGAAACCAAAATCAACATCTTCAGGCTTTTATCAGATATTAATTTTAAGAAGGAAAAATATGCCCTGGCTTTAAATTACAGGGATTCCATTATAAAAACCGAAAGCGAACTGAATGAGATTAAAAACGGAAAGGTCTTTGAAAACAGCCGGGTTAAATTTGAAATTGAGAATTACAAGAAAGAAATCGCCAACAACGAATCAAAGATAGCCGAAGAACGAAAACTTTTTTATTCCATCATTGCCGTTATATTTATTGTTGTAGTCTTTCTGGTCTGGACATTGCGAAACATTTCCATCAAACACAAACAGAAAAAGCTGATTGCCGAGCGAAACGAACAAATCGTGCTACTGGAACTCGAAAAGGAAAAAAGCGATAATCTCCTGCTCGAAAAAATGTTCAAGGAAAAAGAAACCAGCGCACTGCTGGAACAGGAAAAGCTGAAAAATGAAATTGAGCTTAAAAACAGGAAACTCTCTGCAAAGGCTCTTTACCTGTCCGGACGAAACGAATTAATTGAAGAAACACTCCAATCGCTATCAAAACTGCCGGAAATTTCTAAAGACCCGGCATTGGTAAACCATATCCAAAACCTAAAAGGACACTTGAAGACCGACGACGAATGGGACAGCTTTATTACCCATTTCGAAGAAGTGAACCAGACTTTCCTTAACAGCCTGAAAGAAAAACATCCAAAACTGAATTCAAACGATATCCGTTTCATAACCTACATCTATATGAACCTCAGCACAAAGGAAATTTCTTCCATGCTGAACATTACTGCAGATGCCTGCAGGAAAAGAAAGGAACGTATTGCCGCCCGAATGGAACTTCCACACGACATTAATCTATACGATTATCTTTCAACGCTTTAACACAACAAATCACATTTTGTCCGAAAGGATGTCACACTATGTCCGCCTGTTTTTTTTGAAATAGCTGTTGTTTTTTTGAAAATTTAGAAAAACAAAAAATGTCTATTATGAAAAAAATTACCATTGCTTTACTACTGTTATTGAGCTATGCCAGCCAGGCTCAAATCAGTTACGAAGCCTCAACCAATTTTGGAAAACTGGAAGACCTTACGTATGATGCAACTGTTCCAAACAAAATCTATGGACGCACACAGGGAAACCATATTATTGTTTCTGTTGATAATGGTGCCACATGGAGCGTAAAATATTCCTTTCCAAACCCGACAGCACAACTCAGAGACATTAAACCGTACGGTCAAACCGGACTGAGTTTTTCAATTATTAACAGCGGCACACAAGACGGTGTTTACCTTTTTGACCTGGCCACAAATGCCATTACTCATTTCTATGCTATTCCTAACCCGCAGGATAATGCACAGGTGGTTTCCTATTCGTTTTATGATACTGCCGGAACCGACCTCATCATTCATACTTCTTATCTGGAAGGATTAATAGCCAGAACCAAAGTTTTTCATACCAAAAGTTCGGGAGCGCTCTGGAACCTGATTTATTTTAGCCCTGACCACGACGACGTTCATATTGACAATGTTGCTTTTAGTCCGGTGAACAGTTCTAAAATTTACTTGGGAAGGTCATTGGGCCCTAATGGAATTAATGGCGGACTATTAATTTCTGAAAATAACGGGACTACATGGACTGAAAAACTACCCGGATTTACATTCAGCGCCATAGCTTTTAATCCTCTAAACAGTAATGATATGTTGATTGGAACCAGCATCGGATTTGGAATTCATCCGGAACGCATCTATCGCTCAACCGATGCGGGAGAAACATGGACCATTATTCCAATTACCTGGACAGACCAAACCCTGAACAATATTACCAAAATTGTTTTCCATCCAACAAATCCAAACCACATCATTGCACTTGAAGAAAATGAAATTGCAAAAACCAATGACGGCGGATTGACCTGGACTAACATACCTTATCCTGAAGGTTCTACATCCTATTATTACGGATTGAATGCTTCATATAACCCGTCCAACCCAAATCAGATAGCCATTGCAACCGATTTATTCCCGCAATTTTCCAACGATGGCGGCACTACACTAACACAAATCAAGGCTCCTTTTTATAATGTTGTAAGTATTTCCCATGCGAAATATCAATCGGAAAAACATCTATATTATGGTAGTCAGGGAGGCCGTCTGCGTAAAAACCTTACTACAGGAGTAACTTCCATTCACGATATTGAACCACCAACTTCTTTCAATCCGAAAAGAAACTATATGGTAGCTGATCCTGTAGTTGCCGGGCGTGTTTTCACATATGCTTCAATGGGTTTCTTTGGAAGCACCCTTAACATGAGCACTGATTATGGAGCATCAACAACTGTTTTAATGGATGCTTTTGCTGATGATATGCAGGAATTGATTGTAGACCCAAACAACTCCAACATTATTTATGTTTCATTAAGAACCGGAGAAGGCGGTAATCTTTACAAAATCAATTTTACTAATCCGGAAGAAATCATTACGGACGAAATTACAACTCCGGAAACAAGCGAATTTGGTTATGGAGTTGTGACAGGAATTTCTGTTTCTGCGACCAATCCAAATGAAATTTTTATTGCAAAATCATCCAAGGTTTTCAAATCTACAGACGGCGGTCTTACGTGGGTTGAAAAAATAAACGGACTTACAATCGACCATGAGGCAGACCTGATCTGGGATATGGCAAGAAATCCATTGGATGCAAATCATTTCACTGCCATAACCAGTTCCGGTATTTATTCCACTTCTGATGCCGGTGAAAACTGGACAGCAATTTTAGACGGTGTCAATGCAAAAAGAATCAAATATTCTCCCGTAAACAACGGGGTTATGGTGGCTTCTGTTCACAGTGCACTTAATATCGACGCTGCAATTTATTACACTACAGACGGTGGTGCCAACTGGACTTATGTTAGTCCGCAACAGCTCAACTACATTCAATCAGGTGCCATGGACTATGATTTTGACGGCACGACAATCAATGCCTATATAGCAACAACAGATTTAGGCGTGATGAAATATCAAATTCTGAATCTGCAATTGGGAATCCATAATCCGGAAACAGCATCTAATCCTGTTTTTATCTATCCGAATCCGGCCAATGACATTCTGAACGTTGGTGTTTCAGGCAATCAGTTCGAAATAAAAAATACGGCTATCTATTCCATTACGGGGCAAAAAGTGATGGAAAGTACCAGCAATACGATTAATATTTCAAAACTAAGCAGTGGGATTTATATCGTAAATAGTACGACACAAAACGACAAACAGTTTTCCCAAAAGCTGATTAAAAATTAGTTTTTCAGTTTTTTAAATTTGAAAGTACCGCATGTCAAAATCAGATATGCGGTATTTTTATGGGAAAAATTTAAGTCCTTGCATTTTACATTTTGATAATCCTTTATTAACTTTGTTTTTATCAAACTATGTATTGTATGCCGTTGCATTTGACTGAAATTGAGCGCGTAAAAACTATCTCAAAAGAAGATTTTTATACTAATTATGTAAAAAAACAAAAGCCATTGGTCATCGAAAAGCTGACAGAAGACTGGCCGGCATACGAAAAATGGAAGCTTAATTATATTAAAGAAATTGCCGGCGATAAAACCGTTCCTTTGTATGACGACCGTCCGGTAACACACAAAGATGGTTTTAATGAGGCCCATGCCAAAATGAAAATGGCAGACTATATTGACCTGCTGCAAACCAAGCCTACCAATTACAGAATTTTTCTTTATAACCTGATGAAGGAAGTGCCTTCCCTTAAATCAGACTTTAAATGGCCGGACATCGGGCTGAAACTCGTCAAGCAGCTTCCAATGCTTTTCTTTGGAGGAGAGAACTCAAAAGTATTCATACATTACGATATCGACTATTCAAATATCCTTCACTTCCACTTTCACGGAAAAAAGCAATGTATCCTTTTTGCTCCGGACCAAACGCCCTATCTGTATAAGGTACCCCACGCCTTAATCTCCAGAGAAGACATCGATTTTGACAATCCGGATCTGGAAAAATGGCCGGCATTAAAAAAAGCCAAAGGATTAATATGCAATCTGGAACATGGTGAAATGCTTTATATGCCTGAAGGTTATTGGCATTATATGAAATATGTAACGCCGGGATTCTCTATGAGTCTTCGTGCGTTTCCAAGAAAAATAAGCAATCTGGGAAAAGCAGTATACAATATCTTTATCATGAGGAACTTTGACAACCTGATGCGAAAATGGAAAGGTCAGGCCTGGATTGATTATAAAAATGAACAGGCAATTGTCAGAACACATAAAAATTTAAAGATTTCAAACTAGGTTGGCAATAGTACCAGACAACTCTTATCATTCTTTTTTTTGAGCTAGTAACTTTATTGTTTGTGCATTGAATATATCGCTTGCTATGCTTTCAGCTTCTGAGATAACGCAATCGGCAATGCTTAGATATATTATATTATTATCATCATCTACGTTTTTATTTTTTTTCATAGCAGAATAAGCACTATCCATTCCATAGGTCAACAAAACCGGTTTTCCTTCATTGAATAATTGGGTAGAAATTCCCGTTAGCCTTTCTATAGCCACTTTTTTAACTGTATCTTCTTTTATATATAAAAGACAAATACATCCAGTTATTGAATACCACGCTTCACCCTTTAATAAAGGGTATTCATCAAAGAGGTCACTCCCATGATTTAAAATAAAGTTTCTGGTTAATAAAAAACGAAAATCATTTTCAATTTCTTCTGTCGTTTGAGCAGATGAATAGAATGTGCTTAAAAACATAAAAATTGACAAGTAAAAGTTTTTCATCTTAAAGTAAGGTAAGTATAGTAGCCAACTTCATTTGCCGGCACAAATTAATGTATATTCTGTATTATTCTTGCCATGAACTTGTCTTTAGTATTGCTATTTCTCCATTCAAGTCAATTTTCGCTAAAATTAGGTATCCTATTCCATATTCTTCTATATATTTTATTTTTGAAATTTGAGCTGTCAATAATGCATACTCCGGATAATAATAATATTGTATTTTGACTTGTGGTTTGTTAGCATTGATTTGTTCTATACAGGCTGGATTTAGTTTTATAGTTGGTTTTGACAAAAATTTAAACTCAAGTCTTCTATATGCTTCAGCAAAAGAAACTTTCTCTTCTTTCTCTATGATTTTCGCAACTTCAGATTGCAGAAAAGGAAAAGGAATTCCCTCGGTTACTAAGGTATCAATTTCACAATTCAGTTGTATTGGACTTAATGGGTTTTCAAAAAAGTAATCTTTTATTTCATTTGAGTTTTTGATATATTCATACATATTTTTAATACCTCCACACAATCTTTCTGACCGATAATGAATAACATTTTGCTTGTTTACAGAACAAGAAATCAAGACAATCGCTATTAATAGTAAGACAAAATTTCTTTTCATATTTTAATTTCTTGGCAGCACTTGGCAAAACTGCCTTTTTAAAAAGTTCTAGGGAATTGTTTGGATTATCGCAACTTTTATTCCACCACCATCTTTTTAGTAACTTCTCCCTTATCTGTTTTTATCTGAAGTAAATAAACACCTTGAGAAAGTCCGGAAACCGAAATTGAATTTTCTTTTGTGGTACGTAAATGTTGTCCAAGCAAATCGTAAAGCGATAGTTGACTTAATTGAGAACTCGCGCCTGTATGGACAAAGACGCGTTCTGAAGCGGGATTGGGATAGACACTGATGCTTTCTGATAAAAAATCGTCTGTTCCCAAAGGATTGGCAAGTTTTACCACCCAATAATCAAAACCGCCGTGATTTCCGGAAACATCACCATCATTCGATTTTGAATATCCTGCCAATATATATCCCAAATCTGTGGTTTGCTGTATAGAATGCGTGCCATCTGCCGCATTGGGAATGGCATTAAATCCTTCCTGATTACTTCCTCCTAAGGCTTTTTGCCACTGGATGACTCCCTGGCTGCTAAGTTTTACAATCCAATAATTCATATATCCGTTATTTCCAGAAACATCGCCGTCGTTACTTGTGACATATCCAAATACGATGTATCCTCCATCTGCTGTTTGCTGGACAGATTGGGCAAGGTCGTTGCCATAACCCCCTAATGCTTTTTTCCATTGTATTGCGCCTGTACTGCTCAACTTCACTACCCAATAATCATTGTATAGAGGGCCGTGGAAACCGGAACCCGCAATATCTCCATCTTGTGAATACACATGTCCGGCAACAATATATCCTCCATCTGTGGTTTGAACAATAGAAGTAAGTATATCTGTACCGGTTCCTCCGTATGTTTTTTTCCATTGGATTTCCTGTATGTTGTCCAGTTTTACCACCCAATAGTCAACATTTCCATGATTTCCGGAAACATCACCATCGATTGACGAGGTATATCCGCCCATAATATAACCTCCATCCACAGTTGGTTGCACAGCACGCATGTATTCAGAGCTTTGTCCTCCCAAACATCGGCTCCATTCTATATTGCCGGACGAAGTCAGCTTCACTATCCAGTAATCGGCCCCTCCTCTGTTTCCAAGGATATCACCAGTATTTTCAGATAACGTATAACATCCTACAATATAACTCCCATCTGCAATTTGCCTGATGGAAGTAGCGGCATCAATATGAGCTCCTCCAAATGTTTTCTGCCATTGGATAGCCCCTGCATTATCCAGCTTTATTACCCAGGCATCACTATTGCCCTGGTTTCTTGTAACATCTCCATCATTGGAATAAGTAGTTGCTGCAATGACATATCCTAAATCAGCCGTTTGCTGGACATAACTGGCCACATCGTTTCCGGAGCCACCTAATGTTCTACTCCAGGCCACTGCTCCTGTTGCCGTCAGTTTAACCACCCAGATATCGTCTCCTCCGTGGTTGCCCGAAACATCTCCATCATTGGAAGAAGTATATCCGGCCACAATATAACCTCCGTCTGCCGTTTGCTGAACGGAGTTGGCATAATCATTACCGGTACCGCCCAATGATTTTTGCCACTCAATAACAGGTGCTTGTGCCATGCACAAAAAAGGGAAGAATAAAAAGTAGAAATGTTTCATACGCATAGTGTTTTTAAAAGGGATAAAGGTGTGTTACCACACAATATATCATTGTGTATCAAAACTGTATAGATGAAATACTTGTTAAATATAAACAAATATCTTTTCCATCATATTTCTGTATTAGAATAAAATATCAGTCTACCTTCAACCTGACAACCGGATTATTTATATGCTTAAATTTTACGCCGAACAATATCTTTTATACTTTTATAACCGTTAAACAATTTCTCATGCGCCAAAAACCCGAACAGAAAAACTATACTCCTGAAGAAATCACCAAAAAGGCAGAAACCTATTGTGCCTATCAGGAGCGCTGTCATGAGGAAATCCTGCAAAAACTACGAACACTTACTTCTTCCCAATCCATTATAGATGCTGTAATCGTGCATCTGATTGAGAATAATTACCTAAACGAGGAACGCTTTGCGTGTAGTTTTGCCCGTGGCAAACACCGAATCAAACATTGGGGAAGATTACGAATCATTAATGAGCTGAAAGCAAGAAACATATCCAAATACAACATTGAAACTGCCCTAAAAGAAATAGCAGACGAGTATCTGGATACTTTTCATTCTTCCACAGAAAAATTCTGGGATACGATTCTGGAAAAAAACAGCTTGAAAAAGCGGAAAAAATTCTGCGATTTTTTCCTCCGAAAAGGATTCGAAAGCAATCTGATTTACGAAAAAGCCATCGAATTAGAGAAACTGGACTGACCCTCTTTTCCTTCATTTTTACACTCATTTTTCAAAAAACTGGGTTTTTTCTTACATTTTTTACGAAAACGTTTTCGTTGATTTCTGCATTTCGACGATGAAAAAATACACGTCATCGAAAACCTGAAAAATAGGCCTTTGAAAGCTTCTTTTGATAGATATCCCGGACATACATTTGCCCTACCCTATCAGAACAAACACCCCTTGACCTATGAAAAAATTGTTTTTGTTATTCGTTTTTTTACTACCACTTTTTGGTTTTTCACAGACAACTTTAGTACGTTGGGATGGAGCCAATAAAACTGCTTCACCATACATAATAGCTTCAAATATTTCTGCTGGAAACATCACAGGATCGAATGTAGATTTTATGGTTGACAACTGGAATAACAACGGAAATGCATTCAATACGGCTCAATGGCCTTCTGGAACAACTCCAGATTATTCAAAATACGTTCAAGTATCAATTTCTGCTAACAGTGGAAACAAAATCGACTTGAACCAATTCAATTTTGAATACCAAAACTATGATAGCAATGGTCCTAGCAGAATGCAGGTATACTATTCAAAAGATGCAAGTTTTCCATCAAACGGAACCGTATTAACTACCAACAACAGCTTAGTTACTACAAATACAAACTTTAATGTAGTATCTGTTCCATTAACTGGTATCACTGTACAGTCTGGTGAAACAGTTTACATTAGAATAACATTTTACGGAAGAACTAACGGATGGTCTGGTCCAAGAATCAGAATAAGACATGGTTATAATGACAGTGCTCCTTCTTCTCACAATGCTTCAGGACCAACAATTACGGGAACTGTAACAACAGCTTGTACACCACAAGGAAATCCTTCTGTTTCTCCTAACGGTTCATGGAATGGTTATGTTTACTCTTACTCTGGAACTCCGGCAGCTACAACATATTTAGGATATGTTACAGAAAACGAAACTTTCGATAGAAACGTAGGTTCAGGAGCAGTAGCAGGACAGACAACAGTTCTTTGCCAACAGCCAACGGATAATTTCTATACTGTATACAAAATGACCAAAACCTTCCCTGCCGGAACTTATACTTTTACAGTGGGCGGAGATGACGGATATAGATTAAAAATCAACGGAGAGTCAGGATATTCTATTAGTGACTGGACTGACCACGGATATACATCAGGTTCAACTACAAAAACATTTGCAACTTCAACAACTGTAAATTTTGTTTTGGAGTATTATGAAAAAAATGGTGATTCTCAGGTATCTTTCAGCTATACTTGTGGCAATTCACCAACAGCTCCAACAACATTGACTTCAAACGCTACAAACAACACGATTTGTGCCGGTAACTCGGTTACTTTGACTGCTGGTGGTGGAAGTGTAAATACAAGTACTTATGAGTGGGGAACTGGAACAACTGTAGGTTCAAATGTTATTTCCGGTACTGGAGCTTCAATCACTGTTTCTCCTTCAACTACAACTACATACTGGGTTAGAAGAAAAGGTGCTGCTCCGTGTAATTTTACAACTACAGGATTGACATTGCAAATTACAGTGGCTGCGCCAACTGCAACTGCACCAACATCAATCACAGGAGTTACTACATTGTGTGCCGGAGGTTCAACTACGTTGACTGCTAACGGAGGTTCAGGTTCAACATACGAATGGGGAACAGGAACTGTAATAGGTTCTAACGTTATTTCAGGTTCTGGTGCTTCAATCACTGTTTCTCCTGCTGCTACAACAACTTACTGGGTTAGAAGAATCAACTCTACACCATGTTCTACACCAACAAGCGGTGTAACAGTAGCTGTAAATGTAACAACACCTTCCGGAGACCCAACAGCTTTTGGAAACAATGCATGGAATGTTTACGGTTATAATGTTGGAAGTATGACTCCTGCTCTTGCAAATTATGCCGGATATTATACACAAAACACTTTAGGGTTAAACACTCAGGATATGGCAAACAACGGATGGAACAATGAAACTTCTCCATCTTACTCTGCCGGATGGATTGGATGCCCTGTTCGTGTTGACGATTTTACAATGGTTCACAAAAGAAAAGGATTCCCATGTGGAAAATACCAGCTTTCTATGGACAACTGGGATGATGAGACAAGAGTTTATGTTAACGGAACAGTTGTATTTTACAATAGCGGATGGAGCGGAAGCAATCCAACGCCAACAGTAGTGGGAACTTATGCTCTTGACAGCAATTCAACTATTGAAGTAGTTACCAGAGAAGTAGGTGGATATGCTAACGTGAAATTATCTTTGACAGCAATTAATGCTACTTATAACGGAACTTCATGGAGTACTTCTCCTGAAGGAGCTTCAATTGTAATAGATGGTGATTTGCAACTAAACAGCAATTTGAATGTTTGTTCTTGTAAAGTAAACCCAAATAAGACTCTAAAAGTAAATCCTGGTGTAAACCTGCTTGTACAAAATGAAGTAGTTGTTGCTCCAACTGCAAACTTTATAGTAGAAAATAATGCAAGCCTTATTCAGGTTAATGATAATGCATCAAACAGCGGAAAAGTAACTGTAAGAAGAAATACAACTCCTGTTACCCGTTATGACTTTACTTACTGGTCTTCACCTGTAGCAGCTGCTGACTGGACATTACGTGATTTGTCTCCAAACACATTAGCAGACAAATACCTAAGCTACAATGCTGCCGGAAACGGATGGGTTACAGAAATGAACGGAGCCGCAGCTATGCAAACAGGAAAAGGATATATTGTAAGAGCTCCTCAACAGTATTCACTTACAGCTCCGGTTATCTTTGAAACAAAATTCATTGGAGCTCCAAATAACGGAGTTAAAAAAATCGATGCTAAGGTTGGAACTACATTAAAATCAAACCTGATTGGAAATCCATATCCTTCCGCTATCAGTGCAGATAAGTTCTATGAAGCAAACAAAGGAACAATTAAAGGTACATTCTATTTCTGGACACACAATATTGCGGTAAGCTCAACTCCGGATGCTAACGGAGTATACAACTACAATCCTGCCAGCTACATTTCTTACAATGCAACAGGAGCAACAGGTAATGGTGATACAAGCAACTGTACAACTTGTGGAAATAATCCTTCAAACAAGTTCAAAGGAAACATTGCTTCAGGTCAGGGATTCTTTGTAGAGGCAAAAAACAGCGGTAATATCGTTTTCAACAACGCTATGAGAGTTACGGAATCTACAGGTAACGGGCAATTCTACAGAACCAACCCTAACGCTATTCAAAGCAGCGAAAACGGAAACGGAGAAGAAGAAACTGTTATTGAAAAGAACAGATTGTGGTTGAATATCACTAATGCTGCCGGGGCTTACAATGAAATTCTTGTAGGTTATGTTACAGGAGCTACAAACAGTATGGATGATGATTACGACGGAATAACATATGCTTCCGGAACTGCTCTTTACTCATTGCTTGATGCCAACAAATTGGTTATTCAGGGAAGATCATTGCCTTTCAGCACTGCAGATGTTGTTCCTTTAGGATATATGGCTGCTACTGCCGGTGATTACAGCATCGGGATTGAAAGCGTTGACGGTTTATTTGAAGACCAGAAAGTTTTCCTTGTAGACAGATTGACTGGAACAGTACACAACATTAAGAATGACAGATACTATTTCTCAACTACAGCCGGTACTTTCAATTCAAGATTTGAAATCCGTTATGTAAATGAAGCTCTTGGGATTGATACTCCTAAAATAAATGCAAATGATATCATCGTTTACAAAAAAGGAGACCAGATTGCTATCAAAGCAGATAATTTCACAATCGATACTGTTCAGGTTCTTGATTTGACAGGTAAAGAAATCTTCTTCAAAAAAGGAGTTAACAATAATGAGTTCACAACTACAGGAATAAATGTAGGAACACAGGTAGTTGTAGCAAAAATAACTTTGGATGACAACCAAACAGTTTCCAAAAAAGTCATCATGAATTAAGACTAGATAATTCACTTCAGAATCCCATAAGCAATCGTCTTGTTTATGGGATTTTTTTGTTTAAGGCTTTGCCAACAAGATGCTGACCGCGTTACCGCCAAAGCCAACAGCATTGACTAAAACTTTACGTATTGCTTTCTTTTCTTTTTGGTTTTCTGCAAAGGGCACGGCAATAAATTTTTGGTGCTGCATCATCAATAAGGCCATTTCAATACTCAACATTCCTGAAGCGCCAAAAGTATGCCCAATCTTCCATTTGTTAGTGGTTAGCATTGGCAGATGGTCTCCAAACAACAGTTCAATTGCTTTTAGCTCAGAAGAATCACCCTTAATTGTTCCGGGGGCATGCATGACTATCGCATCTACATCTTTGATAGCTGTCGTTCCTAAAGCCATGGCCATCGATTTCTGGAAGCATTGGGCTTCGGCAGAAATAGAAATGCTATGTTCTAAAATTTCTGTCGCATAGCCAACGCCTTCAATATAAGCAAGTGCATTTTGCCTTTCTCCTGTTTCCAGACAGGCTACCGATGCTCCTTCTCCCAACACCATTGAATTTTGGTTCTTTTCCCTATCAAAAGCACGGCATGGAAATTCATCATGGCTTTTAGAATAGATTTTCAGGGCATTCATCTGGGCGATAGTAAATGGCGTAAGGGGAGCCTCGCTACCGCCTACCAAAAACTTGTCTGCCATACCTGAACGCAACCATGCTATTCCGTTAAGCACGGCATGTAAGGCTGTTGAACAGGTTATGGAATGAGATATTTCCGGACCTTTACTATTGAGGTCATGGGCTATCCAGGAAGAAATGTTTCCCAGAGTAGTAGTTGGCGATGCCAGAGTATGGGTTTTTCCGGTTTCCAGAAATTCCTGAAAATGTTTTTCAAATAGTTGGGTGGCGCCACGCGATGAGCCAATATTGATACCAAAATCATCCCCCTGTTTCCATCCTGCATTTTCTATAGCTTTTCGGGAAGCCAGTATTGCATATAAAACAGATTCGTCCAAATTTTTATACTTACTTTCAGAATCCCTCAACTTTGCGATTTCATTCTTGAGATATATGGGAAGCATGGCAGCCAAAGCCTTTGTATTCCCTATCGGGTATTCTGAAATTGAAGTTGCTCCGTTTAGATAATTCTGCCAGATTTGTTCCGGAGAATTCCCTAAAGGCGAAATCGAAGACAGGGACGTAATGGCTATTTTTTGAGACAAAACAGAATCATTATTTTAAGGCAAAGCAAATCTTGCCGGAATGTTTTCGGAACAAATTTAAACTATTTCTAAGGCTTCTTCCACAACAGCATATACTTTTTCCAATTGCTTATCCGAAATTATATAGGGCGGCAGGATATAGACAATATTGCCAACAGGACGCAAGACGATACCCTGATTTATAAAAAAATCATATAGTTTGTTCCGGAAGTCGCCATAATAGCTTTCTGATGTTTCCGTTTTAATTTTCAATGCAAAAATCACTCCCAGAGTTCTCGTTTCCTTTACTCTTGGATGGCTGCTGATTTTTTTCTGAAATTCTGTATGTTTCTGATGTACCCGCCGGATATTGTCCTGCATTTCTTTACTCTGCAACAATTCCAGACTTGCCAAAGCAGCAGCACAGCCTGTAGGATTCGCAGTAAAAGTATGTCCGTGAAACAATGCTTTGTTAACATCGTCATTATAAAACCCATCAAACAATTCTTGAGTAAAAGTTGTTATGGCCATTGGAATTGTGCCTCCGGTCAAAGCTTTAGAAAGACACATCATATCCGGAGCATTTTCAAGATAATTACAGGCAAAATTTTGTCCGGTTTTCCCAAATCCGGTCATGACTTCATCTGCAATGGTAAAAACCGAATTCTCCCTACAGATAGCCATTAATTTATCCAAAGCAAAAGTTTCATACATTACCATTCCTGCCGCACCCTGAACCAGTGGCTCAAAAATAAACGCGGCATATTCATTTGTTTTAACCAGCTTTTCCAAAGCCTTAAACGATTCCTGCTCCTTTCCTTTTACGGGAACGGGAATACGGACTACTTCAATAAGCGAACCACGGAAAGCTTCCGTAAAAAAAGATATCCCACTAGCCGCCATTGCCGCAAATGTGTCACCATGGAAGGCATTCTCAAAAGCAATAATTTTTGTTCGTTTCTCTCCCTTATTGTAAAAATATTGCAACGCTACTTTTAATGCGACTTCAACGGCAGTCGAGCCATTATCAGAATAAAATATTTTCTTCTGGTTGTCCGGCAAAATTTCCATAAGTTTTTCCGAAAGCAGAACTGCTGGCTCATGCGTAAATCCGCCAAACAAAACATGTTCCAGGGATGTAAGCTGTTTGTGGATAGCATCGGCTATAAACCGGTTGCTATGTCCATAAGGGTTCACCCACCATGAGGCAATCGCATCAATATATTCTTTTCCGTTTTCATCCCATAACAAAGCGCCTTCGCCTCTTGTAATTGCAATAGCAGGCTTTGCCAGCTTATGTTGTGTATAAGGATGCCAGTTATGCTGTTGGTCTCTTTCTGAAAGGGTCATACGCTATCTTATTATAAGGCTTTCAAATTATTGGCAAATAAATCGGCATATTCGCGAATTACATTTTTATCAAAATAAGGCTCATCCTCAATTCTGCCAATGCATTTTAATCCGGTTTTACTTAGTATTATTTCTTCTGTGGCTTTGTTTTCGTTTCCATTGAATACGATTCCGGCAATATCAAGTTTTTTATCTCTCAATGCAGCAATAGTCAATAGCGTATGGTTAATACTTCCCAGATAATGCCTCGAAACAACAATAACTTTGTAATCTTTCTGAATCAAATTTATAACAGTATCTTTTTCATTTAAAGGCACAAATACACCTCCGGCACCTTCAATTACAAGACTGTTCTTTGTTTTTGGTTCTTTTATCTTTTCCAGTTCGATGGTTATACCTTCCTTTTCCGCTGCAAAATGCGGACTGGCAGGCGTCTGCAACAAATAGCTGTTGGGATGGATTTTTGTTTTTGAATTGGTTAACAGCCTTTCTAATTTATGGCTATCAGAATTATCGGCATCGCCGGCCTGAATCGGCTTCCAATAATCGGCCTCCAGACTTTCTGTAATAATTGCTGAAGCAATGGTCTTGCCTACATCGGTTCCTATTCCTGTGACAAAAATTTTCATGTTTGATGGTTCTATGCCTAATGCAGATTGAATATTTCAAAGGTACGACTTGAGATTAATTTCCGCGACAAACAGACAATTTATAGTTTTTCTACGCCATTTTAACCTCAAAACATGTGAATCCCGTAAGATTTTATTATAGTTTTTGAAAACAACCGCTTTTTTAATTGCTAAATTTGAAAGAAATAACCTCATAATCTGCAAAAGTATGCCCATAGCAAAAGTACCGTCTTACATGAAAGCCGTTTATATTTCCTTGCTTATCATCATAATTATTTTTTTTATGATAATGGCGAAAGCAATATTAGTTCCTTTGCTTGTTTCCGGCTATATAGCCATGCTCATGACTTCATTCTGCAATCGTCTTGAAGGATGGAAAATACCCAGGTCACTAAGTGCCTTTATTGCACTGCTTCTCATCATTCTGCTGGCTTTGGGATTAATTTTCTTTATTGTTTCCCAATTGCAAAGTTTTACAAATGACGTGGAAATGAATATGGAAGAAAGCCTGAATAATTTTGCTATAAAAATCAATACAAGTATTGAGAATTTTATTGGCTATGATATTGGTATGGGCGACGGTTTCAAGATTAAAAAAGTCATGGAGCTTATCCAATCCGGGAATACCAATATTTCCGAACTGCTTTTTACAACAATAGGAACCTTATCCAACATCATCCTTTTACCGGTTTTTATCTTTTTCTTATTGATTTACAGAGACCATCTTGCCGTTTTTGTTACGAAAGTATTTGACAAACAGCGCAACAAAGTACTTATGGAACATATGGTTTCTATGCGAAAAATTGTCCATGCCTATATTGTAGGCGCAGGAAAAGTGATGATTATTTTGGGAATCGTAAATACGGCTGTTTTATTTGCTTTGGGAATCAAACATGCCATCTTTTTTGGGATGATTGCCGGGTTGTTGAACATTATACCCTATGTAGGGCCTTTTATGGGTGCCTTAATGCCGTTTGCCTACGCTTTGATAACCAAAGACAGCTTGTTTTATCCTTTTGCCGTTATTGTCTCTTTTACGCTGATTCAGTTTATGGAAGGCAGTTTCCTGACACCTAAAATTACTGGTGCGAATGTAAACCTGAATGCGTTTATTACTTTTTTAGGACTGTTGATAGGAGGAGCTATTTGGGGAGTAGTGGGAATGATTTTGATTATACCCACAATTGCCATATTAAAAAAGCTGTTTGAGCTAAGTCCGGACACAGAACCTTATGCCTACCTGTTTGGCGAGGAAGATGCACAATGGTTTAAACGCCGAAAGCCTAAAACAGATAGTTAGCAAGTGTTTCCAAAACCTTGGTGATTTCTTCTCCGGAATTAAAACTATGGAGGCAAAACCGGAGCCTTTCCTGATTTTCAGGAACTGTAGGCGAAAGGATTGCCTTTACATCAAATCCGTTTTGCTGTAATTTGCCGGCTATCGCTTTTACTTTGTCATTGCCGGGTATTATAGCCGACTGTATGGCTGATTTATTTCGGACAAAAACCGGCTTTAATCCTAATCGCTGTTTCTCCTGATTAAAATGCAGGATATTATTCCGCAATTTTTCGATTGCTGCCTTTTGGATTTCCAGATTTTTATAGGCAATTAAAATTCCGGCTACAGAATGCGGCGGTAATGCCGTAGTATAGATAAAGCTACGGGCAAAATTCACCAGAAAATCCTTGAGTTGTTTCGAACCTAAAATGGCCGCACCATGTGCTCCCAAACCTTTTCCAAAAGTGACTATCCTTGCAAAAATCTTGTCCTGCACACCCAAATCCTGTACTAATCCCTGGCCTGATTCTCCAAAAACGCCTAAGGCATGGGCTTCATCAATAACCAAAAAGCAACCGTGTTGTTCTGAAATAATAGTGAGCCTTTCTAAATCAGGCGAATCACCATCCATGGAAAAAACAGATTCCGTAACGATATAGATATCTGAATTTTCGGATTTGTATTTTAAAACCAAGGCTTCCAGTTCGTCAAGATTGTTATGTTCAAATTTAAACGACCTGGCATTAGAAAGCCGGATACCATCCCGTATTGATGCATGACTGTATTCATCATACAGTATGAAATCATTGCGTTGCGGAACGGAGCTGAAAAACCCCAAATTGGCATCATAACCAGAATTAAACACCAAAGCCATTTCTGTATCATGGAAACGGGCTATATGTTCTTCCAATTCCTTATATAGAGCATGGTTTCCTGACAAAAGCCTTGAGCCGGTTGCCCCATTTTGAATTATGCCTTGGTGTAAAAGATACTGATGTGTCTGTTGGAAGATAGCTTCAGACTTTGAAAATCCCAGATAATCATTGGAAGCAAAATCAATCAGGTTATTGGGTTCAGGCAAAACCCTGAACGAGTTGCCCTGTTTTCTTTGTTCGATTTTTTGCTGCAAGGATTTTGGAAAACGTTTCATAGTAGCAAATGTAAGCAACTTTTATGCTGTTTGAAAGTTGTACATTTTAATACATAGCGTAAAGAAGTTTTATACCAAACAATAAAAAAAAAGAAATCCTTTCACTAAAAATCTCTTTGCGCCTCTGCGCCTTTGCGAGCAACTATCTCACGCAAAGGCGCAGAGACGCAAACTGAAAATATATAAACTTATTGGCTTTATTTTAATATAAACTCCATAACCATTTAAAACAAAAAAGCCCGGCTATGCCAGGCTTTTATCTTGGAATAAAATCAGACTACTCTACAAGAATATTGATTTTATTGTCATTCATTTCTAATGTTCCGGATTCGATAGATAAATGATATTTTTTATCGTCTCCTAAAAAAAACTTGCCTTCTGCTTCTTTTGAAAATTCAAAGCTGTCAGCAGCAATCTTGATATCTCCTTTTGTCAGGATAGAAATAATTGCAGCGTGATGGTTCAGCATTTGGAATTCTCCATCAACTCCCGGAACCGTAACAGAAGTTACTGTTCCTGAAAATAATTTTGCTTCTGGCGATATAATTTCTAAATACATTTTTCTTTGCTTTAGGCTTTAAGCTTTAGGCTTGAAGCAATTAAAATTAAGCTTCAGCTAACATTTTTTGTCCAGCTTCGATAACATCTTCGATAGTTCCTTTCAAGTTGAAAGCTGCTTCCGGAAGGTGATCCAATTCTCCATCAATGATCATGTTGAATCCTTTGATAGTATCTTTAATATCAACCAAAACTCCAGGAATACCTGTAAACTGTTCCGCTACGTGGAAAGGCTGAGACAAGAAACGTTGAACACGACGAGCTCTTGATACTGCAAGTTTATCTTCTTCAGAAAGTTCTTCCATACCAAGAATCGCGATAATATCCTGCAACTGCTTGTATTTTTGAAGAATCTCTTTTACTCTCTGTGCACAGTTGTAGTGCTCATCACCCAAGATGTGTGGTGTCAGGATTCTTGAAGTAGAATCCAACGGGTCCACAGCAGGGTAAATACCTAACTCGGCAATCTTACGAGACAATACTGTTGTTGCATCCAAGTGGGCAAATGTTGTTGCCGGAGCCGGGTCAGTTAAGTCATCCGCAGGAACGTAAACCGCCTGTACAGATGTAATAGATCCTTTATTTGTAGAGGTGATACGCTCTTGCATCGCACCCATTTCTGTTGCTAATGTTGGTTGGTAACCTACCGCTGATGGCATACGCCCTAAAAGTGCTGATACCTCAGAACCTGCTTGTGTAAAACGGAAGATGTTGTCCACGAAGAAAAGAACGTCTTTTCCTTGATCTGAACCAGCACCGTCACGGAAATACTCAGCGATAGAAAGACCAGAAAGTGCCACACGTGCACGAGCTCCTGGTGGCTCATTCATCTGACCGAAAACGAAAGTTGCTTTCGATTCTCTCATCCCTACTTTATCAACTTTAGACAAGTCCCATCCTCCATTTTCCATAGAGTGCATGAATTCCTCACCATACTTGATAATTCCTGACTCCAACATCTCACGAAGTAAGTCATTTCCTTCACGTGTTCTTTCACCTACTCCAGCGAATACTGAAAGTCCACCGTGACCTTTTGCAATATTGTTAATCAGCTCCTGAATCAATACTGTTTTACCAACACCGGCACCACCAAACAATCCAATTTTCCCTCCTTTTGCATAAGGCTCAATCAAATCGATTACTTTGATACCTGTGAATAAAACTTCAGAAGATGTAGATAAATCTTCAAATTTTGGTGCCTGACGGTGGATTGACAATCCGTTATCGCCATCTTTTGGCAAATCTCCCAAACCGTCGATAGCGTCACCGATTACGTTGAATAAACGTCCGTAAACGTCCGGACCTACCGGCATTTTGATTGGGTTTCCTGTACCAACAACCTCATAGCCTCTGCTTAAACCATCTGTAGAGTCCATAGAGATTGTACGAACAGTGTTTTCTCCAATGTGAGACTGCACTTCAAGTACTAGTAGTGTACCGTCTTTTTTAGTGATTTCTAACGAATCATAAATTTTTGGAAGTTCAACATCCTTTCCGTTGAAAACTACGTCAACTACCGGACCAATGATTTGAGCAACTTTTCCTATTACTTTTGACATTACTTATGTATTTATTAAATAGCTATTTAGGTTTATGAAAAACACCTCTTTTTTCAGAGCGCAAAGATAGTTTTAAAAATGAAAATTTAATAATGTTTTTATAAAAAAATACGAAAAAAATACAGGATTGTCTGTTTAACGAATATTAAGACAACAACTATGCAGAATTCCAAAAACGAAAAAAAGCCATTATGCTTTCACATAATGGCTTTTATATCTGGAAATTTATTTTAATTCAAAGATTCAGGATATTGAATTTGATAATTGCCCGGACTTACCGCCGGTATAGAAGAACCGTATGTAACCCCAATAGCCTTAAGAAACTCATTAGCTATATAGGCATAACCTCTGGCTGATGGATGGATTCCATCTAAAGAAAAAGTCCCTCCCGTGATATAGCTAGCTGTCATATGATAGTTACCAAAACGGATTCCTCCGTTAAGCAGTTGTGTCATTATCGCCTTTGTATCTACAAGCGCCAGACCTTTGGCAGCAGCTACACTTGCAATAGTAGCATTGTAAGCATCTGTTGCATCTTTAACATCTTTGACTTCCGCATTTGTCAAAACTGCTCCATCCTGTAAAGGGTATGTCACACCTACAGTATTGAAAGGAGCCGGCACTCCAGCCTGGGTAGTTCCTATAAGAGCTCTTGTTGGCAAAAGCACATAATCAACAAAAGGCACTACATCAGGATTCTGCGGCGTTGGCACTATCTTTTTCGCATGACGTGCTCTTCCATATAAATTCCCTACAAAACCTGCTGTTTGCGCTCCGAATACCGGAGTTAGGGCAGCTGTTATTTGTGGAGCTAGATTTGGCAAAGTTTCATCAATAATAAGCAATGGGTTTGTAGCTTCTACAGTCGCAGGATTACCATCATCCGCAGTCAAGACACTAAATCTAGGCGCATTACTACCCGCAATCTGGTTGATTACTGCAAAAATCTGATTTAGTTGCGCTGCACTAGCCGGCGGCAAAGCCGGAACCGGGTTATAAGGAACTGTAGTAAAATAAGGAAGCGTATTGATGTAAGGAAGGTTTGCCACCACTCCTTTTGCTCCATTAGCAGTTAATGCATTTACTAAATTATTGTACACATTTTCAAAAACTGCCGGATCAGTAATATCATTAGCCCCATAAGTTGCTGGATTTGGATTTCCGGTTTGGTTAACCCCAGCTCCTCCTGAACTGGCATAACCCAATACGTCATTTCCTCCAATCCATAACGAGAAAAATGTAGGACTTTGAGCAACAGCATCAGCAATAACCGATGTCCCTGGTGTAGATGCAAATCTTACAAAATACGGATTTGAAGTAGGCGGGGTTGTTGCCAAACCTCCAGGATTTCCATAGCCAGGAGTTATCAAATGGAAACTTTTTGCCCCCGGAACACCCAAATTATTGAATGGTCCTGTTAAATGTGAAAAAACTTCTGTTGTTGGAGGTCCAGCTACAGGCTGAACATTTGGCGTAGAAGCATTCAAAAACCCTCGAAGATAAATTCTTGGGCCAAAGGAAGGATTTGGAGTTCCTCCAAATAGCAATCCACCAATATTATCATTCATATAAGGAACTGCAAATGCACCTCCGCCAACTAATTGAAATTGCTGTGCCAGTATGGTCGTGTATGCATTTTCCTGACCTTTTTTAAACAGTGCATTATCACTATATCCAGCCGCAAAGGAATCTCCTAAAGCAATATATTTTGAAAAATCGGCTGATCCGGGCGAAACAGGAACTTCTCCTGTAGAATCCGAGTCGTCATCTGAACAGGCAATGCTTAAGCTTAATGAAACTAAAAGCAGCCATTTAAAATTTTTTATCATAATTGTATTTTTATAACGTTAGCCTTGATTTTTATGGATTGATAATCCAAGAAACTAAATACTGTTGTCCGATTCTTCCGGCTCCAATTACCTGTAGGTAATCATTTCCGAAAAGGTTCGACGCACTTATTTTAAATACTGATTTCATAGACGGAACCGCATAGTTCATCTGAGCATCAAACACCGTTACCGCCGGAATCATACCGTCAGCAAAAGAAGATTGCCAAAGATATTCGTCACTCCATCTTGCATTCAGATTGAATCCGAAATTCTTGAACAGGTTCTGATTTCCAAGAGAAGCCTTTACTCTATGTCTAGGCGTGTTGAAACCTGCTATAAAAGAAGGGTCTTTTGCCTGGTCGAAATCAAACTGAGCATGGTTGTAGTTGATTCCAAATTCAAAATCTTTGTAGATTTTCTTAGATAACCCTACACCAAAACCAAAAGAAGTTACATTTTCTGTAGTATTTGTATAGACCTGGTATACTCTACGGTCACCATTAGACAATGCCTGCAAACCTAGAAGAACATTCTGGTCTGACAAATCAGAACCAACTGTTCCGTAATAAGGACGGATAACACGGGAAGTACTCATGAAATCATTATAAATATTGTAGTAAGCATTCAAATCAACAGCAATACCATTATCTGTAACCGACTTATATCCTACTTCAAATGCTTTTACCTGCTCAGGTTTTACTAACTTAATATTTACAATCTCCAAATCTGCAGGATTTTGCGATAATGCAAATGCCTGAACTGAAGGCACTGAATATACATTTGAATTGTAGGCATCTCTACCAGACAAAGTAACGGTAGCCGGAGCTCCTAAAGCCTGACCCGCAGCACTTACATTCATAGTTTCCACATAACGGTCTAAGTTATCCTCAGCAGAACCCACCAATGCAAATGGCCCTAAATCCAATCCGATGTATTGATCCTGAGTTGTCGGGTTTCTGAAACCTGTCTGGAAAGACACTCTGAAATTGTGATTTTTTCTTTCTCCTGCAGAATATACGAAAGAGATCCTTGGAGAATACTGTCCGTCAAAGTTCTGTGATTTATCGTAACGGATTGACCCTGTAAATTTCAAACGGTCATCCATAAATTTCTTCTGAACCTGCGTATAGATACCGTATTCATCATATTTGATTGGCCCGTCAAAATCCGTAAAGATAGTTCCCTGAGAATCCAATTTATATTTTCTGAAAGAACCCCCTACCTGAATTTCCGCAAATTGTATAATTTCTTTGAAATTGTAGTTTCCATCTACATGGTACAATTGTGACTGGTCAATAAATTTCGCTCCTTTTGTAAGATCCGGATTTTGGATTACGGTTGCCAATGCATTATTGAACTCAGGCGATCCCGGCATATATCTTGGACCTCCTGTTGGCTGTGTAGCAAACTGAGGCAAGCCAACTAACGCCGCAGGCAATTGGTTATAATCTGCATATTGTCTTGCAATTCCGGCAGCCTGGGTTGTACTTGCACCCATAACAGCACTTGACAATTGATATGCCGTTGCATAATTAGTAAACCACTCCTGGTCTGTTTTCCATGCCCTGTTTACGTTCCATGCTGCAAAACGCATATCATATGAGTTACCGGCATCTTCTGTAGTCATATAAGCCCTAACAAAGAAATTTCTGTTTTTAACTTCCAGTTTACTCTGCTGCATGATAAAATCTTCAAGCCTGTATCTGTTAGCTCCCTGATAAATAGTACTTCCGATACCCACTTTATGTTGCAGGATTATCTCGAAGTCATCTTTCATCGGTTTTACATGCAATGAGAAATCCGCTTTTACGCTTTCAATAGAGTTATCATTAATATCTTCTTCATAATAACCTGTCCTGCTCACTTGCCCTACGTTTGGAATAAACGTAGTTACCTCATCACCATAAATATTCAAACCGTCATAGTTTTGGTTGATTCCATGACCAAGACCACCATTTGTCATACTTCTTTCATCACCTGCAATCCACTCGGTAGCTTTTAGGTAAGTGAAATTGGCTTTGGCTGCAAAATAATCTGAAAACTTATGGGCAGCACGAATACCAAAGTCATAGTAATCGTTTGTTCCTGCCAGTTTTTGGTTGGTTTTACCATATCTCGCATAAACGCTTATTCCCTCGTAATCAAATGGGCTTTTGCTATTCATAAACAAGATTCCGTTAAAAGCATTTGCTCCATATAAAGCTGAAGAAGCTCCTGGAAGTAATTCAACGCTTTGCACATCAAGCTCAGAAAGACCAATCAGGTTTCCTAAAACAAAGTTCAAAGCCGGTGAAGAGTTATCCATTCCATCAACCAACTGCATGAAACGGGTGTTGGCAACTGTGGCAAATCCTCTGGTGTTGATTGATTTGAATGACAAACTACTGGTGTTAAAATGAACCTCTTTCAGGTTTTCCAAACCATCATAGAAAGTTGCCGAAGAAGTATTCTTGACATCCTTGATACCCATTCTTTCAATGGTTACAGGCGATTCCAAGATTCTTTCCGGTGTTCTGGAAGCCGACACTACTATTTCATCAAGATTGATATCCTGACTCAAAAGCTGCACTTCTAATTTTTGTCCTGATGTCTTGACTTCGATAGTTTGTGTGGCATAGCCAACACTCGAAATCTCAACCATATACGGGGGCTGTTTTGTTGGCTTGAGCAGGAACTTCCCCTCAACATCCGTAATTGAGGCTGTTGACTCTCCAACTACCTTAACGCTTACTCCGGGAAGTGGCTGATTGGTCTCATCAGTAACAACTCCTGAAATTGAATTCTGGGCAAAGGCTACTCCGCAGAAAAGCAATGACAAAATAATAAGATACACTCTCATGGTTTGAATTTGTTAGTTTATATCGCCAAATTACAAATAAATTTAATATGCATGCATGGTATCAATAAAAAAAGCGAGAAAATTTCTCGCTTTTGATAATTTTTTATACAAAAAATTGACTATTCCACAGTTACTGATTTCGCTAAGTTTCGTGGTTGGTCTACATTACAGCCTCTCATTACGGCAATATGGTAAGATAAAAGCTGCAAAGGAATTGTTGTCAACAAAGGAGTTAAAGCCTCTGCAGTATCCGGTATTTCGATAACGTGATCTGCCAATTCCTTCACCTGAGTGTCTCCTTTTGTAACTACCGCTATAATCTTTCCGCTTCGTGATTTGATTTCCTGAATATTGCTCACCACTTTATCATAATGCCCTTGTTTTGGAGCTACAATAATAACCGGCATTTTTTCATCAATCAAAGCAATTGGGCCGTGTTTCATTTCTGCAGCCGGATAGCCTTCTGCATGAATGTAAGATATCTCTTTCAGCTTTAAGGCACCTTCTAATGCCACCGGGAAATTATAACCTCTTCCCAGATAAAGGCAGTTTGGAGCATCTTTATAAATTGACGCAATAGTTTTAGCAATATCATTTGTTGTCAATGCTTCCGCTACCTTTTCAGGAATCGCTTCCAATTCCTGAAGATATCTGTGAAAATCCGAATTAGACATCGTTCCTTTTGCCTTAGCAAGACGAAGCGATATTAATGTAAGGATTGTAATCTGGGTTGTAAATGCTTTTGTAGAAGCCACCCCAATTTCCGGTCCGGCATGGGTATAAGCACCTGCATGCGTTTCACGCGAAATAGACGAACCTACTACGTTGCATACTCCAAAGACAAATGCTCCTTTTTCTTTTGCCAGCTTGATTGCCGCTAGCGTATCTGCCGTCTCACCAGATTGGGAAATAGCAATGACCACATCTTTAGGATTGATGATTGGGTTTCTGTATCTGAATTCAGAAGCATATTCCACTTCAACCGGGATTCTTGCAAATTCCTCAAAAATATATTCAGCAACCAATCCTGCATGCCATGAAGTTCCGCAGGCTACAATAATGATTCTTTCTGCATTGAGGAATTTTTCAATATTGTCTTCGACACCGGCCATCTGAACGATTCCCTTGTTTGCCAAAAGCCTTCCTCTGTAAGTATCCTTAATTACACTTGGCTGCTCATAAATTTCTTTAAGCATAAAATGCTCATAGCCTCCTTTTTCTATTTGCTCAAGGTTCATCTGTAATTCCTGAATATAAGGATCTACCAATGAATCGTCTTTAATTTTTCTTACCTTAATTGATTTATTTTTTCTGACGATGGCCATTTCTTCATCTTCAAGATAAATCGCGTTGGAGGTATATTCGATAAACGGAGAAGCATCTGAAGCAATGAAATACTCATCTTCGCCAATACCAACCGCCAAAGGACTTCCCAAACGGGCAACCACAATTTCATCCGGTTTTTTAACATCAAAAACAGCAATAGCATAAGCCCCTACTACCTGATTCAAAGCAATCTGAACTGCTTTTCCTAATTTAAGATTGTCTTTTTTCTGTACGTCTTCAATAAGATTAACCAATACTTCCGTATCTGTATCTGATTTAAAAACATATCCTCTGTTGATTAACTCCTTTTTTAAAGGCTCATAATTTTCTATAATTCCATTATGGATGATTACCAAATCTCCTGAATTAGAAAGATGCGGGTGAGAGTTTACATCATTTGGAACACCGTGAGTTGCCCATCGTGTGTGTCCTATTCCTATATTTCCATTGATAGAAATTTCTTTGGCTTTTTCTTCCAAATCAGAAACTTTACCTTTGGTTTTAGCTACTTTCATTGATTCGCCATCATAAAGCATAATCCCCGCACTATCGTAACCTCTGTATTCTAATCTCTTTAATCCTTTAATAATTATAGGATAGGCATCCCTATGACCTATATATCCAACAATTCCACACATAGTTCTATCTTATTATTAGTTAGGCTTGGTATAATAAATTTCAAGCTTTAGTCGCTTGTTCTCATTTGAAGGTACCGGTACACTTCCGTAAAGCACAGTTCCAAGCGGATTCATCACTGAAGAAAGTGGCACTTTAGTAAAGGCAGTTTGTGGCGTTCTTAATGATAAGCTTGTCGATTTTGAAATATCTTCTGTAACTGCAACACCCAGACGTACATTTGTTGAGTCTTTAAACAGAACATTTTTGATATGTTCCGTAATCCTTACCTTATATTGTATAGCTTTTCTAACATCGTCTCCTATGACACCGGTTAGTTTTGCCGTTCCGCCAAAAACTCTTTTTGCATATTTAGGTTTCGCTCCGTTGATCGTAACATCAAAAAGATAATCTGTTAATGGACGGTTATCCTTTGCGTTATAGACGTAAATCCTATTGGGCTCAGAATTATTCAGCATGGTAGGTTGGTCAACATAAAACACCAGGTTCGCTTCATTAATTAACCAGTTACCTGAAATTGCCTCTGCACGCAATGCTTCCAACTCGGCCGAGTTTCCTCCTCCAAACAAATCAATCATTGCTACAGATCCATTACCTCCTTTTAAATAAAGCTTTTGGTCGCCTGTAACAGGATTCGCCACCACATTATCATAAGTCTGGCTCGCGCCCGTAGCAGTATAATCTAATAAACTTACCGTATTCCCTTTTAAATTAAGAATAATTGTCTTTTCCTGAACCCCATCATCGACTTCTTCTCCATTTACGATTTTTATTTTCTTATCTTCATAAGTCATGGTGATTGTTCCTTTGGAAAAATCCAGCATTGACATCGCGCTTCCATTAATTTCTTCTACCTGGAAATACAATCCTCTAAAATAGTTTTTAAAAACGTTGTTATTAACCAGATTACTACTTCCGGCAATAAGCTTATTATAAAAAAACTGTTTGTTCAGATCCAGTTTCATACTAGGCGCTTCTCTCAAAATCTTTCCGCCTTCCTGACGGGTCACATGTTCATCCGGACTGAAAGCAAAAAGATCATTTTGCTCAACAAGCTCTGAATCGTTCAATTGTTGTCCTTTCGCATTATTAAAAACCGCATTTTGATCGGAATAGAATTTCTGACCCTCAACAAAACCTCCATTCGGGTCAAAATCCCTTAAGTAGTATCCGTTTTCATAAACTTTAAGCTTTAATTTATTCTCAATATTTCCATATATCGAATCCAACTCATACTTATTACTTCCATCGGTTCCGGTTTCAAGATAAGTCGCGAAATAAGGAACATTTAAAACGACAGATTTTATCTTTTCTACACTAGGCACTTCTCTAAAAGTCGGATTTTCGCTTTTTAATTCTACCTGTGTCACAAAATTGGCAGTGGTTTTTCCAAAAATACCATTGTTAAAAACCCCTAAAGGATTAACAGGAAGGTTATTGGATTGTACGGCATTTGTTTTTTGGTTAAAAGCCACAATTGACGCTCCATCATTTTTTATAAATCCAAAATGATCGTTGTCGTCTACAATATCAGCACCTATAGAATTGTATTCGCTATCACACGAAATCAGAAAACCGGTACCCACGATAAGAAAAAGAAGCTTCTTATAAGTCGAATTATTAAGCATATTTTTTTTGAATGTTTTTTATAAAACTTGATTTCTATAGAAATTAGTATAAGCTTCTGCAAACTTATCTTTCGTGGCGAAAGGTAAAAAAGGTTTTCCCGATGATTCTATAAATTTTGTTAAACTTGAAGAAAGGTCCTCAGAGGCTATTATCACTGCATCTGAGTGCATTATAGATGCCTTAAGTACATTCTCATAGTTAGGTTCTGCCAGATATTCAATGGACTCGTTTGGAATCCCATCAAAGGCCACTTTTTTCATCATCTCCATATCCAGATTCCCTTCAAAACCCTGACTGTAAACAGAGGTTACTATTTTTGTTTCAGAAAACAGGGCCTCATCTTTATAATAATGCTTCATGTAGATTGGAAGCATTCCGGCCAACCAGCCATGCACATGGATAATATCCGGCACCCAGTTGAGTTTTTTTACTGTTTCCACGACTCCTTTTGCAAAAAAGATAGCTCTTTCATCATTGTCAGGATATAAAACACCTTCTTCGTCTGTAAAAGTTGCCTTGCGTTTGAAATATTCATCATTATCGATGAAATAAACCTGGATTCTTTCTTTTGGTATAGAGGCTACCTTAATAATCAATGGCATGTCTAAATCATTCACTACCAGATTCATTCCTGAAAGTCTTATAACTTCATGCAGTTGGTGCCTTCTTTCGTTTATGTTTCCATAACGTGGCATAAAAATCCTAATCTGTCCTCCCTGATCATTAATCATTTTCGGAACGTCATACGACATTATAGACACTTCATTTTCAGCCAAATAAGGCACTACCTCAGATGATACATACAATATCCTCTTATCCTCCATATTGTTTTGAACTTTTATTTATAGCATATAAAAACATGCAAAATTACAAAAATTTATGCAGTTATTAACAAAAATGGTAAGTTTGCATTCAATTTAATCTTAAGCTGATGCTCATTTTCAACAGACAGGAAGATCTCAAAAAACATTTAAGGTCGGTTACTAAAGAAAATACGACTATTGGATTTGTCCCGACAATGGGTGCGCTACACCAAGGACATTTGTCACTGATTGAAAAATCACTTACAGAAAATCAGGTAACGGTTGTCAGTATTTTTGTAAATCCGACACAATTTAACAACCCTGAAGACCTTGAAAAATATCCAAGAACTCTGGAAAAGGACACCCAAAAAATTGAAACTGTCAGTAAGGATGTCATCATTTTTGCCCCAAGCGTAGAGGACATCTACGAAGGCAATACCACAGCAAAAGCTTTTGATTTCGATGGACTCGAAAACCAGATGGAAGGCAAGCACAGGCCCGGACATTTTGACGGTGTCGGCACAATTGTGAAGCGACTTTTCGAAATCGTAAACCCGACCAATGCCTATTTTGGAGAAAAAGATTTCCAACAGCTTCAGATTGTAAAAAAAATGGTCGAAAAACACCAAATGCCGGTAAATGTTATTGGATGCCCTATATACAGAGAGTCTAACGGACTTGCCATGAGCTCCAGAAATGAAAGACTTACCTCCCAACAAAAAGAAGATTCTTCCCTGATATACAAGACCTTAAAAACTGCCAAAGAAAAGTTTGGCACGGAAAGTGCAAAAGAAATTACCGATTGGGTAGAAAGCGTTTTTGAAAAAAATCCGGAATTCCGACTGGAATATTTCCAGATTGCTGACGAGGAGCAATTATTGCCAATAGACAAAAAAGACAATGCTAAAAAATACCGCGCTTTCATTGCTGTTTTCATTAACAGTATCCGTCTGATAGATAATATTTCATTGAATTAAAAAATAATTACCTTTGCATCATGCAAATTCAAGTTGTTAAGTCCAAGATTCACCGTGTTATGGTGACTGGAGCAGATTTAAACTACATAGGAAGCATTACAATCGACGAAGCGTTGATGGAAGCTTCTAATATTATTGAAGGAGAAAAGGTTTCTATCGTCAATATTAATAATGGCGCCCGATTAGAAACTTATGCCATTAAAGGAAACAGAAACAGCGGCGAAATCACCCTAAACGGCCCTGCGGCAAGAATGGTACAAAAAGGTGACATCATCATCATTATTTCTTACGGAATTTTAGATTTTGAGGAAGCAAAAACCTTTAAGCCTACACTGGTTTTCCCTAACGAAAAGGACAACTCCTTAACTTAGAAAACTTTTGAGAAAAAAAATCAGCAAAACATTATCCATACTTCTCCCAATTTTATTGGGAGTTTTTTTGACTATATATACCTATAATTCGTTTACTCCTGAACAGCTGGAAGAAATGAAAAGCTATTTCAGGAATGCTGATTACACTTATATTTTTATTGCCTTAATTTTCGGATTCATCAGCCACGCAGCAAGAGCCTACAGATGGAAATTCATGCTGGAACACATGGGATACCATTCTCCGTTTAAAAATAACTTCATGGCTGTCTGGGTTGCTTATTTTATGAATATGACAATCCCGAGGTCCGGAGAAGTTTCAAGAGCTCTGGTTTTGAAAAAATATGAAGATATTCCTTTTGACAAGGCATTTGGCAGTATTATTGCCGAAAGGGTTATCGATTTTATAATTCTTTTGCTGTTTATTGCAACAGCCGTCCTGTTGCAGTTTGACATATTAAAGACTTTCCTTCTGAACACCATTCCGGTAGAAAAATTATTAGTTTACGGAATTGTCGCCTTTGTAGTTTTCCTTTCAGCCATCCTTCTTTTTATCTATTCAAAATCAAAATGGATTCTGATGATTAAAGGAAAAATTTCCGGATTAACAGAAGGGCTTTTCAGCGTATGGAAAATGGAAAAAAAATGGCCTTTCTTGTTCTATACTGCCATTATATGGCTGGCCTACGTTTTGACTTTTTACACGGCCATTTTTGCTTTGGAAGAAACAAGCGGTATTAGCTTTGGGGTGGTCGTAACAGCTTTCGTAATAGGAAGTCTGGCTATTTCATTTTCAAACGGCGGGTTTGGTGTTTTTCCGGTACTAATTGCCGGTATTTTAGCCTTATATGGCGTACCAAAAGAGGCAGGAACTGCTTTTGGCTGGATTATATGGACCTCACAAACCGTTCAGATAATTATTTTAGGAGGGCTTTCTTTTTTGCTTTTGCCTATTCTGAATAGGAAAAAATAAATTACTATCTTGCTTTCCTATTAGAGGCTCTTCCGTCTCAACTAACGAAACCCTAAAACTCTTACGAATGAAGAATTTCATTACCACTGCTTTTTGTATTTTTTCTTTTAGCTTGTTTGCGCAAAAAAGCATTGAAGAAGTAAAATCAGAAAAACTCAACGGTACACGTCAGATTACTATTTCACTTCCTCCAGCCTATGAAAAAGAACCGGATAGAAAATTTCCACTTGTGATTCTTTTGGATGGCGAATATCTTTTTGACGCTTTTAACGGTACTTTATCCTACTCTAATTATTGGGACGACCTGCCACCTGTCATAATGGTTGGTATCAGCCAGAATAAAAAAGGAGAACGATTTGTTGACAGCCAGTTCGACAAAGAAAGCGGACTTCCGGAAGAAGGCGGTTCCCGTTTCTATGAGTTCATAGGTTCTGAACTTATTCCTGCCCTGGAGAAAAAATACCGAATCGCCCCTTTTAGAGTTATTGCAGGACATGATACTACTGCCGGTTTTTTAAACTTTTACCTTTATAAAGACCAACCGCTGTTTAACGCCTATATTTCCCTTAGCCCGGAATTTGCTCCGGAAATGGAAACCCGAATTGCGGAAAGACTGGCCTTTTTCAAACAGCCTATTTTTTATTATCTGGCTACTGCCGACGGTGATTTGAAAAAAATGCAGAAAAGAATCAAAGACCTCGATGAAAACATAAAAAAGGTTGGCAATCCTAATCTTAACTACCGTTTTGACGAGTTCAAAAATGCAACACACTATTCACTGGTGCCTTATGCTATTCCGAATGCCCTGTACCAGATTTTCTCGGCATACCAGCCTATTTCTACTACCGAATTTCAGGAAAAAATTGCAACACTTCCTGGCGGCTATGTAGATTATCTGGCAAACAAATATGAGATTATTGAAAAATCATTAGGAATAAAAATGCCTATCCGCGTCAATGATTTTAAAGCGATTGAAGCAGCCATCTTAAAAAACAAGGCTTATGCCGAATTTGAAAAATTATCCGGACTTGCCAAAAAGAGCTATCCAAAATCCATGCTGGCAGATTATGAACTGGGAATGATGTATGAACATACGGGAGATTTCAAGAAGGCATTCAAATCGTATCAAAATGCCTATACTAAAAATGAAATTGGCGACCTAACAAAAGATATGATGCTTGAAAAAGCAGACGAAATGAAGAGCAAATAATTCTATGTCAAAAACAAAAACGACTTTTTTCTGCCAAAACTGCGGTGCCCAATATTCTAAATGGCAGGGCCAATGCAATTCCTGCAAGGAATGGAATACTATTGCCGAAGAAATAATACAGAAAGAAGACAAAAAGGATTGGAGAAGTACGGTTTCAGCGGATTCAAAAAGAGTGTCAAAACCTTTATTAATCCATGAAATTGACAGTGCCGAAGAAATACGACTTGACACCAGAGACGGCGAACTAAACCGCGTTCTGGGCGGTGGAATTGTTCCCGGGTCGCTGATTCTTTTAGGTGGCGAACCCGGAATAGGGAAAAGCACGCTGTTGTTGCAAATTTCTCTAAAACTGCCTTACAAAACCTTATACGTTTCCGGAGAAGAAAGCCAGAAGCAGATAAAAATGCGGGCAGAAAGGATTAATCCTTTAAATGACAACTGCTATATCCTTACCGAAACAAAAACGCAGAATATTTTCAAACAGATTGAAGCCATTGAACCGGAAATCGTAATCATCGATTCCATACAAACGCTTCATACAGATTACATCGAATCTTCTGCAGGAAGCATTTCACAAATTCGCGAGACTACGGCAGAACTGATAAAGTTTGCCAAAGAATCAAATGTTCCGGTTATTCTGATTGGACATATTACAAAAGACGGAAATATTGCCGGTCCAAAAATCCTGGAGCACATGGTGGATACCGTCCTGCAGTTTGAAGGTGACAGGAATCATATCTACAGAATATTGCGTTCACTGAAAAATCGTTTTGGCTCAACCGCCGAATTGGGAATCTATGAAATGCAAGGCACCGGATTGAGAGAAGTTTCAAATCCGTCCGAAATTTTAATTTCCCACAAAGAAGAAGAACTTTCCGGAACCGCAATTGCAACCACGCTGGAGGGAATGCGTCCTTTAATGATAGAAATTCAGGCATTGGTAAGCACTGCAGTTTATGGAACACCGCAGCGCAGTACTACAGGATATAATGCCAAACGACTCAACATGATTTTGGCCGTACTGGAAAAAAGGGCCGGATTTCGACTCGGCGCCAAAGATGTATTCCTGAACGTCACGGGAGGAATCTCCGTAGACGACCCGGCTATTGACCTGGCCGTTGTAGCTTCCATACTTTCCTCTAACGAAGACATTCCTGTTGGAAAAGATTTTTGTTTTGCAGGCGAAGTGGGCCTTTCTGGTGAAATACGTCCGGTTAATCGCGTTGACCAAAGAATTCAGGAGGCTGAAAAACTAGGATTTTCAACCATATTTGTTTCAAAATACAATAAAATCACCCTTAAAAATACTTTTATAAAAATCCGTCTCGTTTCAAAAATTGAAGATGTCGTAAGCGAATTGTTTGGATAACAACAAAATGTTATCATTTTTTATATATCTTTAAAAGATATAATCCGAAACTTATGAGCGACAATCAAGACAGAATCAACCTGCTTCATCAGAAACTGGATTTTCTAATCAAAAGACAGGACAGCTTTCAAAAGGAAATTTCAGACCTGAAAAAAGAAATAGAATTACTACAGCCGGAAACTTTTTCTGCTCCTAAAGTCGAAAGAGTTTCCTATACTGAAGAAAAACCAATTCCTGAAAAGCCAAGAGTACAGCAGGATATCCGTGTTGCTCCAAAACCAATTGCCGCAAGACCGGAGCCAAAAATCAAAAAACCATCCAACTGGGAAAAATTTATTGGCGAGAATCTGATTAATAAAATCGGGGTTCTTGTCCTGATAATTGGAGTTGGAATTGGTGCCAAATATGCCATCGACAACGAATTGATAAGTCCACTGACCCGAATCATTTTGGGTTACCTCATGGGACTCGGATTATTGGGCTTTGCCCTGAAATTAAAAAAGAAATTTGAAAGCTTTAGCGCTGTCTTGCTAAGCGGCTCTATGGCAATCATGTATTTTATTACGTTTCTTGCCTATAGTTTATATGGCTTAATACCCCAATCGCTGGCTTTCATAGTCATGGTAATCTTTACCATTTTCACTGTCTTTGCGGCCCTGAAATACGACCAGCAGGTCATTGCCATTATTGGACTAGTGGGTGCCTATTCCGTACCATTTTTATTAAGTGACGGTTCCGGAAAGGTATTGATTCTGTTTTCGTACATGACGCTAATCAACATCGGAATACTGATTATAGCTTTCAAAAAATATTGGCGATTGCTTAACCTGACTTCCTTTTTTGCCACCTGGCTGATTTTTACAAGCTGGTATTTTTCGAGCTTCTATGTCAGTTTACACTTCAATATCGGGCTGACTTTCCTGTTCATTTTCTTTGTTATTTTCTATACCGCATTTTTATCTTACAAACTGATAAAAAAAGAAATCTACGAAGCAAAAGACATCTTTTCTGTTCTTTCAAACTCTTTTGTATTCTACGGTATCGGTATTGCAATCTTAAATGAACATCCGGTTGCCACAAATTATTTGGGAGTATTTACACTTCTGAATGCCATCATCCATTTTGGAGTGAGTATACTAATCTATAAGAAAAAATTAGGCGACAAAAGTCTCTTTTATTTGATATTGGGTCTGGTCTTGACATTCATTACCATAGCAGTTCCAATCCAGTTAAACGGACAGTGGGTCACCTTGGCCTGGGCATTTCAGGCAACCTTACTCTTCTGGCTCGGAAGAAGTAAAAAAGTACCGCTTTACGAAAAACTCTCTTATGTGGTAATGGTTCTGGCTTTTTTCAGCCTGGTAGAAGATTGGTGGAATTACAGGAATGCAACGCCTGTTTTCAATGCGGACTTCCTGAACTCCCTTTTATTTGTTGTAGCATTTGGATTTATCTTCTACTTCCAAAGAAAATTCAGAGAAGAAGAAAATACCAAACTAAAGTTTGACGTATTGCTCATGAATTATTTTGTGCCTGGCGTTTTCCTGTTTGTGCTTTATAAGGCAATTCAAATGGAAATCAGCAACTACTGGGAATTGCAATACCTGACATCAAAAGCAGACACAAGTGGAAATGGCTATGCGGAGAGATATACGCTCTATAATGAGAAATTCATGGATTATAAAACTGTCTGGGTCTTAAATTTCACGCTTTTATACCTTTCAGCTATCTTCTTTGCAATTGAAAAGAAAATCAGAAATACTGCTTTGGAAATCACAACATTGGTGATTTCGGGCCTTACATTGTTCCTTTTTATTTCCACAGGACTATTCGCACAGGCGAGTCTCATACATAGTTATATGAATCCGGCAGACTACGCCTCCACAGGATTTTTTGGCGTAATCGCGCATTATATTTCGTTATTGGTTCTGGCAATTTTTGTCTACCGAATCTACATCTATTTTATAAACAGGCAGGAAAAAAACAGGATGCTTTTCGACATCTTCTTTTCTATTTTAGTAATCTGGATTTTAAGTGCCGAAATGCTAATCTGGCTAAATGCTTTCAATATATACGAAAACAACAAACTTGGATTGAGCATTTTGTGGGGAAGCTATTCACTGATTCTTATCAGCTACGGAATCTGGAAAAGTAAAAAGCACCTTCGGATTCTGGCCATCGTTCTTTTTGGAATTACATTATTAAAATTGTTCTTCTATGACATCGTACATCTAAATACTATCCGAAAAACAATTGTTTTTGTATCGCTTGGTATTCTGCTTCTGATTATCTCGTTTTTATATAACAAATACAAACATCTGATTCTCGATGATGACAAAAAATAAAATAGGATTGGTCCTGATGCTTTTTTTATGCCTGAAATCTTTCTCGCAAACACAAGATTTTCAGTACAGGAGGACACTTGAAAATGTTTCGGAAACCTGGCATAAAATCATACTGCCGGAAGAATCTTTTGATAAATTCAATCCTGATTTTTCTGACGTGAGAATCTTCGGAAATAATAAAACGGAAACACCTTATATTTTAAAAACAGCATCAGACAGAATTTCTGAAACTGCAATTCAATTTAAAACAATCAATGTTTCCAATAAAAATGCTGACTATTTCTATACATTTGAACTATTACAGGCCAAAGAGATCAACCAGATTAAACTGGGTTTTGAACAGGAAAATTTTGACTGGAAATTAGATTTGGAAGCAAGCAACAACCAAACGGAATGGTTTTTAATCCAAAAAGATTACCGTATTCTATCCATAAAAAACAGCCAGACCGATTATAAATTCACCCAAGTTGATTTTCCGGATTCAAAATATAAATTCTACCGAATAAAAATAAAAGCTTCGGAACAGCCAAAACTAACCGAAGCAAAAATCTGGGAACAACAAAAAGAAGAAGGCAGCTTTAAAACTGCTACTATCAAAACCCTTAAAAAAACCATAGATGTAAAGAAAAAAACGTCTGTAATTGAAGTAGAATTAGCCCATAAAGTTCCTGTTTCGTCAATAAAAATCAACATAGGAGCCACTTTTGACTATTACAGACCGGTCACTATTGAAATTTTACGCGACAGTGTAAAAATCGAGGATAAATGGCATTACAATTACGACATCCTTACGCAAGGAACATTGAGTTCTTTAGAGAAAAAAGGATTTTCTACAGACAACACTCTTGCAAAAAAACTAAGAATCACGATAGAAAATAATAACAACCAACCCTTAGATATTCAAGGAGTCGAAGTTAAAAACGCTATTTATTTCCTGATTGCCCGTTTTACGGAAAAAGGAAATTACAGCTTGTTTTACGGGAATAAAAAAGCGGAAAAGCCGCAATATGATATTGAAAATTTTGAAGAAAACATTCCAAAAAATCCATCTGTAATTACAGTTTCAAAAGAAGAACAAAATCCGGAATTTAAAACCGAAACAAAATCTCCCTTATTTGAAAATAAAATCTGGCTTTGGGTCTTGATGGGAATTATTATTGTGGCCTTGGCGTTTTATTCTCTTAAAATGCTCCGGGAATAATTATGTTAGTGGCAATTTTAACGAACCAACCGTAAACACAAGACAACCAATAACATTAAACAACTGTTGCAACATAAATGACACGAATTTTTAAACCATTGATGAGTGTTTTAAATTCCATATTGCTTGGCAACCTTAAACTTGATTGACAAAAGAAAACTTTTTTTAACACAAAAATTTTCATCAAAAAAGAAGATTTACACGCAAATACTTGTATGAAAGAACTATTAGACAAGGTTTTAAAAAATCCCAAAAACTATACTTTAATAAAATTTTTAAAACTTAAGATTGAAGATAATTTAATTCAATCTTTTAAAACATGGGCAGATTCCTATTCCGTTTATAACGAAGGTGGCTGTATTTTATTTGAAGATTATGGAGCCTTTATTCCTGAGGAAAATAAGTTTACATTAAGTGGTTATAGCCTTATGTTAAACACTAATACAGCAGAAATTTTTGCAGTTAATATAGGGCGATTTTCCATTTTTTTTAAATGCAATTTTATTAAATCAGCCATAGAAGACACACCCGATTTAAAGAAAGGGTATACTTTTGACTGTATAACAGATATAAGCGAACTGGGCGACAATTGGTGTTTTATGGACGAATTTGATGACCCAAAAGATGAATTAAAATGGAGTTTTGAACTCACAAAAGAATAACTATAACTAACATCTTTACTTATGGGATATACTTTACAAGCATTTATAACAAAAAAATCTAATCATAAAAATTTGACAGATTTTTACACAAATGCAACTATGGTGGATATTGGTCAGGAATTGTGCTTAATTCCTTTTACAAAAGAATTATTTGATGAAATAAACAAACTGACAAAATCAAAGCCGATTGGAAAATTTGAATACCTGGCTGAAAATATTGAAGTAGAATTATTAAAGCAGGTTGGTGACATTAAAATTGCCTATATTGAAGCAGATTATTTTGGTGGTGAAGGAGGACAAATAGCTTTAATTTGGGAAGAACAAAAAAGGATTTATTTGTCTGAATGGGGAGATTGGGAAATCAACAAAGTTTTAAAAGACTTTGGCGTAATTAGAAAAGATGGAAAAGACGAGTTTGACACAGTTGGGCTTGGAGAAAATAGAAGCACGCAAGAATGGTTAAATGATAGTGAATAAAAAAGTGGAATTTTAAACACAAACTAAATTATAGAAAATATTTATGACAATTAGGGATGAACTTCCTAGAAAAAGAGGACAAATTTCCTTCGCCTCTATGCTGTGACATTAAATTTGTTAATAATTAAGTTGATTAAATTCTAATATTGTCTTGTTTTTCAAACACTTATAGAATTTAATAAACTGTTTCAAAACACAAAAATTGTTTTAGACGAATTTTTACACTTTGGTTTTTTCCACTTTACCACTGTTAATTAGTCTTTAACTGACTTTTGGTTTTCTATTAATCCGCTATATTTGTTTTTTAAATAAACCAAGAAATCTTAAATGAGATCCAGAAAACAAAAAGCAATACTGGCCGCAAAAATAGTCGGCGTGCTTTTTGTGCTTTCCATAGGCACATTCTTTATTTTCAGAAATTCCATATTGCAAAAGGCAATTGCTAAGGTTTCTGATAAGATGGAACACGATTACGACAGTAATTTTTCTATAAAAAAAGCCTCATTTCAGGGTTTTTCGGGAATTTCCTTAGAAAATGTCCTGCTGGTTCCAAAACATGCCGACACACTTCTTAATGTGGAAAGTATACAGACCAATATCAATTTCTGGAAATTGCTTACCGGTGATGTACAATTAGGAACACTTCATGTCAAAAACGGATTTGTAAAACTGGTAAAAGACGAAAACGGACGCAACTTCGATGCGTTTTTAAAAAGAAAATCCAACGAAGACACTACCAATATTGAAACCAATTACGCCAAAAGAGCTTACCGCCTGCTGAACCAGGCTTTAAATCTGGTTCCAACCGACATGAATCTGGAAAACGTTTCGCTCCGGATGGACGATATGGGAAGGAAAGTAAATCTGGATTTGAAAAAGCTCCGACTGGAAGACAAAGAACTTGAAACTTCTATTGGCGTTACGGCAGATAACTTTCAGCAGCATTGGAAAATAAAAGGTTTTGCCGACCCAAGGCGTAAAAAAACAGACCTTCGCTTCTTTAATCTTGATACCGGAAAAATCCGCATTCCCTATATTGATGAGCGGTTTAACATGAAAGCCGGGTTTGATTCCATCCGCCTGAATGTTTCAAACATTGAAATGGATGGTGGCGAGCTGCATATAGACGGTTTTACTTCTATTGTAAACTTCACCGTGAACCATCCGAAAATCGCCAACAAAGATGTGGTCATAAAACAGGCAAAATTCGATTATAACCTGCTCTTTGGTGAAGATTTTGTAGCAGTAGACAGCACTTCTTCGGTTACGTTAAACAAGATGAAGTTTTCTCCGTATGTATTCTATCAGAAAACCAAAGAAGATAAAAACCAGATTTATGCGCTAAAGGTCAAGATTCCGAAAATGAAAGCACAGGACTTTATTGTTTCGCTTCCGGAAGGACTCTTTACCAATTTTGAAGGCATGGAAGCAGAAGGAAACTTTAGCTATGACCTGGACTTCCTTTACAATAAAAACAAGCCTGGTGAATTGGTTTTTGACAGCAAACTGAATAAGGAAAACCTAAAAATCACCAAATATGGCGAGGCCAACCTCAGCAAACTCAACGGTAACTTTGCCTACAGGGCCATCATAAATGGCGTTCGCCAAAGACAGATAGAAGTTGGGATGTCAAATCCGAATTATACGCCTTTAGACCAGATTTCACCATACATCCGCAAAGCGGTACTGACTTCTGAAGACCCGTCTTTCTTCTCACATCGCGGTTTTATCAATGAGGCTTTCAAGCAGTCTATCATCAAAAATATCAAAACCAAACGTTTTTCGCGCGGGGCCAGTACTATCAGCATGCAATTAATCAAGAATGTTTTCCTTACAAGAGAAAAAACACTTTCGCGCAAGCTTGAAGAAATTCTCTTGGTTTATATCCTGGAAAATAACAGAATCGCCAGTAAGGAAAGAATGCTGGAGGTTTATTTCAATATTATTGAATGGGGACCTAATGTTTACGGAATTGGAGAAGCAGCTTATTTCTATTTTGGAAAACATCCGTCACAGCTAAACCTGAACGAATCTTTATTTTTGGCCAGTATCGTTCCAAGACCACGGGGTTTTATGTGGCAGTTTGACAATCAGGGGAAATTAAAATCTTTTGCCGAAAAGCGAAACGAATACATGACCAACCTGATGATTCGACGTGGTTTGCTTACTCAGGACGATACGTTACAGAAACATTTTCCTGTAGAAATTACAGGCCCTGCCCGTTCCTTCTTACGAATAAAAGCTCCGGATTCTACTGCGGTAGATACAATTGCGATTGATGAAGAGTTTGATTTTTAGTTTTATCACCCTGCCAGGGTTTGGAACCCTGGCAGGGTGATAAAGAAATTATTTAAATACTTTCAAAAATTCTTCTTTATAACTCGGAGAAATTTCTATTTCTGAACCATCTGTCAGCGTTACATAACCGCCTGCTCCTTTATGGTAAGACTTTACGGAATTAACATTGATAATATGCGACTTATGTACGCGTACAAACGGAAAAGGAAGAATTTCAGTAAAATGCTTTAAAAACCGGCAGACCATTTTTTTCTGCCCGCCGGCCAGATAAAGGTCGGTAAAATTTCCATTCCCCCTAAGCCTGACGATTTCTTCCATCTTTACGACTTCAAAACCTTCTAAAGTAGGAAGAATGACCTGTTGTTTTTCCGGCTTCGTTTCCCTGAAATTTTCTACAATGATTCTGTTTCTGTTAAAAATTTCGTGGTTCAGTAGATGCTGTTGTACTTTGTTTACCGCCGTAATGAGTTCTTCAATGCTGATTGGTTTTAGCAAATAATATGCCGCACTCTGATTTAATGCTTTAAGCGAGTATTCTGAAAAGGCCGTTACAAAAATTGTTTCAAATTGCAGGTCCTTACAGGCTTCCAAAACATCAAAAGCATTTCCAAAAGGCATTTCCACATCAAGAAAAACCAGTTGCGGCTTCAGCTCATGAAGCAATGGAACCGCTTCCTTAAAATTCTGTGCTTCGCCTATAATTTCTATCTGCGGACAATATTTCTGCACATAATTTTTTAAGACCTCACGGGCTGCCGTTTCATCTTCTACTATAACACTTCGTATTTTTTGCAACATCATCATCAAATCCGGTCAATTAATGGAAAGCTAATTTCAATTCGCGTGCCCGTTTCGGGGTTTTCTTTTTCTGAAATCTTCAGAGAAATATTCTTTTTATAAAGCTCGTTCAACAGGCTAATCCTTTCGCGCGTATTGGTCATTCCACGTGATTCATGTACTTTTTGATTGGTAGTTTTCAATTCCTTGCTTTTGGCGAGCCCTATTCCGTTATCGTCAACAATTACCTTTACGATATTGTTTTTAAGCTTGAAATCCAATTTCAAAAATCCTTTGCCTTCTTTGTAACGGAGCCCATGCCAGATTGCATTTTCAAGATGCGGTTGCAAAAGCATATTTGGAACTAAAACGGCATCACCATCCAAAGCGTCATCTATGGTTATTTCGTAGTCAAATTTTTCATTAAAACGCAGATGTTCCAAATCCAGGTATTTTTTGAGCTGCTCTACTTCATTATTCAACGTAACAAAATCTTTGTTGGAATTTTCCATCATGTTTCGCATCAGGTTCGAATAGGAAGTCAGGTATTTATTGGCTTCCAGTTCTTTATTTTCTGAAATGAACTGGTTCACAGAATTCAGGCTGTTAAAGATGAAATGTGGATTCATTTCTCTTCTCAACGACTGCAGGGCAATTTTTTTGTTCTTGGTTTTAATCGAATACAATGCTTTGACAATAAAAACAAAAAGCAGTACCATCAATACGACAGAACCTAAAAGAAAATAATTAAACGTGTTTTTTTTGCTAATCAGTTCGTCTTTTAAGGCACGCTCTTTTTCCAAATGTTTGATTCGGTCTTCCGTTACCTGAAAGACTTTTGAGTCAACCAGAGAATTATCAGACTTGATAAGACTTTCAAAATTCTCAAAGAAATTTTCATACAGTTCAATGCTTTTTTCGCCGTTGCCTTTCGCATTATATTCGCTGATAAGCTGGTCTAAGCTATTTTTTGCCAAAATTGTCTTTCCGTTTTGTATGGCAAGTTCATAGGCCTTTTTCAAAACAGAGATTCCTTTTTCTGCCTCCTGCTGCTTAAAATAAATTGCAGCCAATTCCTGCATCTGCACAATCTGGGTTTCGGAATCATTTTTTTCTTTGGCTTCGTTAATCAGCTTTTTATTAATCTCGATGGCCTTGTCAAACTCATTCTCTGAAGCATAAACTTTTGCTATTTCGTTTTTAATCTTAATAGCTTCTTCCGGTTTGTGCTTTACATTTTCCAATGCCTTTTTATAATTTTCAATAGCCGCTTTAGCGTCATTCCTATCAATATTTGCCTTTGCCATTTGCTGATAGGCATCTGCCGCTTCTTCTTTTTCGCCTTCTTTTTCCAGAATTTGAATATTAGAAGAAATATAATCCTTCTTTTGTTCCGGTGCGCTGTTTTTCAAACGCTCGGCATCATTATAATTAATTTTTTCCGCAACCTTATCCGTTGCAGTCTGGCTCGCCATTTCATAACTCACAATGGCATCCTGTGTTTTATTTTGTGACTCCTGTACTTTAGCAATCCCACGATTCGTAATGGCAGCCTCTTTTTTCTTGTTCCGCTTTGCATAGATGTCACGGGCTTTTTTTAAATATTCTTCTGCTTTCGCATACTGTCCTTTTGCCGAAAGCTGTTTCGCCAGTGCTTCATATTTTTGGGCAGTCTGTAAATCATTTTCATCTTCTGACAATGATTTCTTTAATTCAGCCGCTGCCTGATTCAAATTATACTCTTTCTGGCTCTGCTTACTTTTTTTCTTAATAGTGTCCTGTGCCATAACGGTTTTCATACCGAACAGCAAAAGAAAAAAGAAGAAGGTCCATTTTGTTTTCATCATATAACTATCCTATTACAGAATCACTTGCCGCTTCTGCGAATTTTCTGCAATGTAAAGTAAAATAATTCTGGCTTCTTATCCTATTCCTTTCACCAATTGAAAAAGCGGTTTCACCATGTGTAGAAAATTCCAATCCTGATGAACCATAATTTTACTCTAGAAATCAATTAAAACCTTATAATTATGAAAACAAGAATTATTTCAGCAGCAGTATTTCTGGCAGCATGCTGCGTCTCTGTAGGAATCATAAACAATCGTTCCATACTGCAGGACAACGAGGTTTCAAAAGGAAAAGATTTGGCTTCTTTACCTAAAGAAAAAATTGAAGAAGAAGAAAAACCTTGCGTTTTTATGACAGTCATGGGCGAACAGCCTTCTGAAGGGTTTGCAGCCGCCAAAAGAGATGCCAAAATTGACGACAAAATTATGCAGGGTGAGCTTTGGCTTATTAAAGCCCAAAATAAAGATGGCGGATGGGGAGCCGGTTCGCATGCACGTCAAAATGTTATGGACCCACATGCAGTTAGTTCTGACCCGGCCACTACCGCAATGACAGCCATGGCGTTATACCGTTGTGGCTACAATCTGGAATCCGGAAAATACAGCGATGTCCTGAAAAAAAGCCTGAATTATCTTTTGACAGAAATCGAAAAGACAAAAAACAATCCGAATTTCATTACTGAAGTCCGCGGTACACAAATACAAAGCAAATTAGGTGAAAACATTGACGCCGTACTCACACTTCAATTTCTGAATCAGGTCTATCCAATGTTGAAAGATGCCTCCTTAAAAACAAAAGTGAAGGAAGCTATACAAATTTGCGTCAATAAAATTGAGAAGTCGTATGATGAAACCGGAAAGGTAAAAGGTGCCGGATGGGCCGGAGTACTGCAATCGTCTTTTGCCAGTTCAAGTTTGGAAACTGCTGCAAAAAACAAGGATATTAAAGTCAATAAAGAAAAACTTCAAAAATCCCGCGAATATCAGAAAAGCAACTACAATGCTGAAAGTGAAAGTGTAAAAGCGGAAGACGGAGCCGGAATCGTATTGTATGCCGTGAGCAGTTCCGTACGCGGTAGCGCCAAAGAATCTCAGGAAGCGAAAGCCATTATCAATCAGGCAAAACGCGAGGGCAAACTAGACAAGAATGCTGTCTTAAATAAAGAGAACTTAAAAAAGGCAGGTGTTTCAGAAGAACAGGCTGAAATTTATGATGTTGCCGATAAGGTGTATAATTCTGCAAAAGTAAAAGCCATGAACAAGGAAGTAATCAGCGGTTTCGGCAATAACGGCGGTGAAGAATTTTTAAGCTTCCTGCAAACCGGAGAATCCATGATTGTCAATCAGGATGAGGAATGGAAAAAATGGTATGACGATGTGAGCGGCAGAATCATGAGCATCCAGAACAATGACGGAAGCTGGAACGGACACCATTGCATTACAAGTCCGGTGTTTTGCACTGCAACCTGCCTGATGATTTTAACGGTTGAAAACGACATTAAAAAACTGCAATAATCTTAAAAACACACAAATCATGAAAACGAAAATCATTTTTGCTTCCTTATTATTAGGCACAACCTTCTGCTTTGGCAGCTGCGATTTCTTCAAAAAAGAACCGAAAGAAAATCCCAATCCGGAAAACAATCCGGGTCCTGAACTGGCTCTGAATACAACTACTGCTGATGATAATACAAAAATCCAGGTAGCCTTGTTATTAGACACCTCCAACAGCATGGACGGACTGATTGACCAGGCAAAATCAAGGCTTTGGAATATTGTAAACACCTTGACAACCTTAAAATATGAAGGAAAAAATCCGAAAATAGAAATTGCACTCTATGAATATGGAAACGACGGCTTGTCCGCCACTTCAAATTATATCCGTCAGGTAGCACCGCTCACAACTGATTTGGACCTCATTTCTGAAAAGTTATTTTCACTTCGAACCAACGGAGGCTCGGAATATTGTGGTGCCGTAATCCAGGACGCTACAAAACAACTTTCCTGGGGAAAAGACAAAACGAATATGAAATTGCTATACATTGCAGGAAACGAACCTTTCAACCAGGGAAGCATCAACTATAAAGAAGCTATAAGCGATGCTTTGAAAAACGATATTTATGTCAATACGATTTTTTGTGGCAGTGCTATGGAAGGTATTGATACTTTCTGGAAAGATGGCGCGGACAAAGGTCAGGGAAAATACTTCAACATCAACTCGGATGAAAAAGTACGCTATATCGTGACACCTTATGATGAAAGAATCAGTAAATGCAATGAAAGACTGAATTCCACTTATATGGGTTACGGAGCGCAAGGTTATGAGAAGAAAGCCATGCAGGCAGCACAGGACAAAAATGCAGAATCTGTTTCTTCTTCCAACTATGCAGAACGCGCCGTGAGCAAATCAAAAGCCGTGTATAAAAACGAATCCTGGGATTTGGTTGACCGTGTAAAAGAAGACAAATCGGCTTTGCAAAAAATCAAAAAAGAAGAACTTCCGAAAGAACTGCAGAATAAATCTACACAGGAAATCAAAGCGATTGTAGACCAAAAAACACAGGAAAGAGAAGCGATACAAAAAGAAATGGCACAGTTGGCAAAACAGCGTCAGGATTATATTGATACTGAAAATAAAAAAGGCAAAAAACAGGATGATTTAGGAAATGCTATTGCGTCGTCCATTTTAGGCTTTGCAAAAATTAAAGGCTATACTGCTGAAAAGTAACTTTTAACTCGAAATATGCCTCATCCGTTTCATGGGGCATATTTTTTAATAATATCGGAAAGTTATTCCTGACAGGTAACCTTCACTATTTCCATTATTAGGAATTTTTGCGGCTCTGCGGCTTTGCGAGCAACTATTTCACGCAAAGCTGCAGAGCCGCAAAGCAGAAAAAGAAATTTATTTTCCTTTCGTCCCAACCTTTTCCGTCTTTTTGCTCTCTTACTTAGAAAAGACTAATCCTTAAAATTCAATTATGAAAAAGTTTCTTATACTATTCTTATTCTTTCAGGCAACCTTATATGCCCAAAAACCTGTTTTTACGACAGCCAAAGTAAAAGCGGCAACTGTTTATTTCAATGCGGCAGAAATTTCACAAACCGCCAGTGTAAACCTTCCAGCAGGAACCCACGAAATTGTAGTCAAAAATGTAGCCAACTGGGTCAACGAAAATTCAATACAAATTGGGACATCACCTACATTAACTGTACTGTCTGTACAATTCACAGACAATTATATTTCTGAATATGAGGTTGACACCAATTCTCCTTCGGTAAAAAAAGTGAAAGACAGTATTCTTATTGTCCAGAAAGAAATTGCTAAACTTTCCAATTCCAGAATTTCTGAAGGAAAAACCATCGAACTGTTGGATAAAAACCAACAGGTTTCCGGACAAAACTCTGGATTGAATGTCACTGAATTGATGAAAATGGTAGAGTACTACAAGACAAAAAGGGCAGAATTAAGCAACAATATAAATGCCTTGGCTGAAAAAGAACAGAAACTCGCCGAGGTACTTAAAAAATTAAATGACAGATTGGAAGTCAACAACAAAAACGAAGAAAAAATTTCGTCCGGAAAATTAATCCTTCAGGTTATGAATGAAGTGGCCGGAAATGTGCCATTAGAAATTTCGTATCTGACCAACAGTGCAACCTGGGCGCCATTTTATGATTTGAGGGCCAACAGCATAGCCTCGCCAATCGACATGATGTATAAGGCACAAGTCACACAAAGCACCGGAATTGACTGGAAAAATGTGAAACTGACTTTGTCCTCCGGCCTTCCTAACCAAAATAATCAGGCTCCATTGCTACAGGCCTGGTTTTTAAGATATGGATATGTACAGGATTATAGACAAAATGCTGCTCCAATCAATGAATTGCAGGAAGTGGTAGTTCAGGGCATCGCTACCAAAAAAGACAAAGTGATGATTAGAGGTTCCGTTTCCAACTTTACCGCTATCACAGAAAACCAATTGAACATTTCCTTTGATATTGATATTCCGTATGATATTTTGTCTAACGGCAAAAAACACAGTGTTGCTTTAAAAGAAATAAAACTGCCGGCCACCTATAAATATTATGCCGCACCAACAGCCGACAAGGAAGCATTTCTTCTCGCGGAAATCAGTGACTATTCTAAATACAACCTGCTAAAAGGCGAAGCCAATATTATTTTTGAAGGAATGTATGTAGGCAAAACGTTTGTGGACCCGAACCAGACTTCGGACACCCTGAACCTGAGCATGGGAAGAGATAAGAAAATTTCCATCAAACGTGAAAAGGTAGTCGACAAATCGGGTACAAAGTTCCTGTCAGCCAACAAAGTCCAGACATTTACTTTTGAAACCACTGTGCGAAACAACAAAAAAGAGGCTATACAACTAACACTCAAAGACCAATATCCGTTGAGTTCCGATAAAGAAATTGAAATCGAACTGAAGCAAAGCGACAATGCAAAAGTCAATGCCGAAACAGGAATCCTGACCTGGGATTTGAACCTGAAACCAAATGAAACCAGGAAAATACGTATTAGCTATACGGTCAAATATCCAAAAAACAAGATTATTGACAATCTTTAAAACAAGAGAGCCCCGTTACAATAACGGGGCTTTTTTATTAAAAAAATACTTATATTTTAAAAATGTAAACGTTTCATTATGAATAATTTCAAATTTTATTTTATAAATTTACTTCCTAACCCTAATTGCTATAAAATGAAAACAACACTACGATTATTAGTATTACTATTCTCAACCTTTGCGTTTTCGCAGACAATCGGAATAGTGCCTTTTGCTACAGGATTCAACAATCCTATTGAAATTGCCAACGCAGGTGACACGAGATTGTTTATTGTGGAACAAAGCGGAGTCATCAAAGTTTTGAATTCGAATGGTACTACAAATGCCACACCTTTTCTTAACATCACAAGCCTTGTAAGCTGCTGTGGCGAAAGAGGACTTTTGGGGCTGGCATTCCATCCTAATTATGCCACTAACGGTTTCTTTTACGTTAATTACACCAATACGGCAGGGAATACTGTAATCGCACGCTATTCTGTAAGTAGTAATCCTGATGTTGCCAATACAACCGGTACTATCCTAATGACAATTAACCAGCCTTTTTCCAACCATAATGGCGGAACCATAAAATTTGGTCCTGACGGTTATCTGTATATCGGAATGGGTGATGGCGGAAGCGGTGGTGACCCGGGAAACAGGGCTCAAAATATCAATGAGCTTTTGGGTAAAATGTTGCGTATTGATGTAAACTCCGGTTCTCCTTATGGAATTCCGCCAACCAATCCTTATGCGGGTGCTACACCGGGAGCCGATGAAATATGGGCTATTGGATTACGAAATCCATGGAAGTTTTCTTTTAACCGACTTAATGGCGATTTATGGATTGCAGATGTAGGTCAGGACCAGATTGAAGAAATCAACAAGGTCAGTTCAACTGCAGCCGGACTAAACTATGGCTGGAGATGTTATGAAGGCAATGCCGCATACAATACAACTGGCTGCGCCGCTATGTCAACCATGACTTTTCCCGTTGCACAATATACACATGCTTCAACAGGCGGCTGTTCTATTACCGGGGGCTATGTTTATACAGGCAGCACTTACCCGGCCATGCAGAACAAATATTTCTTTGCTGACTATTGCGTCAATCGTATAGGAATGGTTGATACGTCTGGCAACATCACCTATTCTGCCAATTTCTCCGGTTCTAACTCCTTTACTTCGTTTGGAGAAAACTCCAGCGGTGAACTGTTCGTTACCGGAACTTCTCAGGACATTGTCTACAGGGTTATTGATACGGCATTGAGCAATGACGATTTTACAAAAAATGGATTCTCTATGTATCCTAATCCGGCAGATTCTGAACTTTTCTTATCAAGCACTACCGGAATTGTACTTCAAAAAGTTTCTATTGTTGATTTATCCGGTAAGCTCCTGATAGAACAAAGACTGGAAAACACACCTGTCAACACCATCAACATCAGTTCGCTGCAAACAGGAATTTATGTTGTTACAATAGAAGACACATCCGGAAATACGTTTACATCAAAACTGGGGAAAAAATAAAACACCGGATTATATAAAAAAGAAAGCCTGTTTTAAAAACAGGCTTTCTTATTTTATGGAGCGGGATTAGGACGTATGGACTGAATCTCATCAATGGCTTTTAGCACTTCTTCTGAAAGAACCGTATGTCTTGAATTGATATTCTCTTCCAACTGCTTCAGGTTTGTCGCTCCTATTATAGTTGCCGTCACAAACTGCTGTTGACGGATAAACGCCAAAGACATTTCTGTTAGCGTGAGTCCGAATCTGGTTGCTGTTTCCTGATATAAAGCCGTCGCTTCTTTGGTCTGTTGCGAATTGTATCTTGTAAAGTTTGGGAACAGGTTTAATCTTGCATCGGGATGTTTTTCTCCGGTCAGGAATTTACCTGACAATACGCCAAATGCCAATGGCGAATAGGCCAATAAACCTACATTTTCACGATAGGCTGTTTCTGAAAGCCCTACTTCAAAAGTACGGTTGAGCAAAGAGTAAGGATTTTGGATGGTTGCTATTCTGGGCAGATTGTGTTTTTTGCTTTCTTCCAAAAAGCGCATTACTCCCCAGGGTGTTTCATTGGAAACACCTATGGCACGGATTTTCCCTTCCTGGATGAGTTCCTGAAATACTTCCAGAATAGCTTTCATGTTATCTTCCCAGGCATCTTCCTGAATTTTGAAACCTCGTTGCCCAAACATATTCGATTTTCGTTCCGGCCAATGCAGTTGGTACAGGTCGATATAATCTGTCTGAAGTCGCTTCAGGCTTTTTTCAACAGAGGCTTTTATGGTTTCTTTGTTGAATGCCAAATCTTCTCTTATATATTGCATCCCGCGGTTTGGTCCTGCAATTTTGGAAGCCAGGATAATATCGTTTCTTTTTCCTGATTTACGGAGCCAGCTCCCTATAATTCTTTCGGTTTCGCCTGTTGTTTTTTCGCGTGCCGGAACAGGATACATTTCTGCCGTATCGATAAAATTGATTCCTTTATCCAACGCAAAATCAATCTGAGCATGTCCTTCTGCTTCGGTATTTTGCTGTCCGAAAGTCATGGTTCCGAGACATAGTTCACTAACTTTAAGGTTGGTGTTTGGAAGTGTATTATAGTTCATTTTTTTAAGGTACTAAGTGACTGAGTCGCTAAGTTGCTAAGGTTCTTTTAAGGCGCTAAGGTACTAAGTTTTTAAGGGATTGGAAAATTGAGGTACTAAGGTTTGGCAGTTTTTAAATAAAAAAGACCCAGGACAAATGTCCTGAGTCTTTATATTATAAATAAAAAGCTTTATCGCCCAGACACATAAAACCTTAGCGCCTCAGTACCTCTGCAACTTAGCCTCTTTTACTACAATTCATTCAGCATCTTAGAGATTTCATCCAATTTAGGAGTTAGGATAATCTCAATTCTTCTGTTTTTGGCTTTCCCTTCTGCTGTTTCGTTAGAAGCCAAAGGAGCATATTCTCCGCGTCCTGCAGCAGTAAGGTTCTTTTTGTCAATGGCTTTGTTTTCTGCAAGGATATTTACGATAGCCGTAGCACGTTTGGTAGATAAATCCCAGTTGTCTGTGATTTGTCCGGTTCCGCCATAAGGCACATTGTCTGTATGTCCTTCAATAAGTACAGAAATATCAGGATTTACACCCAATACTTTCCCTACTTCTACAACGGCTCTTCTTCCTTCTGCTCCAACAGACCAGCTTCCTGAACCAAAAAGCAATTTGTTTTCCATAGAAACATATACTTTTCCGTTTTTCTGCTCTACTGTAAGACCTTTTCCTTCAAAACTGTTTAAGGCTTTGGAAAGCGTTTCTTTTAGCTTTCTCATGCTTTCTTCTTTTGCAGCAATCATTCCTTCCAATTCATCAACTCTTGAAGAACGCTCTTTTAATTCTGCCTGCAATTTGTTCAAGCGCTCCTGTTCTGCCGCCAGGGCTTTTTCTTTTGCTTCAAGCTGCGCCAACAGTTCACGGTTTTTCTTCATATTGGTATCTAAAGCATCACCACTGTTTTTCTCCAGTGCGGCATATGATGATTTTAACGTATTCAGGTTGGCACTTGCTGCTGCATAGTCTGCCGCAAGCTTATCTCTTTCTGCTTTTAGTTTTTCGAGCTGCGATTTCAAATCCTTGCTTTCAAGGTCGAGCTGGTTTTTCGCTTTTGTCAGGTTCTGGTTTTCATCAGAAAGACTTCTGTTTTCTTTTTTCAGGTTAGCGTATTTGTCTTCGAGTTCTTTATAAACTTTTGACGAAACACAGGAAGTAGTCAATGCCAGGGCTAATACTCCAAGCGATACTTTTTTAATCATGATTTTGAATTGGTTTTATTTATTCTTACTCGTTTTTAGCTTATTTAATCAATTTCTACCAGAACCGGGCAGTGGTCAGAATGTTTGGCATCCGGCAATATTACAGCTCTTTTCAATCTGTTTTCGATAGGACGGCTTGCCAGGATGTAATCGATTCTCCAGCCTTTGTTATTGTTTCGGGCATTGGCTCTGTAGCTCCACCACGTATAATGGTGCGGGTCTTTGTTAAAATGCCTGAAAGAATCGATAAAGCCGCTTTTCATAAAAAGGTCCAGCCAGCTTCTTTCTTCCGGAAGGAATCCGGATACTTTGGCATTTCGAATCGGGTCGTGGATATCGATAGCTTCGTGACAGATATTATAATCGCCACAAATCAAAAGGTTAGGAATCTCTTTTTTAAGTTCGTTGATGTAGTTCTGGAAATCGTCCATATACATAAACTTATGGTCCAATCTGAGGATATTGGTTCCTGAAGGCAGGTAAAGGCTCATCACCGAAAAGTCGTCATAATCAACCCTAAGGTTTCTTCCTTCCGCATCCATGTGTTCTATTCCGGTACCAAAAACCACATTATTGGGTTTTGTCTTGCACAAAACAGCCACTCCGCTGTAGCCTTTTTTTTGCGCCGGAAACCAATAATTATAAGGATAGCCTGCTTTTTCAAATTCATCCAGCGGAATCTGGTCTGGCGTTGCTTTGATTTCCTGAAGACAGATAATGTCCGGATTGGCATGTTGAAGCCATTCCAGGAAGCCTTTCGTAATGGCGGCTCTTATTCCATTGACATTGTAGGAGATAATTCTCATAGTTGCTGTAGATTTTGACTTTTTCAAAAGTAAGTAAAAAAAGATAATTTCTACAGGCAAAATCTCTGGTCTGATAGGATGAAAAAAATGGATGTGTTAACTCAATTTTGCTATCTTTGTTTTTTTCGCACAAAACAGATGATAGATGGGGTTAGTTACCGCTAAAGAAGTTGCAAAAGCAATAAACACAGATAAATACGGAGTTTTGGGAACTTTTTCAGGCTGGCTGCTAATGAAAATACTTAAAATTTCCACACTGAATAAAATCTACGACCGGAACAAACATCTACAAAATGTCGAATTCCTCAATGCTATATTGGACGAATTCCAAATTAAATTTGAAATCCCGGAAGAAGATTTAAAACGCCTCCCAAAAGATGGCGCCTATATTACCATTTCAAACCATCCGCTAGGCGGAATTGACGGTATCCTGCTTTTAAAGCTTATGCTGGAAAGGGAGCCTAACTTCAAGATTATTGCCAATTTTCTTTTGCATAGGATTGACCCTATGAAACCGTATATCATGCCCGTAAATCCTTTTGAGAATCATAAGGATGCCAAATCGAGCGTAATCGGAATTAAAGAAACACTGCGCCATTTAAGCGACGGAAAGCCTTTGGGAATGTTTCCTGCCGGTGAAGTTTCTACCTATAAAGATGGAAAACTGGTGGTAGACAAGCCTTGGGAAGAAGGTGCTATTAAGCTGATTAAAAAAGCTAAAGTTCCTGTAATACCCATTTATTTCCACGCTAAAAACAGCAAGCTTTTTTATTTTCTTTCCAAACTTGACGATACGTTAAGAACTGCAAAACTACCTTCGGAATTGCTGACACAGAAAGACCGTGTTATCAAAGTACGAATTGGAAAACCGATTTCTGTAAACGAACAGAATGAATACGACAAAATCGAAGAATACTCTGAATTTCTTAGAAAAAAGACCTATATGCTGGCTAATCCTTTTGAGAAGGAAACCAAGCTACTGGACACATCAAACTTAAAAATCCCGAGAAGTCCGAAACAGATTGCCATGCCAGCCAATCATGAGCAGATTGTTAACGAGGTGAATGCTTTGAGACAAACTGACTGCCGATTGCTGCAAAGCAAAAACTACGAAGTGTTTTTCACGGAAGCGAATCACATTCCAAACATCCTGCATGAACTGGGACGTTTGAGGGAGATTACCTTCAGGGAAGTGGGCGAAGGAACCAACCAGTCACTTGATTTGGACCAATTCGACCAATACTACCACCATATGTTTTTATGGGACGATGATACCAAAGAAATTGCAGGTGCCTACCGTATGGGACTTGGTGCGGAGATTTTCCCTAAATATGGAATTGACGGATTTTACCTTCAGGAGCTTTTCCGATTTGAGCCGGAATTGTATGATATGATGAGCAAGTCCATAGAAATGGGCCGTGCTTTTATCACCAAAGAATACCAGCAAAAACCAATGCCGTTGTTCCTGCTTTGGAAAGGAATCGTGCATACGACACTGCGCTATCCGGAACATAAATTCCTGATTGGCGGTGTAAGTATCAGCAATCAGTTTTCTGATTTTACGAAGTCGCTGATGATTGAGTTTATGAAATCGCATTATTACGATCCTTATATTGCACAATATGTGCATCCTAAAAAGGAATTCAAGGTAAAACTGAAAGATGCAGATAAGGATTTTATTTTTGATGAAGCCGAAGCCGACCTTGTCAAATTTGACAAGCTTATCGATGAGCTGGAACCGGGCAACCTGCGTCTTCCGGTATTGATTAAAAAATACATCAAGCAGAACGCCAAGGTTGTGGCATTTAATGTGGACCCGCTCTTTAACAATGCGGTTGACGGATTGATGTACATTCGAATTGCGGACATTCCGGAGAGTACGATGAAACCGGTAATGGAAGAATTCCAGGCAGAGTTGGAACGAAAACTGGCCGAAAAAGGAGAAAAATTATAGTTCTGAAACTTAAACAAGCATAAAACTTTGCGGCTTAGCATCTTTGCGAGCTGTATTTCACGCAAAGGCACAGAGTCGCAAAGCATGGACACAAAAAATTCAATATAAAAGAAAAGCCTGAGAAATTCTCAGGCTTTTTTATTGGTATCTACTTCCAGATAGACTGTCTTAAAATGTCATCAAAGGTATTTTCACGTACGAAATACACCAATCTGACTATATGATATACAATTAGAACTGCGCCTAAGAAGTAGGCTATCTTTTTACTGTAAAAAACAGAATTGAAGTATTCTTTTTGTGTTTTTAGCTCCAGCGTCAATACTATGATAACGACTATGCAGAAAACAAAAGCAAAAGGTCCAAAGAGATGATAGGATAAGCTTTTTTGCAAATCGCCTTCATACAAATAGACCAATGATTTGGTGATGCCACATCCCGGACACGGAAAACCTGTCAACATCTTAAACGGACACAAAGACTGGTCTGTTTCCAAATGATGATCGTGATTGTGCAGCATTAAAAAAAATGGAATTATCAGGGTCAATAATGCCCCGATAATTCCAAATATTTTCAGTTGAATCTTTCTATTACTTGTATAACTTGTTGATATCACCTTGAACAATCATTGCGGCTACCATCGGGAACAAGAAACCAAGAATTAACAATAGTGTTGACTGGTCTTTTTCCCTTTCACCAGTTCTTTCATAAACTTTAGGCAAACCTTCTTTTCCTGCCAAATAGTAGAAATACAGATTTACCGGCATACAGCATCCTGAGAAAATAGCAATTGGCTGAGAAATAACTTCTTTGCCTGCTACAGCATTTAATACTTGTGCTACCTTAATATTCCAATAAATCAAATATAATCCACAGGTGATAAATCCTAAAAGCAAAACTACGATTGGGTCCACCCTAAATTCAGGGATAACACCATAGTTTTCTGGTCTTTCTAATTCCATTTTATTTTTGTTTTTGATGTTTATAATTGCTAAAATTAACAAAAATATTGGATGGACAATCTCTTTGTATGAATTTTATGTCATTATTAAAGAAAGACTTTATCTACAGGCTCCCATAATTCAATCTTATTCCCTTCTATATCAAGAATCCATCCGAATTTTCCATAATCATAGCTTTCCATTTCCCCAATAATCTGAACGCCTTCCTGCTTTAGCGTGACCAACAGTTCTTCCAGATTTTCTACCCTGAAGTTCTGCATGAATTGTTTTTCGGACGGACTGAAATAATTGGTGTCACTTTTAAAAGGTGACCATTGTGTAGCACAGTCATATCCTTCTTTATCTTTCCACCAGAATGTACAGCCATAGTCGTCTGTATTCAATCCTAAATGTTTTTTATACCAATCTCTCAATGCTTTCGGGTCTTCGGATTTAAAGAAGAAGCCTCCAATTCCCGTAACCCGGTTTGGTGTTTTTACCTCTGCATTTTTACCAAAATACAATTCCTTGATTTTATCTGCGATGGTCTGCGCTAATTTTTCATGGCTTTCAAAAGTCCAACCGGCAATATGCGGCGACATCAGGACTTTGTCTGATTCCAGAAGATATTGGAAAGCTTCCGGAATTTTATCTTCTTCAAACAGCGTTTCAAAAGACAGTTTTTCATATTCCAACACATCCAATCCGGCTCCTAAAATCTTGCCTGTTTCTAAAGCCTGTACCAAATCGGCGGTTACTACATTTTTGCCTCTTGATGTATTGATGAGCCAGAATGGTTTAGCAAAAGCATTGATATAGTCTGCATTGACCAGTTTGTCCGTTTCCGGAGTCCACGGAATGTGCAGGCTCAACACATCTGATTTTTGCTGAAGTTCTTCTAATGACACCTGTTTTGCATTGGCATCGCCAACATTTTCCAGAATATCATAGCAAAGCACCTCAACATCAAATCCGCGTAGTTTTTTGGCAAAGGATTTTCCCATATTGCCATATCCGATGATACCTACCGTTTTGCCGTCCAGTTCGTGTCCGCGGTTTTTCTCACGGTTCCAATGTCCGGAACGGATTTCTCTGTCGGCCTGGTTCAGTTTGTTGAAAAGTGACAGCAGCATTCCCAAGGCGTGTTCACCAACCGCATTTCGGTTTCCTTCCGGAGCCGCAATCAGGCTTATTTTTTTCAAAAGCGCATAATCGCAATCAATACTTTCAAGACCTGCTCCTACTCTGGCAATAAATTGCAGTTTGGTTGCCTTATCCAAAAAGGTTTTGTCAATTTTAAAACGGCTGCGAATTACAATTCCGTTATAGTCGTGGATTTTGGCTTCTATTTCTTCTTTTGAAGATTTAAAATCTTCGTGGTTTGTGAAACCGGCTTCTTGCAACTGACTTAGCAACAGAGGATGATTGCTGTCAATGTGTAGTATTTTTATTTCTTCAGGCACCATTCTTCGATAGAATTTTTATGGTTACATACTATGCAATCCTATACCGAAGCGATTTGCTTTTAAAAACCGAGGATAAGTTTTGCGATAGAAAAATAGATTAATATTCCGCAAATGTCGTTACTGGTCGTAATAAACGGGCCTGTTGCCAGGGCCGGGTCTATTCCAAACTTATTCAATAAAAGAGGAACAAACGTTCCGATAAGCGATGCTATAATGATAACGGAAATCAAGGCACTGGTCACAATAACCCCGATTATGAATTCTACATTCAGAAGGAAATGGCTACCAATAAACAATATGGAAGCGAGAATAACCCCGTTTAAAAGGCTCAGGGAAATCTCTTTAATCAATCGGCTAAAAAGCGAACCACTCAACGTATTGTTAGCAAGACCCTGTACAATAATCGCAGAAGATTGCACTCCAACGTTTCCTGCCATCGCCGCAATTAGTGGCGTAAAGAAAAACAGGTTTCCATGCTCTGTCATTGCTCCTTCAAAAAGTCCAAGTACACGAACAGATATAAAGCCTCCCAAAAGCGCCAGAACAAGCCATGGCAAGCGTGCTTTTGTGAGCTCCAGAATACTATCATCTGCCTCAACGTCCTGTGAGATACCCGCCGCTAACTGGTAATCTTTGTCGGCTTCGTCCTTGATAACGTCAACGATATCGTCAATCGTAATTCTTCCAACAAGCCGTCCCAATTCATCTACGACAGGAATAGCTTCCAGGTCATATTTCTGCATGATACGCGCTACTTCAACATCTTCCGTATCGACACGCACGTAATCAACTTTCGGGATATATACTTCACTGATTGGTGTTTTGGTAGAAGTCGTCAAAAGATCTTTAAGCGAAAGCCTTCCTTTGAGCCTGTTTTCATCATCAACCACATAAATAGAGTGTACTCTGGAAACATTTTCCGCCTGTATTCTCATTTCTTTCACGCAGGTTAATACGTTCCAGTTTTCGTTTACCTTCACGAGCTCTTTTCCCATAAGACCTCCGGCAGTATCTTCGTCATAGCGCAAAAGGTCAACAATGTCTTTCGCGTGCTCAACGTCAATAAGTTCAGAGATTACCTCATTTTTAATGTCGGTAGAAAGCTCAGCGATAATGTCGGCCGCATCATCCGTATCCAACTCATCCAGCTCTTCTGCAATTTCTTTTGGAGAAAGCCTGCTTAGGATGTTTTCACGAAGGTCGTCTTCTAATTCAAGAAGAATTTCGGCTGTTTTTTCGCTATCAAGGATTTTGAAAATATAGGTGGCCTCATCAAAATCCAGTTCGTCAAGGATTTCGGCAATATCAGCGTGGTGCATATCGTTAAGCAAGGCTTCCAGCTGCTGGTCTTTTTTGCTTAAGATTAATTCTTCAATCTGAAGAATAAGCTCCTTACTGATTTTAAATTGCATCGGCTTCTATTTTTTGGGTTATTGCTATGAATTGCTGTACATCCAGCTGTTCCGGACGGAGGTCAAAGATAGTATCTTCTCTTAAATTTTCCGAAAGATTTAGGGATTTTAAGCTGTTTCGCAATGTTTTTCTTCGTTGTTGGAAAGCGGTTTTTACCACTGTAAAAAAGAGCTTTTCATTGCAGGGCAGCGTAAAGTTTTCTTTTCTTTTAAGTCTCAACACACCTGATTTTACTTTAGGCGGCGGATTGAATACATTTTCATGTACAGTAAAAAGGTATTCCGCGTCGTAAAACGCCTGTGCCAGTACAGATAATATGCCGTAGGTTTTAGTTCCTTTTTTCTCACAGATTCTTTCGGCTACTTCTTTCTGGAACATTCCTGAAAATTCTGCCACCTGATTTCGCAATTCCAAAGCCCGGAAAACAATCTGCGAAGATATGTTATAGGGAAAGTTGCCTATAATGGCGAACTGTTTTCCTTCAAAGGTTTTATTGATATCGTATTTGAGAAAATCCTGTGACAGGATATGACCGTGCAATTTTGGATAATTTGCATTCAGATAATCCACCGATTCTGTATCGATTTCAATCACATAAGTGTTTACCGGTTTTTCAAGCAGGTATTTTGTCAATACTCCCATTCCCGGGCCTATTTCCAAAACATTATCATAGCCTTCAAAATGGAGCGTATCTGCGATTTTCTTTGCTATGTTTTCGTCCGTAAGGAAATGCTGTCCAAGATGTTTCTTGGCTTTTACTTTATCCATTTTGATGTGGGATTTTTGATTTGTGATTTTAGATTTATGATTTCGGATTGT
>NZ_LMPW01000013.1:21842-21927 GCF_001423985.1 Flavobacterium sp. Leaf359 | reverse complement strand
CTATCATCTATTATCTGCTGTCTTATTTATGATTTGCGATTTTAGATTTATGATTTATGATTTATGATTTATGATTTCGGATTAC
>NZ_LMPW01000013.1:573-21777 GCF_001423985.1 Flavobacterium sp. Leaf359 | reverse complement strand
CTATCATCTATTATCTGCTGTCTTATTTATGATTTGCGATTTTAGATTTATGATTTATGATTTCGGATTACCTAACTGTCTCTCATCTATCATCTATTATCTGCTGTCTTATTTATGATTTGCGATTTTAGATTACCTAAACACCAGTCATCTATTATCTTTCATCTGCCATCTATTATCTGATTTCTAATTTCACCTAAACCGATTTATGATCACTAATGAATTCCAGTTCTGTCCGGAAGGCAAGCATTTTGTCGCCAAACAGCCTTTGTCCTTCTTCTCTGAATCCGGGTGCGTGCTCCTTATAGTAGCTGTCCAGATTTTCTCTGGAATCTGCCCAATATTGCACCGAATAGGTTACTCCACCCATTTCTTCTTCTACCAGAACTTTTACAAGACGTGCCGAAGAGAACTTTCCAGTTCCGAGAATTTCCGGAATGTGCTTGTGCTGCATCCAATGAAGCCATTCATCATGTACCGATTCGTGAATATTTATGGTTACGTTGTATATTATCATTTCTTAGAATATTAGATTTTTAGATTCCGCTAATGAAGCGGTTTATTTTGAAAAATTCGTAATTCGTAATTCGTAATTCGTAATTCGTAATTCGTAATTCGTAATTCTATAATTATAAATTCGTATCACCCCGCAACTGCCTGAATTTTTTCCTTGCCTCTACAAAATAGATACTGTCTTCGTGGTTGAATAAGATTTGTTCGTATAATGCTTTTGCCTTATCAGTATCTTTCAGTTTTTTATTGTAAATCTCTGCCGAAAAATAAAGCGCTTCATCAATATAGATTCCGTCTTTGTGGTTATCGATTATCCCCTGATATTGTGCCAAGGCGGCATTGTAGTCACCTAGCTTTTCATAAGTCTCGCCAATTCGCAAGAGTGTTTCGTCTTCGATTTCCTGACCTTTGTATTCCTTCAATATCGATTGGAATTGTTCCAGTGCTTCCTTGTTTTTATTCTGATAGAGCAAATAATCGCCTCTGGCAAATTTCTTTAACCCAACCTGTGTCGAATCTGCTACCGTATTGTCATTAATTAAAAGAAACAATTCCAAAGCATCATTTGCTATAAGCTGTGTTGAGGCTGACTTTAGTTCCTTAAATTGTTTTAGTGCCCATTCAAAATCGGTTTTGAAATAGCTGGTTTTAGCCGCTTTCAGGCTTGCTTCATGTCCAACGGCATCGTTCTTCAAATCTTCTTCTATCTGGGAATAATAAATCAATGCCTGATTGAATTTTTCTTCATAAAGCAGAATATCGGCCAATTCCATTTTTACATCTGCGGTCTGGTACTTATTTAAAGGTAATTCCAATGCGCGTTTTAAAACCGCCTTCCCTTCTTCCGGATTTTTAAGATTAAAAGTTGCAAAATGAGCTTGTAATATCTGTAACGATAAGGTGTAAGGACTTATTCCGTATTTTTTAACCAATAAATCCAGTTCACTTTTTATGGCTGGATATTCTTTTTCGGGTGCTTTTTGAATTTTCGATTCCATTAAAAAATAATGCGCCCTGATTTGCAAATCCAAATCCTGCGTGTTTTCCAACACAAAGGCAAAAATTTCCTTTGCTGTTTCTTCTTCATTCTCTTCCATTGCCAGTTCGGCCAGGTTTACGATATTCGAAAAAGATTCCGGGTCACGTCTGTAGATGGCCTTTTCCTGGATAAATGCTTTGGCATAATCTTTTTGCTGTACAAAAAACCAGCTTAGGAACTGATTCCAGAATATATCCTGATTTTTCTGGGCACGAACCAGAAGTGCCTTGCGCAATGCCGTATTGAATGTTTCTTCAGCTTCTTCTGTCATGAAACGCGAAAGCTGGTTTTGAATCATGATAGTGTTGTTCTGGTTGGAATAGGCTTCTTCCAGAAAAGTGTCAATCATGAGGTCCATCTTGCCCAATTGTCCGTAAATGACAGCCATTTGGTAATTGAATTTGAATTTGGGTTCCAGCTTTATTGCCAGATTATAGGACTCCAGAGCATATTCCAGCAAGACTTTTTTCTCGAAAGTGTTGGCCACGGCATAGACGTTGGATGGATTTTCATTAATCTTGCTTATTGCCTGTTCATAAAACTTTTTAGCTTTTCCGGCATCTTTCTGCAATTGATAGTTGTATCCTATCTCAACCAGAAGTGACGGCTGCTTGTATTTTGCATAACGTTCCTGAAGGCGCTTGTCTGCCTGGTCATATTGTTGCAGTTGCTGATAGGATTCTATTATTTTCTGGAAATAAAAACTGTTGCCTTGCTGATTTTTCAGCAGTTCGTCAAAACTAATGATGGCTTTTTCAAATTCTCCTTTATCAAAATAATTGATAGCCAACTGTTCGTTTTGTGCAAAAACAAACAGTGACGCAAACAAACTTAAGAATAGGAAAATCTTTTTCATTGTAGTTTAATGCAAAAAGGTATATAACAATGTACTAATATAACAATTTTAAGGCTGAATTAGTACATTGCTACATTAAACTATTGGTTAATTGTTCCTTAATTTATAATATCAAATCCGGTATAGGGACGCAGCACTTCCGGAATCACGATACCTTCCGGTGTCTGGTAATTTTCCAAAATGCCTGCCAATACCCTAGGCAAAGCCAAAGAACTACCGTTCAGGGTATGTGCCAAATGGTTTTTACCGTCTTTATCTTTGTAACGCAACTTCAATCGGTTAGACTGGAATGTTTCAAAGTTGGATACCGAACTGATTTCCAGCCAACGGTCTTGTGCTGTTGAAAACACTTCAAAATCATAGGTCATGGCAGATGCAAACCCCATATCTCCTCCGCAAAGACGAAGAATCCTGTAAGGAAGTTTCAGTTCGTTCAGGATGGTTCTTACGTGCTCTACCATACCTTCCAAAGCCTCGTATGATTTTTCCGGATGTTCCACCCTTACAATTTCAACCTTGTCAAATTGGTGCAAGCGGTTCAAACCGCGAACGTGTGCCCCATAGGAACCTGCTTCTCTTCTAAAGCATGGTGTGTAGGCCGTGGCCAGAATTGGAAGTTCGTTTTCCTGCAAAAGAACATCGCGGAATAAATTGGTTACCGGAACTTCTGCTGTTGGAATCAAATAAAGGTCGTCTGTAGCGTCATGATACATTTGTCCTTCTTTGTCCGGAAGCTGTCCTGTTCCGTAAGCCGATGCTTCATTTACAAAATGCGGTACCTGAAATTCCTGGTAGCCGGCTTCCGTATTTTTATCTAAGAAATAGGTAATCAGCGCACGTTGCAATTTGGCTCCTTTTCCTTTATAGACAGGAAATCCCGCACCCGTGATTTTATTTCCTAATTCAAAATCAATAATGTCGTATTTTTTTACCAGTTCCCAGTGTGGCAAAGCTTCGCCATGCAGTTCCGGAATGTCACCTTCCTGCAAAACGGTTACGTTGTCTTCCGGAGTTTTCCCTTCCGGAACAATATCTGCCGGAAGATTTGGAAGCAGGTACAATTGCTCTGTCAACTCGTTTGTATATACGTCAAGTTTTTCAGCCAATTCCTTGCTTTTTTCTTTTAGCGAAGTTGTTTTGGTTTTCAGCAATTCTGCTTTTGCCTTCTCGCCGCTTTTCATCAACTCGCCTATGTCTTTGGATAGCTTATTCGATTCCGACAAAATATTGTCCATTTCAGCCTGTGTCGCTCTTCTTTTTTCATCAAGCTGCACGGCTAGTTCAACAATACTTTTGGCATCCATGTTTCGTTTTGCCAAAGCTTTGAGGACTTTCTCCTGGTTTTCTCTAATAAATGCTATCTGTAACATCGTTCTGGTTTTATAAAGGTAGCAAATTTAAGGAAAAAAGGTTGACAGTTGCAAAGTTAGCGACCAACATAGTGTAAAGTTTTAAATGCGGCTCTAGTCCTGATAAATTAACACCTTGTGTGTGATTTATTAATTACATTTGGGAAATTTTTCCAGATTATGAAAAAAATATACCTGCTGCTTGCTTTATCTCTGTCAGGCATTGGTTTTGCGCAAAGTTCCTCTTCGCAAAACCATCAAATAGCTGAGGCAGAACGAAAATCAGCAGTAAAAAAGATTAACTTCAGAAATAACCCCAATACTGAAAATTACGATGTTACTTATCACAGGCTCCGGTTTGAGGTAAATCCAAGCAATTACTATGTTAAGGGGAATGTGACTACTTATTACAGGGCAAAAACAAATATGAGCACTGTTACTTTTGACCTTGCAGATGAATTGACTGTCAGTTCCGTAAAGCAAAGAAACACCTCGCTTAGTTTTACGCAAAACGGCACCAATGAATTGGTTATTAACCTGCCTGCCGTTCAAAACACAAATGTACTGGATTCATTGACAATTGTATATGAAGGAGCTCCTCCGGCACAAAGCGACGGATTCAACACTTATACACATGCCGGAAATCCGGGTCTTTACACCCTTTCAGAGCCTTTTGGAGCCAGAGACTGGTGGCCATGCAAACAGGACCTGAACGACAAAATTGAAAACCTAGACGTATTTATAAAAACCGGTTCCCAATATGTAAGCGTTGCCAACGGAGTTCAAATCAGTTCTGTAAATAATGGAGATGGTACAAAAACCACACATTTCCGTCATGGTTATCCTATTCCGGCCTATCTTGTGGCTATTGCCGTGACCAATTACGCCATCTTCACACAACAGGCAGGAACAGCACCACACACCTTCCCGATTGTGAATTACATCTATCCCGAAAGCCAGGCCGTTGTCCAAAATGATTTGGCTGTTACTGTGCCTATTATGAATTTGTTTGAGCAGCTGTTTGAGACCTATCCTTTTGCTAACGAAAAATATGGCCATGCGCAATGTTCTCTGCCCGGCGGAATGGAACACACTACGGTTTCTTTTATGGGTAGTTTTGGCAGGGATTTGATTGCCCATGAATTAGCCCACCAATGGTTTGGAGATAAAATTACTTGTGGCAGCTGGAAAGATATTTGGCTTAATGAAGGTTTTGCCAGCTATCTGGCCGGTCTTGTTATTGAGGATATGGATGGCGCTACTAATTTTAATTCCTGGAAAAGCGGCTTGATTAACAATATCACTTCACAGCCCGGCGGTGCGGTTTATCTGACAGACAGTGAAGCTTTAGATGCGGGAAGGATTTTTAGCAGCAGGCTGTCTTATGACAAAGGTGCTATGGTTGTACATATGCTACGCTTTAAACTGGGTGATACTAACTTTTTTCAGGGTATTAAAAACTATCTGGCCGACCCGACTCTGGCGTATGGCTATGCGATAACCGAAAACCTAAAAACACACCTGGAGGCTGCTTCCGGAATGGATTTGGATGAATTTTTTAATGATTGGGTGTATGGTCAGGGTTATCCAAGATATACCATAACGGTGAGAAATTTTTCTCCGGGTGTAGCCCGTTTTACTGTAAGCCAGACACAATCCCATTCATCGGTTTCCTTTTTTGAAATGCCGGTTCCGGTTCGTGTAACTGGCACAGGAGGCCAGTCTTTGGATTTGATTTTGGACAACACTACCAACAACCAGACCATCGACAAAAATGTTCCGTTTGCGATTACAGGCATTACCTTTAATCCAAAAAGCGACATTATTGCAAGAAACAGTACCGCTACATTAGGAAACGAAGCTTTCGTATTGGATGAAAACGTAAAGCTTTACCCTAATCCTGCCTCTCATTCCTTACAGTTAGAACTTCCTGACAATGTAGTGCTTGAAAAAGCAATTTTCTACAATGCCTTGGGACAAATCATAAAGGAAACGGCTTCTCAGACTTCATGGGATGTTTCAGCCTTGCCGGTTGGAGTCAATTTTGTGAAAATAATTACGGATGCCGGAACAAAACAAATGAAGTTTATCAAGGCATAATTGAACCTATAAAAAAGGGCTTCCGAATGGAAGCCCTTTTTCGTTATAACAAAAACATTTTATTGTATTGCCTTGATTCGGCTTGCCATAAAAGCAATCAGCACTCCAAAGATTCCGATAAAGGCAAAGGAAAATTGCAGTCCGGCGGCTTCGGCAATAAAACCGATAACCGGAGGCCCCATCAGGAAGCCCAGGAAACTCACACTGGAAACAATGGTTAATGCTTCGCCCGGAGCAACTGTTGCATTCTTTCCGGCAATACTGTATACTGTTGGCACGATCGTCGAAACACCAAGACCTACCAGCATAAAGGCCAAAGTAGACGGAATGAGATAAGGCAGAAAGACGGAGGTAAACAATCCGATTGAAATGAGCAGTCCGCTAATTTGCAGCACTCTTTTCCGTCCATATTTATGAATTAGACGGTCGCCTAAAAATCGTCCGCTCGCCATCATAATCATAAATGAGGTATATCCTAAAATCACTAACGGGCCGGGCGCTTTAACGATTTCCTTAAAATAAACACCACTCCAGTCAAACATGACTCCTTCACTCGCCATACAGCAAAAACCGATAATGCCCAACCAGAGCAAGACACCATCCGGTTTGGCAAAAAATTTCTTCTTCTCAGAAGATTTTTTCTCTTTTGCCCTGATTAGGTATTTGTAATTGGCTGCCATCAGTACAAAAACAATAAGGGCAGCTATTACAAAATGTTGAAAAGGTGACAGTTTTAATGCCAGCATTGCAATACCGATTAGGGCTCCTGAAAAGCCGGCCGTACTCCAGGCTCCGTGAAACGACGACATGATGGTTCTTTTAAAAAGTCCTTCTGTATAAACTCCCTGCGTATTGACGGCAATATTACTCAGGTTTCCGAAAATTCCAAACAAAAACAGACCCAGAGAAAGTTGCCAGGGTTTTTCTGCCAGGCCAAGATTGGTTAGGGCAATTGCATATAATGCCAATGCGATGAGTAAAATTTTATGGCTTCCGTATTTTGTAACCAGTTTTCCTGAAAAGGGCATAATCATAAGCTGACCGAAAGGAAGGGCAAAGAGAATGGAACCCAAATCGCTTTCGCTTAGGTGAAGCGAGGCCTTAATGTCCGGAATACGGCTTGCCCAGGTGGCAAAACACAATCCCATTCCAAAATAAAAAAGGGAAACCGCCCAACGTATCCGTTTTAAATAAGACTCTTTGGCATGTTTATAGCCTTTAAGTTTGGGACGGGTGTTGAAGGCGTTGATAAATCTGAATTCCATCAATAATTAACAAATTTGTTTGTTCTGATATTTTTTATTGTTGCCAGGCACTGGCTTTGTCTAACAAGCGGATGGCATCTGCATCCAGATTTAGCTCCGGTGCCAGGATGATGCTTTCTAACTGGCTTTTGCTGGTGGCACTGACTATTGGAGCCGTAACCGATGGTCTTTGTATGAGCCATGCCAGCGATACGGCTGCGGGTGTGGCTTTGTATTGGTTTGAAATTTCATCAAGTGCCGCCAGGATTTTCAAACCTCTTTCATCGAAGTATTTGTCCATATCTCCGCCTCTCGGACTTTTACCCAAATCGTCTTTTGTTCTGTATTTACCGGTCAGGAATCCGCTTTCGAGAGAAAAATAAGTAATTACGCCCAGTCCATTTTCTAACGCCAGCGATTCGTATTGGGTTTCATATTTTTCTCTGGCATATAAATTATAGTGAGGCTGCAGGGTTTCATAACGCGGAAGTCCTTTGGCAGCACTGGCTTCTAAAGAAGCGAGGATTCTTTCGGGCGACATGTTTGATGTTCCAATCCAACGAATTTTACCGTCTTTTTGTAATTGGGCATAGGCTTCCAATGTTTCTTCTACCGGAGTTTCTACATCATCAAAATGGGTTTGGTATAAATCGAGGTAATCGGTTCCGAGTCGTTGCAGCGAGTCTTCAACAGCTTTGAGTATGTATTGTTTTTTCAGTCCTTTTCTGCCATCGCCCATATCAGAACCCACTTTGGTGGTCAGGACAATATTGTGGCGGTTTTTCTTTTCTTTCAGCCATTTGCCAATGATTCTTTCTGATTCGCCTCCTGTATTTCCGGGTGCCCAGCGTGAGTAAACATCAGCCGTATCAATAAAATTAAAACCTGCTTCTGTAAAGCCGTTTAAAATTTCAAAGGATTTCTTTTCGTCTAGAGTCCATCCAAAAACGTTTCCTCCAAACGCCACAGGATAAATATGCAGGTCTGTATTACCCAATTGTCTTTTTTCCATGATTGTATAAGTTTAGTATAGTTAGCAAGATGCCGGCAATGGCATAAGGCAGAAATAGAGTGGAATGCACGCTGATTCCGTTTCAAAAAGTAAAATTACTTCACATCGCCTAAACTAAAAATTCCGATTTCAAAGATTAACAAACATTTAAAATATTGAAAAATGAATAATCCCACCGTAAGTAAATAGAAAACACTATTTTTGTTCGCAATTATTGAATCTAAAATTAAAAAATGGAAATAGTTATTAAGCTCTCTCAGTTTTTGTTGAGTTTATCCTTGCTGATTGTATTACACGAATTGGGACACTTTATCCCGGCCAAATTATTTAAGACCCGGGTTGAAAAATTCTACCTTTTCTTTGATGTAAAATTCTCACTGGTCAAGAAAAAAATTGGTGAAACAGTTTACGGAATCGGATGGTTGCCACTTGGCGGCTATGTGAAAATTGCAGGGATGATTGACGAGAGCATGGACAAGGAACAGATGGCACTTCCGCCACAGCCTTGGGAATTCCGTTCCAAACCGGCCTGGCAACGACTTATCATTATGTTGGGCGGGGTTACGGTCAACTTTATTCTGGCAATTATCATTTACATAGGCATGGCTTATGTTTATGGCAATACGTATATTTCGAATTCTGAACTAAAAGACGGAATTTGGGTAGCGAGTCCAATAGGAGAGAAAATCGGATTCAAAACCGGCGACAAGATTATTGCTGTTGATGGCAAGAAGGTAGAAAAATTTGACGACGTACAATACAATGTCAATTTTGCCAAAACGGCTACTATTGAAAGAAATGGCGCTGTACAGGAAATCAAACTTCCGGTAGATTTACTGTCCAAAATTATGAAAGAAGAGAGAAGCTACCTGAAATTGCGTGTTCCGTTTACGGTAGCCAATATTTCGGAAGATTCTCCAAATACAAACACCCTTAAAAAAGGAGATATTATCCTAAGTATTGACGGTAAGAAAATGAAATATGCCGATGAGATTTTAGCTTTTAATGAAGCTAATGCGGGCAAAACATTTGATGCGGTCGTTTTTCGAGATGAAAAAGAACAGCCTGTAAAAGTAACGGTTGGTAAGGATGGGAAATTGGGCGTAATGCAAGGCGGACTTAAACCTGAGAACCTTGAAAAATTAGGTTACTATAAAATAAGCCGTGAAACTTTTTCTCTTGCAGAATCATTTCCTGCCGGAATTCAAAGAAGCAAGGATGAACTGGGTCGTTACTTTACACAGCTAAAAGCTATTGTTAACCCTGATACGGGTGCCTACAAAGGCGTAGGAGGCTTCTATGCCATTTTTAATGTTTTTCCTAGTGTTTGGAGTTGGGAATACTTTTGGACGATTACAGCTTTCCTATCGATTATGCTGGGTGTAATGAACCTTTTACCGATTCCGGCATTGGACGGTGGCCATGTGATGTTTTTATTGTTTGAAATCATCACAAGAAAGAAACCGAGCGAAAAATTCCTGGAAAGAGCGCAAGTTGTTGGTTTCTTTATACTTATAGCTTTGGTACTCTTTGCGAACGGCAATGACATCTATAAAGCCATCGTGAAATAGAAAAAAAATTGAAAAATTTCTTCAATTTTATTTGCAAGAAATAAATTTCGCCTTATATTTGCACCGCTTTAAAAGGCAATACGCCTTCCTCCTTAGCTCAGTTGGTTAGAGCATCTGACTGTTAATCAGAGGGTCCTTGGTTCGAGCCCAAGAGGGGGAGCAGAAAAAAAATCCTGATAGAAATATCAGGATTTTTTGTTTTTATTACTCCCTTGAAATTTTTGTCTTTGCTAAAGGCGAAGGCAAGCTTTCCCGAACTTTTATTTATCCTAAAACACAGAATACAACCTACGGTTAATTCCGGCACATAGAATAAGCTATATCGTTATTTTAAATACTTTTGATTCTTAATTATTATTTATTTTGAAATTAAAACATATAACCTGAATCATTTATATTGCTAGAAAATGGAAAACACCTTAACCAATGTCATCGATATTATAAAAAAGAAGGTTTTGCATCCCTATTTGCAATACTTTGTTTTTAATCTGCCTAAATAAGCAGGCAACATATCTATCAAATAAATACTATGAAAATGAATTCTTTTGTAGCGACAACAAGCCTGCTATTATTTGGCAGAATGGCATTTGCGATTTTATTCTGTTTTTTCTTTCTTGTCGGGTTGTTATGGAAGTCAGAAATTAGTATTGAAAATGAATTCTTATTCCTTTTGTTATTTCTTACAGTCTTTCTTCTTACCTATCGACTACTTAGAAAAACAGCATTAATTAAAGTAGAATTATACCCCTACAATAAATCAGAATTTATATTTACTACAAAATATTTTCTGCTTGAAAAGAAAAACAAAACATTTTCTTTAGATCAGGTAAAAGATTATACATATGAAAGCGGTAATGGATATCAGATTTTCACAATCCGATTTAAAAAAAGCCGACCTGTTAAGCTGCTAATCAACACTGATGGGGAGAATATAAAACGATTTTCATCATCCTATGATGATTTTAAAAAACACATCAAATCATACAATAGCTTGAATCCTGAAAATACAATTATGGCAAGGACTCCCATTTACCAAAGAAAAACAGGATGGTACTTCGCCATTGTTATTTTTTTACTACTAATTATTTTACCGGTCTTATATCTGTTTTCAGATTCCCCTGTGAATTGGCCTTTATTATTGGCTTTTTATCCTCCGGCAATACTATACCTTTATAATTTTCTTTCAAAAAGAAACAAACCCAATGATGGAGTTTTATAACTATTAGCAACTAATTATGATAGACTTAGAATATTTAACTCAAAACAGCGGCGACGCAATCCTCCAGGAGTATTCCTATTCTGAAGAAAATCTAATTATTGTTTTAACGTTAGATGAGATTGAACAGGACATTAAATTAACTATCAAAACCGAGGCAGTATCATTTGATATATTTCCCCTGGAAAAGAAACACACTCCTTTTAGGACATGCAGAATTAAGATAGAAAATTTATCAGATGTCCTGGCTACAGAAAAAGGATACTATACTCCAAACAGTAATTTTGAAAAGCTAATGGATGAAACACGGAAAAACTATAATTTAGCATATGGGAAAAAGTCAACTGAAATGAAATATATTTTTTCTCTTGTTGGTTATGGCAGACTCTTATCCTGCTTACTTTCTGATATAGAAATCATAAAAATAGAGGTGCTAAATTAAGTCAGGCAATACAAATTCAGAATTAAAAACCAGCAATAAAATTGTAATCCTTCTAAAAATGAATGTTAAGAAAATTTGGACTGAAACTGATTTTGAAGAAATGGGATGGCATGATAGCCATATCCACGCTATTTCTTTCCCAAACGACGATTTGGAATTTGGTTTAGACATTGACTATCTATTCCAATGGGTTTTAGACAATACCTCCAATTCGTATAAATTTTGGGTATCTCCGTGTACTCTTATTTTCTTTAATGTTCTCTATTTGAGAATTGATATCGATTATCAAAACATGAATTGGTTAGATATTCTGGATATTAACAGAAGCAATCCCCGATTGGGTTTAGACGGAAAAACCACTTTATGGGATTTTGAAATTGTAACAGATAAAGGATCTATTAAATTTGAATCTTCAGGTTATAAACAGGTTGTGAAAAAACAGCCAATATTTAGCGAAAGTCAGGTTTTATTCAGAGAGAAATGGTAAGCTTTGTTTAAGCTGTGATTCGAAAAGACAAGGAACAATATGATATACCTGCCAAATCATTTTTCAAGGGTCGCTTTTAAAAGAAACCGTCTTTCTGATATTGAACTTCTATATTGCGCCCAACTATTACGCCAATTTGATTTGTTATTAGGCGTCGATTTTCCTAAATATCCTCTGGAAGCTGAAAAGCTTAGGATTGATATTGCGGATTTTTACGATTATATATTGCAACCGAAATTATCTAGAAAAGATTTATATAAAGCATCAAAAGTGGAACATTTTATGCAAAATGAAATTCTAGTTACTTTCAAAATAGAGGAATTTATACCGTGAGAGAACTAATTATATACGATAAGTTTCACAACGATCTGTGCTCAATTAAACCTGTCAATGACACCCATTCTGACAGATACTACATGCGAGCTATTATTAAGACCCTATTAAGCTTAGCTAGGGGAAAATTTTATGTTGAAGTAAGCAGAGAAAATTATGATACAACATACTTAAAAGAAAACTTAAAACAAATCATGGTTGATAATAATAGTTTTAAGTCCTCAAGTTTTGAGATTTCGTTTTTTAGCGATGGCATTAGTGAAGAATTAATAGAAATTCTACCCCAACTTTGGTTTGCATACGAACACACTGCCTTTTGTTTTTTTATGGAAAATGAAATTGAAATCGATATCAAAAGAAAGCCCTGGAGTGAAATTACTACGAATACAAAATCTTATGTTTTATTCAAATGGGTAGAAGAAGATGTCCTTTGGATTGGAAAAAGTAATGAATTAGAGTTTGATTTAGTGCGAAAAATAACCAATATTTTTTAGTTTTTATAACAATGAAAAAAATTAAAAACATAGAGAAAATAACGACTGTTTATAGTTCCTGGAAACCATCAGACATAGCTTTTATAAAATCGCTTGAATTATCAGCGGATAATCTTGTTATAACTTTTTATAGCCAACTAAGAAATAGTGTAATGGGATGGCCCGACTCTTCAAAGGATTTTTTTGAAGTAGTAATGACATTTAAAAATATAACTAATCTGAAACTCGATTTTGTTCACCCAGGCCTACAACAAGTTACCGGATTTGATATTCAGGACATATCAGATAATGGTTTAGAAAAAATAAATTTTCTGATTGAAGACTATGAAAATGGAATCATTAGCTTTAGCTGTGAAGACATTGACGTAAATGATCTTTCTGAAAAAAAGCCCATATTTTTTTAAAATTGAGATTCCCTACTTATAGAATTTGTTGTTAATATAAATAAAAGCCAAAAATTATAACGTATTCGAACGGAAACTAAGCTTATAAGAAATGCAAACTGGTTTCAAATGGGAGCTGGTCATTTTTGAGACTTTTTCAAGACAGGAAGATTTTAGAAAAAAACTAGCTATATAAAACTACCTTATTAATGAAAAATAGATTATATATTATTCCTTGTTTATTTGCTTTTTTTTCTTGTAAAAAAAACACTACCGATAAATTAGAATTAAAGATTTTAAACGACACACTTATTGCGTATGATTTTGATTTAAAAAAAGATACTATTAATCTTTTACAGTTTGAAGTGCAAAACAACTCTGATGTCATCTATTATTTTAACCCTTTAATTAATACCAATAGTCTTTTTAATCAGTCAGTCAGTAAAAATGATGTTTCATTAAGGATTCACAGCAAAAAAGATAATCGTGAGGTAAACTACAAAGAGCTTCCTTTCAATTTTGGTTCTAATAAATCGTTGCGTGATTCAGCTGTCAGATACAATTTCGAACATATAACATTAGATTTGGAAAGACTAAAAGCTTCTGACAAGTTTAGATATTATGCCAACAAAGAACAGAACAACCATTTCTTTATTCATCCAAAAGAAAAATTATTTTTTGAAATCTATATAAATTTAACTGACACACTAAATTCTGAATATGGCCGTAGTAGATTTGCCTATTTAAAAAGAGGGAATGATTATTTCGCAAAAATGTATTTAACTAGTGATTCTACTACTATAAAATCTGAACTGCCAAGAAACATACTAAAAACAATAAAAGAAAACAATGTAACAGTCTATCATGGTATTCTTGAAAGTAAAAATAGTATACCCGTAAAAGTTTTTTAAATTTTCAGCTTAATAAAAATTAACAACAAATTGATTTGATATTAAATGTTCTCACATCAGCAAATATGCAACTATAAATTTATCTCAGAAAAAAATCCTGATAGAAATATCAGGATTTTTTTATAATATTATCAATCAGCAGTTTTCAATCAAATCCATAATCTTAACTCTCATAAATATAAGGTATTTCAAAAACGACCTTAGCTCCCAAAACCTTCTCGTCTTTATCTTTTATCGTATCGGTCTGCACAACAAAGTCCTGATTTTTGGTGTAGCTAATCAACCGTTCTTTGGTGATTGTCATTGCCAACGACTTGTGGTTGCTTATGGTTTTCGGGGCATCAAATCCTTTTCCGTTATCGAAAATTTCAAAAAACAGCTTCCCTTCTTTTAGGTAAAAGCGGATATCAATTTTACCGTTTTGGTCTTTATCTGCCAGACCGTGTTTTATGGCATTCTCAATAAAAGGCTGTGTGAGCATGGGCGGCAAAAACAAGGACTCTTTATCAATGGCTTCATCAACAACAAGCGTAAAGCTGAATTTGTTGTTGTATAAAAGCTGTTGGATGGACAAATAATTTTCCATCATGGCTACTTCTTCTTTTAACGAAATATAATTTTCGTTTGAATTCTCCAGAATCTGTCGGGTCAGTATCGAAAACTTACTGAGGTACCTTATGGATTCTTCCTCTTTCTTTTCGCGAATCAGTCCCTGGATATTACTAATTGAATTAAAAATAAAATGCGGGTTCATTTGGGTAATGAGCAGTTTTTGCTTTATTTGGTTTTTCTCAAGTTTTGCAATTTCTTGTTTCTGCTTTGTATTTCTGTAATAAAAATAACCGCCAATCAGCAATACGAGAAGCGCTCCGGAAAGCCCTATAAGCCAATTGTTTTTAACCTCCGCTTTCTTTTGCGCTGCCAGTTTGTAATTTAATTCTTTTTTCTCGAAATCGTATTTGAGCAGCTGTTGCTCCAGCGCATTCTTTGACGCCTGGATTTGGCTGGAATCTACTATCTTTTCATGAAACTGATACATTTCAAGGGCTCTTTCAAAATTTTTGGTCGCTTTGCTGATATCATAAATAAGCTTTGCACCTTGATCCTGAAGGTCAATGCTTCCCGTTTTTTTGCTTAACGTAAAGCCTTTCTCTGCATACAACGCTGCTTTGTTCAAGTCACCTTTTTTAATATACAAATTAGCCAGGCCATGATAAGCGGCGGTCAAGGCCGCATCGTTTGTGGCGGCTGCCAGTTCTTTTATAGTGAAGATTTCATTAAATATTTTTTCTGCTTCGTCCAACTTACCGAGCTGCACTTTTGCATTTCCTAATCGGGATAAAACAAGACCTGTGATGGTATAGTTTTTTATTTTTCTGGATATCTGCAAGGCCTTATTGCAATATGCTACCGATTCTTCATATTTTTTGAGTGATGCATAAGAATAGGCTATATTGGCATAGGCCAAAGATTTAAGATAGCTGGTATGGTCATTGGGTTCCTGTGCATAGGAATCATCATAAAAACGAATTGCCTTTTGATTGTAACTTATCGCTTTTTGATGTTGCTTCTGGCCGATATAAATCTGTCCCAGTCCGGAATAGGCATAAGCCAGATCATCTACATAATATTCTTTGTCTTTTTCAAAATATTTGATGGCGTCAAATATTAGCGGAATGGCCTTGTCGTCCTGATTCATTCGGACATATAGTGCTGCTTTCGTCAGCATATTGGCGTACATCTCATCATACGCTTTTACCGACTTAAAAAGGGCTATACTTTTATCGTGATACACCAATCCTTTTTCGCGTTCTTTTGTAAAAGAATATTCCGTTCCTACAGTAGAATAATAGCTGGCCAGCCAGAGCGTGTACTTCTTTTTCAATTCTGGAGTATTGCTTTTTTTATAATTTTCCAAAGCAATTTTTCCCAACATATTATTCAGGATATAATAATTCTTGTCCTGTTCCATATAATGATAATCCATAGCCTCGCTAATAGCTCTCAATTTTGTCGTATCATGAAGCTTCGGATTGCTTATCAGGGTTTTTATCGAATCGATGACCCTGTCTTGTGAATAGGAGACAGAAAAAGTAAATAAAAGCAGTAGGAATAAAGCTGATTTTGTAATTCTATACATAGGGCTGGAATAGATTAGTCATTAATTGAATTCCAAATGTAACCAATTAATAAGAATATTTTTAAGCCAGCATATCCGGTTTGTTTAGTTTGTTGTTGTAAGATTTCTCTAAAAAAGTATAAACTACTTTTTAAAAAAATAGCAGAAATTTATAGGTATACTAAATCCTTATGAAAAAATTCCTTCGCAATAACAGTCTTACTTTAGTTTTCCTTTTACTTTTCATGGGTTCGTTGGTTGGGCAAGTCTTTTGCGGATATGAAGAGCACAATAAAGAATTGCTACAAGACGGAGCAACTCCAATAACACTTTGGACTTATTTACATTCAGGTCATTTTATCCAATCGACATTTGAAAACTGGGAAAGCGAATTCCTGCAGATGGCTTTGTTTGTTGTGTTGACCATTTTTTTGCAACAGAAAGGCTCTTCAGAGTCAAAAGATTTTGACAAGGCAGAAGCTGTAGACCGCGAACCTTCCAAAAACAGAAAGGATGCTCCCTGGCCGGTCAAAACGGGAGGATGGATTCTGGAACTCTACAAACATTCATTGACTATTGTCCTATTTCTGCTTTTTCTCGCTTCATTCGCATTGCATTTTTACGGAAGTCTTAAAGACGAGAACGAACAGCTTTTATTGAAAGGTCTGCCATTGGAAAAGCCACTGGAATACCTTAGCGATACTCGGTTCTGGTTCGAATCTTTTCAAAACTGGCAAAGCGAATTTTTATCGGTTATGGCAATTATAGTACTTTCTATTTTTTTACGACAAAAAGGCTCGCCACAATCCAAACCGGTTGATGCTCCAAATCAGGAAACAGGGGAAGGGTAATAGTATTTAAATACGAAAAAGAAATGTCCCTTTATCCAGCCCGGAAGTATGAAACTGCCAGTTGATTTTTAAGACCTCATGCAAAGACTGTTTCAGCACTTCAAAATCATTAGGTTTTTTGATATAGATATTGGCTCCACCTACAAAGGTTTTGTGGATGTCCTTTTCTGCCCCGGAAGTAGAGTAAATAGCAATGGATAAGTCCTTAAATTTAGAATGCCGGCGTATTTCCGAAAGACAATCGTCGTATTTGGTACACAACATATTCAAATCTAAAAACAAGATATGTGGCAATTTTCTCTCGTGCGAATCGTGAAGGTAATCCAACAACTCATCTCCTTTACTAAAAAGGGTCAGTTCAACATCCAGCCCAAGTTCTTCAATTGCATCACGAAATAATTCACGGTCTTCCAGGTCGTCATCCGCTAGTGCGATATGCATTTTCTCTTCTTTTTCCATAAAAAAATGTATTTCTAATTGGTATAGGCAATCTTTTTACGTTCACTGATAATCTTTTTGAAAGCCGAAGGCGACAGGCCTGTCACTTTTTTAAATTGTCCCGAAAGGTGGGCAACACTACTATAGCTTAACAAATAAGAGATTTCTGTTAGTGATAATTCCTGCAATAAAAGCTTTTTGGCACGCTCTATTTTTTGCAGTATGATATAGTTTTCAATTGAGGTGTGCGTATATTCAGAAAACACCGCAGAAATATAATTGTAATTCATCTGCAGACGTTCCGCCAGATAACAAGAAATTTTAGACATTGGAAGTTTGTCCCGTCCCACCATTTCAATAATTGTATTTTTAATCCTTTGGATTAGCTGTCCTTTTTGATCATTCAATAAATCAATACCATAACGTTGCAGATTATTTCTCAGCGTAAGAAAAAGAGGGGCAGGCACATTTTTCTGAATTATTATCTCACCCAGATCCTCCACCTCATACCCAATACCCAATTCTTCCAACTGTTCTTGCAGTATCGTCTGGCAGGCTCTATTGATATCATATCTGATGTAAGTCTTTTTCATAATTAAAAGCAGTTATCTTTATTATAAATATAGCAAATAATTAATCCATTGAACAGAATTTTAGCAATCAATTAGTAAATGGTTCACAATTTTATTGAATTACAGAAACAAAATGCCATAAAAACAACCGAAGTTTCAATAATCATGATTTGTTTTTTATTTTTGCATTGACGGCCTCGTAGTTCAATGGATAGAATGGGAGTTTCCTAAACTTTTGATGCAGGTTCGATCCCCGCCGAGGCTACTGAATAACCCTGATTTGTTCTGACAACAGATTAGGGTTTTGTTTTTAAAAAAAGTGCAAACAGGAATTACTTCTCGTGTATAGCATTTGTTATTTCGGTTAAGAAGAAAAGGTATTTCTTTTATATGTAAACTACTCTATTTTGTAGGTATCAGACCTTTGTTTACTAAGAACCTCGCAATTTCCAAACACTATAATCTATTTTTCGGCATATTAAATCCCCTAAGTTTTTCCATCACAAATACCAGTTATACTTCTATATTACCACTTATTCCCGATATCCAACCAGTTATTACTTTATGATTGCCAACACCTTAGTAAATACTCATCTTTGCTATTATAAAAATGTATGGCTGTCTAAGGAATTATCACTGACAGCATCTGAATGACACCATTCAAAAAAGTGTCTCTCGCATCATTCTTCATGTGATTAGGGATTAGTATTAATAGGATGTAAAAAATGAGAGACACTTTTTATTTATAAAAATATAGTTCTGAAAAAACAATTAAGAAAGCGCACCCTATCATAATTCATTGGTTATTTTGATTGGTAATAGTAATTAATATGAAAGATAAGTTATAGGTGCGCTTTCTTCTTTAACAGAAATCATTCTTGGAATTCAAAACTTAATTCTAAAAGCTTAAAAAATATACTAAAAAAATATCGAATTATCAATAAATCAATGCCATTCAATACTATTAAAATTCCAATTAAAAAAATTTAGTCGATAAAGTGTATTTTTTTATCGTTCAAATGCAATTTTTTACTATTTTTGAAACCAATCCTTAGGTTAAGGAAGAATTGTGGGAATCAAATTTTGGTAAAATTTAAGCAGTGTTAAATTTTAATGAGGAAGTGATTATAAGACAAAAGGGAAACATTTAATAGTTATTGATATACAATTTGGGGGAACTGTATAACTCAATAGCATTGCCAAAGTATTGATAACTTTAAGGTTTGCCATGAAAATATATAATCAGCGAAAAAAACTTTGTTTGCTTTACTGCTTCCTGTTTGGGTTGTGTTTTGTGGGCTTCGGGTATGCGCAGATTACTATTTCAACTCCTTCTATAGCATTTACGCAGGCTTGCGCATCAGCAAACTTCAATACTTACAACTTTTCATTTTCATTTTTCCCGGTACAAAATCTTGGTGCTTCTAACCAATTTATTGTAGAATTATCAGATAGAAATGGAAGTTTTGCAAATCCGGTCATAGTTAAAACCCTTACCAATACAACTTCACCAGTTACCAGTAATTTTAATCTGCCAACAAACACTTACGGGGAGGGCTACAGAATTAGGGTCAGGAGTACCAGTCCTTTAAAAGTAAGCCCAAACAGCAATGCTTTTGCCGCTTATTATGCTGCACATAATCAGGCATTTTCAATAAACGGAAATAACAGTACCGTAACACTCTGCGGAAATGAAAGTTTTCTGCTGCAGATAGACAATGACGGAACTTCTGCATCGCCACTCTATTATCCGTCATTGAATTACAAATGGTATAAAAACTTTATCGAAATCCCTGGAGAGCGCGGTGCATCGCTGACGGTGACACAACCCGGTTCCTATTATGTCATTGTTGACTATGGAACCTGTGTAATGAATTCTTATTCCAATATTGTTCAGGTTCAGGTTCAGAGCCCTATCAGCCCCGTCATACAAGCTGAAAACAACTCAACAGCAATTTGCCCTAATGATACCCTGACACTCACCAGTGTATTACAAAATGCCAGCTATACCTATGCCTGGTTCAAAAATAACAACAGCATACCTGGCGCAACCGGCCCAACCTATGAAGCATCTGAAGAAGGCATTTATCATCTGGAAATTACTGCTTCCGGTTGTACTTTCGAGTCCGACCCTATAGCACTAGAAGTCATTGACTTTAACCTGTCACTCAGCACATCTTCACAAATAGTATTAATTCCAGGCGAAACTATTACGGTCAACACTATAACCGATGCACAAAATCCGCAATTCCAATGGCATAAAAATACCTCTCCATTACCCGGAGCAACGCAAGCTGCACTGAATATAACACAGGCCGGAGATTATACTGTTTCGGTTACCGAAGCACAACCTTGCAACATAACGAAAGAAAGCACCGTATCCGTAGTCTATCCATCAGGTTTTGATGTACAAGTCCAAACCGGAACAGGCTATACTTCCTGCACAAGCACAGCTACAACACTGTCAATTTCACGATTTGATGCCATTACAGGAAACAACAACATAAATCTTCTTGGCAACACTTACAATTACAGCTATCAATGGTATAGAAACGACATTGCAATTCCTGGTGCAACAAACATTTCACTTCCGGTAAACAGTCCGTCTGAAAACGGAAACTATCTGTTAAAAATTACCATTCCTGATTTTGGCGTTGTTACGTCAAATACCGTGGCCGTAAATCTTGCCCTTGAAAACAATACTATAACCAACAGTGGTCCACTATGCGAAAACGGAACTGTTCTGCTTTCATCCAATATCACCAACACCACCTATACTTATCAATGGTTTAAAAACGATATTGCAATAGCAGGAGCCGTTTCCAGCACGCATACGGCATCTGAAGAAGGCAATTACTATCTTATAGCCACAAGTGGCACGTGCACGAAACAGTCAAATACTGTTGCATTGCAGATTCCTACTTTCACAATCACTACAACTTCACCTGTTTTTGACATACTGATACCGGGCGAACAAAAAACACTATCCGTATCTACCGATGCCACTGCTCCTCAATTTGCGTGGTTCCGCAACAACGACCCGATTCCGGGAGCCAACCAAAGCAGCTATGTTGCCACACAAAACGGAACCTATAAAGTTGTGGTTACACAAAATCAGGGCTGCGTTATTCAAAAAGAAAAAGTATTTGTATTGGAATATCCAAGCGGATTTGAAGTAACTATTACCCCGACGACCAGTTACACGGCTTGCGATAACGGACCTGTTACCTTATCCGTTACCCGTTTTATTGCCAATACGTCACAAGGTACAATT
>NZ_LMPW01000013.1:330-538 GCF_001423985.1 Flavobacterium sp. Leaf359 | reverse complement strand
CCAATGGTTTAAAAATACTTCGATTGTTGCCGGAGCCACAGCCACAAGCCATACCATAAACAGCGCGACAGAAAACGGCAGCTATACCGTGAGTGTAACCCTGCCTGATTTTGCACCTGTGGTTTCTAATGCCACTGACATAAAACTATCGCCGGAAAACACTACAATCAGCAGTTCCGGAGCACTGTGTGAGGGAAGCAGTGTTACT
>NZ_LMPW01000013.1:0-262 GCF_001423985.1 Flavobacterium sp. Leaf359 | reverse complement strand
TGCAGATTCGGAAGGAAACTATTACCTGATTATCAGCCAGAGCGGATGTACCAGACAGTCAAATGCCATTTCACTAACCATAGGACAGATCAGTATCGCCAGCACATCGCCTGCTACGGACATCCTACTTCCGGGAGAAACCAAAACATTTACCGTAACGACAGATGCGGTGGCTCCGCAGTTTGCCTGGTTCCGCAACAACGACCCGATTCCGGGAGCCAACCAGAGCAGCTATACGGCTACACAAAACGGCACTTACAAG
>NZ_LMPW01000012.1:857019-888273 GCF_001423985.1 Flavobacterium sp. Leaf359 | reverse complement strand
TGATTGCGGGTGCAAAAGTAAAAACCTTTTTTGAAACTCGCAAATTTATTTTTGGAAAATTTTATTCCTTTTTTAAACCTGCTTCCTGTCAGTACTTACCTATGAACTTCGCCTTTATTGCGGGTGCAAAAGTAGCACCTTTTTCCGCTTCCGCAAGCTTTATCGCAACTTTTTTTCAAACTTTTTTGCAAGGCGCTGGAAAACAGAAGCCTATAGTCGAGCTTTTTTTAGACTTTTTCCAGGCAGGTTCACAGAAACCGGGAAAAACAAGGGTGAGGAATTGTAAGCAGGGTTATTTCTAACAGAAAATCAAGTAAAATTTATATACATATATATAGGTAATACAGGCAAAATATGTTTCAACTCCATCAAAAGCAATAAAAAAGGCAGCCTTTCAAGACTACCTTCTTCTGTTTGGGCTATAAAAACCCTATTATGTTTTAGATTTTGCTACTTTCTCATTCCATGATTTAGCTAATTCCTGGTAATTGATACTGATACCAGGATTTTGTTTTGGGAGTCGGCCTTCTTCAAAAGCCCTTACCAATATAGTTTCGATTAGAAAATCTTCCGGTACATTATAAGGATTGTATTGTGTTTTTAGGTTTATACTAAAAACACGGGCTGTCTTATTTGCCCAAAATGCCTTCCACCCGCTTTTTTGCTCCTTAATTAAATCAAAAGTGGTAGAACCGGTTTGCCTATGGATTAGCTTTACGAGAATTTGCCCATCTCTTCTGGATAATTTTTTCAACTGTCCTTCAAATTCATTCTCGAGATATTTTTCTACAATCTTAAAGTACTTCTTCTTTTCTTTTTCGGTCTTTAGTTTAGCCATTCCCTTTTCTAATGCAACCAATCTATCCGCAGCAGCTTTTGCAAAAGGATATACGCGTTGTACTCTTCTCTGCAAAATCAGGAAGTTCTTTTTACTTTCTTCATCAATCTCTCCTTTTAATATGAGTACTTCATCCAGCTGGACTACCTTAATTGTATCCGGCTGATTCAGGTACTCGTCATTTTTATCTACCTGTGCATTTAATGTATTAGATAAAAGGAAGAGTAAAAAGAAATAGTTTATAGTTTTCATTAAGTTTGATTTGTTATGTAAAATTATATAATATATGGATAACTGTAATTTCAAATTTATATTTTAGCCAAAAAATAATCATATGGCATCAAAATCTATACTCAAAAAGTCTTCACTTGATTTTCTGGAAAACTATCTGAACAATGCGTCACCTACCGGATATGAATCCGGAGGCCAAAAAATCTGGATGGACTATCTAAAACCATACGTCGATACTTTTATTACGGATACCTACGGAACTGCTGTTGGTGTCATCAACCCTGAAGCGAACTATAAGGTCGTTATCGAGGGACATGCCGATGAGATTTCGTGGTATGTCAATTATATTACTGAAAACGGTTTAATTTATGTAATCCGAAATGGCGGTTCGGACCACATGATTGCTCCTTCAAAACGCGTCAATATTCATACCAAAAACGGAATTGTAAAAGGTGTTTTTGGTTGGCCGGCTATCCATACCCGAAATCGTGGTAAGGAAGAAGGCGCCAGAATTGATAATATTTTTATTGATTGTGGTTGCGAAACAAAAGAAGAGGTTGAAAAACTTGGCGTTCATGTTGGCTGTGTTATTACTTATCCGGACGATTTCATGGTTCTGAATGAAAACAAATTCGTTTGCAGGGCTATCGACAACCGAATTGGCGGTTTTATGATTGCTGAAGTTGCCCGACTGCTTCACGAGAATAAAAAGAAACTGCCTTTTGGACTATACATTACCAATTCCGTTCAGGAAGAAGTAGGCTTGCGCGGTGCTGAAATGATTACCAAAACTATCAGGCCTAATGTTGCCATAGTTACGGATGTTTGCCATGATTCCACTACTCCAATGATTGATAAAAAAATTGAAGGTGATACTCAAATTGGTAAAGGCCCGGTTGTGACTTATGCGCCTGCCGTTCAAAACAATCTTAGGGAATTAATCCTGGATACGGCAGAAGAAAAGAAAATCCCGTTCCAGAGATTGGCTTCTTCAAGAGTTACAGGAACCGATACGGACGCTTTTGCCTACAGTAATGGTGGTGTTGCTTCGGCATTAATCTCTTTGCCTCTTCGTTATATGCATACAACAGTTGAAATGGTTCATCGTGATGATGTAGAAAATGTGATAAAACTGATTTACGAATCTTTGCTTAAAATTAAAAACGAAGAAACATTTACCTACTTTGGTAAATAACACATTAATATAATACTCAGGTATAAAAACAAAAGTCCCGTTATTGATGAGATAACGGGACTTTATTTTGATTGATGATTTCTTATGCTTTTTTATGCGCTTTTATAAGTTCAGCTGCTTCAGTAGCATTTGATAGCTCAGCATGTTTTAATGCTGTAAATCCTTTTTCATCTTTTGTGTTTACCTTCGCTCCGCTTTCCAAAAGCAATTTTACGATTTCTACCTTATTGTAACGTGCAGCAAACATTAATGGCGTCATTCCATTTGAAGTAGCGTTGACATCTGATCCGAATTCTATCATTCTTTTTACAGTTTCAACATCTCCTTTAGCGATAGCCTGACATAAAGGGCTTACGTTTTTAGCTTTTACAACAACAGTGTTTTCTGTTAGGGAATTAGTGTTAGCTGCGATAGCAACATTTCCAAATGCAAGTAATGCAATTCCTAAGTAAACGATTGATTTTTTCATGATGATTGTGTTTTAAATTATTTTTTGATTTGATTGTTACTTAATAGACGACTGTTTTTTTCTTTTGTTACAGTATTTTATTTTTCTAACATAATTTTAACATTTAGCGTTTTATGCTCCCTGTTATTTTCACACTACAAAGAACAAAAAAACCACGCAGAGCGTGGTTATCAGATAATTATGATTGTGTTAGATTATTTATTCAGAAAATCGAGTACGTTTTTTTCGATGCGCTCATGAATATTGGAGATATCGGCTTTAAAAAATTGCTCTCCTAAAATATTTTCATACAATTCAATGTATCTTTCAGAAACTGATTCTACATATTCTTCTGTCATTTCCGGAATCTGCTGCCCTTCCTTACCCTGAAAGCCATTGGCAATAAGCCATTGTCTTACGAATTCTTTTGACAGCTGTTTTTGGGATTCTCCCCTCTTCTGTCTTTCTTCATAACCTTCTTTATAAAAATATCTTGAAGAATCCGGTGTATTGATTTCATCAATCAAAACGATTTTCCCTTCTTTTGTTTTGCCGAATTCATATTTTGTATCAACCAGAATCAAACCTCTGTCGGCTGCAATCTGCGTACCTTTATTATAAAGCACTTTTGTATAGTTTTCCAATACTTCATAATCTTCTTCTGATACGATTCCCTTTTCTAAAATGACCGCTCTTGAAATATCCTCATCATGCTCTCCATTATCTGCCTTAGTTGTTGGCGTGATAATTGGTTCCGGGAATTTATCATTTTCTTTCATCCCATCAGGCATTGCAACACCACAGATTTCTCTTTTGCCGGCAGCATATTCCCTTGCAGCATGGCCTGACAGGTAACCACGTATAACCATTTCTACTTTAAACGGTTCGCATAAATGGCCAACGGCTACGTTTGGGTCCGGTGATGCAATTAGCCAATTCGGAACAAGATGTGAGGTCATTTCCATGAATCGGGTGGCAATCTGGTTTAATATTTGTCCTTTATAGGGGATTCCTTTGGGTAAAACCACATCAAAAGCAGAAAGCCTGTCAGTAGCAATCATCACCAAAAGTTCGTCATTAATATTGTACACTTCACGAACTTTTCCTCTGTAAACAGATTTCTGTTTCGGAAAATTAAAATTGGTAGTAGTTATTGTGTTGTTCATTTCTATGGTTGTTGTGTTGTTTGTAAAGATGCAAAAGTAATTCGTTTGGCAGAGATACACAAAAGAAAAGGCTCGAAATAATACCTATTAATTAGTACTTCCGAGCCTTAGTCATTTTAATAATTGTTTTAAAAACAACTGGTTATTTTTTACTATTTTATATGTTTCTGCTTTAGCCTGGTATAAGACCAAAAACATCAACCTGTTGCGTTATCTTTTAATTTAATTATACGCTGCTACTCTCAATCGTGGTTTTCAATTTTTTTATAGGCTTCTATTACTTTCTTAACCAGTCTGTGACGTACAATATCCTTATCATCAAGATAGATGATTCCTATTCCGTCAATATCTTTTAGTACCAGTAAAGCTTCTTTTAATCCTGAAATTGTCCTTCTTGGCAAATCAACCTGTCCCGGGTCGCCCGTTATCATGAATTTGGCATTTTTCCCCATACGGGTCAGGAACATTTTCATTTGTGAATGTGTTGTATTCTGAGCCTCGTCAAGAATAACAAATGCATTATCAAGCGTACGTCCACGCATGAAAGCCAATGGTGCTATTTGTATGATTCCTTTTGTGATATAGTCTTCCAGTTTTTCGTTGGGCAACATGTCACGAAGGGCATCATAAAGTGGCTGCATATACGGGTCCAGTTTTTCTTTCATATCACCGGGAAGGAATCCCAGATTTTCTCCGGCTTCTACCGCAGGACGCGTAAGTATAATCCTTTTGACCTGCTTCTCTTTTAACGCTTTTACAGCCATTGCCACACCTGTATAGGTTTTTCCGGTTCCGGCCGGACCAACGGCAAAAACCATATCATTTTTGTTTACGGTGTCTACAAGCAACTGCTGGTTTGGCGTCATTGCCTTGATTATTTTTCCACCTACACCATGTACCAGAATTTTGTCATGGTCTGCCATTCTTTCCACCTGTTGGCTACCACCCTCAATAACTCTTTCAATAACATTATCGTCAATATTATTATAGCGTGAAAAATGGAGCATCAGGCGCTGGAAGCGGTTTTCAAACTCGTCTAAAACTTCTTTTTCTCCAAAAGCTTTAATCGTAGTTCCTCTGGCAACAATTTTTAGTTTAGGGTAGTATTTCCTAATAGTTTCAAGATGAGAATCTTGGGCGCCCCAAAAATCTTTTGGCGCAATATCTACGAGTTCGATTGTTCTTTCGTTCAAAAGCTATAGTATTAAATTAAAAATTATCTGGCTATTTTGTTAGCTTTGCATATCTCAAATTTAATAAAAATTTAGGCGCCGCGGCGTTAATGTTATAAACAATTTTATGTCAATAATTACCCTTACGACCGATTTTGGATGCAAAGACCACTTTGTCGGTTCTTTAAAGGGTAAAATTTATTCTGAATATCCTGAAGCCAGGATTGTAGACATTTCACATGAAATTGATTTGTTCAATGTTTCTGAAGCCAGTTATATTGTTGGTGCTTCTTATTCCAGCTTTCCAAAAGGAACCGTACATATTATAGGTGTAGATTCTGAACTGCATCCCGAAACGCAGCATATTGCAATGCAATGGAACGACCAGTATTTTATCTGTGCTGACAATGGAATATTGAGCCTTTTGATTCAAAAAATCATTCCACAGAAAATTGTATCTATTAATATACACGACCGACTGGGAATCAATGCAACGGCTATGGACGTTTTTGTAACCGTAGCTTGTCATTTAGCACGAGGCGGATTACTGAATGTTATAGGAAAGGAGATTACTAAAATAAAAGAAGTCACTGAATTGCAGGCTGTAGTTAGTCAGGACAATAATAGTATTAAAGGCTATGCTATCTATATTGACCATTTTGGAAATGTGGTGACTAATATTTCCAAGCAGCTTTTCACTAAAATAGGAAAAGGCAGGAAATATGAAGTCAGCTTTAAGAATTATAAATTAAGGACCATTCTTCCTAATTATTCATCGATTGTTAATTTTGAGCAGAATTCCATTAAATTTTATGAAGGAAAGGAGTTGGCTATTTTCAATGAGGCGGGATTTTTAGAAATCGCAATCTACCGTAGCAATCCTAATTCTGTTGGAGGTGCCTCCAGCCTGTTGGGATTAAAGTACCGCGATTTCGTAAGTATTAATTTTATTTAGCTTTATATATTGGGCTTTAAGCTTTAGGCTGTAAGCAGTAGGCTTTCTGCAATAGACAAATCACAAATCTAAAATCATAAATCACAAATTTACCTATCATAAAACTATGTTTGTACGAATTGTAAAACTGTCATTCCACGAAGAAAACATTCCTGCCTTTTTAGAAAATTTCGAATTGATGAAAGAAAAAATACGAAATGCGCCCGGAAATCGTTTCTTAGAATTGTATCAGGACAAAAATAACAAGTGTGTATTTTTCACATACAGTTATTGGGAAACAGAAGAAGATTTGGAAAACTACAGGAAGTCGGCACTTTTTGACGATATCTGGACGTTTACCAAAAAATTATTTAATGATAAGCCCGAAGCGTGGAGCGTGGATAAGCTTGTGACGCTTGAATAATTTTGGATTTATGATTTGAGATTTAAGATTTAAGATTTTTGGTGTAACTTGCCCCGTTATCAGGAAGGCTGTAGGCTGTAGGCTGTAGGCTGTAGGCAGAAATCAGAAATCAGAAATCAGAAATTTGAAATCAACTATACACTATACATTATCAACTATCAATTATAAATGAAATCAATATTACTACGAGAAATCAAATCCTTTTTCGGTTCGCCGATTGGTTATTTGGTGATTGCTATTTTTCTGTTGCTCAACGGACTTTTCCTTTGGGTTTTTGAAGGCGATTTTAACATTCCCAATTCCGGATTTGCCGATTTGAGTCCGTTTTTCACATTAGCACCCTGGATTTTGATTTTCCTTATTCCGGCAGTAACAATGCGAAGCTTTTCGGATGAAAAAAAACAGGGGACTATTGAATTGCTTTTTACCAAACCATTAGGCATCTGGGAAATCATCAACGGTAAATTCTTTGGCGCTTTCCTATTAATTGTAATAGCCATCATTCCTACTCTTATATATGTATTGGTTGTTTCCAATCTTGGAAATCCTGAAGGAAATTTGGATTTTGGAAGTACTTTGGGTTCCTACTTCGGATTACTTTTCCTGATTGCTTCCTATACTGCTATCGGAATTTTTACTTCAACACTTTCAGAAAACCAAATTGTAGCCTTTATCCTTTCGGTACTTTTGTGCTTTGTATTCTACTTTGGTTTTGACGGTATTTCGACTTATGCAGAAAGCTTTGACCTTATAGTAGCTTCTATAGGCATGGATTATCATTTCAAAAGTATGAGCCGTGGTGTATTGGACACACGCGATATTATTTATTTCTTAAGCATTACGATATTGTTTTTATCGCTTACCGCTTTTAAACTTAAATCTTTGAAATCCTAATGAAAGCGTCTAAGAAACAAAGCCTGAAGCAGCTCAGCATCGTTATCATTTTACTGATTGCAGCAAACATTGCCGGTAATTTCTTTTTTAAGCGTTTCGACCTTACAAAAGATAAGCGTTATACCTTGTCGAAAAGTACGCTTGACATGATTAAAAAGGTAGACAAGCCTCTTTATATTGATGTATTTCTTGACGGGCAATTTCCACCCGAATTTAAACGACTGGAGGGAGAAACCAGACAAATGCTGGAAGAATTCAGGGCTTACAACTCCAATATCATTTTTAATTTCACAGACCCGTTGGCTGATGAGTCAAAGGCAGAACAATTTGTATCCGAATTGAACGGGCTTGGGTTTACTCCTACGAATATTCAGAGCAATAAAAACGGAAAGAAATCCATGATTCAGGTCTTTCCGTGGGCTATTGCCAATTATGGTACAAAATCAGTTCGCGTTCCTTTACTGGTTAATAATTTTGGTAATAATGCCGATGAAAATATCAGCAAATCAGTACAGTTGTTGGAATTTGCTTTTGCAGATGCGCTTACAAAACTGGCCGTAACCGAAAAGAAAAAGATTGCCGTAATGAAAGGAAACGGCGAACTTAATGACAAATATCTGGCAGATTTTGTCCTTAATTTAAAAGAATATTACCTGATTGGAGAATTCAATCTGGATTCGCTGGCCAATGACCCAAACAAGACGATGCAGAATCTGTCTCATTTTGATGCTGCAATCATTGCCAAACCAACGGAGGCTTTTACTGATTCTGAAAAATATATCCTGGACCAATATGTCATGAATGGCGGTAAGACGCTTTGGCTTATTGATAAGGTTGAGGCCGATATTGACAACCTACAGAACGAATCACAGTCGGCTATGGCACTCCCATTGGAACTGAATCTTGATGACATGTTCTTTAAATACGGTATCCGTATCAACTATAATCTTGTAGAGGATTTACTGTCAACACCAATTACGGCACGTTCTGAAAATGGCGATTTCCCTATTGACTGGCTGTATTCTCCAATTGTAAAATCGGCCGAAAACCATCCGATAAATAAAAATGTCAATCTGGTTAAATTAGAATTTGCCAATCAGATTGATACCTTAAAAAACAATATCAAAAAAACAGTACTTTTAAAAAGTTCGCCCCAATCTAAAGTGGTAGGAACTCCTGTAGAAATCAGCCTGCACCAGTTTATGGACGAATTGAATGAAGCCCAATATTCTAAAGGAAACCAAACATTAGGAGTGTTACTGGAAGGAAAATTTACTTCTGCTTTTAAAAACCGTGTAAAGCCTTTTAAAGCGAATCAGGGACTTGATGAAGGAAAAGCCAATAAAATGATTGTAATTGCTGATGGCGATATTATCAATTACACCTACGTCAACAAAAAGCCATTGATGAACGGAATTGACCAATGGACACAGCAGGTTTATGGCAATAAAGATTTCCTGATGAATGCTGTTAATTACTTACTTGATGATACGGGACTTATCAACATACGAGGCAAAAATGTAGAGCTTGCATTGCTGGATGAGAAAAAAGTTTCAGAGAATTATACCTTTACCCAATTCCTAACTGTTGGATTACCAATCCTCATTCTTGCTGTTTTCGGGTTAGTGTTTACCTACCTGAGAAGGCGGGCTTATAGCAAATAATGTTAATAAATTGGTTTTGTTTTAGAATTAGTTTAAGATATATTTGTGCAATGTAAAATATTTGTAGTTTTACAATCCTTATTAAATAAAAGACGAAAATGAAGTTTATAGTATCGAGTTCCTACTTATTAAAACAACTGCAGGTTTTAGGAAGCGTTATCAATAGCAGCAATACTTTGCCAATTCTGGATAATTTCCTTTTTGAATTGGACAACAAACAATTGACCGTTTCTGCATCTGATTTGGAAACCACCATGTCTGCTACTTTAGAAATTGATTCTACAAGTACCGGAAGCGTTGCCGTTCCTGCAAAACTGCTTTTGGAAATCTTAAAGACTTTCCCGGAGCAACCACTTACTTTTACTGTAGAGGAAAACAGTACTATTGAAATCAGTTCCAATTCCGGTAAATATGCTCTGGCGTATGCTCCGGGTGAAGAATTCCCGAAATCTGTAAATCTTGATGACCCGTCTTCTACCATAGTTCCTGCCGGAGTTTTGGCTACGGCGGTAAGCAAAACTATTTTTGCTGCCGGAAACGACGATTTACGTCCGGTAATGTCGGGAGTGTTTTTCCAATTCTCACCGGAAGGACTTACGTTTGTGGCAACTGATGCGCACAAATTGGTAAAATATGCGAGAACCGATGTAAAAGCATCACAGGTGGCAGATTTTATCATGCCAAAGAAACCTTTGACTATCTTAAAAAATATCCTTGGAACTTCTGAAGCTGAAGTGACAATCGAATATAACGATTCCAATGCTACGTTTTCTTTTGACAACTACGTTTTGACCTGCCGATTGATTGACGGAAAATATCCAAATTATGAGGCTGTAATTCCAAAAGAAAATCCAAACAAGCTGATGATTGACCGTTCACAATTTCTAAGTTCGGTTCGTCGTGTTGCTATATTCTCTAATAAAACAACGCACCAAATCCGTTTAAAAATTGCCGGTGCCGAATTGAATATTTCTGCAGAAGATATTGATTACTCAAACAAGGCAGAAGAACGTTTGACCTGCGACTATCAGGGTGACGATATGCAGATTGGATTCAATTCCCGTTTCTTAACTGAAATGCTGACCAATCTTCAATCTGACGAAATCATGTTGGAAATGTCTTTGCCAAACAGAGCCGGAATTCTGACTCCTGTTGACGGACTGGAAGATGGTGAAACCGTTACGATGCTTGTTATGCCTGTAATGCTTAATAACTAAAATCTTTTCAATGGCTCGTTCAATCATTAAAATAGTTCCTTTTTTCGCCTTATTTCTGTTGCTTTCCTGTTCTGACGATGACGGAAGAAAATTAGGTGAAAATGGTTTTACTTTTAATGGCGGCTTTCACGTATTGAATAATGCGTTTGTTACAGACGAAAATATTGTAGATGAGACTCCGGGTCCTATTTCTATTGTACTTTCGAATGTAAACCTGAACGATTCAACCGCAGTGTCCAACATCAGCAAAATTTATTTTGATTTTAACGGTGTCAATCTGGAAGCCGGAACTATAACCGATATTCCTAATTATTCTATACAAACCGGCGGTGCCTATGTACAGAATGCAGAGGATGAGAATTACACTTATGTTGACGGTACTTTTTTGCTGAAAAGCTCTGAAGCAGGACTTAATGCTACCGAAAAGACGGTTACGATTAATTCTGTATCTGAAAACAAAATTGATTTGACTTTCCAATTTACCCGAACAGATGGGCAAACCTTTAGCGGAAAGTATAACGGATTATTTACTGACCTGAGCAGTAATGAATAAGCTATAACCAACCCTTTATACCAAAATGCCGTAGACTCTCTCTGAGCTACGGCCTTTTTTTTAGTTGATAGTGGTTAGTTGATAGTGGATAGTGTCTAGATAATAGTTGATAGTTGATAATGGTTAGTCGATAGTGGCTATTGTGAGGTTTAGCACCAAATAAGCATATATAAAAATCACTTTCAATAACTTATTCCTTTTACCTACCAAAAAGCATAAACTTAGCACCTCAGAACCTTAACCTCTTAGCAACTTATTTATTACTTATCCTAATGAGCTTCTTATTCACAAATTCTTCAATTCCCAATTCAGAAAGTTCACGTCCGTAACCTGAACGTTTGGTTCCGCCAAAAGGCAGGTCGGGACGGGATGCCACATGCTCGTTGATGAATACCATTCCGGTTTCAATCTGGCTTGCTACTTCAACAGCTCTGTCAATATTTTCACTGAAAACAGAACCACCCAAACCAAAAGTAGAATCATTGGCCAGAGCTATGGCCTCTTTTTCGTCTTTTACTTTATAGAATGAGGCTACAGGTCCAAAAATCTCTTCATGGTAGGCTACCATGCCTGGTTTGATATCTGTTAATATTGTCGGTTCATAAAAAGCCCCTTCCCTATCGATTCTTTTACCTCCCAGGACTACTTTTGCTCCTGACTTTACCGTGTCGTTTACCTGTTTTTCTATTTTTTGGGCTGCTTCCTCACTACTTAATGGACCTACTTCCGTATCTCTTTCCATCGGGTCACCAACTTTTAGTCCGGTAACTTTTTCTTTAAATTTTTCCAGAAATTCATCTGCAATTTTTTCAACCGCTATAATCCTTTTTGAGGAAGTACAGGCCTGTCCCATATTTCCGAAACGACCTTTTACCGCATTTTTTACCGCTTTTTCCAAATCGGCATCTTCCAGGATGATAAACGGGTCGCTTCCGCCTAATTCCAAAACTGATTTTTTTAAATTTTTTCCGGCTGCTTCTGCCAGACTGGCTCCTGCCTTTTCACTTCCGGTAAGCGACAAACCAACTATTCTTGGGTCTTCTGCCAGCTTGGCAATTCTTGAACTGGAAAGGAATAGATTGGTATAGATTCCATCTTCTGCTCCGGCTTCCCTAAAAATTTCTTCGATGGCAGCGGCGCATTGCGGTACATTAGAAGCATGTTTAACCATGATTACATTACCAGCCATAATATTTGGCGCGGCAACTCTGGCTACCTGATTATACGGATAATTCCACGGTTCAACCGCCAGTATAATCCCGATTGGTGTGTATCGGACAAATGCTTTTCCGTCTTTTATTTCTATGGGCTTATCTTCTAAAAAATCAGCCGCATTTTTAGCATAATATTCATAGACTGAAGCACACATTTCAACTTCAGCTTCACTTTGGGCAATCAGTTTTCCCATTTCCAATGTAATCAACTTTGCCAGTTCTTCTTTCCTTTTTCTGAAGAGGGAAGCAACATTCATTAAAAGTTCTGCCCGTTGTTTTATGGCAATGGTTTTCCATTTCTGATAGGTCTTATCTGCCTGAGCAATTTTCTTCTCCACCGCTTCTTCGGAAAACTCTTCAAAGGATTTGATTTCTTTATTGTTATAGGGATTGATTGTCTTAATAGCCATTTTTAAAATATTTAGGAGTATATAATTGTGCTTTACAAGCCGTTTTCATGAAGTGCCAGCATTGGTATTTCAATCTTATAAGAGATTTTCTGGGTAAGGCTGGATCTAAAAAGGTCTTCCCAAAATCCTCTTTTTTCTGTAAGCATGGTCAACAAATCGATATGCTGGTTATTGATAAAGTCCTGTATGGTTTCTTTGACATCATCATGAGGAATAACAAAAAACTGTACCGGCCAGGCACTGCATCTTTCTTCCCATGCTTTTATATCTTCGTCTGAAAGTGACGTAAATGATTTTTTAACGTATAAGCTTTTTATGGTAGCGCCAAATTTTAAGGCAATTTCAACAAGACGCTGCAAAGCTTCAAAATCCTTTTCGCGATATAAATTGGTAAAGGCAATGGTTTTTATTTTTTTGTATTTGGCTTCAATCGGAATGCTTAATACCGGAGCCGTTAGTGAAGTAATGGCCTCGCCTGTCTGCGAACCAAAAAGTGAATCGAACCATCCGGAAACGCCACTCGTGCCCATAACCACCAGATTAATATTGTGTTCCTGCACCACATCCTGCATGGCATAGGTCAGGTCACCCGATTTGAGCAAATGTGACATCTGTATGTGTCCCATTCCGTTTTTCTCGGCAATCTGTTTCAAATGCGGAATATAATCTTTGAAATGTGACATCTGCTGTATTTCGAGCGTATCATACATTTCTTTAAAATTAATAGGTATTTCGGCACCATCAATAATTGGCATATCAAAAGTGTGGAGCAGGATAATCTCTGCTTCCAGCGAATCTGCCATTTTCAGCGCATATAGAAAAGCGTTGTCTGCGATTTCGGAAAAGTCAGTTGGAAAAAGGATACGTTTCATTTTTCAGTTGTTTTGTACCTATAAATTTACAAAAAAGTACCACCTAAAGAAAATCGCAGAAGCAAGTTTGCTTTTATTTAACATACGCCTAGCCTTTTTGCTCATAGCAACTTTACTCCTATCTTTGCACAAAATATACATTATGGTTTCACAAGATACTATCGTTGCCTTAGCTACCCCATCCGGAGCCGGAGCAATTGCAATTATCAGGGTTTCAGGAAAAGATGCCTTGACTATTGCTGCATCCGTGTTTGAGTCGGTTTCAGGAAAAGATCTCCTGAAACAGAAGACGCATACCATTCATCTGGGTCACATTATCGACGGCGCGAAAGTATATGACCAGGTATTGCTTTCTATTTTTAAAGGTCCGAATTCTTATACAGGTGAAAATGTAGTGGAGATTTCATGCCATGGCTCGACTTATATACAGCAGCAGATTATACAGCTATTGTTACGTAAAGGATGTAAAATGGCAGAACCGGGAGAATTTACGCTCAGGGCTTTTATTAATGGTAAATTAGACCTTTCACAAGCGGAAGCTGTAGCTGATTTGATTGCTTCAGAAAATGAGGCTTCGCACCAAATCGCCATGCAGCAAATGAGAGGCGGCTTTTCGAATGAAATTGCCAAACTGCGTGAAGAACTGCTGAATTTTGCTTCTCTTATTGAACTCGAATTGGATTTTGCTGAAGAGGATGTTGAATTTGCCGATAGAACGCAATTTTATGATTTATTAGAACGTATCGAGTTTGTATTGAAACGTCTTATTGATTCGTTTGCCGTGGGTAATGTTATCAAAAACGGAATTCCGGTAGCTATTGTGGGTGAACCTAATGTGGGAAAATCTACGCTTCTGAATGCCTTATTAAATGAAGAACGTGCTATCGTTTCAGAGATTGCCGGAACCACACGCGATACGATTGAAGATGAATTGGTCATTAACGGTATCAGCTTTAGATTTATTGATACAGCCGGAATCCGTGAAACAAAAGATGTCGTAGAAAGTATCGGTATCAAAAAGACTTTTGAAAAAATAGAACAGGCACAGGTTATTGTTTATCTTTTGGACAGCTCGGGAATTTTAGATTTCAGATTTCAGACTTCAGATAACAGTAAGTTAGATAATGTAAAGATTGAAGTTGAAAAGATAAGGAATCAGTTTCCGTTAAAGCCTTTGGTGATTATTGGAAATAAGGCTGATACGCTCAGTGAGTCTCAAATCCAAAATCTTAAATCAGAAATCCCAGAAATTCTTTTAATTTCAGCTAAAGAAAACACTAATATCGAAGCATTAAAAAACCAACTTCTTTCTTTTGTAAATACGGGTGCTTTGCGAAACAATGAAACGATTGTGACTAATACAAGGCACTATGATTCGTTATTAAAAGCGTTGGAAGAAATCCAAAAAGTAAAATTTGGGCTTCAATCCAGTATTTCAAGTGATTTGATGGCTATTGATATCCGACAGGCTTTGTATTACTTTGGCGAGATTACAGGCCAGGTTACTAATGATGAATTGTTGGGGAATATTTTTGCGAATTTTTGTATCGGCAAGTAAAAGGTATAAAAAACACATAAAATCACAAACAAAACCAGTTAAAGCCATAAAACAGCGATTTAGCTGGTTTTGCATTTATCGATAATGCCAATCTTTTTTTCCTATAGTCTATTAAATATTTTTTTTGCTTCTTCTATATTATATGAAATTCTATCGTCTTGACTTATTAAGTCATTAAAAATATCTATAAACTTATTAAAGCCATCTTTGTCATACTGAACAATAACAGGAAACAGTTGACTTGCCTGATAGTATTTTTTATTTTTTAAAGCACTTTGCATAGCTTGTTCTATTTCTTGTAAAAGCGGTCTGCAATTTTTCTTTAGAAGGAATTCTTTTAGATTTGATTCAAAAAAATGATTACCATAAATATTCAAAAAATATTTAATGTAAGGATATAATTCTTGCTCACTTTTTCCTTTTAATGCTGCAACAGATAATGCATCTGTTATTACATCATATACATTATCCTGATTATATAGTCTGTGAGGTTCAAAATTTTTTATTTCATCCCATTTTTCGGAAATAAACCTATCCAGTTGTTTAAATCCATCCGGTATTGACCATGCAAGTAAAATAAGCATTGCCTGATAAGCAATATATTGATCATCATTATGAAGAAGCAATTTTAATTTTTCAACTCTTTCTAAATCTATTTTTTCAAGGAGTTGTACTTCCCTTAAATCATAACCTTCGTAACCATCTTCGTTATAGTGGTAAAGGAGTTCGTGTATATGATTGTCCATTTTTAATTACGTAATCATTCTGAATTAAACTACTATTTCTAACACATTAGATCTTGTGTCTAAAAAATCAAAGGCAAATATTATAATCAAACATTTTACCATTGGTAAAGGTAAGTTTAAATCCTTTACAAAAATTTTAAAGCTTTGACTAAGCTATGTATTTCAACCAATAAATCTTTATACTAAATCTGCATGCTAACCAGTTATTTTGTTTTTTCATTTTTAGATAGTTTCCTTTAAAAACAATTTCTCTCTGATCAACATTTTTAATCATTCCATTACAAACGTAAAAAAATCATACGTCTGAAAAATCGTATTTTTTTATTGATTATCTTTATTGGCATAAGAGAACTTTGGATACTAATTCCTGGTTAGTAGTAATCTAAACTGAAAAGTATGCTTTCAACTTTATCTCGAAAAATGTTACTATGCCTTACAGGGCTTTTCCTAAGCTTCTTTCTCCTGATTCATTTCCTGGGAAACCTCCAACTATTTTTACCACAGGAACAGGCGCATCTTCAATTCAATGCCTATTCCCACTTTCTGTCCGGAAATATTCTTATTAAATTAGTTTCATATATACTGTATGCAAGCATTATCCTCCACGCAATTGATGGTTTGGTCATTACCTTAAAAAACAAAAAAGCAGGCGGAAATTACCAAGTGGAAAATCGGGGAAGAGCAAGCAAATGGTACTCCAGAAATATGGGCGTTTTGGGAACACTGATTTTAATTTTCCTTGTCATTCATTTTCAAAATTTCTGGTATGTCTATAAATTCGGAAATCCGCCTTTGGATGGCAATGGAAATAAAGATTTATATATAATAGTAGTGACTGTTTTCCGGGAATGGTGGTATGTCCTTGTCTATGCCATTTCAATGATTGCTTTATGTTATCATTTAATTCACGGAATTCACAGTGCCGCCAGAACTTTGGGATTGTACCACCCTAAGTTTGTAAGATGGTTCCAAAGAGTTGGTATCGCCTATTCTGTTATTATCAGTATAGGATTTGCATTGATGCCTGTTTATATATTCTTCACTTACCGTTAAATTGAAATCGTATGGTTTTAGATTCAAAAATACCCGAAGGCCCTTTAGAAAAAAAATGGGAGAACTATAAAAAAACAGCAAAACTTGTAAATCCTGCCAACCGAAAAAAACTGGACGTTATTGTTGTTGGAACCGGTCTGGCAGGGAGTTCCATTGCAGCTTCATTGGGAGAAATGGGTTATAATGTAAAATCATTCTGTTTTCAGGATAGCCCGAGAAGGGCGCATTCTGTTGCCGCACAAGGTGGTGTAAATGCCGCAAAAAACTACAAAAATGATGGTGACAGTGTCTACCGGATGTTTGTCGACACATTGAAAGGCGGAGATTTCAGGGCCCGGGAAGCCAATGTGTACCGAATGGCAGAATGTTCACTAAACCTGATTGACCAGGCGGTTGCACAGGGTGTTCCTTTTGGAAGAGAATACGGTGGTTATCTCAACAACCGTTCTTTTGGGGGCGTTCAGGTAAGCCGTACTTTCTATGCAAGAGGACAAACCGGACAGCAATTGCTATTGGGTGCTTATCAGGCTTTGATGCGACAAGTCGGGAAGAAAAGCGTACAACTATTTTCAAGACACGAAATGCTCGACCTGGTTGTGATTGACGGAAAAGCAAGAGGAATTATTGTCAGGAATCTGGATACAGGAGCAATTGAACGACATGCCGCACACGCCGTGGTTTTGGCAACCGGTGGCTATGGCAAAATATATTATTTGTCAACGCTGGCCATGGGATGTAATGGTTCTGCCATCTGGAGGGCGCACAAAAAAGGCGCTTTAATGGCATCACCAAGCTGGATACAGGTTCATCCTACTTCCCTGCCTCAATCCGGTGATTATCAGTCAAAATTAACGCTGATGTCCGAATCCTTACGAAATGACGGACGGATATGGGTTCCCTCTAATGAAAACGAAACCAGAAAAGCGAATGATATTCCTGAAAATGAAAGGGATTATTATCTAGAAAGAAGATACCCGGCGTTTGGGAATTTAGCGCCCAGAGATATTTCTTCAAGAGCTGCAAAAGAAAGAATTGATGCCGGTTTCGGGATTGGCCCTTTAAAAAATGCGGTCTATCTTGATTTTTCCAAAGCCATCAAAGAACAGGGGAAAGAAAAGATTCAGGAGAAATATGGAAATCTTTTTGATATGTATCTTAAGATTACCGGATATGATGCGTATCAGGAACCGATGATGATTTCTCCATCCGCACATTTTTCTATGGGCGGGCTCTGGGTGGATTATGAATTGATGACGACTATTCCGGGGTTATTTGCCTTGGGAGAAGCCAATTTTGCAGACCATGGAGCCAATCGATTAGGTGCCAACTCCTTACTACAGGCTTCCGTTGATGGCTATTTTATCGCTCCTTACACGATAGCAAATTATTTATCGAATGAAATCCATACCGGAAAAATAGCTACTATTACTCCAGAGTTTGAAGAAGCTGAGAATCATGTGAAGCAGCAAATTGAAAACTTCATCTCTATCAAAGGAACAAAAACGGTAGATTATTTCCATAAAACTTTGGGAAAACTGCTCTATGATTATTGCGGACTGGCGCGAAATGAAGAAGGATTAAAATATGCCATCAACGAAATCAGGAAACTGAAACAGGAATTTTATAAAGATGTGAAAGTTTCCGGACAAGGAAACGCAATGAATAGCGAACTCGAGAAGGCTGGCCGTGTGGCAGATTATTTCGAAATTGGCGAATTGATGTGTTATGATGCCTTAACCCGGAATGAATCCTGTGGCGCCCATTTTCGGGAAGAATTTCAAACTCCTGACGGAGAAGCGTTACGAAACGATGCTGAATTTCAATTTATTTCTGCCTGGAATTGGACGGGTGAAAATAAGGAACCGGAGCTCGTCAAAGAACCGTTAATTTTTGAAGAAGTAAAACCGACGGTTAGAAGTTATAAATAAGAAAAACACAGGAATTATGGATTTGCACCTGAAAATATGGAGACAGAAAGACCGTCAAAGTGAAGGAAAACTGGTAAATTATGACCTTAAAGGACTTAATCCGCATATGTCATTTCTGGAAATGCTGGATACTTTGAATGAAAAGCTGATTCTTGAAGGCGATGAACCCGTAGAATTTGACCATGATTGCCGTGAGGGAATTTGTGGGCAATGCGGGATGATGATTAACGGTATCGCACACGGCCCTCTGAAACAGACAACCACCTGCCAGCTTCACCTGCGTTCTTTCAAAGACGGTGAAACAATCTTGATAGAACCTTTTCGGGCAGAAGCTTTTCCCGTCAAAAAAGACCTTAAAGTTGACCGGTCGGCATTTGACCGAATTATCTCTTCCGGTGGATTTGTTTCGATAAACACAGGCCAGGCTCCAGATGCAACAGCCATTGCCGTTACGCATCAGACGGCTGAAGAAGCATTCGATGCCGCAGCCTGTATTGGTTGCGGGGCTTGCGTGGCTACCTGTAAAAATGCCAGTGCTGCCTTATTTACATCGGCAAAAATCACGCATATGGTTTCGCTTCCTCAAGGAAAGGAAGAACGCAGCGAACGTGTCCTGAATATGGTACGACAAATGGATGCTGAGCATTTCGGACACTGCTCAAATACAGAAGCCTGTGAAGTCGAATGTCCGCAGGGTATCTCTGTTCTGAGTATTGCAAGAATGAATTATGAATATAACAGGGCTTTGTTTTTAAGAAAAAATAAATATTGAACGATTTCAGATTATAGCAATAAATTACTAAATGAATAAGGGTGCCTTTAAAAAGACACCCTGTAAATTCTAGTCACTTCTTTTTAGCTATTACATAGGCGGTAAAAGTACCTTATTAATTACATGCACAACACCGTTAGAAGCCTGAATGTCAGTTGCTGTAATAGTAGACACTCTACCGTTAGCATCTCTTATAGAAGCTCCTCCCTGAAGATTAACTGTAAAGTTGCTACCCTGGAATGTAGTCACGCTCATATTATTCATAAGCGATGCCGCCAATATATTTTGTCCTGCTACCACATGATATTTTAGAGTATTTTCTAAGGTTGCCTGTGGTATCTGTGACAGACCCGTAAGGTTAAGTTCGGTCAACAGGCTGGCGAATGCTGAATTGGTTGGTGCAAATACCGTAAATGGTGAATTTTGTGTACCCGAAAGAATGCCAGCAAAGTCAGGCTGGTCATTTCTTGTAAGTGCCTGAACAAGAATCGAGAGATCAGGATTGGCAATGGCATGGCTTGTCACAGTAGGCAAATCGATAACATTTCCTACAATGTGTACTACACCATTACTTGCCATTACATCGGCTGTAGTTACTGTAGCACCTCCGTTGGCTGCACCTCCATTGATCACAACCCCATTAGCTGTATTGATATACATACTTAATGTGTTGGTTGAAGATGCACTTCCTTTGGCCATTGTCTTAACATAGCCTGTGGTAAGTGATGAAGAGGTAACAGCACCTGAAATGACATGGTTGAGCAATATTTCCTTAAGAACCGGAACCGGAACAGCATCCAGATTCGCAAATCCTTTTTGCTGAAGGAATGCTGTAAATGCCTGATTAGTTGGTGCAAATACTGTAAAACTTCCGTTTCCGTCAAGAGTTGCCGCTAAGTCAGCTCTATCAAGAGCATCTACCAGCAAAGAAAGATTAGCATTCGATGAAGCTATATCAACAATGGTATTGCCCTGTGGCATTTGCTCATTATCATCATCACTGCACGATGACACAACTGGAATAAAAGCAAGGGTGAGTATTGCAATCCCCTTTCTGAAAAAATTTCTTTTCATAAGTTCTATTTTTAGGTTAGTGTCTCAAAATTATAATACAAAATTTTGTTTAACAAAAACACTTAAATAATTAAACAAAAAATTAATTTTTGTTTAAGTAATAGTTATTTATAGCTGTATTATAAATTACAGAAGTCTCAAAACAGAAGGCAATTGAATTACTAGAGAGTAAAAAACAGGAAGAAAGGCTGAACAAAACCATATGATTTGCTAATGTAAAAGTTTAGATTTAAAATCTAATACCCCAATTTGCAGTATAGTTATTATAATTTTGCAGCAATATCCTGCAACGTAGTAAAAAGAGTAAGGCTATCCCTATCATCCATTGCCAGTTCGGCAACACGGCGCCCTACTATCCAAAGTTGTGAATGGTTGTCTCGTACCTTTTCGAGCAATGCTTCAACATATTCATCGAGTGGTTTTTCTTCAGGCAGTACCGTCATGTAGGTGATGAAAGTAACACCTCTGAAAAGCTTGGTAACCTCTGACAGGCTATCCAGCGGAATACTGCTGCCCAGATACACACAACCATGACCATAGGAAGTGATTAAATATTGCAGGAACATCAGACCCAACTCATGGATTTCGCCAAAGGGAAGGAAAAGTACATACGCAGGCAACGTGCCTTTTCTGACCCTTCTGCTACACAAAGAAATCTGCTGGATTAATACCATACGTATCAGGCAACTGATAAAATGTTCGTGAGCCGGCTGAATGGTTCCGGCCTGCCACATCAGGCCAATCTCTTGTAAGAATGGTATATAATATTCATTGAAAACTCTTTCAAACGGCATTTTTGCCAATAGGTGATCTGTGGCATCCAGAAACAGTGGTTGGTCAAAAGTCATCATTGCCAGCTTGAAGAGATGGAGTGTATGTTTGATGTCCTCTCTGCCAACACGAATTTCGCCCACCATCATCTCGATTTCCTCGGTCCTCATTTTGGCTACTTTAGAAATCTTCACTCCGTAACCTGTCAGAAGTACCACATTAAGAAGCTTACGCAATTCATCAAGACCATAATAACGTAAGTTATTTTCACTCCGCTCTGGTGAAAGAAGACCGTATCTTTTTTCCCAAATACGTATTGTATGTGCTTTTACCCCAGATAGTCCCTCAAGGTCTCCAATAGAAAATACAGTCTTGATGTTGTTCATCGATTAAGGATTTAATACTTAATTGCAAAAGCCGGAAGCTTTACTTAAGAACACAAAAATAATAAATTTGTTTAACAAAAATACATAATTGCTAAACAGAAAAGATGTTTATGTATATTTGTATTTTATTAAACAAGTAGATATAAATAATATACAACCAATGGAGTTTCAAATGTCATTTAGCAATCTCAAAAAGCAGATCGACAATATCGAAACCCACTCCTGTGCTTTGCTCCAAAATTCTTTCCCGTTAGCTGACTGTCATTTAATAATTACAATCGTCCAATACAAAATAAATAATGGAAAATATAGCAAATACCTACATTGTGGCGGGTGCAAGTAGCGGAATTGGTCTTGAGCTTGCCACTTTGCTCATATACCATGGATTTGAAGTGTGCGGCCTCAGCCGTACCCCGGGACCGCTTAACGGTCACAAGCTTTACAGACACTACTTCCACGATTTCCTTAGTGATGAACCGCTGCCCGATATTACCGTTAAAGCTGCGGGACTGGTGTACTGCCCGGGAAGTATCATGCTTAAGCCACTGGCAAGGATATCTAAAGAAGATGTCAACAAAACTATAACTTTAAATGCTACTGCTGCGCTTTTATTTGTACAACAATATCTGGCTAATATAAAAAACACAAAAGATCCTTCTATACTCCTCTTTAGCAGCGTAGCAGTTCGGACGGGAATGCCTTTTCATACTGCAACCGCAATGGCCAAAGGTGCCGTAGAAGGTCTTACCCTTGCCATGGCTGCAGAACTGGCACCCGATGTGCGTGTAAATGCCATTGCACCTTCCCTGACAGATACACCGCTAGCAGCTGGACTGCTTAATACAGAAGCAAAAATTCAGGCCGCAAAGGCACGGCATCCCATGAATACTTTCGGCACATCAGCAGAAATTGCTAAGGTTGCCTTTCATATGTTGACCGAATACCGCTGGGTAACAGGACAGGTTTATAATATTAATGGAGGTCTTGGAACTATAATTAAATAGGCATGAAGATACTTTTGACAGGTGCAACAGGATATATCGCACAACGGCTCCTTCCGGTGCTGATGGCACAAGGACATGAGGTAATATGTCTTGTGCGCAATAGCCGCAGGTTTGACACCGGAAAATTTACGGGAATTATTCCTCCTAAAATTTTGGAAGCAGACTTATTGATACCCGAAAGTCTTACTTCCGGAATACCAAAAGATATTGATGCTGCCTATTATCTGGTGCATTCTATGAGTGCCTCAGGCGAATTCACATCACTGGAAGAACAAGCAGCCTGGAATTTTACAGAAGCAATAGGAAAGACAAAGGCTCAGCAGGTCATCTACCTCAGTGGGATTATTAATGACTCAAAGCTATCACCACACCTTGCCTCCCGCAAAAATGTGGAAGATATACTTGCTTCCGGCCATGTTCCGCTTACTTCTTTGCGGGCAGGTATTATTGTAGGATCCGGAAGCGCCTCCTTTGAGATAATACGTGACCTGGTGGAAAAACTGCCTGTAATGGTAGCTCCAAAGTGGCTACATACCAGATGCCAGCCTATCGCCATACGGAATGTTGTTGAATTTCTTGCCGGAGTGTTGCTTCAAAAACAGACCTTTGACAAACATTATGATATTTACGGTCCTGACATACTGACCTACAAACAGATGCTGATGGACTTTGCTTCCGAGCGTGGATTACAGCGTCGGATTATTACCGTGCCTGTAATGACACCGAAGCTCTCCTCCTATTGGCTTTATTTTGTCACTTCCACTTCATATCCACTGGCAAAAAACCTAGTGGATAGTATGAAAGTGGATGTCGTTGCAGTTCCTAACAACCTTGCCGGGTTATTGAAAATCCAACTTATATCCTATCGCGAGGCTATAGCTCTGGCATTTGGAAAGATTGAACAGGACATGGTGCTCTCTACTTGGAAAGACGCTCTCGGTTCAGAACGCCAGGCGCGCCTTTATTCCACAGTTCAGGTACCTGAATTTGGGGTTTTTAAAGATGTCAAAACCATGAAAGCCACAGACCCGCAACAGGCCGCAAATAGAATTTTCGCAATAGGAGGCACAGCAGGTTGGTATTACGCAGACTGGCTCTGGAGTTTTCGAGGCTTTCTTGACAAACTCTTTGGAGGTGTTGGTCTTAAACGTGGGCGCAGGAATGCCTCTCATATTTCTACGGGAGAGTCACTTGATTTTTGGAGGGTTTTGTATGCTGACCGTGAAGAGATGCGACTTCTCCTATATGCTGAAATGCGATTGCCCGGTGAGGCATGGCTGGAATTTACCATCGCTGATGGCATTGTTAAACAAACCGCAACATTCCGCCCTCTGGGCCTTTTGGGCAGACTATACTGGTACTTTGTGCTTCCATTTCATTATTTCATATTTAACGGCATGATAAAAAAGATTGCATCGTGAAAAAGAGGTTGAATACTTTCAATGACCGGAATCTGGACAGGATCATAGAAATGGCCTGGGAAGACCGTACGCCGTTTGAGGCCATAACATTACAATTTGGGCTTACGGAGGGAGAACTTCGTAAACTGATGCATAAAGTATTACGCCCTTCCAGTTACAGAAATTGGCGAAGCCGGATAGAACAGTGCAAAACAAAACATGCCTCCAGACGCATTCAAGGTATCACCCGCTTTAAGTGCAGCAGGCAACGAATTATTACAAACAATAAAATCTCCAAGCGTTGAAACGTGTCGCAAAATCAAACCTCCCAACAAAAACTTGCATCCACTGTGGATTGTCCTTCTCCTGGAGAAAAAAATGGAAAAAAGATTGGGATAATGTAAGATATTGCAGTGAACGATGCAGAAAAGGGAAATGATAAATATGTAATTTTTAAGTCCTAAACCTTCCTTATTTAATAAAGTTTCTATGGTATGTAAATTTTAAAAACCTAAACAAAAGTTAAATACTATTAATAATTTCAAATGTAATAGCATTACTATTAATTTTGCGTGTAAATTTTACAAAATGAAAAGTTTACTAGCGTATTTAAAAATCCAGGTAAATCCAAAAATTTACCTCAAGGATCCGCAAACTTCCAAGCTGGGACGTAAAATCGTTCAGGAAAGTATCAAACTTATTGATGAAGTGGGATTTGACAACTTCACTTTTAAGAAACTTGGAGAACGTATCGGTTCTAATGAAAGTTCGCTATACCGTTACTTCGAAAATAAGCATAAGCTGCTAGTATACCTTTCTTCCTGGTATTGGAGTTGGATGGAATACAGGATAGTATTTGCTACAGCTAATATTTCTGATCCTTCCGAAAAGCTGCGCCAGGCCATAACGCTTGTAACCGAACAGATAAAAGATGACGCAAGCACGGACTACATTGATGAATCTGTATTAAACCGTATTATTATTGCAGAATTTACCAAGACTTTTTTGACCAAAGAAGTTGATGAAGAAAATAAGGAAGGTTTTTTCTTAATTTACAAACAGGTGATTAATAGAATTGTAGCTATGATTATTGATTTAAACCCTGATTTTCCCTATCCAAAATCTTTTGCATCAAGTATTGTGGAAGGTTCGCTCCATCAACATTTTATTAAGGACCATTTCAAAACGATCACGGACTGCAATGAAAAAGTCAGTCCCACTGATTTCTATTTATATCTCATCACATCGTTAAATAAGTAAAAAATGACACCAGCCAAACGATTTTTCAGCCTGTTACGACTCGACAGTAAGGACGTTTCACAGATATTTTTCTATGCCTTGTTTGCAGGGTTTATCAGCTTGTCACTACCGTTGGGCATACAGGCAATTATCAACTTTATACAAAGTGGAAGAGTGAGTGTTTCCTGGATTGTCCTCGTAATTTTTGTTATTGCCGGTGTAGCCCTTGTAGGCATACTGTCATTAATGCAATTGCGAATAACGGAGAATTTACAGCAAAAGATTTTTGTCAGGTCGTCCTTTGAATTTGCCTACAGACTTCCCAAGATCCGTTTTGGAGAAACGCATACTAATGTATATCCTCCAGAGATAGCCAACAGGTTTTTTGATACCATGTCCATACAAAAAGGTGTTTCAAAACTTCTTATTGACTTCTCGTCAGCCTTGCTGCAAATTGGCTTTGGTATAATACTACTGTCATTATACCATCCATTCTTTATTCTCTTTGGAATACTGCTGATTATATTATTGTACCTTATTTTTAAATTCTCCTACCGGCCGGGTCTGGAGACGAGTTTGAGCGAGTCAAAGTACAAATATAAAGCAGCAGACTGGTTGCAGGAAATTGCCAGGAATACTTCCTCTTTCAGGACAATCCTAAACTTTAACTTTGCGCTGGATAAAAATAATACACTAGTAGAAGGATATCTTAAGTATCGCGAACAGCACTTTAATATCATCAGGAGGCAATTCATCCAATTGATTATCTTTAAGATTATCATTACAGCCGGACTTCTTCTGATTGGGGGATTTCTGGTAATCAACCAGCAAATGAATATCGGGCAGTTTGTCGCTGCAGAAATTGTAATCCTCCTTGTGATTAATTCTGTTGAGAAAATTATTATTGGGCTTGAAAGCTTTTATGATGTGCTTACCTCTGTTGAAAAGATTGGCCAGGTATCTGACATGGATCTTGACGATGAAAAATACAGTGATGTCCTTCCGGAAGGAACCGAAATGACTATTGCAGCAGAAAATGTCCGTTTCCATTATCCTGATGCAAAAAAAGACGCACTCAAAAATGTGAATCTTCAGATTTTACCCGGTGAAAAAATACTATTGCAAGGAAATAACGGAGCAGGTAAAACTACATTAATACGAATACTATCCGGCCTGTTACAGCCAACATCAGGTGTGCTATCCATAAATGATGACTCCTTGTTAAAGATTGATCCGGCCTCCTACCGTGCAAGGATTGGATACATTATTCAGGGTGAAACGCCATTTGAAGGAACTATTCGTGAAAACATTACTTTTAACAATCCTTCAATTACCATGGAAGATTTGCGTTGGGCCCTCGATGCGGTACAATTAACCGATTTTGTAAAATCGCTACCAGATGGTCTCGACACCAAAATTTTCCCGGAAGGAAGGCACCTTTCTTCTTCAAACGCCCAAAAGATATTGCTTGCCCGAAGTATCGTTCACAGACCATCGATTCTATTTTATGAGGATCCGACAGACCGTATGGATAACGAAGCCACAAAAGCAATCATAAAATTTATTTTTTCAGATAAAAATCCCTGGACCGTAGTGGTTTCTTCTGCCAGTTTACATTGGGAAGAAGGAGCAACAAGGCGCATTACAATGGAAAACGGTAAGATAATTAACGATCAATACTTCACGCCATGCTAAATATTTCGAATAATAAAAAAGTGCGAATTGAGTCAATGCAGCACTTAAGTACAATAAAGCAATTGTCAGACAGGCCGCATTATAAGATATTGAAAAGGATAATCATCGGACTGTGCCTATTGGGTATAGTGTTGCTATTCCTTCCCTGGACACAAAATGTTTCCGGCAACGGCGCAGTCACAACACTAAAGCCAAATCAGCGTCCGCAGACCATCCATACTGCCATAGCAGGTAGAATCGAAAAATGGTATGTCCAGGAAGGAGATTTTGTAGAGAAAGGCGATACGATACTCTATATTTCAGAAATTAAAGAAGATTATTTTGATCCGAACCTGGTAAAAAATACCAAACAGCAGGTAGATGCAAAAAAAAGCGCCCTGCAATCGTATGATGGTAAGGTAAAATCACTGGAATCTCAAATGAGCGCACTTTCGAAGGAGCAGAACCTAAAAATACAGCAGGCCACCAACAAAATCAGGCAGGCAGTTCTAAAGGTTAAAAGCGACAGCATTGATCTGGAGGCAGTCAAGACGCAGCTAAAAATTGCCAACACGCAATTTGACCGTTCTGTACAGCTCAATAAGGATGGCCTGAAGCCTCTTACTGATGTGGAAGAAAAACGCCTTAAACTCCAGGATGCGCAAGCCAAGATCATCACTCAGGAAAATAAATTGCTTACCGCAAGAAACGAGCTCATTAATGCGAAAGTCGAGATTGGAAGGATAACAGCAGAATACAATGAAAAAATTGCAAAGTCAAGCAGTGATAAATTTACAGCACTAAGCAGCCAGTATGATACAGAAGCTCAGGTATCAAAGCTCGAAAACCAGTATGTCAATTACAGTATACGCAATGGCATGTATTACATAAAAGCACCCCAAAGTGGTTTTGTTAACCGTGCCTTACAATCAGGGATTGGCGAAACTATAAAAGAAGGTATGCCTGTTGTAAGTATAATGCCGGCAAGCTACGAAATTGCGGTTGAGACCTATGTTAAGCCTATTGATCTTCCCCTGCTTAAAAAAGGCGACAGAGTGCGGGTATGGTTCGACGGGTGGCCAACCATCGTTTTCTCCGGATGGCCGGGTATGTCCTATGGCACATTTGGAGGCAGGATAGTTGCTATTGAAAATTTCATCAGTCCAAATGGCAAGTACAGAGTGCTGATCGCACCAGACAAAAATGAGGCTCCATGGCCAAAACAACTCAGCATTGGTGCCGGAGTACAGACTATAACCCTGCTTGATACCGTACCGATATGGTTTGAAATCTGGAGAACACTCAACGGATTTCCTCCTAATTATTACCAGCATTCCCAAAATCAGAATTCTAAAGAAAAATGATGAAACGAGTTTTTATAATCTTATTGATACTGACTAGCTATCACATTAAAGCTCAATCATTTAAAGAAAAAGAGCTTAGCTTTAGCGAATATATTGGTTATGTAAAGAAATACCATCCTCTTGTCAGGCAGTCAGGATTACTGCTTAACAGAGCAGAAGCCGAACTTTTGACAGCCCGCGGTGGATTTGACCCTAAAATTGAGGTAGATTATGATCAGAAGGATTTTAAGGATAAGAATTATTATTCACTGCTAAAAAGTACTTTTAAGATACCCACCTGGTATGGAATTGAAATTAAGGCTGCATTTGATAACAGCGAAGGACTGTATGTAAATCCACAAAATACAACGCCTAACAATGGTCTGACCTCCATAGGAATATCCATCCCTTTGGGACAGGGACTTTTTATCAATAAACGTATGGCTGATGTCAGGATGGCAAAGGTACAACTTCAGCTTAGTGCCGCAGAGCAAAAAATGGAGACAACAGATGTCATATATGAGGCATCCCTGGCCTACTTTAACTGGAAGAGAGCATTTGATGAAGCAGAGTTATATAAAACCTATCTGGAATATGCACAGAAGCGCTACGATGGGATATTACGTCTTATAGAAACCGGCGATAAACCGGCAATTGACAGCGTAGAAGCGGGTATTTTGGTTAAAACACGTGAGCTAAGCCTAAAAGATGCCCAACTAAAACTTACAAAATCACGACTGGAATTGTCCAACTTTCTATGGATTGATAACGTTCCCGTTGAACTCGAAGAGAATATCACGCCAGAAGAAAATGTCAGAAACAGTGTCGATATCAGCCTGAACACCAATTTACAATTAAACCCGTCCGCTGCTTTAGACAGCCATCCTAAAATACAGTCGTTACAAAGTAAGTTGAGTATGCTCGAAATTGAACGTCGTTACAAGGCAAACATGCTACTCCCTGAAATGAATGTAAGCTACAATTATCTTTCTGAGCCAGCCTATTTTACAGATTACAGGTTTCAGGATTATAAGATAGGTCTAAATTTCAGTTTCCCTTTGTTCCTTCGTAAAGAAAGAGGTGCATTGCAGCTAGCCAAACTGAAAATCCAGGATGGCCAACTGGATCTGGAATTGGAACGTGTAGCGCTAAAAAATAAAATCCTTACTTATAGTGCAGAAATTGAATCGCTTAACCAACAGCAGCTAACCGCAGCTGAGCTTGTAAAGGATTATACCGTAATGCTTTCATCGGAAGAAAAATTGTTTTCCTTTGGGGAAAGCTCTCTTTTCCTTATTAATTCCAGGGAAAATAATGTGGTTAGCAGCAGACTGGCCGAAATCAATACGGAAAACAGGCTTCTTGCCTCAATAGCTAACCTTTATAAGGTCTTGAGCATTCCTTAATAATTACTTTAACAGCCAGATACAACGTTTATCAACATCAGAAAATAGTACCCTGAATAAGAAATATCGAATATCTTTTTTTAGTATTCCTATTTTGGCATAAATTGTGTGAATGTGTATTCAACCAATCAAATAATTTATGAAGCTACTTTATCTCATTTCTGCACTTTTGTGCCTTAATTTATCCACTGCCCAAAACATTAAAACTCTTAATAAAGGCAGGGTTGTCCAAAAAAATTATAATGTCAGCGTTCCTTATCAGGATATAAACGGTCTGGTAATAGTTGAGGCTGTTATTAAAGGGAAGGCCTATAATTTTATTGTCGATACCGGAGCACTGAGTGCTATTTCGCAAGAACTGTATAATGAATTGGGACTGCAATCAGATAACGGGCTTAATGTTGGCGATTCCAGCAATCTACAACAGAATATGAAGCTCGTAACACTACCACCCGTTCAGGTAGGCGATATTACTTTTACGGATGTCCCTGCTGTGGTTACCGATAGTAGTTTCTTTTTAGAATGCCTTGGAATTGATGGATTTATTGGTAGTAATATGATGCGTAACAGCATTGTGAAATTTTCATATAAGGACAAGACCGTTAGCTTTACAGATAAACTGAAAAACTTCAGTACTGATAAAAAGAAAAGTGCCGGTTTATTACCGGACAAATTTCAAAGTAATCCATACTTAAAAATTGACATAAAAAACAAGGATATAGAAGCAACTGAAACCCTCATGTTCGATTCCGGAATGGTTGGACTCTATGATTTGTCGTTAGCTGTTTATGAAAATGCATTATCCCAAAAGATTAATCTTTTTTCTCTACTCTATCAGGCTAAGGGAGCTTATTCATTAGGCATACATGGTGTTGAAAGCCAAAAAGAACATTTTATGCTGTCGATTCCCGAACTAAATTTTGCAGGAGTTACCCTTAAAAATATTACCACAGCAACCACCAGCGACACTAAATCGAGAATAGGAAGCAAAATACTATCTTATGGAGATATTACAGTCGATTATCCGGGCAGACAACTCTATTTCAATCCTTATCAGGATGGTGAAATAGATTTGGCCGAAAAGAACTGGCCTGTACAACCTGTACTCAAAGACGATAAATTTGTTGTGGGTATAGTGTGGGATGCTGCATTGAATGACAGGATTAATGAAGGAGATGAAATACTAAAGTTCGGGGAATTTGATTTTTCAGATATGAATCCTTGTGAATCATTTAAATTGAACAGGAAACCTCAGACGGATACTGCTGTAATGGTACTGAAAGACATAAAAACAGGAGAAATCAAAAATGTGGAGCTGGTTAAAAAATAAAGTAATTAACTTCTTTCTCTTGTAAATAATATGAAAACAAAAAACCAACCCATTACAGGTTGGTTTTTTTATTAACTACAATAGATATGCTTCCGCTTCCCTTTATTAAACCAATAATTACCTATCTCCATGAATTCATTTCATAATTTGAAAAGTTTGTTTTCATGTCTTCTATCCTGTTTTCAAGGGATTTAATTCCTGTACTTACATATTTTTCCTTTTCAGATTCGTTTAAAGTATACAGGATGTCAAATCCCGGATTTGGTTTAGGAATGGGGACAGATAATGTGATGCTATTGTTTTCTTCATAAACATAATAATGCCAATCTTTTTTTTCT
>NZ_LMPW01000012.1:856730-856999 GCF_001423985.1 Flavobacterium sp. Leaf359 | reverse complement strand
AATAGTTTCTTAGTGTTCATTACTACCCTATAGTCATTTTTATTTATCTCTCTATATCTTTTCGTGTGGCTTATTACATCCAGTTAAAATTAAAGGCTCCACATTTAGGACAGTTTATAAACTGATATTTGCAGACGCATAGTATTACACAATACAACTATTCGTCATCTCCAATAATTTCAGCCAGCAAATCTATTTTACGCCACTTTTTCAGGGCTTTCCTTGAAATGTTTTGTGGTACGGGAGTAGTACGGTCGTTGCTGAAATGG
>NZ_LMPW01000012.1:787208-856722 GCF_001423985.1 Flavobacterium sp. Leaf359 | reverse complement strand
GTAAAATTTGAAATAAAATCCTCCAGGCTGTCAGTTTCCTCTTCAAAAGTTTCGAGAAAAGATTCAGAACTTAAAAGATTTATAATCGCAGTATAAGCTTCGTCGTTAAGTCGGTATTCGTCGGTGATATCGATAATAGCTTCAAGTAGTTCCTGATTGTTGTCAAAGTCGTCATCAGCGGTAGCGATAAGGCTTAGCACTTGGGTAGATGGCGATTTATAGTCTTTATTATCCACCATTTGTTTAATTTCCAATACGCAGGAAAGTTCAAAAGGCACATTGGTATTGTATTCGCCTTCAAAACCCAATTCTTCAATTATGCCTTTCCAGTGTACATCAACTTTGTTGTTTTCAATTTTTCCGAATGTGATTTCATTGTCCTTGATACCGTTGTGTCTAAACATGTAAAAAGTAAACAGGTGTTCATCGGTCACATAATCATAGGAATCTTTTACAGAAATGGTTTTCCCAACAAGCGATTGCAAATTGCCCTGCGTAGCCATCATCTGCTCACAACGGATATTCCCGCTATGATTGCCTTCTATAAAAGGAGCTTCCTCACTTTGTACCCAAATGTCCCAGACAGTACAAACGGGTTCTAAATTTTCTTGATTGTATTCTTTTATGAACGATTTCTCAATATCGATGGGGAATATATAGTCTTTGATTTTTAGGGTATTCATTGGATTGTTTTTTTCAAATGTAGAGAAAAATCGGTTCGAATGACTAAATGAAAGATTTTTTCTACAGTTTTATATATTCAGTTATTGTCTTAACCAATTATAGCAATAAGAAAATAATAAACAAAAACGATACTTGTTTACAGTTTAATCTGTTTACTACAAAAATTACCCTATTTTTGGGTTTCTAAAAACATAACAAACCAAAACAAACTACCGCCTTACTGATGTTTACTATCAAATATTCCCTATTTCTAAGACGAATTTTTCTTCTATTCTTTTTAGCCAACCTTTCCAATGGTTTTTCACAAAACAAAGCAGTAGACAGCTTACAGACCTATACAAAAAAAGATACCATAAGGGTTAAATTATTAAATGCAGCAGCACTTAAAATAATGAGGAGTGATGCTGATAAAGCATTGCAGTTATATAAAGAATCGGAACAACTCTCTGAAGCCTTACAGTATAAAAAAGGAAAAGCCTATAGCTTACTGATGTCGGGTAGAACCTATTCAGGAAAAGGAGATTATCAAACTGCCATTAGTTATTTTAAGAATTCCATGGAAGTTTATGAGGATTTAAAGATTAAGGTGAGTGTTGCCAATTGTAATTTGAACATTGGTATGGCTTATTACGATCTTACTGATTATCCAAAAGCTTTGGAATATCTTAAAACTGCCACAGAACTTAGTGAACAATCCGGTAAATTAAAGGTGGCATCAAACGCTTTGATGATTATTGCCATGATTCATAACACTCAGGGAGATTACGACAAAAGCCTTGAATATTATAAAAAAACAATAGTGATTGATGAAAAGCTAGGAGATCGAAAAGGGCTCGCTATTACTTATATCAATTTGGCAAATCTTTATAAGCAGCAAAACCAACCCACTCTTGCTTTAGAATATTATAATAAATCCATAGAGATCAGCAAACAGTTTAATGATGAATATAGCATTGCTTCCAATTTAAACAACATTGGTACGATGTATCAGGAAATGGAAAATAATAAAGTCGCTCTTACTTATTTATATAAATCATTGGCCATCTTTGAAAAACTAAAAAAAGAGAAACAGGTTATGGGTTGCTTAAGCAACATCGGTATTATCCTTATGACGGAAAAAAATCCTAAAGCCTTAGCAATATTTAAGAAAGGATTAAAACTAAGCCAGGAAGCAAATGAAACCTTTGCCGTTGCTTTTTTCAATAACAATATAGGTGCTTATTACTTTATGGTCGAAAACTACGATGAATCGCTCCGTCATTATGAAAAAGCAGTAAAAACATACAAACAGATCGGAGCTCAGCGGGAACTGTCAAACAGTTATTTGAATATGGGCAGGATTTATTTTGAAAAAAAGGAATATGATAAAGCAATGCAATTTGCGAAAGAGGGAAGTGATATTGCTAATGAACTCAAACTCCTGAGCTTGCAAACCGATTACTCTCTTTTATTTTCAAAAATCTATTATGCCATCAAAGAATATAAGTTAGCTTATGAAAGCGGACAGGAACATAAAGAACTGAACGACAGCTTGTACAAAAAAGAAACCTTTGATAAGCTGGCAGAAATCAAATACGAGTATGCTTATAAAGACACCTTAACTACGGCAAAGAAAAGCGTAAACACCTTAAAGAAAACGGTAGCCGTTTCTCAATTACAAAAAAAATGGCTGATTGCCGGTTTTATAGGTCTGTTGATTGTTTTAGGTTTCTTAGTTGCCTTATTAAAAATCAGACGAGTAAAAATGCAGAACCAACAGCTTTTGTTAGAACAAAAATTGCTGATTACACAAATGAACCCGCATTTTATTTTCAATTCCATACAAAACATCAGAAGCCTGATTAACAACAGGCAAAATGATGAAGCAGTAAATTATTTGGGTAAGTTTTCTAAATTAACCCGTCAAATTCTTGAACACTCCAACCAGAACTATATTTCATTGGCTGAAGAATTGGAAATGCTTGAGAACTATCTCACCATACAGCAACTTTTATATGAAAACAAATTCACTTTCAATATCCATATAGAAGAAAATATGGATACCGAATCGATATTTTTACCGCCTATGCTCGCGCAGCCCTATATTGAAAATGCCATCAAACACGGATTAAGCAACACGACAGAAAACGGAAAAATTGATGTTCATTACTATTTGAAAGAAGAAAAACTCTATTTTGAAGTAACCGATAACGGTAAAGGGTTTGGTACCGATGAGAAAGTCAGCAATCACAAATCACTGGCCATGACCATCACCAAAGAACGTTTGACATTCTATACTAAAAACAAAGATTTCGTGGTGCAAACCAATAATGTAATCGCTTCAGACGGAACTATAGAAGGAGCCAAAGTTGCTTTTGAAGTTCCTTATATTTATGAAAGCTAAAGTGATAAATAATATAAAAATCCTAAAAAAACCAGTTAAAGTATTTTAACTGGTTTTTTATTTTCGCTGGGTTTAGCAGTATGTATCTATCAATTGATTATTTTTACCTCCGTTTTTTAATCACATCCCTCCCATTTATGTTAAATTGCAAGCATTTAGTATCTTTTCTACTCCTTCTCTTTATCAGCCTCCCTGTTTATTCCCAGAATAAAACAATTGATTCTATAGAAACGATATTAGCTAATCGCAAAATTAGTGACACAACACGCATTAATACAATTATTGCGGGTATGGATAACACAATCATGTTGAGCAAAGCACATGTGGCCTACTACAATCAGCTACTTCCTGTTTTTACTAAAGGACTGGCAATGCCCAACCTTCATCCAAAAGTAAAGCAGATATACCAATTTGCTGCAGGTGTGTATTACTACAATACCGCAAAAAAAGAAACAAGTGAGGGCAACAAAAATGCACCAATCCACTTTGATGAAGCTATAAAGTATTGGAAAGCCTCTAAAGACTATAAGCCTATGGCATTAGCGTTGGTTGGTAAAGGAACGTACTACCGCCATATTGCCGACTGGCCAAATACGTTCAAATACTTTTTTGAAGCCTTAAAATTCTACGAGAGCATTCATAATGAAAGCGGAATATCAACCGTAAATATGGAAATAGGAACCGCTTGTATAGCCCAGCAGGACTGGAATAAAGCTATTGTCCATCTAAAAAAAGCATTGCCCTATTATGATGTTCCGGAGTCAGAATTAAGAAAATCAGACCGCCATAGTTTAGCGGTTATTCATAATAACATAGGTACATCTTATACCCGTCTTAAAAACTTTACCGAAGCCCATAACAATTTTCTAAAAGCGTACTACTATATCAAAAAAAATAAAGACCCGCAGGCTGAATCGATAATTTTAGTACAATTGGCGCAATCTTCCAGTGAATTGGGAAAACTAACTGAGTCGGAAGATTATTTAAAAAGAGCCTTAGATTTATGTAATGATGATATTTCAAGACAAGGAGTATACGGAAGTGCTGCACGTATTAATTACAAAAATAAAAACTATGATAAGGCGGCAGAGTATGGTGAGTTGAGCTACAGCCTGGCAAAAAAGAATAAAAACATCAATTCACAGTCCGGTCTCACCTCACTGCTATATAAAATTTATAAAGAAAGCGGACAGTATGAAAAAGCATTAAAAATGCATGAAGCGAATATTGTAATAAAAGATTCTACAAATTTAGAAGCCTCAAAAAACGAATTGGCACAACAGGAACTCAAATACCAGTTTGAGAAAAAAGAACTGCAGCAAAAAATACTCCAGCAAAAGAAAGTAACAGCCGTTGAGCTCGAAGCCCAAAAGAAAATGGCTCTGGAAACTTCAAAAAATAAATTAGCCCGACAACAGTTGGTATACGATTTTGAAAAAAAACAGCTGAACCAGAAACTCGCTCAGGAAAAGAAAGTAGCCGCCATCAAACTAATTTCTGAAAAGAAAACGGCCGTTAAAAACAACTGGCTGATTGCCGTTTCTTCTGTATTTCTGCTTTCGTTGCTGGGCGCTTATTTCTACTACCGAAACAATAAGCAGAAACAGGCCATTACGGTACTGGAAAAAAACCAAATCAAGCAAAAGTTGCTCATTACCCAAATGAACCCGCATTTTATATTCAATTCGATTCAGAACATCAGAAGCCTGATTAACAACAGACAAAATGATGATGCAGTGAACTATTTGGGCAAGTTTTCTAAACTGACAAGACAAATACTTGAAAACTCCAACCAGAACTATATTTCATTGGCTGAAGAAGTTGAAATGCTTGAGAATTACCTCGCTATACAGCAACTTTTATATGAAAACAAATTCACTTTCAATATCCGTATTGAAGAAAATATTGATACCGAATCCATATTTTTACCACCAATGCTGGCTCAGCCCTACATTGAAAACGCCATCAAACACGGGTTAAGCAACACAACCGAAAATGGCAAAATTGATATTCACTATTATCTGAAAGAAGAAAAACTCTATTTTGAAGTAACCGATAACGGTAAAGGATTTGGCACCGATGAGAAAATCAGCAATCACAAATCACTGGCCATGACCATTACCAAAGAACGCCTGGTTTCTTACACCAAGAATAAAGATTTTATAGTGCAAACCAATAATGTAATCGCTTCCGACGGAACTATAGAAGGAGCCAAAGTTGCTTTTGAGGTTCCTTATATTTATGAGAGTTAAAAAGCAGATCCTTAATACGATTATATATAAAACCAGTTAAAGTATTTAACTGGTTTTGATTTTTTTTGATGGTTTTGATTATGCTAAAATCTGATCAAAATCTAGAGCAACAGCAAATTTATACCCTACCCCAAAATTCATTCTTATGGTTGTTCTGATTAATTACTATTAAACTAAAAACCTCAAATGATATTCCAAGTAATTAAGGGTTTACAAAAATTTTTAGAAATATTTTCCCTAATTCTGTTTGAGTTACAAATAATGTCACCGGAGAACTTCCATTCAGAGTAGTAGCAATCGCATAGTCTGAAATCTTAGTTAAACCAGTTCTTATGAGAGTATTCAATATTTTTTCATCCTCAGGGTTTTTAATAAATAATTTTAAATCCGGTGAATGGCTCAAATCTATTGCAGCCCCTAATCGTATAAAATCATCATAAGAAATTTCCTTTCTAATGAATGCGGCAAAGCATTTTGCCATGTATTCAGGTTTATCTAAATCACTAAATCTATCTAAAAGTAAGATCAAACTTTCACCAACTTTATTTGTAAAATTGTCATCTGTTTTTATTTGATATAACATTTCATTAATTTCGATGGAATCTAGCCTGTTATAATGGACAATAAATCCCTCAAGTTTTTTTAAAAAGATTCTATCGCTTATAGATTTAACAGAAAAACCTATTTTGACAACGGTTCCGACAATTGGAAATGCTTTTATAATCTCACTATTAATAAATTGGTCGAGGCCAAATTCTAAAATGTCTTGTGAATTCTCAATAATATTTTTTTTTATGTTTTTCATCTTAATGAATTACTAATATCTTATATTTTCTAGTGTTGTTATGACCAGAGATAATTTTTTTTTACTGAACGAAACGAAGTTAAGAAAAAAGTAATTTCTCCTGTACTTTCACTTTCACAACATGGTTTTGTTTTAGGATTTTTTCCTTTTCCTATCTTTTTTACTTTGTTACAAAGTAACTTTTTCTATAATAAATAATACTAAGATAATTGATGGTTATCATAACTATAAACAAAAATCTCAACAAATTTTCCACATAAAAAAACTAGCCAAGGAATAATACCCCTTGACTAGTTCTCCAATCAACCTAACAAATCAACCTATTTCCAGCCTCCTCCTAAATCTTTATATACATGAACAACAGCGTTCAGTTGTTCTTTTTTGGTTTCTATCAGTTCAAGTTTGGATTCCAAAGCATCTCTTTGGGTCATCAGTACCTCGAAATAATCGACTCTTGCCGATTTAAACAAATCGTTTGAAATATCAATAGAGCGGTTTAATGCATCCACTTGTTGCGATTTTAAATCGTAGCCTTTTTGTAGGTTTTCGATTTTAGAAAGTTGGGTAGATACTTCCAGATAGGCATTTAAAACCGTACGGTCATAATTATACAATGCCTGAAGCTGTCTGGCATTGGCACTTTTAAATTCTGCTTTGATGGCATTTCTGTTAATCAGCGGGGCAGCCAAATCACCAGCTACAGAATACAAAAGCGATTCCGGGAACGTGAACAGATAAGCCGGTTTAAAGGCACGTACGCCAAACGCTGCAGAAATATCAAGCGACGGATAAAACTCGGCACGGGCTACTTTTACATCTAATTTTGCAGCTACCAATTCCAATTCTGCCTTTTTGATATCCGGACGATTACTTAACAATTGTGACGGAATACCTGAATTTACAGTAGCCGGCAATAAGTCCGTAAAATTGGTTTTGTCTCTTTTGATTTCCTGCGGATAACGGGCCAGCAAAAAGTTAATCTTATTTTCCGTTTCCTTGATTTTTTGCAGAATTTCAAACTCTAAGCTTTTTGAAGTTAATACTTCCGCCTGGAATTTCTGAACTGCCAATTCTGTTGCTCTGGCTGCCTGTTTCTGGATTTTTACAATTTCCAGGGCATTGGACTGCAATTCGATGGTCTGTTTTACAATATCCAACTGGCTGTCTAAAGCCAACAATTCATAATACGAATCGGCTACTTCGGCAATAAGATTTGTGATGACAAAGTTCTTTCCTTCAACGGTTGCCAAATACCTGTTGACAGCCGCTTTTTTAGAATTGCGCAGTTTTTTCCAAATATCAACTTCCCAGTTGGCATAAGCTCCAATCGTATAATCCGGTAACGGGTCTGGTGTTTCAACCCCGGGTTTGATTTCGGTTGTGGCATCACCCGCACCCTGGCTTGTATATCGGCCCACTTTTTCAAGTCCGGCTCCGGCACGAAGTCCAACCGTTGGTAACAATAATCCTTTTTTAACACGGACATCGTTTTTTGCGATTTCAATTTCCTGCAAAGTGATGTTCAGCTCCTGGTTGTTTTTTAATGCCGTGTCAATCAATTCTACAAGATTCGGGTCTTTAAAGAATTGATTCCATTTAATCGTCGACATATTGGTCGTATCCTTGCTGGTTCCGAAAGATTCCGGAACCGGCTTGCTAGGAGTCTCGGCTATTGTCTGTGGCGCCTTGCATCCGATTACGGCAAGGCAAAGCGCTACAACAATACTATATTGGTATATTTTGGATTTAAACATGATTGTTATCGATTTCTTCAGTTAGTGGGTTTTCTTCTTCATTTTTCACCAATTTGTGCTTTTCGGCAATTCGGGCAAATATGTAATACAATCCCGGTATCACAAACACACCGCAAATCGTTCCCAGAAGCATCCCTCCTGCCGCGGCAGTACCAATGGTTCTGTTACCTATTTTTCCGGGTCCGGTTGCAAAAACCAACGGAATCAAACCTGCAATAAAGGCAAACGAAGTCATCAGAATAGGACGGAATCTCGCTTTTGCTCCTTCCATAGCCGATTCTAAAACCGACTTACCGGCAGCATGCCTTTGGATGGCAAATTCGACAATCAACACGGCATTTTTACCAAGCAGACCAATCAACATTACCATAGCCACCTGAGCATAGATGTTGTTTTCTAATCCCATGATTTTCAGCAATAGGAAAGCCCCGAAAATACCTGCCGGAAGCGAAAGGATAACCGACAATGGCAGAATAAAGCTTTCGTATTGGGCAGCCAATACCAGGTAAACGAAACCTAAACAGATAAGGAAAACCCAGATAGCCTGATTTCCTTGCGCCACTTCATCCGCAGAAATACCAGCCCAGTCGATTCCATAACCTCTTGGCAGTTTTTTCTCTGCCACTTCTTTAATAGCCTTAATGGCCGTACCACTACTGTAACCTGCCGCAGCAGCTCCACTGATTTCAGCAGAAGTATACATATTGTGTCTTGTGATTTCAGAGAGTCCGTACACTTTTTCCATTCTCATAAAAGCAGAATAAGGCACCATTTCATCTTTATCATTCTTGACATACAGTTTTAAAATATCATCCGGCAAAGCCCTGTATTGCGGTGCTGCCTGAACGATTACTTTATAGTTGAATCCGTATTTGATAAAGCTGATTTCGTAGTTACTACCTACCAATGTTGACAAGGTGTTCATGGCATTTTCAATAGAAACTCCCTTTTGCTGTGCCAGGTCGTTGTCTACTTTTAGCATGAATTGCGGGAAACTCGCACTGTAAAAACTAAATACCGAAGAAAGTTCAGGGCGTTTGTTTAATTCTTTTACAAAATCCTGAGTAACGGTTTCCATTTTCTTATAGTCGCCCGAACCTGTTTTGTCCAACAGACGCAATTCAAACCCACCTGCGGCTCCATAACCCGGAACGGCGGGCGGTTGGAAAAATTCGATATTAGCACCCGGAATTTCTTTCGCTTTTTCTTCCAACTCTTCCATTACTTCCTGTACAGAATGTTTTCTTTCACTCCAGTCTTTCAGGTTAATCAGACAGGTTCCTGAGTTGGCACCCGTACCTTCTGTAAGGATTTCATATCCCGCCAAAGCGGAAACCGATTGAACCCCTTCTACCGTTTCTGCCATTTTCTGTAGCCTTTCCGCAACGTTATTTGTTCTTTCCAGAGAAGAACCCGGAGGCGTCTGGATGATGGCATAAAACATTCCCTGATCTTCATTTGGGATAAATCCTGAAGGAACGGTGCTGCTTATAAACCAGGTTCCGGCACAGAAACCAAGTAATGCAGCAAAGGTTACGGTTCTTCTGTTTACGATTTTCCCTAATACATTCTGATATTTGTCAGAAGCAATATTGAATGTCCTGTTGAAACCGTCGATAAAGATTTTTACAGGAGTTCTCTTTTTTGGTTGTCCATGGTGATTTTTCAGCATGATAGCGCAAAGCGCCGGTGTTAACGTCAAAGCTACAATACCCGAAAGGATAATTGCCGTTGCCATAGTAATAGAGAACTGACGGTAGAATATACCTACAGGGCCCGACATAAAGGCTACTGGAATAAATACCGCTGCCATCAGGAACGTAATTGCTATAATAGCCCCTGCTATTTCATGCATCGCTTTTTTGGTGGCTTTCAGCGCCGAGAGATGTTCTTCTTCCATCTTGGCGTGGACGGCCTCGATGACGACAATGGCATCATCGACGACAACCCCAATTGCCAATACCAGAGCAAATAACGTAATAAGATTCAGCGTAATTCCGAAAAACTGCATGAAAACGAACGTTCCGATAAGGGAAACCGGTACTGCTATGGCCGGAATAACCGTCGACCTCCAGTCACCCAGGAAGATAAATACTACGATACCTACCAGAATAAACGCCTCAACCAACGTATGGATTACTTTTTCAATAGAAGCATCCAGGAATTTAGAAACGTCATAACTGATTTCATAGTTCATTCCTTTCGGGAAAGAACTTTTCTTGATTTCTTCCAATTTAGCCTTAACGTCTTTAATAACCTGGCTCGCGTTACTTCCATAGGATTGTTTTAATACGATTGCCGCTGATGGTTTTCCGTTCAGGTTGGAATAGATATCATACATGGAACTTCCCAGTTCAATATCGGCTACATCTTTCAGTCGCAACAGCTCTCCATTAGGGTTGGAGCGTAAGACTACATTTCCGTATTGCTCTTTGGTTGTAAAACGACCGGAATATTTTAATACGTATTCAAACGCCTGCGACCTTTTTCCGGAACTTTCACCTGTTTTTCCCGGTGATGCTTCCAAACTTTGGCTTGACAGGGCTTCCATCACTTCATCGGCAGAAATTTTATACGCCAGCATTCTATCCGGCTTTAACCAGATTCTCATGGCATATTCACGGGTTCCTAAAATATCCGCAACACCCACACCATTAACCCTTTTTAATTCGGATAGGATATTAATATCGGCAAAGTTGTACAAGAATTTCTGGTCGGTATTTTTATCATCACTGTAAAGGTTGACATACATCAGCATGCTTGATTCTTCACGCGTAATCTTTACTCCTTCCCTCACTACCAATGGCGGTAGTTTATTCACTACAGAGGCTACGCGGTTTTGAACGTTTACGGCTGCGAGGTTAGGGTCTGTTCCGAGGTTGAATACGACCTGGATACTTGCTTCTCCGTCGTTACCGGCATCTGAAGTCATGTATTTCATTCCGGGTACTCCGTTCAGCGCTCTTTCCAAAGGAATGATTACTGATTTAATCATCAGCTCACCGTTAGACCCCGGATAATCTGCTGTTATATTCACTTTTGGAGGCGAAATCGAAGGAAACTGGGTCACTGGCAGGTTGAGTACTGACAAGGCTCCTAAAAAGACAATTATGAGCGATATTACTATCGACAACACAGGTCTTTGTATAAATTTATTGAACATTTACTTTCTTTTTAAGATTTTTGATTTTTGATTTTGGACAGTAGAGAATGAGCAATAGATGGCAGATGATAGAAAATAGATGATAGAGAATAGATAATAGACTTATAGCTTAACAACTATTCATCATCAACTAAAAGACTAAAGACTATAAACTATCAATTATCAACTAAATAGACTATCCACTATCAATTATCAACTAAAGACTATCCACTATAAACTATCCATTATCAACTAAATAGACTAATTCGTTTATTCTGCTTTTAATCTAAGACTACTCATTACCTTTTTAGGAGCTACATAACCGTAAGCGATTCTGTCATCGTCTTTGACTTTCTGAACGCCATCCAATAAGATTTTATCATTTTCGTTAATGCCGTTATTGACTACATATAAGTCCGGCATTTCGCCACCAATGGTGATTTCTTTTGAGCTCAGTACGTTGTTTTTCCCGACTACAAAAACATATTTTTTGTCCTGGATTTCATAGGTAGCTTTTTGTGGAATTACAATGGCATTTTTTAAAGGCACAAGCATTTGTACTTGTCCTGTTTCGCCATTTCTTAGCAATTTAGTCGAATTTGGGAATCGGGCTCTGAAAGCAATGTTTCCTGTTTCGTTGTTAAATTCACTTTCAATTACTTCAACATCACCTTTGTATTTAAAAGGCTGGCCATCGGCTAAAATCAGATTGACTTTGGTTTCTGCGCGGTCTTTGACATTGGTCTGGTATTGAAGGTATTCCGGTTCTGATACGTTAAAATAGGCAAACATCTGGCTGTTGTCTGAAAGCGTTGTCAGTAATTCGCCTTCTTCAATAAGGCTTCCTAATTTTAATGGAATACGGTCAATAGTTCCGTCAAACGGAGCCCTGATTTCTGTAAATGACAAGTGGAGTTTTGCCAATGATACTTCTGCTTTTGCGGCCTGAAGTTTTGCCTGGGCAGCAGCCAGTTCATTTTTTGAAACTACGTTTTTATCTGCTAAGATTTTAGTGTTCTGTAATTCTATTTCGGCCGATTTTTGTTCTGCCTGGGCTTTCAGCAATTCTGCCTCATACATTTTAGGCATGATTTTAAACAGCAATTGCCCGGCTTTCACGAACTGGCCTTCGTCAACATAAATGTTTTGCAGAAATCCTTTTTCCTGGGCACGGATTTCAATGTTTCGTACCGACCTGATTTGCGATACGTATTCTTTAGTAAAAGTAGTGTCGATTTTTATCGGGCTGGTTACCGTAAATTTATCGGCTTCTTCTTTTTCTACTTTTTTAGTTGTGCAACTAGCAAGGCACAACAAGGCAGTGATGCCTGTTAGGATGATTTTCTTCATTAGGTAAATAAATGGAAATTAAGCGATTGATTGATTGCTTGGAATACGACGATTCCTTTGGATGCGTAAAAACATCAGTAACCAGAAGCTACGCGAACAGCCATATCTGAAGAAGTGTGTTTAATAACAACTACAAAATATAATGATCACACTCAGGTAACCGATATATTCGAGTTAAATCAAATACGTAATACCCTATGGGTAATGTAAATAGGATTGGATTGGCCACAAAATGGCGCGAAGGTTTTAAAATTCTTTTGATAACGGTCCAGGATGGGCTGACAGTAGATTGTCTCATACCAGTTATCAGATAAGCTATAATTTCCTATGAAAAGTTTATTCCATATTCCGTCTTTGAGATCGTCTCCACCTGGTTGCCCTTCATCAAGATCTAAGTCACCCTCTTCAAGTAAGGTATTGCTTGTATCCTGATTGGTAAATTTTACCCTGTGTTTTTTCTGAAAACTATGAGACGAATGTGAAGTTGGTTGCGTAGCTGCATTAAGGTATTGCCCTCCGCTTAGCAGAAGTAAAGAGACATATACGAATAATGCAAATAGCTTTTTCATTTGCCGCCAAAAGTAAACAAAGTATTGAAACAAAAAAAGAAATTTCACTACGCTTTAACAAGTAAATGCTGCTACAACGTTTTCTTTGATTGAAAAAATGTTTTTTCAGTGTAATTTATTCTGTGCCAATATCTAAAAAGTCATCAAGCCGATAGGATAAGTATCAGCTTTTCTCAATATATTCTGCATTGAAAAGATGATTTGGCTTTAAGTAGACAAAATTGTTTTGAAAGTCAAGAAACATATTAAACCTTTTCAAGACTTCATTCCCAAGAATATGGATGTTTTGTCCATGCATTGGTTTATTGGTAGTTACCAGCTGTACAGGCACATCTTTAAATTCATATTTACCGATTTTCAATTTTTGCAGGCTTGAGGTTATCACCGGGACTTCGTTTCCTTGTGCTCCTCTCATAATAACCTTTTTTATTACTTTCATGTTCTGAGTAGGAAATTTGCCAATTTTGAGCAAATCATTATCGAGCATGGCTGTCCTTTGATAGCCCGTATCAAATAGAAAAAAGTCTGAGTTTTCTACTATATCCTGAAAAATTTGGCTTTCTACCAAAAAAATCCCCTGAAAAAAAGTAATCATGAGTTTTGAGAAAGCATCTTCTTTCAAAACAGAGAGGGGCAGTTGCGGATGGACAACCATGATGTTCTTGTCATAATTAAGCTCTACGACTTTCCCTTTAAATAAATCCCAACCAAACCTGCCATCTGTATCGTGTCCGGTTAATTGTGCGTCAAATACTCTTGTACTGTAGTCCTGATTCCCTATTTTGATATCATAAAATGTGTCATACAGCTTGGGCACCGACTTTAATTTGTTTTTCATGACATCATTCGTCAGTACTAATTCTGTCGTGCCCGTATCAAAATTCAGATTCAAGGTATCGGTTTTATTAAAAACAGCCTTGACATAGATAGTATTCTGTTTATTGATGGTTAAGGGAATGGTGTCTGGTAATGCATTTTTAGTTTGTCCGAAAGCACTTAGCGATTCAAAAACAAATACTGCAAATAAGATTTTCTTCATGGAGTGTTTTTTTCAATCTTCGTTGCCAAATATAAGAGTTCCTATAATATCCCGAATGGAATTATGGCAAATTCGTAAAAATTACAACAGCGTATTATCCGGTCTTGCAATTTTGTAATTTTGCCCTCTCCAAAGTTATCTTTCCTATGAGATTCAGAAACATCAACATACCTCCTATTCCTGCTGTTCTTTTAGCCATAATCAGCGTGCAATCAGGGGCGGCAATCGCCAAAACACTTTTCCCATCCATAGGGGCTGCGGGAACGGCTTCGTTGCGAATTGGTATTTCTGCTTTGATTTTAATGGCAGTCTACAGACCAAAGCTCACAAAACTCACCAAAGAACAATGGAAGTTTGTGATTCCTTACGGACTTTGTTTAGGGGCCATGAATCTCGTTTTTTATTTTGCAATTGAAAGAATACCTATCGGGTTGGCCGTGACGTTAGAATTCATAGGTCCGCTAATGGTAGCCGTTTTAGGTTCCAAACGTGCTGTTGATTTTTTATGGGTATTACTTGCAGCCGCAGGCATTGTTTTGATCGCTCCCTGGACTACAAACGGAGTGGATATTCTGGGTGCGGCTTTAGCTACATTGGCTGGCGCTTTTTGGGCGGCTTATATTGTTCTGGGAGGAAAAATTTCACAAAAAATGGACGGTAATGAAGCGGTTGCAACGGGTATGCTTCTGGCGGCCTGCCTCGTGGTGCCATTCGGAATTTTTGGTGGCGGATTGGAAGGGCTTACTCCTAAGTTTTTAGGCATGGGAATCGCTCTGGCTCTTTTATCGAGTGCCATTCCGTTTACTTTAGAAATGAAAGCTTTGGGCAGGCTTCCTGCACGAACCTTCAGCATATTGATGAGCCTGGAACCGGCTGCTGCTGCCATCTGTGCTTTTATATTTTTGCAGGAATACCTTTCCTTCAACGAAATTCTGGCCGTGGTTTTTGTTGTTGCCGCATCAGCAGGGTCAACAATTACCTCCAGAAGGTAGCTATTTCAGAATGGAATACCGTTCCATGAATTTTTCCTTAAATCTTCTGCTCATTGATATTCTGTTGCCGGACAAAAGCTCTATTTGGTTATCTGACAGATGCAGTTTTTTGACAAGATTCATATTGACTACATAATTGCGATGTACCTGAATGAATTGTTTTTCGGGTAATTTTTGCTGCAACAGCTTTAAAGACATTTCAATCAGGAAAGATTCTTCATGGGTAGCAATAGAAACATATTTGCCCTCTACCCTGACATATTCAATACTGCTGAACAGTACTTTGGTCAAGGCTTCTTTCTTTTTGATTAAAAGGAAAGCCTCCATTATTGCCGTTCCGGTTTGGTGGGCAGAAAACATTCCCGGTATTTCCAGAAATCTTTCTATAGCAAGCTCAATGGCAAACTGCAACTCCAAAACATTAAACGGCTTAATCAGATAACTGTAGGGATTAGTCAATCGTGCCGATTCAAAAGTTTCCCTGTCTACAGCAGATGTCAGGAATACGAAGGGTTTCAACGTAGCCGGGTTTTCATTAATGCGTTGGGCAAACAATATACCATCCGGGTCATTCCCAAGGTAAACATCAATGATAACAATATCCGGTTTTTGGGCATAAAAATAACCCAGTGCATCTTTCAGGTTTGAAGCAGTTGCGGTTACTTCATATCCTTTCTCTTCTAAAGCTTCCTGCAATGATACTGCCTGAAAGCTATCATCTTCAATAATCAATATCCGTATTTTTTCCATAATCTATTTCTTTACCAATTCCAGTACTATTTTAATCGAAGTTCCTTTTCCTTCTTCACTTTCTATCATTAGCCGCCCACCGTTTTTTTCAGTCATAATGCGGCAAAGCTCAAGACCAAGACCCGTGCTTGTCCTTCCTGAAGTATCTTTTTGACGCACTGCCTTTCCTGATTTTATAGTGTCCAGCATTGCTTTATTAATTCCTATACCGTTATCTTTTACAACAAGTTCTGCCTGGTTTTCATAAATACCGGCATCTATTTTTATGGAACCTTCATCCTGCGTAAACTTTATAGCGTTGTCTATAATATTGCGAAGCACAATCTTAATAGCGTTAGAATCTGCATAAACCTGTATTCCCTCAGGTATATTCTTATCCAATCTTATATCTTTTATTTTTAGCGCATTACCATAATTCACAAGAACCTGTTCAACAATGGAATGTAAAGGCAATTGTTCTTTTTTATAAAAGGAGCCGTTTTTTTGTTCCAGTGACCAATATAATAAATTATCAAGCATGGAGTAAGTATTTTCTGTCATATTGATATTTAGGTCCAACTGCTTTTCTAAATCGGTAAGCTCATTTTTTATCAGGGCTTTCTTTAGTCTGAGGTTACTTTCTTTAAGCAAATACACCGGAGTACGTAAATCGTGGGCGATGATAGAAAAAAGTCGGTCCTTGGTTGCATTTAATTCATCAAGCTGTATATTTTGCAACGCAATTACCCTATTCTTTTTTATACGTTGGTTGTAAGAATACAATCCCACCAAAAGCAACAGCAATAAAACAGCAGCAATAGAAAAAAAGGTGTTGCTTTGCATCCGTTTGGTATCGAGTTGCATTTTTTGAAGTTTGGCCTCTTTCTCTAAAAGTTGGATCTCCGTCTGTTTTTTATCGACAATAAACTTTTTTTCCTGTTCGGCAAGTCCCCAAATCCTATCCCTGTTCCAGATTCCTTCCAACTGTTCCACATATTTCTTATAAAATTCCAGCGCTTTTTTGGTTTGTCCGGCAGATTCCATAGCCAGAGAAAGATTAAAATAAATATCGTCCTTTATATCCACAGCTTCAGATACCTCAGAATACAGAAGTGCCTTTTTTAGATGGTCAACCGCCAGACGATCTTTGTATTGCTCAAAATACAGGTCGCCAAGATTAAGATGGACAGCCGCAAGATTCAGACTGTCCTGAAACTCTCCATAAAAAGCGAGGCTTTTTTTATAATAAGACTCTGCTTTTTCGTAATCATGTTTATCAATATTGGCATAACAGCGGGCAATATTATTGTATATCGCACCCTGAAGTTTTTTATTGGCACTGAAATCATTTTTATGCAACAGGTCTAAATAATATTGAAGGGCATCTTCATATTGCTGAAGCTCAAAAAAAAGATTGGCAATATCAGAATAGAAACCAACATTTCCCGGAGGATTTTTTATGTTTTTACTAATTTTTTCTGCTTGTAGCATTGATGCCAGTGCCTCGTCTTTCAGTCCTTTTTTCCTGTAGAAACTTCCCCTGGCATAATAAGACAAATACAAAAGCGTATCATTCTTTGAAGTTTCACTGTAGACAGCTATAGATGCCAATATAGAAGGAAGTACCTCGGAGTATTGCCTTTCATACAACTGTATGTGCATATTGTGAAAAGGGACAAAATCCGGTTGCTTTCTTCCGTCTTTTGTCCCTTTCATATTGTCTGTCAATAATGGGAGTTGCTTATTGGTATGGTGTCTGCAAATAGGGCATTGCTGCTTCAGTAATGATGCTACGCCAAAAGTTTCGTTTTGCCCAAATACAGTATAGCATCCAAAAAAAAAATAATTATATTTTTCATCTTTTTAAAATTTAGAAAGAGACGTATATATTCCCACGGTCTTTCCTCCTCTTTTTTTGCCACAACCACCCAGATTATCATCTATAGTAAGTTCAATAATATTATAAAATTCTTCCAGTTCAAATTCTTCTGTTTCTATATACCATAAATTTTCAACATCATCTTTTATATCTCCAATCCTATTCATGAATATTTTCTTTATTGGCAGTATTCCCATCATATGAATGCCTTCATCCATAAAAATATCTATACTTTTTTCGATAAAATCCGGAGAAACTTTTAGCAAACAGAAAATTTCCAAAGTCCATTTCTCATTGCCTGTATCGCTCTCACGAAATTTTGCATTGAGCAAAGGGGAATCAATTTCTAAATTTTGTTTCAGATCCGGAGCAACTAGTAGAACAGGGCGTTTAAACTTAATTTTTGTCATAACATAATTTTTTAGCGGGTTAAGTAATAGTAAAAATAAACAAATAAACTTTATTCCTTTTATCCTACCGTTCGTACCTCCTGTTTTACCGCTCATGCCATTTTAGCCGAAAAGCCTTTTGAGTTGGGATAATATTGCCTTGTAAATCATTGAAAATCAATATTCATTTAAAAAACAAGACAATGAAACCATCAATTGCTGAAATTCAAAAAGTTCTTACAAAAAAAGGATATGCCTTTTTTGACCAGAACAAGCCTTATAATGTCAACATTATTGGCATCCGAAGTAAAAATACCGTGGCTAATTCTTTTGACGACACTTTGTGCCTTGTTTACAGGGACGAGAGCCTTAGCCCACAAATTTTCACCTTTTCGGTTACTACCGATCCGGGATTATACTGGTTGAAAAATCCGACTAATGTTAATGGAACAGCCATTCTGGTTCCGGGACAATACAAAGGTTCGCATCAAATTGGACTCCATAAAGGCCAATATGAAGCTTTAGTACAAAAAGCACCTGTAAAAGTCTGGAGAGATGCCAATAAAGACGGCAAGTTAGATTTTTCCGGACCGCAACACCAGGGTATTTTCGGAATCAACATCCACAGGAGTAATCCAGTTTCGGAATCGCTGGCAGTTGAAAAATGGTCGGCCGGATGTACCGTGTTCCAAAAAGTAGCCGACTTCCATTTTTTTATGAGTATCTGCAACAAGTCTAAAGGACTTTACGGCAATTCTTTCACCTACACGTTGCTGGAAGAATCCGACTTCACTACGAGTTAATAATTCTTAAATATTTTCATTATGAACATTGGAGACCAATTTAGGGGACTTCCTATGGAAGACCTTATCGGTGGGCCGTTATCGGCAGCCGTAAAGTCAAACACCGACCTGGCAAAATCTACTGCCGCGTTCATCAACGACATCGGTTTTGAAAAAGTAAAAGATGCCGACGGCTCAATTATGCCGGGGCCGGCACGTATGGTAGATTTCGTTTTCGAACGTCCGGGACAGGACAAGGAAGGAAATGCTACCGTTGAAGAAGTAAAAATGAAGGTGCCGATGCTTGCCATCGTACCCATTCCGAACCTACAGGTAGACCTTGTCGATATTACTTTTGACATGGAGGTTAAAAGCTCCACCAAATCTGTCGAATCTTCTGCTTCAAAAGGAGAATTCAGTGCTTCTATGAGCGCAAAAATTGCCTTCTTTTCTGTCAATGCCAGCGTTTCCGGGTCGATTTCATCGAGCAAAGAAAACACGCGTTCCACAGACCATTCTGCCAAATACCATGTAGCCGTAAAAGCTACCAATCACGGTATGCCGGAAGGTTTGGCCAGAGTACTGGACATTATGAATGATGCTGCTAAACCACGTCAGATTGTAGCCTACAAGCCTAATGCCAACGGTGAAATCGAAAGAGGCGAAGACGGTAAACCTACAGAGCAAGGCAAACTTGTCAATGCTGACGGTACCGAAGTAACACCTACTTCAGACACAAATTAATCTATTAAGTTAACGCCAACTGCCATGATTCCTGACAATTCAAAAAAGACCACAATCGCAGAGATACGATATATCAAAAAAGTAACGATAGGTACTGTCAACCCAAGTGCGCCCTTTACAGACGATATGCGGGAAGATCAGTTGGCGTTGCTTAACAAATGCCTGTCACAGCATCCAAAAGGCATCATCATAGGAAAAGACATTTCTATCGGGAGCTTTAAGCTGGGCGAGCATGAGCTCAACATGCAGAGCACTACCTACCATGTTGGATTTGCCAGAAAACCTTACTGGCTTGATGAAAAATAACTTTAAAAAACACCCATACCATGTCGCAACAAAGATTTGACCATTTGTTACAGGCTATCCATAATGCTGCTTTAAAAGCCCAGGAAATTACGGAAGAGCAGCATATCATGCAGATAGCGAAATATTTCGATGAAGACGGAAAACCTATCACACAGGAAATTCAGGTACCTACTCTCGATCCGGATGATGACCCGGAAACAATGACTACGCTAAAGGTTCCTTTGCTAAGCCTTCTTCCTCCGTCTGCTATAAAAATCAAGGAATTGAAGCTGAGTTTTAAAGTTGGGCTTGGCAAAATAAAGATAGACCCGTCTGATAACAAAAACGGACCAAGCCTGGACATCGATATGGGCGGCGGTGGCGGTATTTTCGGTAAGAAACAGGCCACGGCTAAAGTTGACATCACCTTTGAGGCAGGAGATCCTTCGGAATCTTTTTTAAGAATCAATGACTATTTAGTCAAGAGTGTAATCTAAAAATCAATTACTAACCATTAAAATTAAAAAATTATGGCACTTATTTTCAAAAAGGGCTGGAACGAAGCCCGCAAAGACTATGTTAAAAAATATGGCAAGTACCAGGCCTTTCTGGACACACTTACTGAATCGCTTATTGTTGGCGCTTTTCGTAATGCCCGCAATCATTTTAGCGACCATTGGGTACTTGAGTTTATTGATATTGCTACTAACCCTGGCAGGGTTGAACAAGTTTCTATCGAACAAGGTTCGCACCAGCCGGAAGACCTTACAGGAGGAGGCTTTTGCCTGCATTTCACAGGAAGAGACAACTCGGGCTATGCTTTCCATTTCTATATTATCCAGAACCTGGACGGTACGCCGCGAATCATAGAAATTTCCTATCGTGAGAACGGGCAAACCGTTAGCGATTACAGAAGATAGTTTTTCTCAAGCACAGCATAAAAACCCTTAGCGGGTTCCTCAAAAAAACATCCGGATGTAAAGAGGTTTAACTATTTGTTCCACCTAAAAATTATTGTCATGGGAAGCTTACTAACCGTTAAAGGAAAGCATCATGAAATGCTTTATGTAACCAGCGTCAACAGACTGGCCCTGGATGATGAATTATGCATTTTCGCCATTGCCGATTTTTCTCAAAAAAATGGCGTGCCCTACCCTAATTGTGAAATCCGGCAAAAGGTCGATATCAGCAAGTATGAAGCCATCAACCTGGATGAATTGGCAAAGAACTAATACAAATTGACCATGAAAAAACATATCCTACTTTATCTGGGCCTATTCTATCTGGGCCAAACAGTTACGGCACAAAATATCTGGTCGCTTAAGGAGTGTATTGCTTATGGACGGGCCAACAGTTTTGAGGCTTCCGAAATTAAAATACTCAACGCTTCCTACAAAGAAGACAGGAAAAGCATTCGTGCTTCCTACCTGCCGCAATACAACCTTGTTGCAAACGGTGCTTTTACGGCCAATAACAATACTGTTGCCTGGAATCCGAATGCAGGTCTTGAAGTCAATGCGCTCCTTTATTCCGGTTTCAGGAAAAAACATGAACTGCAGAAAGCCGACCTGATAATCGCCCAAAGTCAATACAATATTGCTATAGCCGAAAACAACGTCGAAATGCAGGTGTTGTATGCCTATACAGAAGCCCTTACCAAAAAAGGCCAATATCAGGTCTGTATCGATTTTTATGAAAAGACCCGGCAGCTTTACGATGAATGCAGTGCCTCTAAATTGCTTTCTCCTGCCGATGGATATTTTTTTGAAGTTCTTTTACAGCAAGACTGTCAGGAAATTGAATCGTTGGAACAGCAATATGCCATAGCCTTGTTAAAAATCAGGCAGACCATCAATCTTTATGACGCTCCAGATTTTGAAATTGCAGAAATTCCATCGTTTACACCAGGCTATACCACTCTTGACGTGGCTTATTCACTGGCTCTTCTTGCCGATCCTGGAATCAGCAGTAATCAGCTTGATATTGATATTGCCCGTGAAAGCAGCCGGATTGCCAAAACTTTACTACTGCCTACTGTAAGCCTTCGTTACACGCCTTATTATGAGCTCCATAAATCAGGATTGCAGCATTATGCCGGATTACAGATTTCACTGCCCGTTTTCAATCGTACTGTTCAAAAAACAGCTATCGAAAAAGCCACCATACAAGGCTTGTTTCAGGAAAAACAATTGGACAATCAGAAAGAAATGCTTTGGAATGCGGTAGTACTTATTATCAGCGAATTAAAAAACAGGCAGTCATTATATGAAATCAGCCTTACGACTTTAAAAAAATCAACACGTCTGCTAAATGACAGTGAAGAAAAGCTGAAGAATAAAAATACATATCCCGAAGCTTATCTGGTCGTACGCAACTGGAACAAACAATGCGCCCTGGATTCTGTTGCCTTGAAATATCAAACTATTACGCAGGCCAAGCTTCTTGATTTCTATACCGGAACCACCTTATAATTCAATACAGTCCTTATGAATGCAATAGTCGAAAAAATTAAAAACCGTTCCTATTTCCATGAAACGGACAGTATCGCCAGCGAAGACGTTGAAATCGTTTCATCTGAATTGGAAAAAGAAAAACGCAGACTCGTGCTTGCCCAAAAAAAGCAGAACAAAACAGCCATGGAGCAGCATATTGACGATGAAATTAAATTGATGCTGGGCCATATTCGCAGAAAAAGTAACAACACGGAAGAAATTCCAACAGACGATTTAAAACTTTCTCAAAAAATCGAATGGCACGGGCAACTTCAAAAAGTCATAGCTCCGGCCAGCCTAAAAAGCATCAAATATGCAACCCGATTTTGTGGAGATTTTCCAACAGGAAGAAGCTTTTTCAAATTCCCATTGGCAAAATACTTTTTTGGCCTTATCATTCTTATGGCAATTGTGATAGCAGTTGGTTTTTGCACCAAAGAAACCCGATTGTTTACCGGTTACTATTCATTCGAATTAACAGATACAGCTGTTTTGTATTTTATCAAAAGTTATGGCATTTCAACGGCCTGTTTAGGAAACCTGCTTTATTTAACCGCCAAACTTTCAAGACAAATCCATGAGGTTACTTTAACCTCAGAACGTATTCCTTTTTACCGGAACAGCCTTTTATTCGGGCTAATGGCAAGCAGTTTTATTGCGTTTAAAATCCCGGAACTTCTTTTAATCGAACTCACGCCTATAGGCTACCTGTTTATTGGCCTAATTGCCGGACTTCTTATTGACATTCTAAACCTGATTTTCAAGGAATAACCTCGAATTTTTTCCTCATCGCAAGCCTATACGGCTAATTCTAACCTTAAAATTTTAAACATGAAAAAACTTTTTTTATGGTACTCCGGAACGGGTACCACAGCAGAACACATGCGTAATTTTTTCAACATTACCGCAAGCGACACCATCAAAATTGCCTATGTAGATGGTCTTGGAACTGAAAACAATCGTACAGAAAGCCAGACTCTCTCCAACAACCAGACCGGAAGCTGGACAGAATGGCTAATGGGCTTTTTTAGAAAAACAGAACTCTTGCATGACCAGGCCTATGGCTACAAAGAAAAGCACCAGTTAGCCCAACTGGAACACTATTTCAAATTGCTGGAAGAAATTGACCCGGCAAAAGACAACCATGTAGAACTCATCATTGGAGGGCACAGCCGTGGTGCCGCCGCTGGCGTATTGGGCTTTATCACAGCCTTATATTCCTGCTGCAAGGAAGGCAATACGCTGGAAGGCAGTCCTATCAAAAAAATACGAATCCTGGGCGTTGACCCGGTACCGGGCACCAAAGGCAATGACCTTTTAGGACTTGAATCAGAAACGGCAGAATTCAAGAAAAATCCAATTCTTAATATGCTCAATTTTATTGAAAGCAGCAGTAAAAAAGAAAATCTGTTCAGTGTAATCTATTATGCTGCCCGTTTTGATGCGCGTAATGAATTCAAGGCAGACGATTACTGGCTTAATTTCTACAAGAGTCAGCTACTGAACAAACAGATTGATACCGAATTCTATATAGGCGGATTCAGGCATTCAGCTATGGTTTTCGAAGATGATGAAATCAGTTCATTATACAATGGCAACGCACGTCCAACAGCTTTGATGAAAGAGCTTGTCAAGCGTGAATTGGGTCTTCCATGCGCCAATATAGTCACCTTATATAACGGGCTGACTGCAACAGAACTGACGGCCTTGTCCAATCTGGCCAATGATACGGGCAACACGACTCTGATAAATCGCACGAATAAGAGCAGTTATGGTTCGGCTAGTGTGGTTTATACCGGAAGTTCATTGCAGGAAATCGTAAAAAAAATAACGGCCAACGGTACTAAAAAATCCGAACTCAATAAGGCAAACCTTATCAATAACAGATATCTAACCCTTTAGTCATTTTGAAATATCCCTATAACTTTTTAGGGATATTTCTTTTTCAACCCCAATCCTTACTTCCATGAAAGAAAAACCTACTTCTAAACCGTATCAGTTTCCTAAAAAAGGAGAAGGAGCTTTTCGCGCTTATCAAAAAATCAGTAACGAGCTGACTTTAGACGGCAATGTACAGCTTGATTTGGGAAGCTTTAGCACGACTTCCATGAATCCGCTTGCCGACAAGCTTATTACAGAACAGCTCGGCAAGAATTTTATTGATTATAATGAATACGGGCAGACCAAAAAAATCCATGACAGAATAATAGGGATGCTATCCGGATTATTGCATGCTGACCCCAATAATCCAACCGGAACCTCAACATTAGGTTCGTCTGAAGCCATACATCTGGCATTACTGTCGCACAAATGGAATTGGAAAAAAAGACGGGAATCTTTTGGTCTTTCTGCTTCAAAGCCCAACATTGTATACAGCGGAAATGCTCATGTCTGCTGGGATAAATTTGCACTCTATTTTGATGTGGAACCGCGCAAAATACCGCAAACATCACATGATTTATATCCTATTGAAGAAATACTGAAAAGCATTGACCAAAACACCATTTGTGTTGGCGCCATAGCCGGAAATACCTATACCGGAAGTATTGACCCCATTGAAAAACTCAATGATGAAATCATACGATTAAACAAAAAACACAATTGGGATGTTGGTATCCATGTCGATGCGGCCATTGGTGGATTTGTATTTCCTTTTATCAAAAGAGAAGTCAAAACCTGGGATTTTCGCCTGCCTTTGGTTCGGAGCATTAATTTATCCGGGCACAAGTACGGGCTCGTATATCCGGGTATAGGATGGTTGATTTTCAGGGAAGCTGCTATATTGCCAAAAGAACTGATTTTCACGTCCCATTATCTCGAAAAGCCAATAGAAACCTATACTCTTAACTTCTCGAAAGGAGCTTCCATGATTCTGGCACAATACTTTTCCATACTGCAGCACGGAAAGCAAGGTTATGAAAAAACAATACGCGATTACTGTAAAACCGCAGATGTTATGCGAAAGAGGCTCCGCCGGTCAGGCCACTTTGAAATCATAGACGAAGGAATACTTCCTGTAATTGTATTCAGGCTAAAAGATGTAAAAGAGGATATACTAACCGCCTTATTGCTACATCTCCGCTCTAAAAACTGGATGCTTCCGGCCTATCAGATTCCGGGTATTTCCAAACAGGAAACGCTTCTGCGGATTGTTGTAAAAGAAAATATCAGTCCTGAACTCGCTCAATTGTTTTGTGACGACCTGATTCACAGTTATGAAACCCTTAAAAATGACTAAAATGAAAACTATCCTGTCACTGGTTCTCCTGTTGTTTTCCCTGTTTCCAAAGGCACAGGCGTCTGAACCTGCAAAACAAAAGGATGCCCCGCTTGAGGTAGCAGTATCCATACACCTAAACAAAATATACGACATTAATTCCGTCAACCAGACCTATATGATTGACGGCTATCTGGTCTTATCGTGGCATGACCCGAAGCTGAAAAAAAAATATTGCCGGAAGTATGGCGACAAACTGGTATATGAAAACAAAGAATTTCCTAAAGACATACTGGTTCCTTCCTTTGAATTCATCAACATTTTAGGCGATAGGGAAATTATCAACAGACGTCTGATTGTCAATTCCGACCAAAATCTTATTTATAATGAACGTTTCCATGGCCGATTTACAACTTCTATGGATTTCCATAAATATCCTAATGACAAACAATGTTTTACAATCCAGCTGGAATCTTTTTCTATGGAAAAGGAAGACCTGGTATTTGTTAATCCGCAGCTTTTTCCAAAGGTTCTGGACGCGTCATATATGGAAGAATGGAACATTCTGGATAAAAAAGATTACGTCAACGAAATGATGTACAACCATCTGAGTGCCAACAAAAAGGGAGAATCGTTTTCGCGTTGCAATTTTGAAATTTTTGCACAGCGCAAAATCGAATATTATTTATGGAAGGTTTTTCTTCCGATAGGCTTACTGGTTGTCGCTTCCTGGCTTGTTTTCTGGGTAAAAGATTTCGCCAACCAATTGAACATTTCTTTCACGCTCATGCTGACTATGGTCACTTTCAATTTCTTTACCTCATCATTACTTCCTACTTTGCCCTACAATACTTTTATTGAAATTGTCATCATTTCAGGATATATCTCTATTTTCCTGACACTGATAGCCATTATTTTTACTTATGCCTATTCAAAAAACAAAAGAACAACCGTAAAAATCAATAACTTTTTTCAGGTATTTTTTCCTTTGCTTTATATCTTGTTTATTGTTTTATGTGTGATTATCATTTTTGTTTAGATTAGTTTAAAAAAGCAAAAATTTACAACAAACTTTGCGACTCTGCGTCTTTGCGTGAAATAGTTGCTCGCAAAGACGCAGAGCCGCAAATTATAAAGCATTCTCTTTTGCAAACTTCAAAAGCTCGGCAAGATTCCGGGCCTGGCATTTGTTCAGCAAATTTCTTCTGTGGGTTTGAACAGTCAGATAGCTTAGAAATAATGTATCTGAGATTTCCTGTGTAGATTTGCCATCTGCCAATAATAATAGTATTTCTTTTTCCCTTCGGGTCAATCTGGGAACTGTTTTTAAATCATGGATATTGGTTTTCTGTACAATTCCCCTAACTTCATTACTAAAGGCCAATTCGCCTTCAACAGCTTTGTGGATACAGTTTTTGAATTCTTCCAGTGAAGCACTTTTTAGCAGATAACCGTTAGCACCGTTTTTAATCATCTGAAGAACAATGCTTCTTTCTGCCTGGCTGCTCATGGCAAGAATGACAATTTTAGGAAAGCTTTTTTTTATTTTCAGGCACAAATCGATTCCGTTGGCATCCGGCAGAAAAATGTCCAGCAAAATAACATCTACTTTTGCCAATCCTCCATATTCCAATAATGCAGCTCCGGTTTTAAAACTTCTAACGATTTCAATTTCTTTTGACTGCGAAAAAACTACCTGCAATCCTTCACTGACTATAGGATGGTCGTCTACGATTATTGTTTTATAAGGCTTTGTGATTGTCATGTCTGATTAAATAGATAGTTCAATATTAAATGCTGTTCCTTTTTCGGCAGACGAATCAATTTCCATTTTCCCGTTAAGCAGCTCCACTCTGCTTTTTAAATTTTTCAATCCCTGTCCGTTAAAACCATCCATATTTTTACTGTCAAATCCAATACCGCTATCTTCAACAGTAATAAAAAACGTCGACCGGTTCTGGTTACAATCTACTAAAATATCAGTACCTTTTGAATGTTTCAGTGCATTGTTAAGGAGTTCCTGCACTATTCTGTAAATAGTAATCTGTATACTTTCGGGAATATCCTTACTGATATTGTTGGCATGGAAGTCAATCTGTACCTCATCTGTCTGCAACATATGGCACAAATCATTGAGGGCGTGTTCCAATCCTAATTTGAGAAGCGATTCCGGAATCAGGTTATAAGAAATCTGTCGCAATTCCGTAATCGAATTGTTAAGCAATGTATTCATGCTTTCAATTTCGTTCAGGTCTACGGTTTCTGATGCTGAGTTTACTTTCATAAATCTCATTTTTAATGAGGATAGCATACTTCCTATTCCATCATGAAGATCTCTGGCAATTCTTTTCCGCTCTCCTTCTTCTCCCTTAATCATGGCCTGCATGACCTCAATCTCTTTCTGGTCTTTGAGACTTTTTAAGTTCTGTGCGTAATTTTTAGCATGCTGTACGGCTATTTTTTTCTGGTTCTTTGAGTTGATCCAAAGGAAAATAACCAATAACAATAATAAAACCGATAGGGCTACCAATAAACCGTAATACAACTTATTATTTTCTGCAATAAGCTTATCGCGTTCCCGCTGGGCTTCTAACTGGGCAATTTTCCGCTCGTTTTCAACTTTGTTGAATTTTGCCTCCAACGCAGTTATCTTATCTTTGGAATATTGTTCGTTGAGGCTGTCGCTAAGAACAATATATCTTGATTTATATTTGTATGCATTTTTGATATCTCCCAGTTTTTCAAAAGCATAGGCCAGTTCCAGAGTATATCTTTTTTCGTCAACAGCAAGAAGAGAACCACTCTCAATGAGATCCGACAACATATTTTTGATGTCCTCATACCTGTTCATTGCTTTTAATGGGTGATATTTGACAAGCTTCAGACGATTTGCAGAATATATATCATTAAAAAGCATGCTGTTTGCTATTCCTTTGTCGTAACTTTTTAATGCATTCTCATATTGCTTCATTTTATAGAAATAATAGCCTTCGGATAAACAATAGCTTGCGTTCATGTTAGACTTTGGATAATCTTTTATTATCGCATAAGCCTTATCTAATGATTTTTTGGCCCCGGTAAGGTTTTCAAGATGGCATAGATTTTCAGCATCTATAATATAGATTTCTGCCTTAGTCTCTTTATAGGTATTAGACGATTTAGATGCTTTTTCAATATATTCTTTTGCAGCATTGAGATACTCTTCTGCCTTCTCCCGCTCGGTATTGTTCATAAAAATAATACCAACCGACTTATATAACCCACTTAATGCCTCATAATCTCCGCTTTTTTTGGCTAACGGCATGGCTTCTTCAATGAGCATTCGCATTGCCTCCTTTTCGTTGTTTTTAATTTGCTGTATTATGGACAGAACTCTAACGATATAGGCCCGCAAGGCATATGCCTCTTTGGTCTGGTATTTCTTAAGCGTTGTATTGGCAAGATTTAATTGTTTTCCTAAGTTTTCGATATCTCCCTTAATTAAATAAGCAGTGGAATTATAAAAAATACCAACATCTTTTAAAAAAGGATATCTGGGAGCAATTTTATTGGCAATGGTCAGGTATTCATCTGCCAGTTCGTTCTTTTTGCTTCTTCTGTATAAATCAGCAAGCCTGAAGCTGGTAATACACTTAATACTGTCAATTCGTGTGGTTTTAATAACCTGTACAAGACTATCCGTATAGGACTGGTCATCATCAAGCATGTAAACTCTTTGGGAGTATAATGCCTGCGAAATCAAGAAGATAAACGGGAATAATAATTTGTTTTTCATAGCCTCACAAAAATATTAACTTAAACAACATCTTCTGTTAAATTTTTAAATTTTTGACTAAAAAATACCTGAAATCAGGTAGAAAAATATACCCGATTTGAGGTATTGGAAGCCAGATACTGCCCATCTAACTTTGTAACACAAATCCTAAAAAAAATTAAAACAATGAGAAAGTCGATTTTAAAAACAGCAGGAATTATTGCAATTGCGCTATTTGGTTTAGCATCATGCAGTAGCGATGATAGTAACAACGGACCAGGCGGTGGCGGAGGTATTGACGCTGCTGTTGGTACATACAAGGGAACTTTAGATCCACTTGGGAGCGATGCACCAACCTATTTTGATGCAATTTTAGTCGTTACTAAAGTGGATGGCACTCATTTAAAAATTACTCCAAAAAGCGGGGAGCCATATTCAAACTATACTTCAAAAACAATGAAAGTATACAATGCTAGTAATCAAGCTATCTTTGGTGATGGTAATATCCCTGAAGGTACATTTAGCTACACTATAAGCAGTAAAACACTATTAGTACAGACACAGGAACAATCTGCCACAGACCTCACTTATACCTTCCAAGGAACTAAACAATAATTCATATTTTTTACTAGTTTATACACCGGCTCCTGAATTTATTATTGGGTTATAAACAGGAGCCAATTTTTTTCAAAAAAAAAGTACCCTAAGACCTTAAAATAAGAGCGGGTTATTTTGAGAGTTAGTAATGTCCTTCAACTTTTGAAGGGCATTTCTTTTTTAGCAAAAAACTTAAACGAATCTCGGGAAGTTTTTCGCCAATTAACACTATTTTAAATCTCTTAGCGCCTCTGCGGCTTTGCGAGCAATTATTTTCACGAAAAGTCGCAGAGGCGCTATATTTCTAACTTAATACAACTTTATTAAAAAATTCACCATCCACGTAAAACCATCTTTCGTTTTCTTTCCTGAAAAATGATTTTTCATGGTGCATTTGTGCTTTGAGACGAGTGTCTAAAAAATAAGCTTTAAACTCTACTGTATTTTCCGTGGCTTCCACTACTTCCAGTTTCAGCCATTGGTTGGATTTGGACCATTCCATTATAGCTGATTTTGAATGATTCCTTCTTGTGGAACTATGCGTGGTATCGATAAGATAATCTGCAGCCTGAACAACATAAGCGCTATATCGTGACCGCATTAATTTTTCTGCCGTTGGAGGAGTGCCGTTACCTTTGATAAAAGGTTCGCAGCATTGGGCAAATAACAATCCCGAACCGCATGGACAGTTTAAATTATTCGGCATTGATTTTTTGGTGTAGCTGATTCAACAATACCATATAACGGCCTAGTTCTACAAGCTCTTCATCTTCTTCAGCATGGTCTAATAATTCATCTAAAGTTTCGCTTACTTCAACCAGTTTGTTATTAGCTTCCTTATTCTGCTTGCCTGCTATCAGGTCAATGATTTCCTGTACGTCTTTTTTTAGTTCTTCGTAAACTTTACTGTCCATTTTATTCTGTTTGGGCTTCGTTGGAAGCATTATTCTTTTTGATAATTTCTTTCAGTTTATTTTTCCTAAGCTTTTCAGCCTCTTGCTCCCGTTTCTTTTTCTGGTCCGTTTTCTTTTTATGTTCCAGCCTGTTTATTTCATTACGTCTTCCCATAAATAAAGGTTTTTATGACCGTACAAAGATAGCGAATTCAAAAAAACGACAGCTTGTCGCAATTTCCCCTCCCTATTGTCTTTTTCACACAGCATAAAATTGCAATACCGGAACTAACTTTGGATAAAATAATAAACAATAGAAACTATGACTAACAACTTTGATACTGCCGCACTCATTGCAGAAACCAATGCCACTTATGAAGGCATGGAACAACTGCTATTAACTATTGATAGCAACTTGTGGGATAAAAATCCTGCAGAAAACAGCTGGTCTGTTGGCCAGGTAATGGAACACATCCTGAAAGCAAATTCCGGACTCAAAAGCCTGTTTGCAGAAAACATAGGTGAAACCAACCGACCTGCAGACGAAAAAGTACCCGTTATAAAATCGGTATTTTTAGATTTCAGCACCAAACTGGATGCTCCTGGTTTTATTATCCCAACAGAAAAAACACATGACAAGCAACAGCAACTGGACAAAATGAAAGCCTTAAAAGATGGCACATTACAGTTGATTGGCTCATCAGATTTGTCAAAAACCTGCATGGGTTTTGAATTGCCTGTTTTTGGATATCTGACCCGTCTGGAATGGATTCTTTTTACACTATTCCACGCCCAAAGGCACACCAATCAAATCAAAAATATTATTACTGTTATCAATAAATAAAACCAAACATTAATCAAACAACCATGAAAAAACACAAAATCATCTTTTGGATTACCACCATCCTGATTTTTTTATTTGAAGGCGTAATGCCCGCTTTAACTTCACAGACCGAAATGGCCAAAGAAGGCATTCGCCACTTAGGATATCCGGAATATTTTGGCGTTATCCTTACCGTCTTTAAAGTTCTAGGTGCCTTGGTACTGATTATTCCTGCAGCTCCAAAACGGCTAAAGGAATGGGCCTATGCCGGATTTACTTTCGATTTCCTTGGTGCTTCTGCCAGCCATGCTGCGGTAGATGGCTTCGGTTTTGAGGCTGTTTTTCCTCTTATTGTGTTAGGAGTACTCCTGCTTTCTTATGTGAGTTATCACAAACTAAATTCACAAGATTAAACAGACAAACAGTTCTTTAACGAACAACTTAAAATATATTTTCAAAAAAAATGGCGCATCCGTTCCGATGCGCTATTTTTGTGTAAAAGAAAAACTCATGGATAATCCATTTTCGTTACGGACAGTCAACGTCACCCGATATATCGCTCCGTTGAGAGAAGGAGGTTCGCTTCCTGCTCTTGCCGATGCAGACGACGGTTTTAAATATGTATTGAAATTTAAAGGTGCCGGTCATGGCGTCAAAGCACTGATAGCCGAATTAATTGGAGGCGAAATTGCCCGTGCATTGGGATTAGCCGTACCGGAATTAGTATTTGCAAATCTTGACGAGGCTTTTGGAAGAACCGAAGGTGATGAAGAAATCCAGGACCTGTTGCAGGGAAGCCAGGGACTGAATCTTGCCCTGCATTTTCTTTCCGGTGCCATTACTTTTGACCCGGTTGTGACAGAAACAGATGCTGCTCTGGCTTCAAAAATAGTATGGTTGGATGCCTTTATTACGAATGTAGACCGCACATTCAGAAATACCAACATGCTCATCTGGCATAAAGAATTATGGCTTATTGACCATGGTGCCTGTTTGTATTTTCACCATTCCTGGAGCAATTGGGAAAACAGTGCCAAAAGTCCGTTTGCTTTGATTAAAGACCATGTTCTGCTCCCTAAAGCTTCCCGACTGGAAGAAACCGATAAAGAATTCAAATCACTCCTTACAGAAGATAAGATTCTTTCGATTGTAAACCTGATTCCTGAAGAATGGCTACAATGGGAAGGTTCTGAAGAGACACCGGAACAGATACGAAATACCTACGCCTCTTTTTTGATTACGCGTTTAGCCCATTCAGAAATTTTTATAAAAGCTGCTCAAGATGCAAGACAAACACTTATATGAATATGCCATAATTCGTATCGTGCCCAAAGTTGAGCGCGAAGAATTTGTCAATACGGGAATCATTGTCTTCTGTAAAAAAGAGCAGTACATCAAAGTTCTTTACAAGATAGACAAAGCCAAGCTCCAGCTCTATTCTGATGAACTTGATTACGACCAACTGGAGCAAAATCTGCAGGCATTTGTAAAAATTGCCCAGGGAGCAAAAGAGGGAGGTCCAATTGCAGCATTTGATGTGCCTTCCCGCTTCCGGTGGATGACCGCTGTAAGAAGTTCCGTAATCCAAACCTCAAGGCCACATCCGGGTATGTGCAATAATTTGGAAGAAATTTCTGAACGCTTGTTTTCAGAACTGGTTTTATAAAAAAAAGCTAATTAACTTAGTAACAAAAAAATAGCCTCCGGGCTATTTTTTTATTGTCATTCTATTAACAGAATTCCTGCTAATCGGTTCAAAATTAAATATTAATTTATATTTTAGTCACCGAAATAAACAGATTCCAGCCCAGAATGAAAATAGAGAACAAATGGTCAAAAATCACCGGCTGGTTTATATCAAGGCCTAGATTAAGCACCTTTATAGTATTCCTTGCGCTACTTGTTTTAATCTGTCCGCTTGTTTTGCAACGCTATGAAATTATCAAGGAAAACAGGGAGCAGGAAATGTCGAACATCCTCCATGTAGTTCAGCAAAATCTGAATCATTCTCTTAAAAACTGCTATACCACCACTATTTCCTTAGCCATGATTGTTAACGATAATGGCGAGCCTGAAAATTTTGATGCGCTGGCGAAAGTTCTGGTTGAATCGAATCCAACTATAGATGCCGTTCAATTAGTTCCTAACGGAATAATCAAATATACTTATCCAAATAATCCAGACTTAATTGATTTTGACATATTAAATACAAAATCTGTCAGGGAGGAAGCCCTTGAAACTATACAGAAAGGAAAAATCCATTTTGCGGGACCTTTAAAATTAAAACAGGGCGGACTCGGTGTCATAGGTCGGCTTCCTATATATAGAAAAGGTAAATTCTGGGGTTTTTCTGCGGTTATGGTGCGCCTTGAAACCTTATTCAAATCTTCGGGAATAAATTCAATCAAGGACTCCCGTTATTATTTTCAGTTTTCAAAAGAAAATCCAAAAACGGGCAAAACTGAATTTTTCCTTCCCAATAAAGAAAACTTTGCCGACAAATATTTTCAGGTCTTGTCAATTCCTGACGGCAACTGGAAAGTGTATCTTATCAGCAAAAACAAATATGGGCTTATTTCTGAAATACGTCCTGCTTTGGTACTAACCGTATTATTCTGTTTTATCTTCTCGCTTTTTTTAACAAGCCTGCTAAAAAAGCCTGCAGAATTACAACTCCTGGTGCATGACCAGAAGAATAAAATTCTCAATGACGAAATCAAATTCAAATCTATATTTGACCATGCTGCCGTGGGCATTGCACATGTTGACTCTAGGACCGGATGCCTCATTGAAGTAAATGACCAATACTCACGTATGCTGGGCTATACGTTTGAGGAAATGAGAAATATGAGCTTCCGTGATATTACCTACAAAGACGATCTGGAAGAAAACCTGAAACAGCTCGAAAGGCTTAAAAGCGGCGAGATTAGAGAACTTACCATTGAAAAAAGATACATCCATAAAAACGGCAATCTTATTTGGGTAAATATCGCCTATTCCCCACTTTGGCAAGAAGGAGAAGAGCCAAGTTCCCATATTTCTATTGTTGAAGATATAACGTCAAAAAGGGAAGCTGAGGATGCTATCCGAAAAAGCGAAATACGTTTCAAAAGCCTTTTTGAAGATTCGCCAATTGCCTTGTGGGAAGAAGATTTTTCTTATTTGAAAAACTATCTGGAAGAAACAGGGCTCATTGGAAAAAACAGAGAAGAAGTAAAAGCTTTTTTTGATGCCAATCCCGAAGTAGTCCAGAAATGCATTACCCTTGTAAAAATTATCAATGTCAACAATGAGTGCCTGACATTGCATCATCCCAAAACCAAAGAAGACCTGATACAACGCCTGGGAGATGTGTTAAACAACGACTCCATGGATTCTTTCAAGGCACAGCTGGTCGCAATCACCCAAGGCGAAACACGACTAACTATCGATTCAAAAGTCAAGAAAACTGATGGTGAATATCGTGACATCAGTCTACGCTGGAGTGTTATGCCTGGTTATGAAGAAACGTTGGAACGGATAATTATATCAACGGAAGATATCACGGCACGAAAAATTTCTGAAGAAATTGTCATACAGTCACAGAAAAAAATGGAATCGCTAATTAATACGATTGACGGAATCGTTTGGGAATGCGATTACAATACCTATATCTTTACCTATGTCAACCAAAAAGCCGAAGAAATTACGGGATATACACGAGAAGAATGGTGTAGCGATGGTAATTTCTGGGCCAATACAATCCATCCGGACGACAGAACCCGGGCAGTAAACTATTGTGCAATTGAATCTGGAAAAAGCCAGCAATATGACTTTGAATACAGAATGATTGCCAAAAACGGTTCTATATTATGGATTCGGGATATTGTAAATGTAATACATGAAAATGGCAAGCCGGTTTCTTTAAAAGGTATCATGATTGATATTACGAAAAGTAAAGAAGCAGAAAAAGACCTGAGCAACTCATTGGAACTCGTTACAGAACAAAATAAAAGGTTACTGAATTTTTCCTATATCGTTTCCCATAACCTGCGTTCTCATACCAGCAACATACAATCCATTTCCACGCTGATTGAAACTGCAGAAACAGAAGAAGAACGCAACGAGCTGGTCAAAATGCTCCAAAATGTTTCCAATACGCTAAACGAAACCATGCTCAATCTAAACGAAGTGATTAATATTCAGACCAATATCAACCTAATTATTGAAAATCTGAATATCAAAGACAATATCGACAGGATAATCAACATTGTTTCTGAACAGATAGCGTTTAAAAAAGCCGTTATAAAAAATAATGTATCGCCGGAAATCTTTGTAAAATACAATCCCGCCTATCTTGAAAGCATACTGCTTAATTTTATTTCCAACGCTATCCGCTATTGCCACCCGGAGCGGAATCCTGTCATCATCCTGAGTAGCTATTTCGAAAATGATAAAACCGTTTTGGAAATTGCTGACAATGGCCTTGGAATAGACCTGACAAAATATGGCGACAAGTTATTCGGGATGTACAAAACCTTTCACGAAAATCCGGATTCCAAAGGAATTGGACTTTTTATTACCAAAAACCAAATCGATGCTATGGGCGGAACCGTAACCGTTGAAAGCAAACCCAATATAGGAACTACCTTCAAAATCTACTTTAAATGAATCAGATAATTTGTCTTATCGATGATGACCCTATTTATCAGACGATAACCAAAAAAATCATCCACAAATCCGAAGCTGCAAGAAAAATCCTGTCATTTCCAAATGGCGCAGAAGCTATCGACGGATTAACAAAATTAGTACAGCAGCCCGAGGAATTTCCGGACATCATCATGCTGGACATTGAAATGCCTGTTATGGATGGATGGAATTTTATGGAACACTTCCAGAAAATAAAAACCATTTTCCCGAAAGAAGTATCGGTTTATATTGTGAGTTCTTCCATTGCCTGTTCAGATAAGGAAAGGTCGAAATCCTATAACGGAATTCTGGGGTATTTTACAAAGCCGGTTACGCTTCAGAATGTCCTGGAAATAGCAAAGAGCTAATGGTTTGTTTCCATTAGCTCTTTGCCTATACTTTTTTCCGCTTACTGGATTACTATTTTACGAACAGCCGTTTTTCCTTCAGAAAAGATTTTAGCAATATACAATCCCGAAGCAAGATTAATTTGCAGGGTTGATGTTCCTGAAAAATCTTTCGTCAGAAGCTTTTGCCCTGAAATTGAAAACAGTTCGATAGTAGCCGGATTATTTACACCGGCAATTGTAATATGGCTTTTGGCTGGATTGGGATAAATGGATACTTTAAGTTCTGAAAATTCCGGAGCCGAAAGAGAAAAAGTCTCTCCTGCCCTGCTTCCCCAGATATAATCCGCGAGGTAAGGATAATCAATAAACGGATTCCTGTTTTGCTGCCACGTATAAATATAATTGTTCCTGTTCATTTCAAAATCATCGGCAGGGTCATTAACGTTCCATTGCAGTAATGTGGCAAGGTCGCCCAACTGTCCAACAGTAGAATCCGGCGGATTTCCGTTTACAACATTCAATCCGTTATATCGAACGCACATATAAAATACGGCACGGGCAACATCACCTTTCCAGCTTCCTGCATTTCCTGCAAATCCGTTATAATCTGTCAGTCCAAAATCTTTATTGTTACGGGAACTGTTTTCCGGTCCGTCTTCTGCTCTTAAATGGTGGGCGTCAGCATGACCATGGTTTAACATATTGGCATTGGAAGGTTCCCATACATTAATACCATCCGGAGTGTCAGAGGTTCCATTCGTAAATCCGCCTCTTGATTGCGGGTAAATATGCTCACGGTTCCATCTTCCAACACCACTTCCCGAATCCTGAAACAAATATTTAGAACGGCTTACTTCTTTATACATCAACCAAACCTCATTGCTGTTCAGCGGATTTTGGTCGGCTGTTTTCAAAATAGTGGTAATATCGCCATAATTATGCGCCCTTACTACTGCCGGATTGGCAATAATGTCCTGAACAGCCTGTTTCAAAGCAGCACCTGATTTTCCTTCAAGAGAATCATAATATCCCGGAGGAACTGTACTTGCCACTGCTCCATGTGTCGGATTTAATGGTGTTCCCCACGGCGAAACTGTAAAATCATTATCTATAATCCTGACTTCAACATTGTCATTGAGCCTTACATAACCGGCAGGTAAAGTTCCAAACCTGATTTTCATCACTTCGTCTCCTTCATCTATCGCATCATCAATAAGCTGGATGGTAGTTGTAAAAGTTGAAGAACCGGCAGGAATCAATACATTGGTATTGGCTGTAAAATCAGAAGCATTAAAACTCCCATTTGTCAATGTATAGCTAAAAGCCAAATCACTGGTTACGGCTGTCTGTGTTGTAAAAGTAATGGGAAAGCTATCCCCTTCTGTATATAGCAGCGAAGGAACGCTTATGGATATTCCGTTAAAGATAATGCCGCTTCCGTCGTTATTGGCTCCCGGAGTAGGCGTCTTAACTTCATAAGTTCCGTCAGGTTTTCTTTGAATGGATTGGGTGGTTCCCAAACCATTTTCGTCTTCATTAATCTGTATTGTCAGTCCCAATAATCCCATAAGCTGGGTAGCATCAGGGTCACTGGTATCATAGGCCAAAGCATCAATTAAGTTAGTTGTTGTTGCCAAAGTACCGTCAGGAAAATCTGCTGCAGAACCCAAATAAACAGCTACAGCATCGGCACCATTCTGGATTAGATTATCGGCTATAATCTTTTGCGGAACGGGAGAAACCGCATTGCTACCAATCACAACCAATCCGTTGGCATCAGTAACAAGACCGTTTAGCGAAATGGTGAGATAGCTTTTATTCCCTGTACTCGCAGATTCGGCATTTCCATTGAAAAAGACAAGTACATAGCCATCAAGCGAAAAATTTGGCGTTGCCGATTTGAGCTCCACAAATTCCTTATCGTCAATACCGGGCGTATCAGAATCAAGTTCGTTAATAACTACCTGCCCGTAAGAAAAGCAAGTCGAAAAGAGTAAGAATAAAAGAGAAAAATAATTTTTTATCATGCTAAAAATGGATTAAACAGTCAAAATTAAGCATTTAATATTATGAAATCTCCTATTTAACACTAAATGCGACCAATACCTACTAATCAAACCAGTTTAAAATTTAGGTTCTGTAAAGAAATACAGAATAGTTTTTGATATATTTACGGAACAGTTTCAATCTTTTGTAATGGACGCATTTTTTGGCTATTTAGGAGCGCTCGTCATTGGGCTGGTCCTTGGCCTGACAGGTGGAGGCGGTTCTATCCTCACAGTTCCTGTACTCGTTTATCTTTTAGGAATTAATCCCGTTACGGCTACTGCCTATTCTCTTTTTATTGTGGGAACTACTTCTGCTTTTGGAACCATCCAGAATTACAGAAAAGGATTTGTGGATGTAAAAACCGGGTTAAAATTTGCACTTCCTTCCTTAACTGCCATCTACCTCACCCGAAAACTCATCGTTCCGAAAATTCCTGAAATTTTATTTTCGATTGGTGAAATTACCATTACAAAAAATCTGTTTATCATGATTTTATTTGCCATAGTAATGCTGATGGCAGCACTTTCTATGATTCAAAATAAAAAATCTGAAAAATCAAACATTCCTCCCAATCCTGCCATAACCATCATACAGATTTTTATGGTTGGCGTTGTTATAGGATTGGTGGGTGCCGGTGGCGGCTTTTTAATAATTCCGGCTTTGGTCTATCTTGCCAGGCTACCAATGAAAAAAGCAGTTGGCACGTCAATATTTATTATCGCTATCAATTCGCTTATCGGATTTACGGGCGATATTGGCAACATTGCTATTGATTGGAGGTTCCTATTTATTTTCTCTTTTATTTCAATTTTAGGTATCTTTGCAGGGATATACCTCAATAAGTTCATCAACGAAAAAAATCTGAAAAAAGGCTTTGGGTGGTTTGTACTAACCATGTCAATACTAATACTGACTAAAGAGCTGTTATTTTAGATTCTCAAATAATAAAAATTATGAAATTAGAACAAATTTATACCGGCTGTATTGCCCAGGCGGCCTACTATCTGGAAAGTAACGGCGAAGCAGCTATTTTCGACCCTTTACGTGAAGTACAGCCCTATATTGACCGTGCAACTAAGGATAATGCTAAAATAAAATACATTTTCGAAACGCATTTCCATGCTGATTTCGTTTCGGGCCATTTGGATCTTGCTAAAAAATCAGGTGGTCAGATTGTGTATGGTCCTACGGCAAAACCTAATTTTGAAGCCATCATCGCTGAAGACGGACAGGAATTTAAAGTGGGAGCCTATACCATAAAGGCAATCCATACACCGGGACACACGATGGAAAGTACCTGTTATCTGCTTACGGACGAAAACGGAAAGCAACACGGCATCATTACCGGTGACACCCTGTTTATTGGCGATGTGGGGCGTCCGGATTTGGCACAAAAGATGTCAAGCGACCTGACCCAGGAAAAACTGGCTTCCCATTTATACGATTCGCTTCGAAACAAAATCATGATACTTCCTGATGATTTGATTGTTTATCCAAGCCATGGAGCCGGCAGTGCCTGCGGAAAAAACATGAGCAAGGAAACTACAGACACGTTAGGCAACCAGAAAAAAACAAATTATGCTTTAAGGGCAGACATGACCCGTGAAGAATTTACAGCAGAGCTTCTTGACGGATTGGGAATTCCACCGGCTTATTTCCCTCAAAATGTAATGATGAACATTCAGGGTTATGAAAGTCTTGACAACATATTGGAAAAATCATTCAAGCCACTAACTCCGAGAGAGTTTGAAGCTATTGCCAACCAATCCGAGGCGCTGATATTGGACGTTCGCCATGAAGATGATTTTGTAAAAAGCCACATCCCCGGTTCTATATTCATTGGCATCCAGGGAGGGTTTGCACCGTGGGTTGGTGCTTTGATTCGGGATGTAAAACAACCGTTGCTATTAATCACTCCGGAAGGAAGAGAAGAAGAAACCATTACCCGACTTTCCAGAGTTGGTTTTGACAATTCATTGGGATACCTGAAAGGTGGCATTGCCGCCTGGAAAGAAGCCGGCTTTGAAACAGACAGTATTGAATCAATTTCTCCGGAACAATTTCAATCCGAAGTAAACGAAAAAAGCATTATTGTTGATGCCCGCAAACCGGGAGAGTTCAATGCAGAACACGTTGAGAATGCCGTAAATATTCCTTTGGATTTTGTCAACGAGCAATTAGCTGAAGTGCCAAAAGATGAAAACTTCTATTTGCACTGTGCCGGAGGTTATCGTTCAGTTATTATGGCATCCATACTAAAAGCAAGAGGCTACCACAACATGATTAATGTGGAAAAAGGAATAGCCGGTATTAGAAAAACAGGCCTGCCACTGACCGCATTTGTCTGTCCGTCAACCAATAAATAATTCTTAAAATTTAGGCAGTTTGCCATAATCCGATTATAATTTTAAATACTTTTGCTAACTAAATTCAAAAATGAAATTAAAAATGAAAAAAATCCTTTTATTGCTTTCTGTTACGGCATTAATGGTTTCCTGTAACAAATCAGGTGATGGCGAATATATCATTACAGGTACAGTAACCGGTGTCGAAAATGGAAAAACCGTAATTCTTCAAAAACAGGATGAAGAAATCATGGGAAAAATGATTCCTGTTGATACCGTAAAAGTTGAAAATGGAAAATTTGAACTTAAAGGTACCGCTACAGAACCATCTATCCACTCTTTAAGAATAGAAACAAAACAAGGAGAAATTGATTTCGTTCTTGAAAATGGTAAAATCAATATTGCTGTTGACAAAGATACGCTTGGAAAATCAAAAGTTACCGGAACGTATAACAACGAAGAATTAACAAAGTTCAAGACAGATACTCAGGCTATCCAGAAAGATATTCAGAAAAAAGCTATGGCTTTCCAACAGATGAATATGGAAAAAATGACGGCCGCACAACAAGCAAAAGATACTGCGGTAATCAACCAGTTGATGAAAGAATACGGAAAAATTCAGGAGCCGCTTATCGAGAAGTATTACTCTTATTCTGAGAAAAATCCAAAATCATTCATCAGTGCACTGATTACGCAAAGCCTTTTCAATACACCTGAGCCTGATTTCGCAAGAATCCAGAAAATATACGATGGCCTTACTTCTGAATTAAAAAACACGAAGCCGGGAAAAGCAATCAAGGAAAAATTAGAGAACCGTCTGGCAGTTGAAATTGGTAAAAAAGCACCTGATTTCTCAGCTAAAAACCCGGAAGGAAAAACAGTTTCCCTTAAAGAATCTTTAGGAAAAGTAACCATCATTGATTTTTGGGCTTCATGGTGTGGACCTTGCCGTCAGGAAAATCCAAACGTTGTGGCATTATACAATGAATTCCACGATAAAGGATTAAACATCATTGGAGTATCTCTTGACAGAGAAGGTGAAGCAGAAAGCTGGAAAAAAGCTATTGAGGCTGATAAATTGACCTGGACACACGTTTCAAACCTGAAATTCTGGCAAGACCCTATTGCTAAGAAATACAACATTACTTCAATTCCTGCAACTTTCATCCTTGATGCTTCAGGAAAAATTGTAGCAAAAGACCTTCGTGGAGAAGAATTGAGAGCAAAAGTAAAAGAACTTTTAGGCGCTTAATTCATATTCTGAAACAAATCATAAAAATCTCCCTGGTGGAGATTTTTTTATTTTATTCATTACCAATACATTAAAATTTTGTTGTAAAATATCTACAAAAAAGACTTGCATAAACTAAAAACAGTGCTATATTTGCAACCGCAATAAGCAAGGCGGGGGGATACTCAAGCGGCCAACGAGGACGGACTGTAAATCCGTTGGGAAACCTTCGCAGGTTCGAATCCTGCTCCCCCCACAACAAACACAAAACCTGTAAATTTATATTTACAGGTTTTTTTGTTTTATGTCAAATTCCCAAAACACATAACCATTTTGGTAGAAATAAGATCCAAAATAAATTGGATTACTATTTCAGAACCTCCATCCTTTCATATTGCCACAATCTATAGTAATCCCGCTCTTTAGCTAAGATAGTTCTAAAAATCATCTCTAAACAATTATTAATTAAACATTTGTAATCGTTTAATACCGATTAAAAAACACAACTATTTGAAAATCAATTAAAAAACTACTATTTTCGTAAAAAACTCTTTTTTGTCAGGGCAACCTGCTTATCTACTCCCACATATGTTTTTTCTTAAAGAAATACGCCAAAATCTAAATTATAAGCCATATGAAGCCGAGAAGAAAAAAACAGGCTATTTCCAGAGTCGCAATAATCTGTATGCTATTATTTGCCTCTGCCTGTGAAACTGACCCACTCGAAAAGAATAGACCAAAGGGCAATCCTGAACTGAAACTGGAAAACCTCAGCTTTTCAGATTTAAGCAAAAACAACGCTGTTCTGCAAAAACTAACTGATTTGCAATCTGAAGAAAGTGGTGCGCTACGGGCTAGGTCAGTCAATATAAAAAATTACGGTTATAATATCGATACCGAAAATGCCATACGCATTAGCAAAGGTGAGTTTCATACCATTACTTTTCGAATCATAAGTGAGCCAGGAAGTAGCAGGATCGAAAATTTAATCCTCGTTTCTGACGGGAAGGAATACACGGCATATATTGCGGAATATTTCCTTTCCGATAAAGAAAGAGAATTGCTTGCCTCTGGTATACAACCAAAGAATCTGGCCCCAACGACATTACTGGAAATCAAAACCCAATCAAAATTCAATATTGGGGGCAATGGCAGTAATTGCGTTAGAGTAGCAATAATAACAAAAAATTACTGCGATGACAAAAACGGAAACAGGATCACAGACAAAGGAGATAATGATGGCAGATGTGCTTCAAATTGGACAAAAGAAGAATATACCGTCCTTTTTATCAATAAAGGCTGTCTTTCCAGCGGTGGCATTGGCCACGGCCCAACCACTGGAAACGGAAATACGGGAGGCGTTAGTGTTGGTCCGGGCAACGGTGGCGGCGGTGATGGAAGCCCGGGCAGAGAAGATACAGGCACAGGAAGTATAACTGAAAGTGGCAATAACCTAATAACCACGCCTGTACTACCCGACAGAAATAATATGCGAAACCATATTAAGGAATTAAACAGAATTACAAACAGAACAGAAGTTAAGGATAAAATTGAAGAACTTCATAGAGCCGTAAGAACCGCTCGAATGGAACTGGGAGCAGAATTTTTTATAGAAGATTACAACGATGAATCCGTAGAATATCGCGTAGAAGTCGAAAGACCCCAATATGCAGGAATAGATTTCGGTCCCGTATATGAGCATTCTATAGTAAGAATACACATGCACCATTCTCCTGGTTTAGAGCCTATCTTTTCATCTGAAGATACTGATGGAATGGGTTATTATTACAAACGAAAGAAAGAGCATGAGGCTCCTGATGCTGAGAACATAACCTCAATACTGGTTTCAGATTTGGGCATTTTTGCGCTTAGGGTAACTGATCCACGAAAAGCTAAAAATTTTGCGAATAAGATATCAGATGAAAATTTTAAAGATAATTTCAATTTAAAGTATTATGAAGATGTGAGAATAAAAGCAGTGCGGGATTGTAACTGTATTTTACCCAATATAGAATATGATAAACTATTATCGGATTACCTGATTGACTTTCTAAAAGAACATACAACAGGCCTGACCCTTTTCTCTGCAACTCTGGATGCAGACGGAAATTATAAATGGGCTATACACACGAAATATAATTGATATGGTATGAAAAAATTAAAAAATACAATTGTAATAATAGCACTGCTATTAATTACATTCTCAATGAAAGGGCAAGAAATTGTAAGGCCTATTGAAGAACGTCTGCGAAATAATTACATGGATTATCCAAACAGTTACTATAAAGACACCAATAACAAACTCCAAAACCTTATAGGAACCTGGATTTATGATGACGGAACAAATTACTTCAAAATTACATTCTTTAAAGAAAAGGTAATGGAAAATGAGCATTACAATGTATTTGGGGACAAACTTTTCACAAAATTCTTATACAAAAAAAATGGCAGGGTTATTTATGACAATTACGGTACAAACAGCTATCCAAGGGAACAAGGGCTTATAAATACAAAACCAAGTCAGATACAAAGCAACTTTGTTGTAAATTACACTATTGGTTTTTATTACACAGAACCTTCTACTAACAATTGTCATCGAAGAAGAAAACTTGGAAGTTTAGATATTATATACAATAACAGTAATCCCGAAAAACTCTATTGGAAACGAACTACTGATACTCGCTATTTTCATACCAGACCCTGTAGTAACGGTGTAGAACCGGACGATTCTGATTTTGTTATTCCTGAAGATATGGTATTGACTAAATTACTGTAAATTATGAGATTAAATAACATCTTACACCAATAAAAAAAGCCCGGAGAAATCCCCAGGCTTTTTTATTATTTTTCAGCTATTATTCCAAAGAGAAGCTTATTGTTACGTTGGCCGTAATTTCAATTTCTCCAATTGCCAAAGTTTCTCTTGACATTGCATCACCGGCAGCTTCTGCTTTCATTGCATACATTACCGGAACCGGATAGTGAGTTTGAGAGTTGTCAGAAACCATGATAGCCTTACCTACTTTCTGGTTCAATGCAGAGGCATAATCCATCGCTTTAGTTTTTGCATCGGCTACAGCTGCTCTTCTGGCTTCAGATTCAAGCTGTGCTACTTTTGTAGACTTGAATTCTACTCCATTAATGTTGTTGATTCCGGTATCAACCAATCCCATCATTAAAGTATCATACTTAGACAGGTCCTTAAGTGTCACCGTAATCTGTTGTGATGCTACAAAAGTGTTTTTCTTTTTGTTATAATCGTAGCTTTTGTGCAGGTACACCTGTTTTGTCTGGTAGTCTGATGCAGGCAATTTAAAGCCTTTTAAGTATTTGATTACTGCATCAACTGTTGCATCATTTTTCTTTTTGACTTCTGCTGCATCAGCCCCCGTGTTTTCAACACCAATCGAAATGATAGCATAGTCTGGTGTTACTTTAATTTTTCCTTCCCCAGAAACGTTAATCTGTGGAACTTGCTTAATTTCTTGCGCCTGTGCGGCTGTTGCGAAAATGGTCATCAGGATAAAAATTGTTTTTTTCATAGTGTTTGTATTTATTTTTTTTTTGAGTATTTCCAAATTACGTGCCAATATCAGAATTGCCTTCTTTTTTTGGTCATGTTTTTTGCAAAACCAGTATAAAAATACAGGTTTTTTAAATAAATAACTAATTATTTTTAACACTAAAATACTGAAAGCTAAGCCTTATAAAATTACAGGCCGCTGTAAAAAACATTTTTAAAAAAAAATTACAATTTTCCTGTCTTAGCCATGATAAAAAGTATGACAATAGGAACAGCAAGTATGATTACCGTAAAAGTGTTTTCGGAAATAATAACAGGCGCACGTGACAGAGTAATAATATAACCGCCTATAGCTCCTCCAAAATGTGCCGTATGGCCAATATTATCACTTTTGGATTTCATTCCGTAAATCGAATATAAAAGATAGATAATTCCAAAAATATAACCCGGCATAAAATAAATTTCTAACGCGGGCTGTACCAGAATAGCAGCATAAACCACTCCAATTACCGCTCCTGATGCTCCCACTGCCCTGTAGCTATAATCATTTTTATGTAAAGCCATAGTCAACAGATTACCTAAAATAAGGCTTCCGGCATAAATCATAAGGAAAGTAAACGAACCCAATCCTGCAATTACATAAGGAGCAAACAAATAAAGCGTCAGCATGTTAAATGCCAGATGCGCAATATCTACATGAAGGAATCCTGAAGAAAACATACGAATCTGTTCACCGGCACGAATGCTGCCTACATGGAATTCGTATTTTCTGAAAAAAGACAAATCGTTGAATCCTTTGAAACTAACAATCAAATTCAGGGCAATAATAACGATAAGAAAAATATTCATAAGAGGTAATTTGAGCGTAAAAATACAAACCCTTTCCTTATCAATTGTAAAAGCACTATACTATTTAACAGCATTAGCCTTATATTTGCATAAAATATTCCTCGAATGCAGTTACTACTTTTTATTATTCTTTATCCGTTCTTGTGGCTGATGTCAATATTGCCTTTTAGAGTACTTTATTTTTTCTCTGACTGCATATATCTGCTTGTTTATTACGTCATCGGTTATAGAAAAAAGACGGTTAGGGAGAATCTCGATATTGCCCTTCCCCATCTTTCCAAACAGGAAAAGCGCATCGTTGAAAAAAAATTCTACCATCATTTCTGCGATAATTTTGTCGAAATGATAAAAACAATGACCATTTCGGATTCAGAAATTGAAAAACGTTTCAAGTTCACCAACCTCGAAGTATATCTTGAAATGGAAAAAAGAGGAAAAAGCATAGCCCTGTTCTGTTCTCATTACGGAAGTTATGAGTGGCTGATTTCAATGAATCGAAAAATTACTTTTAAAGGCTATGCCATCTATAAAACAATTCGCAACAAATATTTTGACAAACTGGTAAGAAACATTCGTGCCAAATTCCATGCACATCTTATCGATACGAAAGAAACCATCAATGTTATCCATGAAAATCAAAAAAATGACATAAAAGGCGTCTATGGCTTTGCCAGCGACCAATCTCCAAAAGCATCCAAAGCTTTTCATTGGGGAGATTTTTTTGGCGTAAGGGTACCTATGCATACAGGAGCCGAAATGATTGCCAAACGAATGGACCTGAATGTAATTTTTGTGGATGTGGTCAAAACCAAACGCGGTTATTATGAAGCCACTTTTGCCGAAATGGTGGACCATCCGAAAGAAATTCCAAACTACCAGATTTCTGATATGTTTCTTCACTTGGTAGAACAGCAAATCTTAAAAGCTCCGGAATATTATCTGTGGACGCACAAACGCTGGAAATTCCGCGACAAATCTCCTAAATAGTACTAAACCACTGTTTCACCAACTCTTTTTCGGGGTTTGAAGCATTTTTATGGGTGAACTCATTCGAGTTTTTATGGTATTCGTATTCGTTAGCCCACTCCTGGTGGTTTTGGGCTACCGCTTTGATACTTTCACAGACAAACTGAATCTCTGCATTGGTAGTAGTAGGGTGAATTGACATTCGAATCCATCCCGGTTTCCTAATCAGGTCACCTGCTGTAATAGAATTTGTCAGGTCGTGCGAAGTTTCTTCATCAACATGCAGTAAATAATGCCCGTAGGTTCCGGCACAACTGCAACCTCCTCGGGTCTGTATTCCAAATTTATCATTCAGCAGTTTTACTCCCAGATTGAAATGCAAACCGTCAATATAAAAGGAAATCACGCCCAATCTGTCTTTATGCTGGTCTGCCAAAATAGTGATATTGGGAATAGCACCCAGTTCAGAAAAAACATAATCGATTATTTCGTGTTCTCTTTTTAGTATGTTCTTCACACCCATCTTTTCTTTGAGCTGTATAGCCAAAGCGGTCTTGATGGCCTGAAGAAAACCCGGAGTACCACCATCTTCACGTTCCTCTATATTATCAAGATATTTATGTTCTCCCCAAGGGTTTGTCCACGATACAGTTCCACCACCCGGATGATCCGGAATCATATTTTTATACAGCTTTTTGTTGAAAATTAAAATTCCCGAAGTACCAGGTCCGCCCAGAAATTTATGCGGAGAAAAGAAGATAGCATCCAAATAGGCTTCCTTATCTTCCGGATGCATATTAATATCAACATATGGAGCCGAACAGGCAAAATCTACAAAACAGACACCATTGTTCTGATGCATCAGTTTTGCTACTTCATAATACGGCGTTCTGATACCTGTAACATTTGAGCAGGAAGTTATGGAAGCAATCTTTAGCGTATGGTCTTTGTATTTCTCCAAAAGTGCCTTAAAACTATCCATACAAAGTAATCCTTTTTCACAGGCCGGAATCACTTCTACTTTAGCAATAGTTTCCAGCCATGAAGTCTGATTGGAATGATGTTCCATATGCGAAACAAAAACAACAGGTCGTTTTTCGTCCGGAATGGCAGTAAATTCGCGAAGGTTTTCCGGTATTTTCAAACCAAGTATTCTTTGGAATTTATTAATTACACCCGTCATCCCTGTTCCGTCTGCAATCAGTATATCATCTTCGTTGGCATTAACGTGCTTTTTGATAATATGTCGTGCTTCGTGATAGGCCATAGTCATTGCCGTTCCGGAAACCGTAGTTTCCGTATGCGTATTAGCTACAAACGGCCCGAAATCATTCATAAGCTTTTCCTCTATCGGGCGATAAAGGCGCCCACTCGCTGTCCAATCCGTATAAATGATTTTCTTTTTCCCAAAAGGAGAAATAAATTCCTGGTCAATCCCAATAATATTATTTCGGAATTGCTGGAAATACTGTTCAAGTTCGGTAGACATTTCAGTTGTGGTCATTATGCTATTTATTTGCTCCAAAGATACTATTTTTTGCCGATTCCAAATCAAATCAAAAAACAGAAATATCAAAAATTGTTATTTTTCACTATTAACAAAAACGCTAAATCCTTCCATAAAATTGGCTCTTTTATGATATTTTTGACACAAAGTATTTTTTTCTTCCGGCTTCAATCCTAAAGCTATCTTTTTGTTAAAGAAACGGTTTTATTTCACTTTATATTTTACAGCCAAAATCTTCATTTTTAATCAATTTAAGTCAGAAAAAACAAGGATTCCTGCCTTTTCTGAACTATCTTTGTTAGGCTAAATTGAAACTCTTATGGATAATTTAGATGCTGCAAGAATGCAGATGGCATTTACCCTCATTTTCCATATTGTCTTTGCCTGTATTGGAATGGTAATGCCTTTCTTTATGGTACTTTCACATTACAAATGGCTAAGGACAAGAAAACCTGTCTTTCTCAAACTGACAAAATCCTGGCAAAAAGGCGTCGCTATCTTCTTTGTGACGGGTGCCGTTTCGGGCACAGCCTTATCGTTTGAATTGGGATTATTATGGCCCGAATTCATGAAACACGCCGGGCCAATAATCGGAATGCCTTTCTCACTCGAAGGGGCCGCTTTTTTTGTAGAAGCACTGGCTCTGGGATTTTATCTGTATGGCTGGAACAAACTGCCGGAAAAATTCCATTTGCTAACAGGAATTATTGTGGGGCTTTCCGGAGTTGCTTCCGGAATATTGGTGGTTTCGGCCAACAGCTGGATGAATGCTCCTTCCGGTTTTGATTATGTAGACGGTCAATTTCTCAATATCGACCCTTTAAAAGCTTTTCTTAATCCGGCATGGTTTACGCAGGCCTTACACATGACATTGGCCGCCTTTGTCGCTACTTCTTTCGCGGTAGCGGGAATCCATGCCTGGCAGATTTATAAAAACAGAAACGTAGCACTCCACCTTGAGGCTTTCAGAATAGCCATCGTTTTTGGAGCTGTCGCGGCACTGTTACAACCTTTGAGCGGTGACCTTTCTGCCAAAGACATTGCCCAAAGACAGCCGGTAAAGCTGGCGGCTATGGAAGCCCATTATGAAACCGAAAAAGGAGCACCGCTCTATATTGGCGGGATTGTAGACGAAGAAACTCAAACGGTTAGTTATAAACTTGAAATCCCGAAAGCACTTTCATTCTTGTCTTTTGGTGATTTTAATGCCGAGGTTAAAGGCCTGAACGACTTCCCAAAAGAAGACCATCCCCCGGTTGCTATAACCCATTACGCTTTTCAGGTTATGGTAGGCCTTGGAACACTGCTCATGTTTTCTGGACTGCTTTATTTTATAAGCCTTAAAAAGAAAAAATGGCAGGCCTCCAAGAAGTACTGGCTGTTTTTTGCCTGTCTGGCGCCTGTCGGTTTTCTGGCTCTGGAAGCCGGATGGATTGTTACGGAAGTAGGGAGACAACCCTGGATTATCCATAATGTGATGCGCACCAAAGATGCGGTTACACCAATGCCGGGAATGATTTACAGCTTTTACCTTTATGTAATCCTATATGCCGTACTTTCCGTTGCGGTAACCTGGCTGATGATACGTCAGATTAAAGTACTCAATAACTCTGAAAATTAAAGATTATGCTATACGTTGTCTTATTCTTTACATTGTTTTCGTTATTCCTTTATGCCTTGCTGGGTGGCGCTGATTTTGGTGCCGGAATATTGGAACTTTTTTCATCAAAAGACCACCAGGTCTCTATCAAGAAAAGGGTTTATAGCGTTATGGGCCCCGTCTGGGAAGCCAACCATATCTGGATTATTATCCTGATTGTAATTCTTTGGATTGCTTTTCCCGGATTTTACAACGTTATCATTATTTACCTCCACATTCCGCTGACCTTAATTTTACTAGGCATTACACTTCGCGGTGTTGCATTTGTTTTCCGCCATTATGATGCCGTAAAAGACAAATCACAGTTGTTATACGACCGCATGTTTGAATTTTCATGTCTTGTTACTCCAATTTTTCTGGGCATGACTTACGGAGCTTTGATTAGCGGTAATATCGTTCTTCTTGAAAATACTCCTAATGCCGATTTTGCCTCCGTTTATATAAAACCATGGTTACAGCCGTTTCCTATCCTCACCGGATTTTTCTTCAGTGCACTATGCGTATTCCTTTCTGCTACTTTCCTGATTGGAGAAGCCACAGAATATGAAAGGAGAATGTATATCCGTAAAGCAGGAATAGCTACGTGGGTAGTGGTTGTTTTAGGATTTGTTACGCTTGCCGTAGCCTACTTTGAAGAAAACAAATTTGTTCTCGACGTACTCAAAAATTATTACGCCATAGGCGCAGTAGCAGTATCAGGGTTGTTACTGGTTCCGCTTTGGAAAAGCATCCGAAAAGGAAAAATAGTATGGTGCCGGTTTTTAGCAGGACTTCAGGTATTGTTGATTCTTTCTGCCGCCGTAGGCGCCCATTTCCCTAACCTTATCATTACCAAAACAGGACAAATCAGCTTACTGGACGATATGGCTCCGGAAAGCACGATAACCATTCTAGGCATTTCCCTTATCATTGGTGGACTGATAATTCTACCCGGACTTTTTCATTTGCTGAAATCCTTCAAGATGATTAAAATTCTTGAAAACGAAGAAAACTAAAAAAGGCCCACCCAAAGGCAGACCTTTTCAACTATCGACTTTCCACTATCAACTATCAACTATCGACTTTCGACTTTCAACTATCGACTTTCAACTAAAATATAAATTTAGTACTTAGAAAATTAGATTTATCCGAATTCACAATCTCATTAATGAGTTCCTTATTGGCATCATTCATTTTAAAAGCCACTAACGAACGGATGGAAAAAGAACGGATGGCATCCGGAATAGACAAAGTTCCCTCTGCGCTGTCTTTTCTTCCCGTAAAAGGAAAAATATCAGGTCCACGTTGCGACTGGCTGTTGATGTTGACACGGCTTACCTGATTCACTAGCGGGTCGATAAGTGCCCCTACTTCAGAAGCATCCCTACTAAAAATACTTACCTGCTGTCCGTATTGAGCATCTATCAGATATTGGATTACTTCTTCGACATCATCAAAAGGAACCACCGGAATAATAGGCCCGAATTGTTCTTCGTAATAAAGCTTCATCTTTTCATTTACCGGATAAACCACGGCCGGATAGAAAAAGGACGCTTTTGATACACCTCCATTTTCATTGACTACCTTGGCGCCATATTCTTCGGCATCCTTAATGCAATCATTCAGATAATCTATTTTATAAGGTTCAGGTAGTGGTGTTAAAGACACTCCTTCTTCCCATGGAAGGCCAAATTTCAAATTGCTCACCGCTTTACTGAATTCACTTAAAAACTGGTCGGCTATACTGCGATGAACCCATACTATTTTCAAAGCCGTGCAACGCTGTCCGTTAAATGATAATGAACCCGTAATGGTTTCTTTAACAGCTAAACCAATATCCGCTTTTGAAGTAATGATTGAAGCATTTTTTGCATCCAATCCTAATACAGCACGAAGACGGTTTACTTTTGGGTGTTGCTTTTTCAACTCATTGGCTACTTTACTGGAACCTATGAGCGTCAGTACATTAATTTTCCCTGAATGCATTAATCCCGGAATAATATCACTGCCTCTGCCATAAATGACATTGATGACACCTTTTGGAAAACTTTCCTGAAAAGCTTCCTGCAAAGGATAATGCAGCAGGGTTCCAAATTTGGGTGGTTTAAAGAGAATAGTATTTCCCATTATCAGTGCAGGAATCAATGTTGTAAAAGTTTCATTTAACGGATAATTAAATGGTCCCATACAAAGTACTACTCCAAGTGGTGAACGACGAATCTGCGCGGCTATACCTTCGGCAATTTCAAAGCGTGAAGAATCCCTGTCAAGGTTCTTTAGCGAATCGATAGTGGCATAAATATACTCCACCGTCCTGTCAAACTCTTTTACAGAATCAGCATAGGATTTTCCAATTTCCCACATAATGAGCCTGACTACCATTTCCTTTTTAGCAATCATCCTGCCCGTAAACTGCTCCACATGATGTATTCTTTCCGATACGCTCATGGTTGGCCACTCTCCTCTCCCATCATTATAAGCCTCTACAGCGGCATCAAGCGATGCCTGTGCTTCTTTTGGGGTTCCAACCGGATAGCTCCCTATCAGTTTTGGCTGCAACCCGCTGGCTGTTTTTATATAAACAGGCGAATAGACTTCATGGACTTCTCCGCTCCATCTTTTCATTTCACCATTGCTCAGGTATTCTTTTTGGTGGATTTCCCCGATTCGGAACTGTTCCGGAATAGCACTTTCTTCAACAAAAAGCCTCTCCAGAGATTCCTCAAAAGGTATTTTATTATTATCCATAAATTCTAATTTAAAGGAATTAATGATACGTTTTACTTTACGTAAATATAATCAGATTTAACGAGAAGAAAGATTAGGCTTATATTATAATTTGTTATAATCCTATAGAAATTCTCAGTTGCAATTAACAAAGGCATAATTCTGTATGCTAATACAGCCCCACTTTTTATTTTCTCCAAAACACATTTAGTATATTTGTATGAACTACAGACAGAAACGCGATGAATTTTAATTCCCTAGCGCCAACATTACAGCTATCGGCATTTGTAAAACATATTGAGGTAATTACCTCTGGCGCTTCCCTGCAGTCTGAAAGTTACCTGCGTTTTTTTGCAGACGGCTGTCCGGGTATTCTATTCAGCCAATCCAATCATGGCTTTTTTACGGATTCCTGTAACGAAAAGCTTTCCAGCTTTTATCTTTACGGACAGACCATAAAACCAATTAATCTTTTTTCTTTCGGACAATTCACCAAAATTATCTTTTACCTAAAACCGCACGTATTGGGTTCTCTTTTTAGAATCAATGCGAGCGAAATTACAGATACCTGCCTGGATATATCATTGCTACAGCCAAAGGAAACGCCCATTTTGCTGGAAAAATTATCCGAAGCCACTTCTGTCGAAAATCAAATCAGGCTTATTTCCGATTTTCTTCTAACGATTGCTTCAAAAGACAATTCCGACCTCATATTGCAGCAGGCCACAGAAACCATTATCCGTTACAACGGTGAGGTTATCCTGACCGATTTGCATAAAAAATTCAGTCTGTCGGAACGCACATTTGAAAGACGATTTGAAAACTCCATTGGCATATCCCCCCGCCTTTTCGCAAGAGTCTGCCGGTTTCGTTCCGCTCTGACACAGCTGCATACATATGATTATACCAAACTTTCTGACATTGCCTATGAAAATGGCTTTTCAGACCAGTCACATTTCATACGCACTTTTAAAGAATTTACCGGCGTGACCCCAAAACTGTATCTGTCAGAATTTGAAAATAATTTTGCAGCACAACCCATTGTGTCGGTTTGATTCTATTTTCTTTCTGTTTTTCCAGGCAACTTTGCTGAAAAAAACATGAAAACATTTCTATACATTGGCCTTCTGATAATAAACATTCACCAGACTAAAGCGCAAAACAATAGCGCCGAAGGCAAATCTATTTTTGAGCACAAATGCCAAAGATGCCATGGAAGTGATGGCACAAAAGGGCTTTTTGGAGCAAAAAATCTGCAACTAAGCCGTTTGGAAAATAACGAACTTATTTTGGTAATCTCTAAAGGCAGGAGAGGCATGCCCCGTTGGGAAAAGAGACTATCGCAAACAGAAATTGAATCTGTGGCAACCTATATAAAATCATTACGAAAATAAAACCACCAATCATGAAAAAAACAACTATGGCAACACTGACACTCATTATTTCAACCCTGATGCTGGCCCTGATAGCAGGGTTATTTTACAGCTACTCCTGCTCTGTAAATCCCGGACTAAAACAACTGGATGATTCCGGTTATCTTGCAGCAATGCAGTCCATCAACAGGGCCATAATAAACCCTTTGTTCTTTTTGAGCTTTATGGGAACATTACTGTTTTTCCCCGTGAGCCTTTTCTTCAATTTTACTACATGGGATTCACCAAAATTCCTGCTTTTGCTTGGCGCTTTTGTACTTTATGCCTGCGGTACTTTTGGTGTCACCATTTTTGGAAATGTGCCCTTGAATGAAGCACTCGACGCTTTCCCCTTAAAAACCGCAACACTTGAAGAAATCAGCAGGGCCCGTAGAGATTTTGAAATTCCCTGGAATAATCTTCACAGCATCCGTACCGTTGCTTCTGTAATTTCTTTACTTTTGGTAATCATAAGTATCACGTTACCTTTAAAGGCTACAGAATTAATCACACCATAAAATAACCCGTTTGCATGAGCGCCCTCAAAGACATTTACTCACCTGTTTTTTACGACCGGCTAGCCAATATTTTACAACAAACTGTTCCTTCTTTTGAAAAGAAAACTTTCGTTGCTCAAATCTTTGACGATTCATTTTCGCAAAAAGAATTGAAAGACAGAATGCGCCATACCACAAAAGTACTGCGTAATTTTATGCCCGATGATTTTGGAGCAGCTTCCGGCATTTTAGAAAAGACAATCCATCTTCTCCGCGAAAACCAACATGGAGAAGACAGTCTTGCCTATATCTTTTTTCCGGATTATATTGAAACCTATGGCCTGGATGATTATAGTAACGCCGTAAAATCAATCGAGTTTGTAACACAATTTATATCCTGCGAATTTGCGGTAAGGCCATTTATTGTGAGATATGGCAACCAGATGATTGAACAGATGGAAAAATGGTCATTACACAAAAGTCATAAGGTAAGGAGATTGGCGAGCGAAGGAAGCCGTCCAAGGCTACCGTGGGCTATGGCATTACCGGAATTAAAAAAAGACCCGACAGCTATATTGCCAATTTTAGAAAACCTGAAAAACGACCCGTCAGAATATGTTCGTCGCAGTGTCGCTAACAACCTTAATGATATTGCAAAAGACCACCCGCATATCATATTGTCTATTGCCCGGCAATGGAAAGGACACAGTAAAGAAACTGATGCCATTATTAAACACGGCAGCCGGACATTACTCAAGCAAGGACATCCCGAAATACTAAGCCATTACGGACTTGACAGCAAAGGTTTGGAGACTTCCGGTTTTCATATTAACACGCCACAAATAAAGTTACCCCAAAGTCTTGAGTTTGAATTTACAGTTAACAATACCAATAAGGAACCAAAACACATTCGTCTGGAATATGCCGTTTATTACAACAAAGCAAACGGACAGTTATCTAAAAAAGTTTTTAAGATAAGCGAAAGGACTTATTTTGCCGGACAAAAAGAAACCATCAAAAGAAAGCAATCATTCAAACCTATTACAACACGTAAATTTTATCCAGGCCTGCACAAGCTTTCCATCATTGTAAACGGGGAAGAAAGCAATCCGGAACTATTTCATCTTCTTGACTAAAAACAATCTTAGTATACTTTCTGAAAAGACCCTTACAAGGGTCTTTTTTTATTTGTATAATTTTTCGCATTAAAAGATTATAAATAACACCTATATTCACCAAACGCGATTTATCATTTTATCAGCAAAATCAACATAAAAAGCAATATTCATTTGTTAATTATTTATTTAATAATAAATCTTCAATAATTTTTATTTAAATTTGAAATACCTCAAATCATATTGCTATGACGACAATTACTAAAACCATTCCGATGGTGCTTTTCCTATTGGTAAGCATGACCGGATATTCGCAAATTGGGATTGGCACTACCACACCAGAACCAACAGCCGTACTTCATGTAGAATCTACCACACAGGGATTCGTAACTCCAAGAATGACAACCGCCCAAAGGACAGCGATTACAACTCCTGCCAACGGAATGATTGTTTATGACACTACGTTGGCATCGTTTTATTTCTACGACACTCCAACAACTTCCTGGATAAAAATCAACAATGGCAAAGACGGAAGGTTGAAGTACAAACTCATCAGGTCGACAGACGTTCTGGCTACTGTACTCGCGGCTGAAAAAACAGCGGGTTCAAATACAAAATACCTGCTGGACGCTGCAACCTTATATGAAATTAACGGAACAATTAACGTAGACCTTCCTATAGAACTGAATAATGCTTATATTGCAGGTGCAGATTCATCAGAAGACAAGCTGGTTAAGGCAACAGGCGACCTCTTTACAGGAACAACAGGCGGTTCAATGCGCGTGCTGACGCTGCAGGCTACAGCCGGAAATGTATTTAATATTACCGGAACCGGCTCTATAGGAGGTGGTACACAAACTCAAAGTATGATTGTAAGAGATTGTATCATAAGTTCATCCGCAAATGTAGGAAAGCTGGAAAACTTTGCATTGGTATTTACCAGTATCGTACAATATGTCAACAATACTACCGGTATTATTTATAAAGACATCAGCCGTTTATTGATAAGCAATGCCGGGTGGTTTTCAAATAACTCCGGAACCTATGAAACCTTGCAGGGGACTTTCGGACTGGTTACCAAACAAGGCGGTTTTAGTGAAGTAACCGGAACAAAAATAGGGCTTGACGTTTCTGCCAATCCAACCATCACCGGCGATGCCGTAATGGAAACCGTAGTTTTTACCGGAACACTTACAACGGGAAAATACATTAATCCTTACACGGTGGGGAGCTATACCGGTTTTAATTTCAACAACAGTTGGTCGGTACGATGCACAGGCATTCCTAATGAAGGTGATTCGCAATCCAGTGGAACCGTTTATCTTGACAGAACCGGAACAGCCCAAAGCCAAACTCCGGTAGGAACACTTGCTACCAATGTTAAACTCACTATTGCTGCGGGACTTAGTTCTAATCTTTACAGGACAACCTCAGCTCAAACCAACCGGATTACCTACTCCGGCAAGAAAGGAAGGGTATTTCAGGTGAACTGTTCCATATCTTTTGGAAATGTCTCCGGTGTAAGCAATACTGAATATGCGTTTTTTATCATGAGAATACCGGCCGCCGGTGGAACCGATCCGCAAGTAGCTACAGAAACCATAATCGATACCAATGCAGGTTATATACAGTCTTTTCCCGTACAAGGCTCTGTCTATCTTAACACAGGCGACTCTGTAGAATTATGGATAAGAAGACTCAACCAGGGTACCGGTACCACAGCACAAAGCTTTCTGGTTCGATCATTCAACATGAGTGTTAAATAACCCAAATCTAAAAATCATGAAAAAGCTCCTATACCTACTACCCTTGCTGTTATCATCTGCAGTTCACGCACAGCTCTATGTCAGTACAAACAGTTATATGTATGCTAAAGACCAGGTTCTGTATGTAAAACAAGACATTAATCTGCAAAACAATGGGAATATCTATCTGAGAAACGAATCGCAGTTATTGCAAGGAACAACAACAGCTTCTGCAAACAAAGGACTCGGTAAAGTTTCTGTTTTTCAGGAAGGAACTTCAGATAATTTCGACTATAACTATTGGTGCTCACCTGTAGGCAATGCCTCGGCTGCTACAGGAAATGAAAATTTCGGAATTTCAATGATTCACAGGCCAACAACTTCAACGGCCAGTACTCCGGCTACAATACTTCCATCAAGTAATTCTAACGGTACGGCCAATCCATTAGCTATATCGTCCCGATGGATTTATAAATTCCTGTCTTCCATTTCCTATTCGCAATGGATATATGTTGGTGGCGCTTCTACCCTCGCTCCCGGCGAAGGATTCTCCATGAAAGGAACTTCGGGTAGCGACCCGATTATAGTCGAAGCTAATGGCATACAAAACAATCCGGGAGGAACCGGCGCACAACGTTACGATTTCAGGGGCAAACCGAATGACGGAAATATATCGGTAACTGTTGCAACAAATAACCTGACACTCACCGGAAATCCTTATCCGTCAGCCCTAAACGTAAATGCATTTCTTCTGGACGCAACAAACAATGCCGCCACAGGAATTGCCTATTACTGGGAACAGGACAAAACTGTCAATTCACACAACGTCGGACTCTACAAAGGCGGTTATGGTGCTTATTCCCCTATCAGTCTTGGTTCAAACGGAGTATATGTACCCGCTACTTTTAATTCCTATAACTCTGATGGCTCACTGAATGGTGTTGGAACATCTTCCGGTTTGGTCATCGAAAGAAAATATGCTCCTGTTGGGCAAGGATTTATGATTAAGGGAGCTTCTAACGGTACTGTAACCCTAAAAAATTCACATCGTTCCTATTATAAAGAAAGCGGACCGCTGTCACAGTTTGAGCGCCCGAACAAACCGAAGATTTCAAAAAACAGTAACGAAACAACAAATTCAGGTGAGACAAATGCAACGGAAAGTGAAACAACAATTACTGAGGCACAGTTCAAACTCAACATTATTCTGAATAACGAATTTACCCGACAAATTGCGCTGGTATTTCTTCCTGAAGCTACAGACGGTGTCGACATTGGTATTGATGCTTTAAGCATCGCTCCGGACGAATTGCCCAATGACGCTTATTTCTTTCTTGACAATAATAAATATGTAATTCAGGGAACAAGCTTTGATGTGGGTAAAAGAATTCCTGTGGGAGTAAAAGCAACCAACAACGCATCCATCAAATTTTATGTGCCGGAAGTAACCAGTTTTGATCCGGACCAGATGATTTATATCTATGACGCGGCTGATGGTTCTTATCATGACATAAAAAACGGCAGTTATCAGGTAAACCTGCCAACCGGAATTTATAACGACCGGTTCTTCGTTACTTTTGTTAATTCTGTTTTAGGTGTAGGTGAAGCGACCAAAAGCAATTTTGGAATCACACAAAACAATACAAATCACACCCTTATACTGCAAAATCCAAATTTAGCAGACATCCGTTCTGTCATCTTATTTGACATTACGGGCAAAAGTATTTTCAAGAAAAATAATCTGGGAATTAATGACAAATACTCGTTTTCAACAAGCGGATTAAGCAAAGGAGTCTATATAATCGATCTGGTGACCTCAGACAACCAGAAATTCAGCCAGAAAATAATCATCAACAATCATAAAGAATAAGCCTTTTTTAAAGGCTTTTCTTTTTTTAATACATTTTTTCATAGTTTAGAACTCAATAAATCATCATCAAAAAAATCATGAAATTAAAATTATTAGCGGTCTTCTTCATCACTTGCCCGCTTACCACATTTGGACAAGACATCGTCTACAAAGAGATTACGCAACAATTGTTATCCATTGATGAATCAGACCAGAAATATCGGAACCAGATTGACGAAACAATCAGCCGTTTTGGAAACAATTCAAAAGAGGCAAAGGAACTTTTCAAAAACATGAAAACTACCGACTCACTGAATCTGATTCAGGTTGAAAAAATACTCAGCAAATACGGTTGGCTTGGGGCTGAAAAAATTGGCAGCCAAGCCAATACTACACTGTTTATGGTGATACAGCATGCTGATTTACCGGCACAGCTAAAATACCTGCCCTTAATGAGAGCTGCCGTAAAACAAGGAAATGCAAAAGCTGCATCGCTGGCGTTACTGGAAGACCGTGTCGCTTTAAAACAAGGAAAAAAACAGATTTACGGCAGCCAGGTTAGCTGGAATATGGAAACCAATGTCAGTTTTGTAGCTCCACTTGAAGATCCGGACAATGTTGACAAACGCAGGGCTGCAGTAGGACTTCCAACACTAGCCGATTATCTGTTGGAAATTGGGCTGGACTGGAATGTCGAGCAATACAAAAAAGAACTGCCCGAACTTGAAAAAACTTTCTTTAATAAGAAATAGCAGTCGTTAGACCTACTTGCAGAGCAAACTGCCTCTAAAGTACTTTTCTTTAATCATCTGCCCTGTTTTTTTCTTAACTTCGTTTGTATTAACAATCATCAATCATCAAACTAATGAAATCAAAATTATTCCTGCTTTTGCTATTAACCTGTTTCTATGCTTTTGGACAAGATTACCGTTCCACAATTGCCCAAGCCGAACAACTATACAACGTTAAAAACTATGCAAAATCAACCTCTAAATATAAGGAGGCCTTTACAATTGAACAGAAAAACAGTAATGATTATTACAATGCAGCCTGCTCAGCTGCACTTTCGGGTAAAAAGGATTTGGCTTTTGAATGGCTGAATCAGGCTCTCAAAAATGGCTGGACCAACTTACAGCACATGAAATCAGATACCGATCTGAAAACGCTTCATACCGATAAAAAATGGGATAAACTCATAGCTGCAATACAGCAAGAAATAGATAAAGGAGCAGTAGGCATAGATAAGCCGCTTCAGGCAGAATTGATTGCTATTTATAATGATGACCAAACAATACGTCAACATTATATGACCGCACTAAAAGAATTTGGCAACCAAAGCAAACAGGCTGACAGTATAGCTAAAATTATGGGATATAAAGACAGCATTAACCTTATTAAAGTAAAAGACATTTTGGACAAAAGAGGCTGGGTTGGTCCGAATAAAGTAGGCGCTCAGGCAAATATGACATTGTTTCTTGTAATACAGCATTCAGATTTAGAAACACAGCAAAAATACCTTCCTATGATGCGGGAAGCAGTCAAAAATAAAAACGCCCAAAGTAGCGCGCTTGCTCTTTTGGAAGACAGGGTTGCTTTAGGAGAAGGAAAAAAACAGATTTACGGCAGTCAGATTGGATACGACAGTAAAACCACAAAAAACTATGTACTACCACTGGAAGATCCTGACAATGTGGACCAACGAAGAGAAGAAGTTGGACTGGGACCAATTTCTGAATATGTAAAGACCTGGGACATAGTCTGGAATGTAGAAGAGTATAAACTAATGCTTTCCGAAATAGAAAAACAAAAGAAAAAAACGAACTAACATACTATGAGCAGACATTCCGGACATCTATCCTGACATTAGGGATCTGTTTCTCTGTATTTTCTATTTCAGAATAAATTTTAATGGGATTATCTGACACTGCCCTATTGACCAGTTCGCAATTAATAAAAATTGGTCCTGACAGAAAATAAATAAACATGAAACATTTCTTTCTTCTGGTTCTCTCAGTAATTGTATTCATATCGTGTAAAAATACACCTGAAAACAACATTAAAGAAATAGCTAGCAGCTATAATAAAAAAGGAGCTTTCAATGGTGCGCTTTTAGTTGCCAGAAATGGAAAGATCCTTTATGACACTGTTTTAGGCTATAGCAATTTCAAGACAAAAGAGCCTTTAAACAGTAATACTGCTTTTTATATCGCTTCGCTTGCCAAGCCATTTACAGCTTTGGCTATTATGCAATTGAAAGAGCAGAAAAAATTAGCATACGATAATCCAATTTCACTATATATCCCAAATATCCCGGAGTTTACACAAAAAGTTACCATACGCCAATTACTCAATCATACATCAGGAATTCCCGATTATGAAAAGGAAATGCCTAATGTAAAAAATCTTACGAATGAGCAGGTTATGCAATGGCTTGCTACAAAAAACAGCCTGAACTTTTCGCCTGGTGAAAAATTCGAGTACAGTAATACCGGCTACATTATTTTAGCAGCAATTATTGAAAAAATAAGCCGTAAATCATATGCCGGTTTTTGCAAGGAAGCCATTTTCAAGCCTTTAAATTTAAATCGGACTATTGTCTACGATACTACAAAACCCACAATTGCAAACAGAGCCATTGGTTACAACAAAAACAAAGAACCCGACGATTATTCAATTTTAACTACTGGCGATGGGAGTATTTTCTCAACGACAAAAGATTTGTTTATTTGGGAACAGGCACTTTATGGACAAAAGCTGCTTAGCAGAAAAGAAATGGAAAATGCCTATAAAACTGCAACGCTAAATGATGGAAGCATTTCTAATTATGGTTTTGGCTGGAATATAAAAGAAGAAAATGGTCAGAAAATCGTAAGCCATACCGGTGGATTAAATGGTTATAGAGCCTGTATTTGGAGAAATCTCCACGAAAAAACCGTTGTAATCGTACTAACAAACCAGGGCGACGCTTTTCCTTTACAGGAATTTATGGAAGCAATTGAAAAAGAACTTTAATCGCATGTTTCAATTACATAACCTTTTATACGAATGATATAACACAAAAAAATGCCAAAGCTGCTAACTTTGATAAAAAACATAACGCCATGGAAAATCGTGAAAAAAATCGAAAGGATACAACTGGCGAAAAATACATTCACGTTTCAGAAATCCCAGTCCAAAAGTTGGATAAAGATGCCAACTTTAAGGATGATAAGAATAATCCAGTAACTAATCCAGGCCTAAAAGAAGTCCGGCAGCCAAAGGCTGAAAACAATGAAACCATGGGAATACCATAAACAAATTTGAGTTTAGTTAGGGGCGGAAGTAGTACTTCCGCCTTTTTTATAGCCACTTCTTTCTTCTGAACCAGATAAAAATAACGACCGATACAATTACCATAGCCAGCAAAGCAAGCGGATAGCCCCATTTCTCATCCAGCTCGGGCATGAACTTGAAATTCATCCCATAAATACCAGCGATAAAAGTCAGTGGCATAAAAAAGACCGAAAATATGGTGAGAATCTTCATCACATCATTTGTTTTTCTGGCTGACAGCGACAAGTAGATATTCAGCAAATTGTTGGCATCATCCTGAACCTGGCCGTACAGGGTTAGTAATTTTAAATGGAGGTCCCGAACATCCTGTAAGGCTGGTAAATCTTTCTCATCCACCTTAACCGAATTAACAACTTCGTTGGTAAGTAGCAATAATTTTTTACAAAGCCCTGCTTTTCTTTTCAGATAATACATTCCTTCAATCATATCTGCCGGAATATTTTTTTTCAGAAAAACTTTCGATTCATAATAATCAATCTTATCCGAAAGTTTTATAGCCGGAAGCTCATAAGAATGCAGCATTTCCCAAATAATCTTTATGGCCATTCCTCCTGTTGTTTCCAGTTTTCCATTCTTTATACAATTTTTGCGTATTTCCTGCATGATGGGCTGTGCGGTCCTGTGAATGGTAATAATAAAATCCGAATTGTAAAAAACAGCTATTTTACTGCTTAGTTCCCTCACCGTTTGCTCATGCTCATGGGAATGTTGCAGAATTCTGACAATAAAAAAATGTGTCTTGTTATGCTCTTCATATTTGGGAAGGTGGTCCGGATCCAGACTATCAATCAACGTATAGGAGCTTAAATTATATGTTTTACTCACTTTCTCAAGTTCTTCTTTGGTCGGATTGGTAATATCAGTCCAAACAATAGCACTATCTGAAAAATTACAGGTTTCTATAGCCATAACATCATTATTTCATTTCTATCAAATTTAAGCCAATATTTCACAAGATATTCTGAAAGAATAGCAAAATTTTCCCGATTTAAGCAGCAATATTTTAGGATTTCATTAACTTTGTTAGTACCCTAAAATACCACAAAAATTATGTCCGTATCAAAGACATCAACTATTGAAAGGATTATTGCTTTGGCAAACGAACCAATGGTTCTGTTAGACAAAGATTTTGCTATCCTATATGCCAATGCCTCGTTTCATATAAAATTCAACCTGCCGAAATTGGCCCCTAAAAACAGAAATTTTCTTGAGGTCATAGAGAGTTCTTTTGAAACCAATCCGCTAAAACTTCTTTTTTGGGATGTGTTGAAGACAAAAAGCATAGTTAAAGAATACGAAATCAACTCTAAAAATTCGGAAAACAATAAAATTTCATTCAATGTTGAGGCTATAGAGGCAGACGGTGAAACATTCCTGCTTCTGGCTTTTAATACCAATAAAGAAACAGAACAGTTGCAGTCCTTTCTGCAGTCAGTGCTAAATTCAACAAATTACGGTATTGCAAGCTATGAGGCGATGTACAATAACCATGGCATGATTAATGACTTCAGAATTACCTATACAAATCCTGAAGTCCCTAGAAATTTTGGACTTGAACCCAAGGATGTCATCGGGAAAACCTGTCGGGAAGTATACCCCGGGATTTTTAAAAATGGGATTTTCGAAAAAATGGTTAAGTGTGTGGAAACCGGGCTACCTGACAGTTATGAAATTGCAGCAATCCATAACAATAAGACCTTGTGGTTAAATGCAACAATTGAAAAGGCCGGCAATGCGGTTGCAGTAACTTCAAAAAACATAACTCATGAAAAAACAGCCGCCTTAGAAATTGAGGCCATCAATGCATTACTTCTCAACAAAAACAAAGAACTCGAACAGCAATTACTTAAGGAATTTTCTGAAAGTTTCTATTCGTATGGAAATGGCGAAGAATTTTTTAGTTCCCTATTACTTGAAATAGCCACAAAAACAAAGATGGACTATGTTCTTTTGGGCGAGGTACAACTAAACGAATTGGGAGAAGAAATTATAAAAAGTATTTCGGTGATAGCTTTTGGAGAAATTGCGGATAATTTCAAATACCCGATAAAAGACGGCCCTTGTGATGAAGTCATTAAAGGACATTATACCTGCCATCCGCGTGACAGCCAAAAACTTTTCCCGGAAAGCAAAACACTTTCGGATTTAGATGTCGAGGGTTATATCGCCTATCCGCTTGTGGGTTCGTCAGGAAAAGTAATCGGATTAATCGCTGTATTGCACCAGAACGAAATATACGATATTGCCTATATAGAATCCCTGTTGAGAATTGCTGCAAAAAGAAGCGAAATAGAATTTGAACGCTTGCAAAATGAAAAACTTTTAGAGATGAAAAACAAGGAATTGGAAAGGCAAAATGTCGAGCTTGCCTCATTTGCCTATATTTCCTCTCATGACCTTCAGGAACCGCTCCGCAAAATACAACTCTTCGCCAGCCGTATACTTTTTAAAGAAAAGGCAAATTTTAGCGACTCTTCCCTGGCCTATTTCCAGAGTATTACAAATGCAGCCAACCGTATGCAGAACCTGATTGAATCCTTACTCAACTATTCCAGTATGGATGCTTCAGAAATTCATTTTGTACCTACAGATCTCAATACAGCAATAGATGACATTAAAAATAATATGACGGACATTCTTGAAAAAAAGAATGCCCGTGTTGAAGTTGGAAAACTGCCTACGCTTTCTGTCATTCCGATTCAATTTCAGCAGTTGCTCACCAACCTGATTTCAAATGGACTGAAATACAGCAAACCAGATGTTCCTCCGGTTATAAAAATAAATGCCGAGCTTGTTACCCCGGAAGAACTCGTCGGAAAACAATTCTGGAAACTGGATATTGCCGATAACGGAATTGGATTTCCACAGGAATACGAACAGCAAATCTTCGAATTATTCAAAAGGCTTCATGGCAAGTCAGACTATGAAGGCACAGGAATAGGCCTTGCCATCTGCAAAAAAATAGTGCAGAAACATGACGGCTTTATACGTGCCCAGGGCATACCCGGTGTAGGTTCTATATTTTCAATATATCTTCCTGTTGTATAATCAGGCAACAAGATTATTGAATTTTTCCCTGTAGGCTGTCGGTGTCATCCCAACATTTTTTTTGAACAGGCTTCGGAATGATTTCAAGTCGTTATAACCCGACTCAAACATCACTTCCATTACGCTCTGTCTCGAATGCTCCAGCATTTGTTTGGCTGCTTCAATCCTTGTTTTCTGCAAATATTCTATAGGAGTAATTCCGGTTACCTGCTTAAAACGCCTTACCAGATTTCGTCTGCTTGCCGGAACATCTGTAATAATTTCTTCAATAGTATTGGCTTCCCTGAAATTCTTCTTAATAACTTCCTGCGTCTGCTTAACCAAATCATCACCATGATCTTCGGCCGGAGCAAACGTACCGAAATAAGTCTGCTGATTTCTATCCAAATCGACAGAAAACACCTTTGCCGTTTTTACTGCCATTTTTCGGCTGCAAAAATTCTCAATAAGACGCAACATCAAATGGAAACTATTGGTAGCACCTCCACTCGTGTAGACTCTTTGTTCTTCTGTAACCACCGCATCTACTTTTAAATTTACGGCCGGGAAAGCTTGTGCAAAGGCATATTCGGCATTAATATGGGTGGTCGCAGGCTTGTTGTCAAGCAAACCGGTAGAAGCTAAAAGAAAAGCTCCCGTACAAAAACTTGCAACCGAAGCTCCCCTTTCATATTGTTGCCGCAACCATTGTATCCATCTCATATTGAGCGAAACTGCTTTTGGTACAACATCATGCTTAAAAGCCGGGATAAGCAAAATATCATATGTTTTTTCGGAATCAGGCCGCATCAGATTATATTCAGAATAGGTCTGCGATACCTCATCCATATGCAAAAGAGTAATATCAAAAAAAGGGGCCTTCCCTTCCTCTGCATAAAACTTATTCACGGTCTCAAATACGTCAAGCATAGCTGCAACGCTTAGAAGCCTGTGTTCTTGTGTAAGCAAAATACCTAATTTCATAGCTAATTTTTTAGGAGAAACAAATATAAAATTTTTTGTCTTAAATCCCCCCTTATAATGACTTTAAACCACTCCTTTTAAGCATTTTTTTTGAATTAATTTTATCAAACAATATAAAAGACAAAATTTAATTCAATTTTTAACGCTAAATATTAACGATATGGAAATCACAACCACAAGCAACAGAATGTTTTCCCTGCTTGTCTTATATGATATGCAGACGCTCTATTTTGAACGGGCACTGGAAAAAATTTCTGATGAAGATGCCCACGAAAGATTAGACACAAAAGCAAACCATATAGCATGGCTCACCGGAAGTTTAGTCCAGCAACGCTACGAAATTGCAAACCTGCTGGGGTATTCCGAAAAACAGAAAGCATCCGAATTGTTTCAGAATGGAAAAGGCATACAGGATGGCCTGAAATATCCATCGCTATCGCAATTTAGAGACGATTGGAAAAAAATCAGCCCCGTATTAAAAGATCTTCTGGTCAAGATAACAGATCAAAAACTGGATGAAAAATTTGAGATGATGCCCGGCATGTCACTTACCTATTATGAACTGATAACTTTTATCATTTACCGTGAAGCCAACTGCATTGGTCAGATAGACTTATGGAGACGACTATTAGGCTATGAAGCCTTACGATATGACGATATGTAAATCCAAAATACAGAATCATGTTAAACAACAGTAAAGCATTTAGTGGATTTTCTGTAGATGATAGCCAAAAAGCTAAAAAATTCTACGGGGAAATATTAGGTCTGGATATAGAAGAAGACGCAGAAATGGAAGGAATACTAACCTTAAAACCCGCCGGAGGAAATTCAATAATTATCTATACCAAAGAAAATCACGAACCAGCTACTTTCACTATCCTCAACTTTCCCGTCAAAGATATTGAACAGGCAGTAGATGAACTCACGAAACGAGGCATAGTTTTCGAACAATATGGCGGAAACATAAAAACCGACAAAAAAGGGATTTTTAGAGGTGGAGGCCCGCTTATTGCCTGGTTCAAAGACCCGGCAGGAAACATCCTCTCTATACTTCAGGAAGAATAACACAAAATCAATTCAAATACGAACAATTAATCAAAATCAAAATGGCAACAATCAACACTTATCTGAATTTTAATGGCAATACAGAAGAAGCCTTTAATTTTTACAAAGCTGCTTTTGGCGGCGAATTTGCAGTCGTAATGCGTTTTGGAGACACTCCCGGATGCGAGGAAATGCCCGCAACAGACAAAAACAAAATCATGCATATTGCTTTGCCAATTGGCGGAAATATGCTGATGGGAACTGATGTACCGGAAACAATGGAACAGGTAAAAAACGGAACCAGTGTGTCCATTTCAGTCAATACCGATTCAGAACAGCAAACCAGAGATCTATTCGAAAAGCTTTCCGCAGGAGGCGATGTCAAAATGCCTTTAGATAATATGTTCTGGGGTGCCTTATATGGTATGTTTACTGATAAATTTGGTATTCAGTGGATGCTCAATTATGAATATGAAAAATAATAATAAAGACTATGGCAACACAAATTTTTGTAAACCTTCCCGTAAAGAACCTTAACCGCTCTATTGAATTTTTCAGAAAACTAGGTTACACTTTCAATCCTCAGTTCACAGATGAAAATGCAACATGCATGATTATTAGCGATACTATTTTCGTGATGTTGGTAGTCGAACCTTTGTTCCTGAACTTTACCAAAAATGAGCTTTGTGATACCCGCAAATATACGGAGAGCATCATTTGCCTTTCGGCAGAGAGCCGTGATGCCGTAGACGAAATGGTGAAAAAAGCCATCGCTGCCGGTGCTACAACACCGGTTGACAAACAGGATCATGGCTGGATGTACGGACACGGGTTCCAGGACCTGGACGGACACCTCTGGGAAATTGCCTATATGGATATAAGCGCAATGCCACAATAAAAAAACACGGCTTTGGCCGTGTTTTTTTATTTAAGATGCTAAGTTGCCCAGGTTCTAAGATGCTAAGGATATAAACTTCTCAAATCTGCACTACTTTCTCTAATTCATATTAATCCGCGTTCTAAAAAAGACGCTAAGATATTAAGATTCTAAATTGGTAAGTTTCACAAATTCGCGGTAATTTCTGTAATCCGTATTAATT
>NZ_LMPW01000012.1:786981-787112 GCF_001423985.1 Flavobacterium sp. Leaf359 | reverse complement strand
CACTAAGATATTAAGATTCTAAAGCGGTAAGTTTCACAAATCCGCGCTAATTTCTGTAATCCGCGTTAATCCGCGTTCTAAAAAAGATGCTAAGATATTAAGATTCTAAAGCGGTAAGTTTCACAAATCCC
>NZ_LMPW01000012.1:786729-786886 GCF_001423985.1 Flavobacterium sp. Leaf359 | reverse complement strand
CACTAAGATATTAAGATTCTAAAGCGGTAAGTTTCACAAATCCGCGCTAATTTCTGTAATCCGTATTAATCCGCGTTCTAAAAAAGACACTAAGATATTAGATTCTAAATTGGTAAGTTTCACAAATCCGCGCTAATTTCTGTAATCCGTATTAATC
>NZ_LMPW01000012.1:718248-786650 GCF_001423985.1 Flavobacterium sp. Leaf359 | reverse complement strand
TAATCCGCGTTCTAAAAAAAGACACTAAGATATTAAGATTCTAAAGCGGTAAGTTTCACAAATTCGCGCTAATTTCTTCTAATCCGTTAAATCCGCGTTCTAAAAAAGATATTAAAATACTAAGGTTTCTGAGTTGCTTAGTTTATATCCTTACATATGTAAAAGTACTTTATGGATAACGAGAGTTTTTTACCGTTTTATTCAAAAAGAGCAAAAACACGATATACTACAATCACCGTCATGGCAAACAAAATATAAGCAGCTACCAACGGAAGATAATAATCCTGAAAACGCGCTTTTGAAACAGAAGAAACACGGAAAAGAAAAAACCAGTAAAAAATGGCTCCCAGTCCGGTAATAATGCCAAAAATAAGACCGCAGAACCAGGTTGGATCAATATCCGTGTGCGTCCAGATATAATGATAGCAAAGTACTACAAACAATCCTGCAAGATAACGGACACCTTGCTCCCATGTCGATATATGATTCAGGGATTTGTTGTGGGCCAGTTTTGATAAAACCAGGCTCAAAACTACCGGTTCTTTAAAAATATGCTGAAATCGATTGGATACATAACCGCTAAAAACCGTCATAACATAGGTTCCCGCCAAAGCTGAAAGGCAAATTTTCACAAGTTCCATACCTAAATTGATTTTAATTAAAGTTTACAATTAAAATCGATTTTGGTTTTATATAATTTACAGAAAAAATTATACCCTTTTTATGCTTTTCAAATGATATAAAAATTAATCACAATTATATAACCACTTTGAAATATGCGGTCGTAACTTTGATACTGTAAAATTGAAGAACTATAATAAAAACCGATAATAAAAATCACAATTAAAATTTCAATTTCAAGATCTCTTGAGTTTGTATTTATTTTTGAGGTTTATTATTTGTTTGAAATCCCCATCTAACGATGGGGATTTTTATATCTATGCTAATCCGCTCTCAAAATGCAACTTGCATCTTTTAATATCTTCTTCAATAGTATTCTCTAAAATTGGGGCCAATACTTTACCAATTGTTTCTCCTATAGTACCAAAAGGAAGATAATAAGCAATTATAACATATAATCTTGTTCTTCCATCACCGTTATCAAAAAACTGGACACTTCCTATATTATGAATCAAAGCATCTGAAAAGGAACGCCAGCGAATTTCTTTATCTTTTTCATCTTTGATAATAGCTGCTTTCCAGGGAATGGTTCCAAGATTTCCCGGGATTTTCATCCTCCATTCCGAAGTTTCATCATCAAGAACATCAACACTTTCCAGATGTTTCATAAACAATGGCAGATTTTCAAAATTGCGCCAAAAATCATATACTGCTGAAACCGGCTTATCAATAATTATCTGAGTCTTAATCAGTATATTTTTGGATTTTTCGACTTTTGGTTTGTCTTTCAGTAATGCATATCCAAAACAATGACCACTGGTTCCCCTAAAAATCATAAATCCGGCTAACAATGCGCCCGGCAGGTTTTTTGGCTTTTTAACTAAGGCATCATAAAGCAGTACTGAACCTGATAAAACAGAAAGTAGCCTTTCTGTATTCCCAACATTGACCTCCAGGTCAGATAACCGGGAAATTACCTCTTGTGCTTTCATATTCAACAATTTAATTTCTATTAAATGTAGAACTAAAAATTCAAATCTATTTTACTGCATATTGGCATTAACCAAGTTTTAACGTCAGTATACTTTTTAAACCCTAAACAAGAATCATATATAATAAGTGTTTTTGAATTATTACTAATTATTCTTTAAAATTTTAACTTTTTTTAACATTTAGAAAGAATTATATAAACATCATTGAAAATAATATAAAGAATTAACACGTCTTACTATTGAAATTTGTAAAAACAGCTAGTAAACTAGTACAAATAACTAACCTAAAAAACAGTGTTATGAAAAAAGTAAAAATTTTAGCTATGGCCATTTTAGCCATCAGTTTTGGGGCTTGTTCAAGTGATGACGATTCATCAAACAACAACATGGGAAGTATCGCAGGAAGATATAACCTGACAGAATTCAACACCGGAGCAGCAACGGATTTTAATCAAGACGGAACAGCATCCACCAATCAAATGGATGAAAGCAGTTGTTATGATGCAAGAAGAATCGACTTCAATTCAGACAATACCTTCACCTATGATATGGATTATATCCTGATTGATACCAGTACAGGTGTTGCAGTTTGTGCAGATAATACGGTAAGCGGTACATGGACTGCTACCAATAGCGTTATAACCGCTACGTACGAACAGGAAAATGGCACAGAAGTAACCTTAAACTTTGTAAGGTCTAACAACGGCAGAACGCTAACCCAAACAACAACCTTGACAACCTATCCTGACAGAAATTCGGAAGGTGTGGCATACAATAGGGTTGGTAGCGTTACAACGGTATTTACCAAACAATAACCAATAACATTTACAAAAACTGCTTCTCTAAACGAAGCAGTTTTTTTATGTCCAATTCCCGCTTTTGTAACCTATCCAAACATATAAAAATTTTATCCAATTGTATAAGTAAAAAAGCGCTTTCAAGTTGGAACTTTGAAATAAATCAACTTAAAAACCAAACTGTTATGAAAAATTCCAATTCTTCTGCAACACCAAAAAGCAGAACTACTACAACAAAAACCGGTAATAAAAATTCTCAATCAAAAACAGCATCAGCTTCGCGTTCGCAAACTGTAAAACCAAAATCGAATGCTGCCGAAGGTTTAAGAGAATTGTTCATTGACCAGCTAAAAGATATTTTCTGGGCAGAAAAAGCGCTTTCTAAAGCACTTCCTAAAATGGCTAAAAATGCCACAGCAGAAAATTTAAAAACAACAATCGAAGACCATCTGGAAGTAACCCTGGAGCAAATAACAAGACTTGAACAGGTATTTGAAAGCATCGGGAAAAAAGCCACTGCAAAAAAATGCGATGCAATGGAAGGACTCATTAAAGAAGGAGAAAGCATATTAGAAGAAACAGAACCGGGTGCCGTGCGTGATGCCGGTATCATAGCCGCTGCGCAAAAAATAGAACACTATGAAATCGCCAGTTACGGAACACTCTGCACTTTTGCCAAAATCTTAGGAGAAGACGAAGCGGCAAAGCTTTTGGAAATAACATTAAATGAAGAAAAAGAAGCAGATGTTATGCTCACTCAGGATGCTAACAACACCATCAACTTTGATGCTGCTGATGACATTGACGAAAACGAAGAATAACCTAAAAAAGACAGTATGAAACCAGTATATGACAGTCCGGAAGAAGATGTATATCCTGACCAGAACAGCCCGGATTCAAATACCCTCAAAGCAGAAAATGATAAAAGAGATATCGATAATCCGAAACTGAACAGGGATAATAATAATCCACACGACAAAGACAGGGATTTTGAAGATGAAGATAATGATGACTTTCTCGATGATGGCTTTGAGGACGATGACGATTCTTTAACCGATGATGAAGAATATGATGACGATCCGCAAGAGACAAAACGGAATCAGAAACGCACCGGAACCGAAACCAACCCATAACCATAATTCCTAAGGATAACGGAGGCTTTTGCCTCCGTTCTTATTTCAGACAGGACGTGAAAAGCATGTTAAAGCAATTCCGTTTCTTACCATAAATTGATAAATTTAAGTACGCATAAAAAGAAATACTATGAAAGCAATCTGGAAAGGAGGTATCAGTTTTGGCCTGATTAATATACCTGTACGACTCTTCAGCGGTTCGGTCACACATAGAATTGATTTGGATATGATTCGAAAAAAAGACCACTGTGCTATCGAATTTGTCCGGGTATGTAAAAAAGACGGAAAAGAAGTTCCCTGGGAAGATATTGCCAAAGGTTACAAAAAAGAAAACGGAGATTATATTGTACTTGATCAATCCGATTTTGCTAAAGCAATGCCTGAAAAGACACAGACAATAGACGTTTTTGAATTTGTGATGGAAGAGGAAATCCCCGCACAATATCTCGAAAAACCTTACATAGTTGAACCGGCAAAAGAAGCCAAAAAAACATATGTCTTGTTGCGCGAAGCATTAAAAAAGTCGGGGAAAGTTGGACTGGCGAAATTTGTACTCAGAAACACGGAACATTTAGGCATCCTCAAAATTGAAGACAATGCTATCCTGCTAATCCAAATCCGTTTTGACCAGGACCTCAGAAATCCTTCCGAAGCCAAAATTCCAGATGATGTCAAAATCTCCAAAAAAGAACTTGATATGGCAATAAACATTATAGACCAGCTTACTGACAAATTTGAACCTGAAAAATATAAAGACACCTATAAAGACGAGCTTCTGAAAATCATCAGGAAAAAAACCAAAGAGAAAGGGAAGCCGGCAAAAAAAGAAACTGAAACTGAAACCAAACCGAAAGCCAAAAAAGAAGCTGCCGACGATTTATTGGAACAATTAAAAGCCAGCCTCGAAGCAATAAAGAATTAATTACCGCTTAATCATTCCTATTTGGCTTAAAAGAATAAAATCATGGGACTTGAAAAATATAATAAGAAACGAGACTTTTCCAAAACCCGGGAACCTAAAGGAATCAAAAAAACATCCAAAGGCAAATTGTCGTTCGTCATTCAAAAACACGCTGCCTCTCGCCTGCACTATGATTTCCGATTAGAAATTGATGGTGTTCTGGTTAGCTGGGCCGTGCCAAAAGGTCCTTCTGCCAATCCATCAGACAAACGTCTGGCAGTTCAAACCGAAGACCATCCCATGGATTATTTTGACTTTGAAGGAACTATTCCAAAAGGAGAATATGGCGGTGGCACCGTAATGGTATGGGATTATGGAACCTATCGTCCGGAAAATCCCGAAAAGACTATTAGTCAGGATAATAAAATAATGAAGAAACAACTGGAAGATGGTGCTATCAAAATCATAATTGAAGGTAAAAAATTATCCGGCGCCTGGCATTTGGTCGAAATGAAAGGCAAAGATAACCTCTGGCTATTAATGAAATCAAAAGACGAATTTTCAGGAGCCAATGTAAAATTCGACGAAAACTCAGCCATTTCAGGATTGGATTTCAAAGGAATAGAAAAAAACGGAGCCGTATACAGTTCTGAAAAAGGCAAAAAACTTTCAAAAACCGAAATAGAAAAAGAAGAAAAAAAAGACACGGCAAAGAAAAAACCCAGGCAAACCTTAATCCGAAATGAAGCCGACTTTTCTGCCGAAGACCTCGTCGATGCAGAAAAAATAAAATCTTTCCCAAAAGATTGGCGGCCACAACTTGCCACGCTTGCCGAAGAACCTTTTGATAATGAAAACTGGCTTTTCGAAAATAAGTTTGACGGCTATCGTGCCTTGGCACAAATCCAAAAAAACAAGGTCAATCTCATTTCCAGAAACGGTATTTCTTTTAATACAAAATACGAAGCCGTTGCCAAAACCTTGGAGAACATAAAGGACGATGTAATATTAGATGGTGAAGTCGTTGTAGAAGACACCAAGGGGAAAAGTCATTTCCAATGGTTGCAGCATTTTGACGAAAATCCTGAAAAAGGCAAATTGAAATTTTATGTCTTTGACCTACTTTACTTCAATGGCTATGACTTGAGACAACTTGAACTCCAATTGCGAAAAAAAATCCTAAAAGCCATCCTGCCGAAATCAGACACTATTGTATTTTCATCCCACACCGTAGGTCGGGGAAAGGAAACCTTTGAAGTCATACAAAAATTAGGGGGAGAAGGAATCATTGCCAAAAAAATTACTTCAAAATACCATCAGAACCAACGAACCAAAGACTGGCTCAAAATCAAAACCATCAAACAACAGGAAATGGTAATTGGCGGTTTTACAGAACCGCAGGGAAGCCGAAACGGACTGGGAGCACTACTCTGCGGTTATTTCGATGGTAATGAATTTATATATTCAGGTAAGGTTGGAACCGGTTTCGATGATGCCACTTTAAAAGAACTTCGCTCAAAACTTGATAAAATGGAGCGGAAAACGAGTCCTTTCAAAACTGCGCCAAAATTTCCCGCAACACATTGGGTCACTCCTGAACTGGTAGCCCAATTAAAATTCACGGAATGGACAGACTCCGGCAGTATGCGCCATCCCGTTTTTCTGGGATTAAGGGAAGATAAAAAAGCCCATGAAGTGAGCAGAGAAAAAGAAACACCAACAAAAGAAGCTGTAAAAGAACTACAATCAAAAGCAGCAAAAACTAATAAACCCGAAAAGACCAAAATTATGGATATTCCCGAAAGCAAGACTGAATTTTCTAATCTGGATAAAATATTCTGGCCCAAAGAAAAATATACCAAAGGTGATGTCATAGCTTATTATGATACAGTGGCAGAATACATACTTCCCTATCTTAAAGACCGTCCGGAATCTTTAAGACGCACCCCAAACGGAATTACCAAAGACGGTTTTTTTCAGAAAAATGTAGAAGGACAGGTTCCGGATTGGATTAAAACCAGAAAGCTGAAATCAAAATCAACCGATGAAACCATAACCTACCTGCTCTGCCAGGACAAAGACACCTTGCTCTTTTTGGCCAATTGGGGTTGTATTGAAATCAATCCGTGGAGCAGCCGTGTGGGTACGCTCAACAATCCGGATTATATTATTTTTGACCTGGACCCAAACGAAGCCGGTATGGAAAAAATCATCAAAACAGCGCTCACCTTAAAAGAAATATTGGATTCGTTGCAAGTGCCTGCCTATTTAAAAACCTCCGGTGGAAAAGGACTGCATGTTTTTATCCCCATACTCCCAAAATACACTTATAACCAGACACGCACTTTTTCACATATTGTCAGCCAGATGGTACTCAAAAAACTTCCGGATATTGTCAGTCTCGAAAGAAGTCCTTCCAAAAGAAAAGGAAAAGTCTATCTTGACTACCTGCAAAACGGAAAAGGAAAAACTATGGCCAGTATCTATTCGTTACGTCCCAGAGAAAATGCAACAGTAAGTACTCCTTTAGAATGGGAAGAAATCGATTCAAAATTGGATTTCAGTAATTTTAATATCAAAACGGTTCCGGCACGTCTGAAAGAAAAAGGTGATTTGTGGAAGAACTTTTTTAAGGAAAGTATTGATTTAAAATCAATTTTTGATAAGATTTAAAAAGTCACTCAAAATTACATCAAGTTCAAAACTAAATTTGTTAGTTTTTTTCTGTCATTTTGGGAAGTATTTAATAAAAGTAAACTTTTAAATTCTTAAATTTAGAGTGAATAAAAACAAAATACGCTTGAATAAGTACGTCAAAAAAGGACTCAAAATTATTGGTTGGACCCTGGGAGGAATTCTCGGTCTACTTCTACTAATTATAATTTTAATACAAATTCCTTATTTCCAAAACCTTATTAAAGACAAAGCCGTTTCCTATCTTGAAGAAAAAATTAAGACGCCGGTTGAAATTAAACGAATCGAGATTGGGTTTCCTAAAAAAGTAATTGTCGAAGGTATTTATTTTGAAAGCCGGGAAGGCGATACGCTTTTGGCTGGCGAAAAGCTGAAAGTAGACATCAACCTGTTTAAATTATTGCGAAACAAGGTAGAAATCAATTCTATCGACCTGCAAGGAATCACAACAACTATAAAAAGAGACAAAGATTCCGTATTCAATTTCGACTATATCATCAAAGCCTTTGCTTCCGAAGAACCCAAAAAAGAAGATTCGGAACCGATGCAGTTTTCTATAAAAAAAATAAACCTTGATAAAATCAGGGTTCGCTTTGACGATCAGATTTCAAAAAACGACCTGACCGCCTACCTGCAGCATTTTGATACGAAAATCACAAAATTCGACCTTGAAAAAATGGATTTTGAAGTGCCGAAAATCAATCTGGATGGCTTTAAATTAATGCTGAAACAAGGTGAAATTGTAGAAGAAGTTGCACAAAATACAGTTGAGGTTGCGGATGAAGCCGTGCGAAGTCCCGAACTCAATCTGAAGTTGGGAGAAATCAACCTTGCCAACATCAATATTGGCTTTGATAATGCAGGAACCCGCCTGAATACAGGTGTAAATCTGAAAAAATTACTTATTGAATTTAATGCGATAGACCTCAAAAAGCAATACATTGACCTTAAAAATTTCGAAATTGATGGTATAAAAGGCGGGCTCACATTTGGCAAACTCGACAAAAAAATTGCGGTCCAGACACCCGATTCTTTAAAAGCAACCGCACCAAACTGGAAAGTAAAATTAGAGACGACCTCTCTAAAAAATATTGCGTTCCGTTTTGACGATGAAAATGCAGTAAGGGCTAAAAAGGGAATTGATTACAAGCACCTCAATCTTGACAATGTAGAGCTTCAGGGTGAAAAACTCTATTACAGCGCCGATACTATTTCAGGAAATATACAGTCATTTAGCATGAATGACCACAGTGGTGTGGCTATCGAATCCTTTCGAACCGATTTCTTCTATGGTACAAAAAGAGCCACGCTCAAAAAATTATACCTGAAAACGCCTCAGACTGAAATCAAAGACGAAATCAACATTACCTACGGCAACATTGCTACCATTGCAGACAATTTAGGCAACCTTGGAATCAAGGCCTCGCTTAAAGACAGCCGTGTTGGTTTTAAAGACATATTGCTGTTTGTCCCTACTCTTGAAAATACAAACCCGTTTAAAACCAATCCGAATGCGGTAATGTATATTAATAGTGAAGTCTACGGAAAAGTTAGCGACATCACCATTCCTAACCTTGAAATCAGCGGTATTGGAACAACAGTCGTCGCAGCAAGTGGCAGAATTACAGGACTTCCCGATGTAGAAAAAACCTACTTCGATTTAAAAATCCGCGAACTCAAAACCTCTTCAAAAGACATCAATACCTTTGTTCCGGAAGGCACAATTCCCTCCAATATCCAACTTCCGGCACAACTGTCATTGAACGGTTTTTTCAAAGGCTCTGTCTCTAATTTTAATACAGACATGGCCCTGGCAAGTAGTTTCGGAAAAGCCAAAATAAAAGCCACATTCGACCAGAGAAGAAAAAACCATGAAAAATACAATGCCGATGCCACAATCGACAATTTTGATATTGGCAAGCTGCTCAAAAACGACTCGCTCGGAAAAATAAGCCTTAGGGCGAAAGTCAACGGAACAGGACTGAATCCTAAAACAGCAAATGCAACTGTTGACGGCAGGCTGGTAAAAGCAGAATTTAATAGATATGTTTATCGTGACCTGAAACTAAAAGGTGCCATACAAAACGGACAATTTAACGTCAAGGCCGGAATGGATGATGCCAACCTGACATTCGTTTTGGATGCGGAAGGAAACTTTAAGGACAAATATCCGGCTGTTAAACTAAAACTCAATACCGATATTGCCGATTTGGAAAAACTCAACCTGCATGCCGGTCCTCTAAAAATTCGTGGTAATGTATATGCGGATATCACCAGTTCTGACCCTGCTTTTCTAAACGGAAGAATCGACATTCATAACGTACTGGTTGCAGATGCGAAAGAAACCTATGCTCTGGATTCTATAAAAATAGCGGCCATATCTACTGCAGAAAGTGATACCATCACATTAAAATCGCAATTTATTGATGCTTCACTTAGCGGGAAATTCCAAATTGACCAGGTTCCGACAGCATTGACCAATTCAATTGCCAAATATTACGATACCAACCCAAAAGGAAAAAAACAGGCAACCAAACCTCAACGATTTGACCTTAAAGTAGGAATCAAAGATGACCCTATTCTGCTAAAGCTTGTACCGGAACTCACCAGTATCTCTCCTATTCAAATCACCGGAAGATACAATAGCGAAGGCGACAGTATTACTGTAAACGGAAAAATTCCAAAAATTATATACGGTGCGAATACTATCACAAATGGTGAATTGGATATAGAAACCGCAGACGATGCATTAATATACAGCCTGGTTATTGACGACATCAAAAACTCACAGATTAATCTGCCTTATACCAGTCTCTCCGGTGAAGTAAAAAACAACAAAATCAACTATACGTTGCTCGTCAGAGATAAAAAAGATGAAGACCACTATCTGATAGCCGGTAACCTGATGTCTGCCGAAGGTTATACGCAAATTTCCCTGGAACCTGATGGTCTGGTATTAAACTATGAGCCTTGGGATATTGAAAGAGACAACATTATACGGTTTGGAGACAAGGGTATCTATGCGGATAATTTCGAATTAAGCAATGATGGAAGCTCCATAAAACTCCAATCCCAATCCGAAAAGCCAAATGCACCGGTAGATGTGACTTTCAACGATTTCAAAATTGAAACCATTACCAGTGCTATCCAAAAAGACACGCTTCTGGCAGGCGGAAAAATTGACGGAAACGTATTGCTTAAAAACCTGACCGGAAATGCCACTTTCACTGCCGACCTGAATATTGAAGATTTCAGTTTCAAAAAAGACACTATAGGAAACATCAGCATTAAGGTAGATAATGAAACAGCCAATACACTCGATGCCCATGTCGCTATTACCGGAGATGGCAATCAGGTAAACCTTGATGGAATTTACAAAATAGACAACAGTACTTTCGATATGACACTGGATATCGAAAAACTCAACATGAAAGCCATCCAGGGATTTACAATGGGCAATCTTACAGAAAGTACCGGATTCCTGACAGGAGATTTCAAAATCACCGGAAGCACAAAACAACCAAGTGTTATTGGGGAATTGCAGTTTAATGAAGTTGGATTCAAAGTAAAACAGCTTGCTTCCAAATTCAAATCCATAAACGATAAGATTTCGTTTACCAATACCGGAATTGGCTTCAATAATTTTTCAATATCTGATGCCGAAGACAATCTTTTGACGGTTAACGGACGCGTACTTACAACCAATTACAGTGATTTCGGTTTTGACCTAAAAATCAAGGCAGACAATTTCAAGGCACTCAACTCGAAAGAAAAAGACAATGACCTTTATTATGGCGTTTTGGTACTCGATACAAATCTTAGCGTAAAAGGAGACCTGAACAAACCTGTAGTTGACGGTACACTCAAAATAAACAAAGACACGGACCTTACAATCGTACTGCCACAATCCGACCCGTCTTTGGCCGATCGTGAGGGGATTGTAGAATTTATTGACCAAGACGAAGTACAAATTGACAAGCGTTTTACGGCTCCTACCGAGGCATTGACACAAACCCAATTTAAAGGTATGGACGTTTCCGTAAACATCGAAATCGTAAAAGAAGCCGAACTGACAATGATTATCGACAAAGGAAACGGTGACTACTTAAACCTGAAAGGCGAAGCCCAACTCACCGGCGGTATAGATGAATCCGGAAAAACAACGCTCACCGGAAGATACGAATTCAACGAAGGTGCTTATCAAATGAACTATAACCTCATTAAAAGAAAATTCGATATCAAGGAAGGCAGTTATATACTTTGGACGGGAGAACCTACTTCGGCAGATGTCAACATTACTGCCGTTTATGAAATAGAAACCGCCCCTATTGATTTGCTGGACAATCAACTGGGCAATGCCGCACCAGCCGTTCGGAACACCTACAAACAAAAAATTCCGTTCCAGACGTTATTGAAAATGAATGGCGAATTGCTGAAACCGGAAATTACTTTTGATATCGTACTTCCGGATGGGAATTATGGCGTAGCTACTGAAATCATTTCTGCGTCAAAAACAAAACTGGCACAGCTTCGCCAGGAACCGGGCGAACTTAACAAACAGGTTTTTGCACTCTTGCTGTTAGGCCGTTTTATTGGTGAAAATCCTTTTGCCAGTGATGCGGGAGGAACAAGCGCTGGAGCAATTGCCAGACAAAGTGTGAGCAAAATCCTGTCACAGCAACTGAATAATCTCGCCAGCGACCTGATTCAGGGCGTAGAACTTGACTTTGACCTGCAATCCAGAGAAGACTATACTACAGGTTCAAGAGAAGACAGAACCGACCTTAATGTAGGCCTGTCAAAACGATTGCTGAATGACCGGCTAAAAGTAACCGTAGGAAGCAGCTTTGGCATTGAAGGTCCTCAACAAGCCAATGAAGAAACTACAAACATTGCAGGAGACGTTTCTGCCGATTACCAATTGACCAAAGACGGACGCTATATGGTTCGTGCCTACAGAAAAAACCAATACCAGGTTGCCTTACAGGGACAAGTGGTTGAAACCGGAGTAGCTTTTATCATTACAATGGACTACAATAAATTCCGGGAACTTTTCCACAGAACCGAAGAAGAAAAAAGAATGATTAAAGAAACCCGAAAACGAGAAAAAGAACTGCGGGAAAAACAAAAAGAAAAAGAAAGATTAGCCAAAGAAAAAGAAGAAAATGAAACCGACAATGAAAACTAGCCTGAAATATACGCTCTTTTTTACCTTACTTTTCTTGTATGGCTGTAGCAATCTGAAATATCTTGAAGAAGGCGAAGCGCTCTATGTAGGCGGTAAGGTAAAAGTAGAAGACTCACTCCTATCCCGAAAAGAAAGAAAAAATCTGGAAAAAGAACTGGAGCCACTGTTACGACCGTTGCCTAATAAAAAATTCTTAGGGCTCCGCCCTAAACTTTATTTCTATAACATTGCCGGCGAGCCTAAAAAAGACAAAGGTTTTAGGTATTGGCTCCGCAATAAGGTGGGAGAACCGCCTGTGCTTTTTAGTCAGGTCGATTTGGAATACAACGAAAGCATACTTCAAAATTATGCCGAAAACAAAGGCTATTTTAAAGTAAGAACAGAATCCGATTCAACCGGAACAAGCCGTAACAGAAAAGTCACTGCAGAATATACCGTACGCCCTGGAAAGCAGTACAAAATCAAAAGCGTTACGTTTCCTTCCGATTCATCAGAACTATCAAAAAATATTGCCCGATTACAGCGTCGAAGTAGGTTAAAAGTAGGCGATGCTTATAGTCTTGACAATATTAAAGATGAAAGAGAACGCATCGATACCCGCCTAAAAGAAAAAGGCTACTATTATTTCAGTCCTGACTTTATTTTGGTACAGGTCGATAGTACGGTAGGAAAACAGGAAGTAGATTTAATTGTTAAGGTAAAAAATGAAACGCCGGAACGTTCAAAAAAAATTTACAAGATTAATGAAACCTATATTTATCCGAATTATTCCCTAACAGCAGACAGTATTTCTGAAGATAAGTCGTATGCTGAAAAATACAAGGACCTTACCATTATTGACACGACTAAAACATTTAATCCGCGTATTTATGACAGGACTTTATATTTCAAAAAAGGCGATGTCTATAACAGGACAGACCATAACCTTTCACTCAATCGTCTGGTCAATCTGGGAACCTTCAAGTTTGTAAAAAATGAATTCCGTGTTTCAGATTCTATTGATGATGCGCTGGATGCCTATTATTATCTCACGCCTCTTCCTAAAAAATCCATTCGTGTAGAAGTATTGGGTAAGACAAACTCTGCCAACTACACCGGAACAGAGCTCAATGTCAACTGGCTCAACAGAAATACTTTCAAAGGAGCTGAATTACTCACGATTACTGCTTTTGGCGGTATGGAAGTACAGGTTTCCGGCCAGAATAAAGGCTATAATGTTTTCCGTTTTGGAGGTGAAACCAGCCTGATATGGCCGCGTTTTATTGCACCTTTCAAATTCGAATCCGGTAGCGGATTTGTACCCAAAACCAGGGCATTAATAGGCTATGAACATCAGGAACGCCAACGTCTTTATACTCTAAATACTTTTAAAGGTTCTTTTGGTTATTTATGGAAAGAAAATGCCCGAAAGGAACACCAGCTGAATCTTACTGAAGTTACCTATGTAAGTTCCGGTAATGTTTCAGCAGAATACCAGGCACAAATTGACGGAACAGAGGAAACGCCGGGAAATCCTTCCTTAGCACGCGTTATTGAAAAGCAGCTGATTTTTGGTCCTACTTATTCCTATACCTATACCAATACGATGCGAAGAAGACGCACAAATACTTTCTATTACAAAGGCAGCATAGACCTTTCAGCTACGGTAACAGGATTAATTATGGGAGGCAATTCAGACAATCCGAAACAGATTTTGGGTGTTCCGTTCAGCCAGTTTGTAAAATTGGAAAATGAATTCCGCCATTACCTAAAACTTGGAAGCGATTCACAACTGGCCAGCAGAATTATTGTGGGTGTAGGAATACCTTACGGAAACTCAAAAGAACTTCCTTTTATCAAGCAATTTTTCATAGGCGGAACTAACAGTATCAGGGCATTCAGGGCACGTTCAATTGGTCCCGGAACCTATAACCCAAATGTAGAAGAAAGTTCCTTCCTGCCCGACCAATCCGGAGATTTGAAACTGGAACTGAACACAGAATACCGGGCCAAATTATTTAGCATTGTTCATGGTGCCTTATTTGTAGATGCCGGAAATATCTGGCTGATGAATGATAATGAAAACAAAGCAGGTGCCCGTTTTTCGAGTAAATTTATAGATGAGCTTGCTGTTGGTGCAGGTGCCGGTCTGCGATTTGACCTTTCATTTTTGGTCTTACGTTTGGATTTGGCTTTTCCTCTCCGCAAGCCTTATCTTCCTGAAGGCGACCGTTGGGTAATTGATAAAGTAAGATTTGGTGACCCGGATTGGAGAAAAGAAAATCTGGTTTTTAACCTGGCGATTGGCTATCCATTCTAATACTTTTCGTCCTTGCGACTTTGCGTGAAATAATTGCTCGCAAAAACTCGCAAGCGTAAAGCTTATTGCCTATTGCTTATCGCCTAAATCTACTTCCTCATTTCGTTTTTTCTTACTAACGAGTCTGATTTTTATTTTTCCGTCATCACCGTCTGATGCCAGGAGATGCAGTACTATACCTCTGTTTCTCCTTTCTTCCAGCTTTTCCTTATCGGTTATATCCTTATCATTTTTAGGATTCCGGAGTGGTACGTCAAGCGCTATATTCGTGCCTTTCCCAAAAGAATAGATACCGGCAATATCCATATTCAATACGCTTGAATTAATCTGCATTGGGTGAATCGTTACCTTTTCTCCACTTATGTCGAAATTGCCTTTCAGGTTGCTGAATGTAATATTATCCAAATCGCGAAAAGGAAAGGCAAATTTTCCGGCACTTTTAATTGGTTGAAAGCTAATGAGGGCACCATTTTTAAGGGCGAAACCAACCGTTCCGTTCATAGAATTGGGCACCAGCTTACCTTCATTTGAAATAGTTCCGGAAATGGTTGCGGAAGTCGTCAGATAACCTTTCAGGTTTTTTGATTTCAGAGATTGCATATCAAAATCATTAAACGCATAGAAAAATTTTTCTATCGCCACATTAGACACATTGGCCTTCATCGAAAAATTATTTTTTGTTTTTCCCTGCTGTACAGAACCGCTGAGATTTACCTGACCTCCTGCGTGATGTACAACTGCATTTTGTATTGTAATTCCGGAGTCAGAAAGCAGTATGGCTGCTTTTGTATTGGTCGCGGTAAATTTATTATAGTAGAATTTGTCTATCTGAACATTCAGGGCGACATTGCTCTTTTCAAAAAGAAAATCCAATTTATCGTTCACATTCCCTTTTTTTGTTTTTACCGGAGCACGCTTCACCGTTTTACGATTATCCAAAAAACCTAGAAATTCTCCCAAATACAGTTGAGGACTTGTTACTTTCCAATTCAACACCAGTTTTTCAGGCTCCGTATAATACAGGTTAAGGAAATTTTGAATACTCCCTTCCATATTGACAATACTTTTACCACTTTGTAATCTGATATTACTGATAAATAAATCCTTATCTGTAAAATTCAGAGCTACATTCGTGTTTTTGAATGCCAGATTTCTTGGAACGTAAAGCATATCTCCGTTTTTAATGGTAACCAACCCTGAAACAAAAGGCTTCGTAATTTCAAAATCAACAATATCGGCTTTAAATTGAAATTCAACATCTGCATTGCCTTTGGAAAATACCATCAGATTCCTGTCAACAGCATTATTTAATTTTTCAAGGGGAAATTTCGCCTTAAAAACACCCGAGGCAATAGGCTTGCTGAAATCATTAATCATGGCAGAATCCATCACAAAAGGAATCTCTTTATAATCGCCTTTGAATCCCATAAGCTTAACGACAGAATTAGGGTCGTTAAATCCTTTGCCTTTAACCAATTCATTGGTATACATTCCGTTGAAGCTGCAATTATCAATAATTCCGTCAGGAATATGCAGGCGATTATTTTTGACAACCGCTTTTACCAAAAATAACGGGTCGCCTTCAGCATTCAAATCACCAATAATATCACAATTGACATCGATGGGTTTTTCCAAATCAAACCGGTTCAATTGCCGGCTGATATTGTTTGAAAGCAGATTGGAAGCATTTTTCCATAAAATATTATCTGCCCTGATATGCAGTGAAAAACCGGAATTGTTTTTACCAACATTAAATTTCCCTCCAATATTGAAGACATCACGGCCTATTTCCAAATCATTGGGGTCAAAAACAATCGTTTCTGCTTTTTCATTATAAGCAATATCAAATTTGCCATTTAGTGTTTTGTCCTTAATAAAACTTCCGTGCACTGTATTAAAAGCCAGACTTTGGGCAGAAGCATCTAATTTTACAGCCGCTTTCCAGCCTTCCGAGTTATAATCCAGCCGTCCTTTCAGGTCATTGATTGAAAATTTAAAAAGTTTTTTCCCTTTGAGATTTTCAGAGATAAAAACAACATTGTGCAATTCAAAAGCCTTTATTTCTGCAAAAGAGCTGCCTTCACCAGAAGATTCCTTTTCTTGCTTTGGTTTAAAAATCGCCGTATTACTATAACCGTCTTCGGCAACAAACAAATGAATCTTTGCCTCATTGATAGCTATCTTCTTAATCTCTAATGTTCCTTTTAGGAAAGCCAGCACATTAATCGAAACATTAAAATCTTCGGCCTGCAGCAGTGTATTTTTATGGGAGTTCCAAAGGCTGTCTTTTAAAACCGCATTTTTTATCCTTAATGAAACACGCGGAAATCCTTGCAAAAAAGTAGGCTCCATACTTTCTGCTGTAAATTTACCATTGATATTTTCGTTGATTTTTTGATTGATTGAGGCTAAGATTTCTTCCTTATGGGTATTGACATAAAAAGCAAGTCCTATGTACATTATAATGATTAGCAGAAATACCCCTGACAAAACCCTAAATGAAATCCTAACCCAACGAGGCAGGCCGCTTATTTTTTCAAGAAATCTGGAAATTACAGCTTTTATTTGCATGGGCTATCATCAATTGACAGGCGTCAGTATCTAAATTTACAATAAATCATTGAAGATTGGCATAAAAATAAAAAAAGCTTCCGTTTTTAGAAGCCTTTGCTTTTTTAGTGGTAAGATTAAATGTCAGAAACTATGCGGCTCTGCGCCTTTGTTAGCAATAATTTCACGCAAAGACGCAAGGCCGCAAAGCATTGAATATTCAAATGCATATTCCGGTAATTACTGAAAATCAATTATACCGAAAGTTTTCCTTCTATGCTATCGTCTAGTGGTTTTCCAATAATGGCACCTACAGCTATTTTCAATAGCGATACCATCTTACCGCTTTTGGTATCCCAATAATAAACATAATCAGGCTGAACGCGGATTACGGTAACATTCGGGTCATCTTTACCTTTTGAAAACCATGCTTTTGCAATGGGACTCCATTTGTCTTCGATGGTCGATTTATCCCGGTAGATAAATGCTTTTCCATAGACATTCAGATACTCCGAACTTGAATTCTTTGCAAAAAGCAATTGTACATTTTCGTCTTGTTTTATCTCGAAATTCTTATCGCTATCGGCACCGCTCAGAAACCATATGTTTCCTGATTCATCTACTTCCTGTACACTCATTGGCCGTGTTGAAAACGGCGCATGCGTCAAATCCGTGCAAAACATACAAACTCTGATATCTTCTGCCAGTTTTTTCAATTTCGAGACAGCATCTTCGCTGCTTAAGTTTTTGTAATCTCCCATGACGTTATTTTTTAGTTGGTTATTCTTTGATATCAATTTTTTCCGAAGTCCAGTCAACAGCACGTGCCATATCGTCCTTTCGGAAAACCTTAAATTCTCCGGGCATAATTTTGCTGAAAAAAGAAGTGAATTTATCGACCGTTTCGGAATCGGAAACAATAGCAGCCCGGTTCCATTTGGTAATATTTTTGATACCCAGCAAGGCATCCTGTATCCAGGCCCCAAAAGTAAAATCGGCCGGAGAATTATCTAAAAAAAGCAAATAATTGAGCTTGCCTGTTGTTTCGACAAGCTCAGAAACTTTTTTATTTACGAGTTTAAAATCGTCCTGTGTAACCTCGCCACTGGAGCGAAAACCGACCATATTTTGTGGCAGGTTGTGGATTTGTTCTATCATAACAGTGAGTATTTTGGTTAGGGTCTTACTCAAAGTTACGCCATATAAAACGGGAGCTATGTTATTGATATCATAATGTTTGCCAACAAAATCCTAAATAACTATAGTTGTTTTTCCATGATATAATCTTCCATCAGGTAGCCATTTCCAATATTTATATCTTCTTCCCCTTTTTTCTCAAATCCGATTTTGACATAAAACTCATAGGCAGAATTGTAACGATTCACATTTAAGGAAAGTATCGTATTTTTATTTTCTTTGGCCTTTTCTACTATGTAATCAAGCAGTTTTTTTCCAATTCCTTTGCCCTGTGTTTCGGGAAGGATATAAATTTTATGGATTTTGGTCTTTGGCTCTCCTTTATAGTTAAATTCATAAGAAGCAAAACCCAAAGGTATTCCGTCCTCTTCTGCAAGAATAAAATGGTGTCCTTTACTGTCTGCCTGTTCTTTTAGCGCATCAATGCTATACATCATAGCAAACATATAGTCAATCTGTTCTGGTGAAAGAATATGCCCATAGGTTTTAGGCCAGGTTTGTTCCGCAATCTTTCGTACGGCATTATAATCGGTAGTTTTGGTAATCGTAATCATTTATTTTATGCTTTTCGTATAGTGTTGATTGCTTCGACCCATTCGGTTTTATGGCAAACCTCACAATGTGCTTTTCCTGCCTCGACTTCTTTCGTATGTCCACAAAAAGTACATGAATAGAAACCTGTTCCGGGAATGGTCTGGCTCTTTTTTTCAAATAACTGTGGCAAGATAGGCAATCCGTATTTTACATCCTTGTCTTCATAGAAAAAAATACTCACCTCTCCGGATGTTTCAAGATAGGCATTCCTCACCTGTCCGAGATGCTCAATTGAACGAAGTCTTAATTCCGAAAAAAATTCGTCCTGCGCCAATCCCTCTCTTTCAAAACTGGCTATAGAAAATTTCCCGTTTTCAATCAGGCATTCCGTTTTTCCTTCGACCAGATTTTCAAACCATTTAAACTTACCGGTTAGCATGGTCACAAACCGGTACAACAAAATGATAACAATAAAGACCGTGATAGCCGGAATCAATCCTACATCTTCATAGAACATAGGGTCGCCGGCTGCAGAACCCAAAGCAATAATGATAACAGTCTCAAAAATCGAAAGCTGCTTCACTCCTCTTTTTCCGGTAAACCGCAATGTAATCAACAGGACAATAAACATAATTACCGACCTGAAAATTACCTCGAAAAGAAACTCGAAAGGATGATTGTTTATAAGCAGCCTTTCCCATTCAAAAATAGAATACATCTTTTAGCCCTTTTTTTATTTGAATTTACTAATTCTGCCTTGCTCTTAGTGAATTTTTAAGAGAAATTTAATAGTTTTTTAAAAACAAAAAATCGAATTATAGTGTAATTTTATAGTCCAATTCATCCGAATATAAATTTCTGAATTGGCTATCAGTACATTTTGATAGAAAATAACACGAATTGCAATCACGTTAATTTAGAGTAGCTTGTAATTCATGTGCAAGGCTTTAGCATTGAGAAGATGTTGAAGCCTTGCTTTTTTTTGAAGTTTCTTAAAATCTTTCCCAAATGTTTTGGATTTTTTTATAGTTTTAGCTTCCATAAAAAAACAGAAGCATTCATCTTAGAAAATGGGACACCAAAAACTACGGGAAAACAAAACCTGCCTGAACTGCAATTATGTAGTTGAAAATAAGTTCTGCCCTAATTGCGGACAGGAAAACACCGAAACACGACAGTCGTTTCATTATTTGTTTACACATTTTATAGAAGACCTTACCCACTATGACGGCAGCTTCTGGAAAACCATAAAAGGCCTCTTATTCAAGCCCGGCTATCTGACAAAAACTTATCTGGAAGGCAAAAGAAAAAAATTCGTACCTCCGGTAAAGCTTTATATTTTCATCAGTTTTGTAACCTTCTTCCTTCCTACGCTTTTGCCCGGCCCATCGCTTATAAAGTTTAATGAAAAGAAAGATGTCGAAAAACAAGAGGTAAAAACAACAAAGGAGGAAGTAAATAAAGAAAGTGAAAAGGGACTTAAAGAAATGAATGACGAGGTGGAAGAGGAACTTTCCGGAATAGACCTTCCTAACAGACCCCGCATCAAAAACCTCACACAGTTAGATTCCATTCAAAAAAACTCTCAAAAAGCAGAAAAGCTCTCAGACTTTGAATATAGTGCCGCTAAAAAAATCATAAAAATTCTAAAGAGCAAAAACAGGGCTGAACTTTGGAACAAGGCCATGGAATCCTTTGTCCATACACTTCCAAAAGTCTTGTTTTTATATATGCCGATATTTGCTTTTTTCCTCTGGCTGATGCACGACAAGAAAAAGTGGTATTATTTCGACAGTGGCGTGTTTACCCTGCATTATTTCTCATTCCTTTTGCTTGTTATAACGATTGGAATGCTTTTTAACTGGATTATGGACCTGATCCCGTATGGCAGCATCTTGTCCAACCTTTATAATCTTGCTGCCATGTTCTATATGTTTTTTTACTTTTTTAGAGCCCACAGCAACTTTTTTGGAGAACACAAAGCCATTTCAAGACTAAAGGGCTTTATATTGTTTTTTATAAACATGTTCCTTATCAGTATTTTTTCAACAATACTATTTCTCTACAGCCTATGGAATTTACATTAAATTCGTATTTTTATAAAAATTTGAAGATGAAAAAAATGTTTGTTTCCGGTTTTATGCTTTCGTTATTCCTGGTTAGCTGTTCTTCAGTCAAGCCAACAAAATATATGGAAGCCATATCTGCTTCTGACCTAAAGACTAATCTCTATGTCATTGCAGGAGATGAAATGGAAGGTCGAAACACAGGTGAAGCTGGCCAAAAAAAGGCTGGAAAATACCTGATTTCCCAATATGAAAAAATAGGTGTTTCCTATCCAAAAGGAGCCACCGACTTTTACCAAAAAGTTCCTGCAGCATTTATGTCACGGGCGTTCAGTCCTAAACTAAACGATTCCGAAAATATCTGGGCGTTTATTGAAGGTTCTGAAAAACCGGATGAAATTTTGGTCATCTCTGCGCATTACGACCACGTAGGAATGAAAAACGGACAGGTATATAATGGTGCTGACGATGACGGTTCCGGAACTGTTGCCTTGCTGGAGATTGCCAAAGCATTTATGCTGGCAAAGAAAGACGGACACGGGCCAAAACGCTCTATTCTATTTCTCCATGTAACCGGTGAAGAGCATGGATTACACGGTTCAAGATATTATGTCGAGCATCCGCTGTTTCCATTAAAAAATACGATTGCCGATTTGAACATTGATATGATTGGTCGTCGTGATGACAAACATAAAGATAACGGCAACTACGTTTATCTGATAGGTTCTGACCGTTTGAGTACAGACTTGCATAAAATATCAGAAAACGCAAATAAAGAATATACCAAGCTGGAATTAGACTATAAATACAACGACAGGAATGACCCGGAACGAATCTATTACCGTTCCGACCATTATAACTTTGCAAAAAATGGAATTCCGTCACTATTCTATTTCAACGGAGTTCATGAAGACTATCACAAAGCAACCGATACGCCGGACAAAATAGAGTATGACCTGCTGCAAAAAAGAGCCCAACTCGTTTTCGTTACTGCCTGGGAATTAGCAAACCGAAAAGAAAGACCTGTTATTGACAGGGATGGAAAATAAATAAAAAAAGCTCCGATATCGGAGCTTTTTTTATTTATTAAGTTTTAGAACTACAAATCTTCTTTCACATCTGCGTCTGGCGCATTCTTTTTTACAGACTCGATTCCGTTATCGCGTCCTGAAGCAGAAGCATACATCTGGCTTGACCCAATAATCTGTCCGTTTGTAGCTTTTAGGTTAAAATATAATTTGCCATTTGAAGCTTCCTTTTTATCGAATTTAGAATCGTCCTGTGAATTTTTTCGTACTGATTCGATACCGTTCGTACATCCGGCTTTGCTTGAATAGCCTTCACTTGTCAATATGACTTCTCCGTTTCCGGCTTTCAGTACAAATTGAAACTCGTCATTTTTTCTTTTTGAAATCAAGAATGTCCCCATAAAATTTAATTTAAAAGTTATACTAATTTGAGCTTATGCAATTCCATAGAATAATAATAGCCAAAATATAACATTTTTATCAAATTTTATAACAATACCGGATTATTTTTTCTTAAAAGAATCACGAATTGAGATTCTCGTTTTTTACAATCTGGATTTTTCCCAATTCCACACTGTCCGTTTCATCCTGAACAAGCAGTACTCCAAAAACATTGATTGGAATTTCAATTGTTTCTTCGTGTGAATGTTTTATCTCTTCAATCAAGCTTTTATAATTGAGCGGATTCAGCACAATACAATCACCTTTATTGACTTTATGATTAAAAATATAATCCCGGATGGACTTGAAAGAAATCGGATTTCCTATAATTATTTGCTGTGACATGGTCTTTTTTCTCTCTAATTTAGAAAATAATGACCACAGACACTGCCAATTTAAGTTTTAATTAGCAAAGGGAAGAAATAAAAAAAGCCCTGGAAAAATCCAGGGCTTTAAAAATGGGTGGCAGACCGGGTTCGAACCGGCGACCCTCGGCACCACAAACCGATACTCTAACCAGCTGAGCTACAACCACCATTTGTTTAACGAGTGCAAATATACTGCAAAAGTTGATTCCTGCAAACAAAAAAGCTAAAAAATTATACCAAATCCCCTAAGCTATTGACTGCCAAATATCTTTCTACGGTAAATCCTTCTGCATATTCCGAGTTTATCAATCTTCCTAAATCCTGGGCACGGTATAAGATACTATCTTTAAAGTTTTTTGTAGCTATTGGCGTGGAAGGCTCATTGGAATTCGGGTCATAAAACTGGGATTTGTACTCCATCAGAGAAGCCACTTTTTTATCCATAAAACCGCTGACATCAACTACAAAATCCGGTTTAAGGTCTTTCCATTGAATGTAATGATATACCAGTTTAGGTCTCCAGGCAGCCTGGGCTATACCATCAATTTCGGTTTCAATCTTAATCAGCCCGGATAAAAAGCAGGCATCAGAAACCAATTTGCTGCCTTTGCCGTGGTCAATATGCCTGTCATCAATAGCATTACAGATTACGATTTCGGGCCTGTATTTTCGAATCATTTTAATGACTTGCATCTGATGGGCTTCATCATTGATAAAAAAACCGTCACGCATCTTAAGGTTTTCACGTATTTCAACCCCTAAAACAGCAGCGGCATTTTTTGCCTCTTCATCACGAATTTCAGCAGTGCCCCGTGTTCCCAATTCTCCTCTGGTCAGGTCGACAATACCAACCTTCTTTCCTAACGAGACTTCTTTAGCAATAGTAGCACCGCAGCCCAATTCAACATCATCCGGATGTGCACCAAAAAAAAGTATGTCTAATTTCATTGTTTGTGTTTGTTTGTTTTTAAAAATACGAAGAATAATTATTACCCAAGGATATTCTTCAGCGTTAATGACTTATTCACAGTTTCTATAAACTCCTTCTCCGGAATACTATCTTTTGTAATCCCGCAGCCTATGTATAAATGGGCTTTTTCATTTTGTAGCTTCATACAACGGAGATTGACGAATAAGTCTGAATTCTCCGGTTTATCTTTTGCGAAATCCCGATTCAGTTCTCCTAAAAACCCTGAATAATATTCGCGGTCGTAACCTTCGTTTTCAAGTATAAATTTTTTGGAAGCTTCTTTTGGAAGCCCGCATACAGCCGGAGTCGGATGCAGCATTTTTATTATTTTTCCTAAATCCTGCCTGTCATGCAAACGTGCTTCTATATCAGTTTTGATATGTACAATATTTCCTGCCCTGAAAGTATAAGGTTTGGAACTGTTTTTTTCGGCTGTATAATCTTCAAGTCCTTCAAGAATAAATTCCGTAACAAATTCCTGTTCTTCCTGTTCTTTAATTTCCCATTTTATTTCTCCTTCATGATACACCTGTGTTCCGGCAAGCGCCACAGTTTTAATACGGTCTCCCGAAGCTTTTAATAACTGCTCCGGAGTTGCTCCAAGCCACATCCCTATCTCCGGATGGAAAAAACAATATTTAAAAGCTGCCGGATAAGCCGAAAGCAGTTTTTTAAACAACTCAAAAGGAGTGACATTTTCTAGAGAAACCGTTTCTTTACGTGACAGAACAACCTTTTTGAAATCGCCTTTGCAGATAGCATCTACCCCATTCTGAACCAACTGTTCAAAGTTTTCTTTGGCTGCAACATCTGCTCCAAAAACTGTATTGTTATTTTCAATTGCGATTCGGGTATATGCTTCCGTAAAGACATCCGATTTCTCTTTTGGTAACAGCACAAATTGCTCACCCTGAAAAGGGGCAAATACAAATCCTTCTTCCTTAAAATCGGTTGTAAAGTGTAAAGAAGCATCCTTTTGAAAAATACCGACAACAGTAGTTTCTCCGGGCTTGGAGTACAATACGAAAGGAAGTCTTTTTTTGAACTGCTCTTCCGCTTTTTGGTATAATCCTGACATCATTTCTTTGTTCTTTCCAAAACAATATTGGTAATCTTGCATAGTGATATCAGCATATCATTTTCATCAGTTATCCTGATTTCCCAAAGATGTACCATCCGTCCTTTATGGATAATTTTTGCCGTTCCGTATACCATACCCGCCCGTTTACTTTTGACATGGTTTGCTGAAATTTCAATACCGCGAACTTCATGAGTTTCCGGATTAATAAACATAAGTGAAGCCGCACTTCCTACACTTTCTGCAAGGGCAACAGAAGCACCGCCGTGAAGTAGTCCCATTGGCTGGTGGACTCTTGGATTAACCGGCATCTGGGCTTTTAAATAACCTTCTCCGGCATCAATAAATTCTATTTCTAAAGTCTGCATCAGGGTATTTTCACACCATTTCTTGCAGTTTTCAAGCATTGTATTTCTATCGAAAGCCATTATTAAAATTTGTTTTTCCAAAATTAAGGAAATTAATACGGAACACAGCAGTTGATTATTGTCAGAAAAGTTAAAAGACACATACTAATTTTAACATTTTTGAGTTTACTGATGCAAGACATAACTCAATTTAAAAAATTAACCTGTCTGACAAATCAGATTTTTACTATTTTTACCAAAATTCAAACCGATGCGCAATACCTTTATATTTTTATTCATAATTGCTGTTATTTCACTGACTTCTTGTCGAAAAGATTTTGATTTTGAGCCTAGCAGCGGTAATCTTGGATTTTCAAAAGATACGGTTTTTCTCGATACTGTTTTTACGAACATCGGCTCCAGTACTTATACCTTAAAAGTATACAACCGCAGTGATAAAGACATTAGCATCCCAACCATACAGCTTGCAAAAGGAATGAATTCAAAATACCGAATGATGGTAGACGGAATGCAGGGAACCGGAGGTAAAATTTTCAATAATGTAGAACTTCTGGCTAAAGACAGTTTGTTTATTTTCATAGAGACGACCATAAACTACAATGACTTTGCCAATCCGGATGCAGAATATCTTTATACAGACCAGATTCTATTTGACAACGGAACTAAACAGCAAAAAGTCCAATTGGTTACTTTGGTAAAAGATGCCATTTTTCTCTATCCTAACCGTGATAATGAAGGCAATTACGAACAGATTCCTATAGGAGTCGATGAAGAAGGAAACCCAATAACAGGACGAGGCTTTTTCCTTGATGATACTGAAAGGCACTGGACTAAAGACAAACCTTATGTTATTTACGGCTACGCCGGGGTTCCAGCTAATGAAACGCTCACAATAGATCCAGGCACACGGGTGCATTTTCACTCCGGCTCTGCCCTGATTGCATATAATGGCAGTTCAATCAAAATAAACGGAAGCCAATCGTTTACAGACCAACTGGAGAATGAAGTTATCTTTGAAGGTGACCGATTAGAACCGGCCTTTTCTGACTCACCCGGACAATGGCTGGCTATCTGGCTTACCCAAGGAAGTACAGGTCATGAATTTACCAACCTTACCATCAAAAATGCAACTGTTGGGATTCTGGTTTCCGGAAATTCAGGAATAAACAACCCTACTCCTGACTTAAAATTAAAGAATGTACAGATTTACAACTCATCTAATGCGGGAATTCTGGCACAAACAGGATATGTTGAGGGTGAAAATGTAGTTATCAATTGGGGTGGCTCTTCGAGCTTTGTAGGCAGCTATGGTGGAAAATATGACTTCAAACATTGTACATTCAATAACAACTGGTCGGGTTCCAGAAAGTATGCTGTTGCACTTGACAATTACATACAGGGAGCAACACCTGAAGTACAACCATTGGAAGCCAGCTTTAAGAACTGCATTATTTTCAGTTCCAACCAATCCGGATTGTTGCTTAACAAAAAAGAAGGTACCGATAATTTCAATGCTACATTTACGAAGTGCCAAATCAAGCTTAGCAATTCTATCAATACGACCAATAATATCTATTCTTTTGTGAATGATAATACAAATATCATCCGAAATGGAAATCCGAACTTCATGGACATCAACAAAAACAAGCTGATGATTGGTGAAGACTCGAGTGCAAATGGTTTTGGAGACCCTGGTGTTGCTGCTCAGGTTCCTAACGACATCAAAGGAACAGCAAGAAATACGGCAAGTCCGGACCTTGGCGCTTATGAATCTATTACTTTTGAAGAACGCTAATCATTTTTGAAAAACCATCATTAAAAATACGATTAAATTATTTTTTTTCATAATTTTATGCGAATCAAACAAAATCAATACAATTATGAAAACAAACTACATTTATCTGGGTGCTTTGCTTCTGTGCCTGACGGCCTGTAAAAAAGAAGTCAAGGTTGAAACGACAACAACAGTACCAAAAGATTCTGTTCCAACAGAAACCGTAAAGTCTGAACCAATGGATTCGATTGCCATGCAAAAAGCCTGGCAGGAATACATGACACCGGGCGAAATGCATAAAAAAATGGCTGCTGACGTAGGAACCTGGGACGAAGAAATTACGTTCTGGATGGGACCTGACGATAGGTTGCCACACAAAAGCAATACTACTGCCAATACCAAAATGATATTAAACGGTCTTTATCAGGAATCGGTGCATACCGGAAACATGATGGGACAACCTTTTGAAGGACGCAGTACTTTAGCTTACGATAATGCCGCCAAACAATACGTTTCAACATGGATTGACAATATGGGAACAGGGATTATGGTCATGAAAGGAAATTATGACGAGGCTTCAAAAACAATTAAAATGGAAGGTGAAGTTACAGACCCGATGACTAAAAAAACTAAAAAAGTTCGTGAGGTTATTACCGTTATTGACCCTAACACCCAAAAAATGGAAATGTATGACATGACTCCTGACGGCAAAGAATTTAAAAGTATGGAAATCATGCTGAAAAGAAAGAAATAACACCAAAAAATAATGCGAAAAAGGCTGTCGGAAGACAGTCTTTTTTATTAACAGAGATTGTTTACGAACTTTTGGCGTAAGGCTTTTGACTTTAGGACTTTTTGAACTAAATTTGCGCCACAACAACAACTAAATATAAGAACTAATGATTCATTTCTTCGGAAACGAAAGCAATACCGTTTTTGCCGTTCAGACGCAAAACGAACTTTCTGCTCAAGACATTTCAAAATTAAACTGGCTTTTTGGCAACACCCATAAAATAGAAAAATCCGTACTAGCGGATTTTTTTGTTGGGCCACGAGCTGCTATGATTACTCCTTGGAGTACGAATGCTGTGGAAATTACTCAGAATATGGGAATTGAAGGCATTATCCGTATTGAGGAATTTAAAAAAGTCACTACTGATTTTTCTGATTTTGATCCGATGCTTTCTCAGAAGTATTCCGAATTAGGACAAGAAATATATAGCATAAATATACAGCCGGAACCTATCCTTGAAATTGAAGATATTGCAGGCTTCAATACAAAAGAAGGACTGGCATTAAGCAAAGAAGAAGTTGACTATTTGGAAAATTTATCCAAAAAACTAGGCAGAAAACTAACCGACTCTGAAGTATTTGGATTCTCACAAGTGAATTCAGAACACTGCCGCCATAAAATATTCAACGGAACCTTTATCATTGATGGAGAAGAAAAACCTTCTTCCCTATTTAAATTGATTAAGAAAACATCTGCTGAAAATCCGAATGATATTGTTTCGGCTTATAAAGACAATGTAGCTTTCTTAAAAGGACCAAAAGTGCAACAATTCGCACCTAAATCCGCAGACAAGCCTGATTTTTACGAAACAAAAGATTTTGATTCTGTTATTTCGCTTAAAGCGGAAACACATAACTTCCCGACAACTGTTGAGCCTTTCAACGGTGCGGCAACCGGTTCCGGAGGAGAAATCCGTGACCGTCTGGCTGGCGGGCAGGGTTCTTTGCCTTTGGCAGGAACAGCGGTATACATGACCTCCTATTCCCGACTGGAAGAAAACCGTCCATGGGAAAAAGCAATGGAAGAAAGAAAATGGCTGTACCAAACGCCAATGGATATCCTAATCAAGGCTTCAAACGGAGCTTCTGATTTTGGGAATAAATTCGGACAGCCGTTAATTACGGGTTCAGTCCTGACATTTGAACACGAAGAAGAAAATAACCCTGCCAGAGTTTTGAACTCTGGCAGGGCTGAAGTTGAAGATAACCGAAAACTTGGTTACGACAAAGTCATCATGCTAGCCGGAGGAATTGGTTATGGAAAACAAGACCAGGCTATCAAGCAAAAGCCAAAAACCGGCGATAAAATCGTTATACTGGGTGGTGAAAATTACAGAATTGGTATGGGCGGTGCTGCAGTTTCTTCTGCAGATACCGGTGCTTTCAGTTCCGGAATCGAGTTGAATGCCATACAGCGTTCCAATCCGGAAATGCAGAAACGTGCTGCAAATGCTATCCGTGGCCTTGTAGAAAGTGATGCGAATCCTATAGTTTCCATCCATGACCATGGAGCCGGAGGCCATTTAAACTGTCTTTCGGAATTGGTTGAAGAGACAGGAGGCTTGATTGATTTGGATAAACTTCCTGTAGGCGACCCTACACTTTCTGCCAAGGAAATCATTGGAAATGAATCTCAGGAAAGAATGGGATTGGTTATTAGCCAAAAAGATATCGATACTTTACAAAGAATAGCAGACCGTGAGCGTTCTCCTATGTATCAGGTAGGTGATGTAACCGGAAACCACAGATTTACTTTTGAGTCAAAAACGACAGGAGCAAAACCAATGGATTTTGCTTTGGAAGATATGTTTGGAAGCTCACCTAAAATGGTAATGACCGACACTACTGTAAATCGAAACTATACCGAATTAGAGTATACTCAGGAAAATTTTAAAAATTATCTGAACCAGGTCTTGCAATTGGAAGCTGTGGCTTGTAAAGACTGGCTTACCAATAAAGTAGACCGTTGTGTTGGCGGAAAAGTTGCCAAACAACAATGTGCCGGACCATTGCAATTGCCTCTGAATAATGTTGGGGTTATGGCTCTGGATTATTTAGGAAAAGAAGGAATCGCAACCACCGTAGGCCATTCTCCTGTTGCCTCCTTAATTGACCCTGCTGCAGGAAGCCGCACGGCAATTGCAGAAGCATTGTCTAACATTATCTGGGCACCAATAAAAGACGGCTTAAAAGGAGTTTCACTTTCTGCCAACTGGATGTGGGCCTGTAAAAATGAAGGTGAAGATGCAAGATTATATGAAGCCGTTCAAGGGTGTTCTGATTTTGCAATAGAATTGGGTATCAACATCCCAACAGGAAAGGACTCACTTTCAATGAAGCAGAAATACCCTAACGGAGATGTTATTGCTCCCGGAACGGTAATTATTTCGGCAGCAGGTAATTGTACCGATATCCGAAAAGTGGTTGAGCCAGTTTTGAAAAAAGACGGTGGCAATATCTATTATATCAACCTTTCAGAAGATGCTTTCAAATTGGGAGGTTCATCTTTTGCACAGGTTTTAAACAGAATAGGAAACGATGTTCCTACAATCAAAAATGCAGCCAATTTCAAGACTACTTTTAATGTCTTGCAAGACCTGATTAAGGAAGGAAAAATCCAGGCCGGACACGATATTGGAAGTGGTGGATTAATTACTACTTTACTGGAAATGTGTTTTGCAGATGTGAATCTGGCAGCTGATTTCGACCTGAGCAATCTGAATGAAAATGATACTGTAAAAGTTCTATTCTCTGAAAACATTGGAATTGTTTTCCAGGCAGATGCTTCTGTTGAAACTGTATTGGCGCAAAATAATATTTCTTTCTTCAATATTGGAAAAGTAAAAGATGGCAACACCGTAACTATCAAAAACGGAAGCCAAAATCTATCTGTAGATGTGGCTGAAGCACGTGACACATGGTACAAGACTTCATATCTGTTAGACAAAAAACAGTCGGGAGAACTGAAAGCAAAAGAACGTTTTGAAAACTATAAAAAACAGCCTTTGCAATTTAAGTTCCCTGAACATTTTACAGGAAAAAAACCGGTAATTGACGCTTCAAAACCAAGACCAAAAGCCGCTATCATACGCGAAAAAGGAAGTAATTCTGAGCGTGAAATGGCCAATGCTATGTATTTAGCTGGTTTTGATGTAAAAGATGTCCACATGACCGACTTGATTTCGGGCCGTGAAACTCTCGAAGACATCCAATTCATTGGGGCTGTTGGAGGTTTTTCCAACTCCGATGTTTTAGGTTCTGCCAAAGGTTGGGCCGGTGCATTTTTATACAATGAAAAGGCAAAAACAGCTTTGGATAATTTCTTTAAAAGAGAAGACACGCTGTCTGTTGGAATCTGTAACGGGGCTCAATTGTTTATGGAATTGGAATTAATCAACCCGGAACATGAAGTACATGGAAAATTAAGACATAACGACTCTCACAAGCACGAAAGTGCCTTTACATCTGTGAGCGTTTTAGAAAATAATTCCGTAATGTTAAGCACATTAGCCGGAAGCACTTTAGGAGTTTGGATTTCGCATGGTGAAGGAAAATTTGATTTGCCTTATACTGAAGACAAATACAATGTTGTTGGAAAATATGGTTATGAAAATTACCCGGCTAATCCTAACGGTTCTTTCTTTAATATTGCCATGTTATGCGACAAAACCGGAAGACACCTGGCTATGATGCCGCATATTGAACGTTCTACTTTCCAATGGAACTGGGCAAATTATCCGGAGGGCAGAAACGATGAAGTTTCGCCTTGGCATGAAGCCTTTGTGAATGCAAGAAAATGGATTGAAAATAAAATCTGATTTTAAACAGAAGAATCCTTTCCCCGTGGAAAGGATTCTTTGTTTTTATCGTTTCCCTTTCATCATTACAGACCCGATTCCGGTAACTATACCCGAAGCGGCAAAGGCAAACATTCCTGAAGCAATCATTTCCTGACCGGTAAACAGTGCATTTTGTGTAATTGCATCATGGAACAATGACCCACCTGCTCCGCCTGCAATTATTCCGATTACTGACAAAACAGAAAAATCTCTCCAAGGTTCAGGGTCTGGATGCGGAGGCACTGGAAAACGCCACCAACCCGGAAACTTTGTACCACACCAGCCCATTGCTAAGTAAAATAACATTCCCATACTGATTCTATTTATATAATGCCTACTCTTTTTGCTTTTCGGCTTACGCATAAACCAAATGTAAAAACAGTTATTTTACTGACTATAAGGCTATTCCCTGTTTTTATTAAGTAAAAACACTGTATTTTAGAGGGCAGAAATTACAGTATGAAAAGACAATCCCGGTTATTATACTTTTTACTCTTGTCAGGAACAATCGTTCTGGGACTGTTATCCCGATTCATAAAAACGATTCCCCTGTTTATAGGCGACATGCTTTATGCCATCATGATATACTTTCTGGTACGGTTTCATTTTCCAAAAGCCAGAACCAAAACAACGGTTTTAATTTCACTTTTGGTTTGTTATATTATAGAGACGTTGCAATTGTATCAGGCCGATTGGATAGTCAGTATCCGTGCTACCACTTTAGGTCGTCTTATATTAGGGCAAGGATTTTTATGGAGCGATATTCTTGCCTATACTTTTGGAATCGGGATTGTTTTTATGATTGAAAATATTTTAAAAAGTTCACGCAACCGTCAGCAAAAACGTTAATATTCATTGCCCGAAGAAAAAAAATCTTTACTTTTATAGGAATGACTTTTCTTATAAAGTGAAGTCATTACTTTTTAAAACTTTTTGATGGTTATGGCTTTAAAAAATGGAATAATTCTCAATGCTCCCGAACTTTCCAAAGAAAATTCTTTAAAGACACTGGTTGAAAACCGGACAATACATACTTTGAATCATTGTGAACTGAATTTGTTTGAAACTTATCAGGAAGCACAGCTGGTTCCTTTAAAATTTAATGATTTGGTTGTGACCAGCATGTTGAGAGGCAAAAAGGTAATGCATCTGTTAGATAAGGAAGGATTTGATTATCTTCCGGGTGAAACCGTTATTGTTCCCTCCAATGTAGAGATGAAAATTGATTTTCCTGAAGCTTCCAAACAAAATCCAACCCAATGCCTTGCCCTCGCTTTAGATCATTCCAAAATCAGCGAAATATTAAATCTGCTTAATGAAAAATATCCTAAAGGTCAGGATGAATACTGGCAGCTAAATGCCAATAATTATTTTTTCTATAACAATATAGAATTGGCAGCTTCCATACAAAAACTGATTAAAGTTTGCCTAAGCAATTCTGTAACCAAAGACATTATAGCCGATTTGACCTTACAGGAAATGCTGATTCAAATCATACAGCTACAGACCCAAAAAGGAGCCCATGACAACACTCTTACAGATTCCAATCCGACACTTTCTCCCATTATAGCCTACATCAAGGCAAATATCAATAACAATATCAATATGAAAAAACTATCGGATGTAGCCTGTATGAGTACAACTGCCTTCCATCGTTTTTTCAAAAGAGAACTGGGAATCACTCCTGTTGAATTTATCCTCCAGGAAAAAATAAAAATGGCAAAAGCCCTTTTAAGCGGGCAGAATATCCATGTAAATGAAGTTTCGTATGAACTGGGTTTTGAAGACAGCAATTACTTCATACGCCTGTTCAAAAAACACGAAGGAATTACCCCAAAACAATATCAAAAACTTACCGTTAATTAAACCGTTCTACGGGCTCCAAATCTTTGGCTTCTTCTTCTGTATACAATCGGGAATGGATAAAAAAGCCGACATCCAAAACGGATTCAAGGGAAAAACTGGCCGCCCTACCTTCCATGGCATCCAAAGTGAGTTGGGTATGTTTCCAATATTCAAACTGGTCACCAGCCATATAAAACTTACAACCTTCAATTTCTCCGATACACACATCGTTTGAACCAATCAAAAAACCGCCTTTTTCAAAACAATGCGGATAGGAACCTTCACAACAGCCTCCGCTTTGATGAAAAATCAATTCACCATATTCTGTTTTTAGCCGTGCTATTACTTCTTTGGCTTTTTCGGTAGCCAGTACTCTTTTTGTAGCCATAACTGATTAAAAAATGAGCTCTCCAAAACAGAAAAGCTCATTTACTAAGTTAATTATTAATGTCAACTAATATTTTTACTTCGGATGGATTGGTCACAAGAGCTTCAAAACCATCTTTCACTATATTGTCGAGTTTTATTTTACTGGTTACTAATTTTTCAACCGGCATCCTTCCGGTAGCAATAAGATTTATTACTTCCGGGAAAATATTTCTGTAGGCGATAATTCCTTTAATAGTAATTTCTCGGACAACCTGCGTAAAGGCATCATGGCTTACCGGTTTTCCAAACAAAGCAACCAAAACAGCCGTTCCCCCGTTTTTCAAACTGGCCAGTCCGGCGTCAAATGTTGCCTGTACACCTGCCGCATCCAGAAAAATATCGGCACCTCCATTTGTCAGGTCTCTTACTTGCTGCGGAATATTTTCGCTTTTTCCGTTAATAACGTAACTGGCTCCTATAGAAAGTGCTTTTTCCAAACGTTTTTCAGCTACATCAACTACTACAACCGTTGTTGCTCCTGCCGCAATTGCCGCCTGCACACATAAAAGGCCAATAGGTCCTGCTCCAAAAATAACACAGGACTGCCCTATTTTAAGACCGCTTTGCAAAACCGCATAAACCGCCACGGCCGCAGGTTCTACTAATGCTCCCTGCTCAAAACTCATAGAATCCGGAATTTTATGCACCATATAATCCTCGACAACCGTATATTTTGCAAAACCTCCATTAGAAGTCAATCCAACAAATCCGAGTGGTTCTGAAAGATTATACTGTCCATTCGCTATAAAAGGACTTTCGGGATTTTTAAAAATAGGCTCAACTACAACCCTGTCACCTTTTTTTATGTTCTTCACATTTTCGCCCACTTCGTTTACGATTCCCGCAAACTCATGCCCCAATGTTGTCACTCCCTGATGTCCGTTAAGCGGATAAGGCTTATCAAAAGGAATCAACATTGGTCCGTGTGTATATTCATGGAGGTCGGAACCACAAATTCCCGCAAATTGTACTTCTATCTGTACCTGATTCTTTCCGGGTGACGGCACTGTTGTTTCTTCTACCCGGATATCTTTAGCCGCATGCCAGCGGGCTGCTTTCATATTTGCCATAGTATATATTTTTATTTTTTGGAGAATAAAAACACCGCATTTAAAATGCGGTGCCAACAATTAAATATTAAAAGAATCCTAATTTCTTTTTGTCGTAAGAAATCAGCATGTTTTTAGTGCTTCTGTAATGGTCGAGCATCATTTTATGGTTTTCGCGTCCGAAGCCTGATTTTTTATAACCGCCAAACGGAGCATGAGCCGGATAAGAATGGTATTGGTTTACCCATACACGCCCTGCCTGAATAGCCCTCGGAACCTGATACAACTCATGGGCATCGCGGGTCCAGACTCCTGCTCCTAATCCATACAAGGTATCGTTTGCTATTTCTATGGCTTCTTCAACCGTCTTGAATGTAGTCACGCAAACTACCGGACCAAAAATTTCTTCCTGAAAAATACGCATCTTGTTATGTCCTTTGAAAATTGTAGGCTCAATATAAAATCCACCTTCCAAATCACCTTCCAAACGATTTATTTCACCTCCTAACAGTACTTCGGCTCCTTCTTCTTTTCCTATTTTCAGATAGGACTGTATTTTTTGGTATTGCTCATTGGAAGTTTGCGCTCCCATCATACAAGACTTATCCAAAGGATGCAGGGTTTTAATTGCTTTGGTACGTTCAATTACTTTAGCAATGAATTTGTCATAAATGTCTTCGTGGATTAGCATTCTTGACGGACAGGTACATACTTCACCCTGATTTAAAGCAAATAAAACGGCGCCTTCGATGGCTTTGTCAAAAAACTCGTCGTCTGCATCAGCTACCGATTTAAAGAAAATATTAGGCGATTTCCCTCCTAATTCCATAGTGGAAGGAATAATGTTTTCAGCTGCATATTGCATGATCAATCTTCCCGAAGTGGTACTTCCCGTAAAGGCTACTTTAGAAATCCTTGAAGATGTTGCCAATGGTTTTCCGACTTCGATTCCGTAGCCGTTAACAATATTCAATACGCCGGGAGGTAAAATATCACCTATCAGTTCCATTAAAACCATGATTGAAACCGGAGTCTGTTCTGCCGGTTTTACAACCGTACAACAACCAGCAGCGAGAGCCGGAGCTATTTTCCAGGTTGCCATCAAAAGCGGAAAATTCCACGGAATAATCTGTCCCACGACACCAATAGGCTCATGCAGTACAATACTAACGGTATTTTCATCATGCTCTGCAATCGTACCTTCATCTCCTCGGATTACTCCTGCAAAGTATCTGAAATGGTCCACAACCAAAGGCAAATCTGCCGCTAATGTTTCTCTGACAGCTTTTCCATTATCAATTGTTTCAACAATAGCCAGATATTCTAAATTGTCTTCTATAACCTGGGCAATTTTCATAAGCAGATTGCTCCTGTAGGTAGGCGAAGTCTTGCTCCACGACTTAAACGCTTCATGGGCCGCGTCCAAAGCCAATTCAACATCTTCTTTGCTGGAGCGTGCTGCCTGTGCAAATACTTTTCCGTCAATCGGGGAAACATTGTCGAAGTATTTTCCATTCACCGGAGGTACAAATTTTCCTCCGATATAATTATCATATCTTTCTTTAAACTGGGGTCTTTTTAGAATATCGCTCATAATTTAATATTTTTAGTTTTATCAAATTTGAGTATTACTAATTACGAATTATAGCATTATTCTGTCAAAAAATAGCACAATTCTAATTTTAAGAAGAAAATAACTAAATAACATGCTTTATAAAGACGTATTACTAAACTTATATTAAAATAGTATATCACTATTTGAAAATATTGGCATTCTTAATATATTTTTTATAATTTGCAGATAAAATTTACCTCAATGAACAAAATAACACGCTTGTTTGATTTTCCTTACCATCAACAGGAAAAATACAGCATTCCCGATTCGTTGGTTACAAAGTATGATGGAGAATGGGTGAAGACTTCTACTGACGAATATATTTCAAAAGCAAACGCCATTTCAAGAGCCCTTTTGAGAATGGGAGTACAAAAAGATGATAAGATTGCGGTCATTTCATCAAACAACAGAACCGAATGGCATATTGTAGACATTGGGATTCTGCAAACCGGAGCGCAAAATGTTCCTATATATCCTACTATTTCTGAAGAAGATTATGAGTATATCCTGAATCATTCCGGTTCTATTTACTGTATCGTTTCTGATGAAGAAGTCCTGAAGAAAGTAAATGCAATTAAAAATAACGTTCCCAATCTAAAAGAAGTTTTCTGCTTCAACACCATCTCCGGATGCAAAAACTGGACAGAATTACTGGAATTAGGTAAAGACGAAAGCAATCAGAGTGAAGTCGAAGCCAGAAAAGAAACCGTAACCACTGAAGACCTGGCAACAATCATCTATACTTCAGGAACTACCGGAAGACCGAAAGGTGTAATGCTATCTCATAAAAATATTGTTTCCAACGTATTGGGAAGCGAAAAAAGAATTCCGTTTCAAGCCGGAAAAAGTAAAGCGTTGAGTTTCCTTCCTATCTGTCATATTTTTGAAAGAATGGTTGTATATCTCTACCAGTATTATGGTGTGGGAATTTATTTTGCCGAATCGATTGACAAATTAAGCGATAACCTGAAAGAAACGAGACCGCATGTTATGACAGCTGTCCCAAGACTTTTAGAAAAAGTATATGATAAGATTTATGCCAAAGGTGCCGAACTTACCGGAATCAAGAAAAAGCTATTTTTCTGGGCTATTGAGCTTGGACTGAAATTTGAGCCTTACGGAAAAAATGGCTGGTGGTATGAATTCCAATTGGGAATTGCCAGAAAACTGATTTTCAGTAAGTGGAAAGAAGGTCTGGGTAACAATCTTGAACTGATGGTTTCCGGTAGTGCTGCATTACAACCAAGGCTGGCAAGAGTTTTTGCTGCTGCACAAATTCCTGTTATGGAAGGTTATGGACTAACCGAAACTTCTCCTGTAATTGCTGTAAACGATATGCGTAACCACGGATTCAAAATAGGAACCGTAGGTAAAGTGATTGACAATGTGGAAGTCAAGATTGCAGAAGACGGTGAAATCCTTTGTAAAGGTCCAAACGTAATGATGGGCTATTATAAAGACCCGGAGAAAACTGCCGAGGCAGTCAAAGACGGCTACTTCTATACAGGCGATATTGGATTGATTGATAAAGACGGTTTCCTGAAAATTACCGACAGGAAAAAAGAAATGTTCAAGACCTCAGGAGGAAAATACATCGCACCCCAATTAATTGAAAATGCAATGAAACAGTCCCGTTTTATTGGGGAAATTATGGTTATTGGGGATAGTGAAAAAATGCCGGGCGCTTTCATACAGCCTGATTTTGACTTCGTAAAACAATGGGCTGCTAAAAAAGGATTGTCTATTGGCTCCACAAACAAAGAGATTGTTGCCAATGAAGAAGTCAAGAAACGTTTTCAGGAAGAAGTGGATGATATCAACAAAAAATTCGGACACTGGGAAATGATAAAGCGATTTGAACTGACACCGGAAGTTTGGTCAATTGACGGAGGAGAACTCACTCCTACTTTAAAATTAAAACGTAAAAACGTCAAAGAAAAATACCAGGATTTGTATGATAAAATATACAGAGATGCTTAAAAATAATACAACCGCAAATTTCCAGTTTGCGGTTTTTTGTTTTAAATAATTTATCTTAGCCTATTGTTGTGTCACTTTGCAGTCGCCTAATCATGCCCAACTATTTTTAAATGAAGAAATTAACTTCACTGCTACTATTGCTGAATTGTCTGAGTGTATATAGTCAAAAAACATATACTCCTCAGCAAATGAAAGCCGATGTTGATTCATTGGTACAATATATTGAAGAAACACATCCTAATCCTTATTACAGTTATCCGAAAAAGAAATTTCAAAAAGACATTCAACAACTAAAAAAGGGTCTAAATACCAATCTTAATGAAGTAGATTTTTATCTAGCCTTCATAAAGATTATTTCCAGGTTGGATGATGGACATACAGGAATAGATATTCCTTTGAATTCATACCTTAAAACAAATCCTTCGCTTCTGCTCTATGAATTTACTCTATCACCACAAAAACCATATATCATTACGGGAAAACCCTATACTACAATAAAAAACGAAATTCCTAAGGACTCAGAGATTATCAGTATTAATAGTATTTCATCTGAAAAAATTATAAAAGATATTATAGCATTAAATACTGGAGAGCGTGATGAGTTTAAAGCCGAATACGGTGCCAATTCATTCTTTTTCTATCTCGATTATCTTTATAATGCCAAAGGAATTTATAACATTACCTATAAGCTCAATGGAAAAAAGCAAAAAATAACCGTAAAAGGCGTTCCTTATCAGGATTATGAAAAACAGAGAAACCTGAAACAAGAAAATAGTGGAAATGAAGACACTAAGGATACTGAAAATTATACTTTGAAACTAATTCCTGAAAAAAGTACAGCTATCATCAGTTTTCAGATTTTTGATTGGGATGGTTTTTCAGAATTCTGCAAACAGGCTTTTACAGAAATAAAAGATAAAAAAATTGAAAACCTGATTATTGATATCCGAAACAATCTTGGAGGCGATTCGGATGTAGGCGACGAACTGTTTCAATTTTTCATGAACCAACCTTATAAGCAATATGATCGCGTGATTGGAAAAAATAGCCGATTAATCAAAGAACGAATTCGCACACATGAAAGAAATGGAAAAATCCTTACATCAGAAGATTTAGCCACCTTAAAAAAGGCAGAAGGAATTTACGATACAATTGTATATGAAGAAATTCCAATCCGTGAAAATTCGTTGCGATTTAACGGCAAAGTGTATCTGTTGACCAGCGCCCAGACCTTTTCATCTGCTGCCGATTTTGCCCAATGTTTCAGCAATTATAAAAGAGGGAAGATTATTGGAGAAGAAACCGGTGGATTGGTCGTCAGCTATGGTGATATAGTATCACATCAGCTTCCTAATACCCAACTACCCATTACCATTTCAAGTAAATTATATTACAATGTCGGAACAAAAACAGACGATTGGCATGGTGTTATTCCTGATATTAAAATACCTGCCGGTAAAGCACTGGATGAAGCTTTAAAAATAATCCAAAACCAATAATTCTAATTATTTAATGTCAATAGTCCTATAAACTTTTATTATAGCAAAGCTCATTCTACGCCCGGAAGAATGGCTAATTTTAGTTATCTATTAAATTACTATTCTTATGATAACCGGACTATACGAAACCCATATTCAAGTCAGTGACCTGACAAAAGCAGTCCAATTTTATACCGAAACACTGGGATTACAATTGGCTCATTATGATGAAACCAGACCCATAGCCTTCCTTTGGATTGGTGAAGGAAAAAAAGCCATGCTGGGACTATGGGAACAAAAGGAATCTTTACAAACACGACATTTTGCTTTTACCTGTGATATTGAATTTATATTACAACAGTCGGAGGGCTTTTTAAAGAACAACCAGCTCCAGCCTTATAATTTCCTCAAAAACGGCTCATCAGAACCTATGGTTTTTGCCTGGATGCCGGCACTGGCTATTTATTTCAATGACCCTGACGGAAACCAATTGGAATTCATATCGCTTCTGGAAGGAAACGGTCAGCCTGAATTAGGAGTTTTGTCGTATGATAGATGGCTGGAATTGAAGAAATAATAATAAGCAAAAACAGCCGCAGATTCTTACATCTGTGGCTGTTGCTTATTTCAAGAAAATATCTTTCAATTGATTGATGACATTGCCTCCACCAGAAATAGTAATCTCACCAATTCTATCTGCGATTTTTTCGACATATTCCATCTCTTTCAATTTCCATAACATTTCATTTTCTTCCATTAATTTTGCCGTATTCAGCAAACTTCTGGTAGAAGCCGTTTCCTCACGTCTCATAATACTGTTGGCCTGCGCTTTTTTCTCAGCAACCAATACCTGATTCATGATTTCCTTCATATCTCCTGGTAAAATAACATCTCTGATGCCTGCATCTGAAACGACCAAACCTAAGTTTTTAATCTTTACCTCAACATTTTCCAAAATTTCCTTTGCAATTGCATCTTTCCTGTTCAACAATTCATCCAATGTCAAATTACCAATGAAAGCTCTCAATGCCAGTTGCATCAACACATACAATTGCTTTTCAAAATCTTTATTGTTAATCAAAGCCTTGTAAATATCAGCTATTTGGTAGCTCACAAAGAAATTGATTCGTAAGCCGGCTTTGTCTTTTGTCAGTAACTCTTGTCCGGAAATTTCCAATTGTTGCTGTCTTGTATCAATAGTCTTAATTTCGACCGCAACAGCATTGCTCCAGAAATAATAAGCTCCTGCTGTCACTTCTTTGACAAAAGTACCATTAACGAATAATAGTCCTTTTTCATAACTGGCTACGTTAAAACGTCTTACATAAGTCCTTAACTTAATATTATCCAGTAAAGCCAATGGAATCTGTTCTGTAATATACACTTTTGACAAATCTGCTTTTACAAATTCGTTTTGTGCATAACCTTTCCAGAAAGCATATCTTCCAGTAAGCAAAACTTCCTTAAAGATGCCGTTTGCATAATACAACGCAATTTCATTATCAGCAACTTCGACAATTTCCAACAAAGAAGCTAAGGCTTCATTTTGCAATAAGATGTTCAATTCAACTGGAGCTACAAAAGATTGCTTTTTTTCAAAAACCATCAATTCTTTGTTTCCAAACAGCCAGGAGCTGCCTTCTTCCAAAACATCTACCAATTTCTTGTTTTCAAATACCAAACCAACCTGGTAGGCATTGATACGTACTTTTCTAATCATTTTTTTATATTTTTTAATATTCAACATCTAATAAAAAGAGAACCTTTTCCATCCTTTCTTCTGAACGGGAGCGCTGGTTTGTCTTTTTCTAATCGGAATTTGTTTCCGGCTATTTTTAAACAAAAAAGTACCATGACGAAATTGTTTATCAAACCTAAAAGAAAAACCAATATTCCAAAGCCGCTACTGCGCTCACAGGTCCTGTCAAAAGTGCAAAAGACCAGACATTGCATTTAGTCTTTGCTGATAGAGACAGGCTCTCTTTCTTTTTTGAGCATCTTTTTAAGAGTGATGCCTCTCTTACTTGCAGATTTTGAGCCTGCGAAGGGACAACCGCTGTCAAACCGATCAAATTCGGTGTAGGATTCGAACCTACGTAACTTCTATTGTTCTATCCAGATTGAACTATCTGCCTAAACAGAGTGGGATTCGAACCCACAACCCATAGATGTGTGACCGTTTTTTGGAAAACTGCCCTAACCTCCAAATCAAGTTGCATAGAAAAACATAATACCCTAAGGCAACGTTTCCTACAATGGTGCTATTCAGAAACACGCAACAGGACTTGTTTGATATTTTAATTTCAAGGAACTTTCTTATTTCTTTACAAAGATTTCAAAACCACTGCGCAATTATTCTGCGCAGTGAATTTAATTTATAAAAGTCCCAGTCTTTTCTGATGTTCCCTGTCTCTTTGTTCGATTGCTCCAAAAGGACTTCCTTTGAAATAGCCTATATTAACAAAACCATTTTCTTCAGTTATGAGTGACTCTTTTTTGGTAACCGCTCCTGTGTATTTGGAACCATAATTGCCTGTGAGCTTTTTTGTAGCCGGATCCAAGTCACCCCATTCCGGTGTTTTTCCGTTATAGATAGGCTCAACAAAATAAATAATACCGGTTATCCTGGATTTCATCAGGAAACGCCCTGTTTCGTCCGTATTGGTCAAAAACCTTTTTAAGATGTCTTGTCTCATAATTATCATTCTTTAAATTAAACATTGTGGAACAGATTCGAGTTGAACGAATACCTTTAGTGTTTCAAACTAACGTGCATACCACATACACTACAGTTCCTTTTGTACAGGAAGGGAGATTCGAACTCTCAAAAAACAGATCCTAAATCTGTCGCGTATACCATTCCGCCATTCCTGCAATTAATATGTCTGGGAAGCAGGATTCGAACCTGCGACCTCCCGCGTCCAAGGCGGGCAAACAACCTCCGTTATCTTCCCAGTTTTTTGGGGTGCTTTCGGGAATCGAACCCTGTTCTTCAGAACCACAATCTGAGGTTTTACCTAATAAACTAAAAGCACCATTTCGGCTCATATCAAATTACTTGCAACTTTCTCCAAGAGACAGTCGGGAAGGTTAGCCAGTAACCCCAATGAGCCAGTTCCTTTCCAGAACTTATGTGACCCTGACAGGATTTAAACCTGTAACCTTCTGCTTCGTAAGCAGTTGCTCTATTCAATTGAGCTACAGGGTCATTACGGAGAGCAAGAGAATCGAACTCTCATTCCCTTTTAGGCATAAAAAAAGCACCTCGTTAAAGGTGCTTCATATCATACTATCAGGATAAGATTATCCTATCAGCCTGTAATGATTATACACCTGTGTTTTATAAAATCGGCTATCCAGACTAGGGAAAGCTATATCTGTGTTATGTCGTCTAAAAGCAAACACTTCTTTATAGTTGATAGTTGTTAGTTGATAGTTTATAGTTGTCATATCTTAAATCTTAAATCTTAAATCTTAAATCTTAAATCTTAAATCTTAAATCTTAAATCTTAATTCTTAAATCTTAAATCAAAAATCTTTTCATTTTTCTTCGGCAAAGATAAAGTCGAAAAAATCAAACTTCCAAATTATATTTAAATTTATTTTATTGAAAATCAAATAGTTACACTCAATTAAAACAAAAGAAATCCTGTCCGCTTTGAAGCAGATATTTCGAAATATTCAAATGACTGTCTCTCATTTGGTTAGTTTCCAATTCTTATTTTCTATTTTTTATATCAGGCATGAAACATTTTTTTACTTTTTTTTGACTATGTCTTGAAAGACACTTGTTTTTTATATCATTTCTATTGTTTTTTCATTTTCAAAATCTGTTTTAATCTGTCATAGCTGTTCTCAAAATGGCTGTAAAACAAAAAAGCGTCCTGATATCAGGACGCTTTTCTATATAGTTTCGGATTACCAATTACAAATCTTGCTTGAAATCTTTACAATACATACCACATCCCTGGCATTTCGCCATAAATTTTACTTCAGGGCGATCGCATATAAGTCTAATTGACGGTACGCTATGTTGGTATATTGTATTCATTTCGAGGGCAAATGTAATTGTTTTTTTGGAATTGTAACCAAGGTCATATTATTTAGTAAGAAAATATACAGTTTTAGGAATACAAGCTCTTCCTTATCTCAATCAAATTTTCTAATGCTTTTTGCTCATCCGGATAATCTGGTAGAGTTGATGTATTATAATAATTTTCAATCGAAAGAATTAATTGGTCTGCTAATTCCAATAGCTCATCATATTCTTTTTCTCCTGATTTGATAGCCAACAATTCTGCACGATTTGGAACACGAATATTTAACTTTCCGGTAGCAAGAAGCTGCTCCGCAGTCTGCAACAGCCGAATTGTATGCATCATATTTTTGCTGTCATAATTTTTTCCGTGCTGCTGATTGGTCTGGTATCGGTCTTCATTTCGTTTATCAATCCAGTTCCAATATTCCGTATATTCTTTGCAGTATTTAGAATAGCCATCTTTATTACAGGAAAGATAAGCTAGATGAGCCTTTTCTTTTGGAATAGACGAAAGCGAAAGCTCGTTGGAGTTTTCTTTTTGGATAATTCCTTTATAGCCCAGGTTTCCTTCCGCATCATAAAACAACGCAAACATGTCTCTGGAATTTGGCAGGTTAATTAAACCACATCGCTCTTGTTGATAGTTCCGTTCTTCCAACCATTGTAGTAGCGGTACGGTTGCATAACCTTGAAGTATATAACAGAAATCCAAAAGGCTTTTCTTTTCCTTAGCCATCGGATTTACGATTTTCTTTTTCAGGCCTATTGCCTTTTTAATCTGCGTCACAGCATAGCCTGCAAAAGTATCCTTGCATAACTTCGACAGAAAGTCTTCTAGCCGTAAGCGTTCCATTAATGGGTGTTTGTAAAGTATACAATCCTCTGGAGTCGCCAGAATCTCTAAAATATTTGGATTGTTTTTAAGTAATAACTCTACAAAACGACCAATCTCATAATATACCTCATCGTTAGTTTCGTTGGCTATCTGTGGAATATAATTCAATCCATAAAACTTTTCTTTGGGCAGGTAGAATACTCCTTTGATATCAGTATCCGATGTAGGCGTATCTAATCCAAAGGACTTACTACCTGAGATGACTTCAAAGAGAATTAGGTTTTGTGATTTAAGGTCTTGGATAGTCATGTCTTTATAAAATTCTTCTGCAATATAAAACAGTATTTATAAATTTTAATTCAACAATTATGCTACTTTATACAGTTCTTAAAAAAACTATCCAGTTCCCCACTTACCTTCTTCCCACTACCCAAACTCCCTGCATTCTCTTGATTAAATCTAATTGTTTCCATCAAAAAGTCTGTAATCAAAACTTCTTTTGGATGTAGATAACCTTCATGTTGTTGCGCTTTGATATCTAACAACTCCATTATTTTTTCTTGTATCTCAACTGGTGCAATTGGTAACAATTCAACAAAAGCCACTGGAGGAAATGTATTCTTTTCTATAATCCACTTGCCTGCTAATGCCGTACGCAATGCATAGAAATAACTTTTCAGCTTTACTTCTTCTGCTGAGCATACTTCCATGAAATTTTTTGTTGTGCCCAAATAATGATGGAGGCAGGCCACAGGTGAAAAGCAAGCTTCTGCTAAAGGCAATATTTCTTTCGTAAAAACCTCATTCTTGTAATATATTACAGGCGAATGCAGCCATTCCAACAAAGGTGCATTCGATTTTGCCAATAATTTTATAGCCTTTCTTAAATCCCAACCAGAGCCATCCAGATCTCCCTCTGTCATAAACTCAATCACATCAGGTTGTTCCCAAAGTGACAGGTAATAATGTATCTCGTGTTTGTAAATAAAGCGTATGTCATAATCACTGTCAGGAGATGCAAATCCCCATGCACGGCTTCCTGATTCGCAGGCAAAAAGGATTTCCACACCTTTTTCTTTTTCTACTGTTTTTAATTTATGTAGTATTTTATCTATCATAGTAAGCAATTTCTCAAATTTAAAAATATTTTAAAATAAATTCACTTTCAACATAATTATGGATAAGAAAGAAATCTTCCTATTTCAAAAATTTATCTCTCAGAAAACATAAAATTTAATTTATTAGCCTAAGTTTGCAGTAGTACCCTTAAAACCAAACTAATACCTTCACAATTACGCCTTTATATTAAATCTCGCCATATAGCTTGATTCGGAGTATTAGCAATCTACCAACACAAAAAAACCATGAAAAAAATTACCCAATTTTCAGCCTGTCTGTTTTTTATTTTTTCTTCTGCCTACAGCCAAAAAGAGCTTTGGGGTTACCGGATGACCGCTCCCGGAACTCCCGGCAGTAACAATGGTATTATTATCAAAACTGCCCTGGCTGGTGATAGTTCAGTTGCTGAAACTATACATGAGTTTGACCCTAACGGTATGTTGGGAAAGTTTCCAAGAGGCCGACTATTTCAGGCTTCTAATGGAAAATTATATGGTGTGACCGGTTACGATGGCAACACACCTGGCCCTGGAGTACCATTGGGAGTTCTGTTTGAATATGACCTTATACTTGATCAATATAAAGTACTTTCTACAGCATTAATAGGTACCATGCATGGTGTTATTGAACCTCAGCCTAATATACTATATGGCATCACTAATAGCGGTTCTTCCATCTTCAAATACAACATTAATACGGAAGAAATGAGCATCGCAGCGACCATTCCTCCTTTTTCTTATAACAATAGCAACCAATACCCTAAATTTTTGGGAGAGCTTATGAAAGCATCCGATGGAAATTTATATGGTGTAACTTCTATGGCGCCATCTTCACAAAATGTTCCATATCCCGGTGGTATTTACAGGCTCAATCTTTCAAACAATCAACTGACCAAAGTTCATGTTTTTGGAACTCTGGGTTCAGGTTCCGATGTTATGCACACTATTTATGAAACCAAACTGGTAGAAGCTTTACCAGGAAAATTATATGGCACAGCATTGGGCGGAGCTAATATAGGTCCTCAGGGTGTTGCTCCTTTAGGAAGCGGTACGCTGTTTGAATTTACGATTGCAACCAATACTATGGTCAAAAAGTTTGATTTCAATTATGCAGTCAACGGTGCCAATCCTAATCCTCTTATAAAAAGTGTCGACAATAAACTCTATGGTACGCTGGGAGGAAACAATAACAGCAGTTATCCTAATTCAGACGGTTTGGTATTTGAGTATAATCCTGCAACGGAAATGATGTCTATAGTACATGCTTTTTCTTATGTTGCGGACGATATGGTCAGGGCGCCGTATGGAACCTTGCTGAAAGCGAGCGATGGTGCTATTTATGGCAGTAGCCCTCAGGGAAATTTCAAACTTGACCTGACGACCAATTCGGTTAGTCGGAAAATAATTGCCAATAATACCTATGAGCCTAAAGACCTTATTGAAATCTGCCGCAAGCCATCTTATCGTTTTTTTGATACTGCCTCTTTTGTCGTGTGCCAGAACAATCCTTTCACATTTGATGTGCAAAATACTAATGCCACTAGCTATGTATGGAAAAAAGGTTCTACTGTATTGCCCTCCCAAACTACAGGCATACTCTCTATTTCCAATCTTGCCTTATCAGACAGCGGTATTTATACCTGTACAATGACCAATACTTGCGGTACCACCATAACCATGCCTTTACAGATTACTGTAGATGGCTGCCTGGGTACAGACGAGTTGGTTTGGAAAAATGCTATAAAACTCTACCCAAACCCTGCGGCTAATGTCCTGAACATTCAGCTTCCGAATATGCCTGATTTTGAAACAAAACAGATTCTGATAAGCAATATGTTGGGACAAACTATCTACAACGAAGCCTATAAAAATCTGTCTGTCGATATTAACTTTTTGGCAACCGGAGTGTACCAATTACATCTTGTTACCAATAAAGGCGAATGGAAAGGCAAATTCGTAAAAGAATAATATTTATACAAAACCGACCTATACCGTAAAACAACATCATATGAAAATAAAATTACTTTTTTTTACATTCTTCTTAATGGCTGCTTTTCCCTGTTTCGGACAGTTTATAACGGAATGGAATACGGGTGCCAGCACAACAATTACGGTTCCAACAACCGGAACAGGATATAACTATACCGCTACGATTGCACGACTAGATACTCCTGCAACCATCATTACAACATTGAATAATGTTACTGGAAATGCTCAATTTACCGGCTTGGCAATCAACACCAATTACCAGATTAAAATTACCGGAACTTTTCCAAGAATCTATTTCAATAACTCTGGCGACAAGCTAAAACTGAAAAACATTGCACAATGGGGAAACATTGCCTGGACCAGCTTTGCCAGTGCTTTTTACGGCTGTACCACGATGAACATTACGGCAACAGATGTTCCTATACTTTCCGGCGTGACGAATATGAGTCAAATGTTTCAATTTTGTATCGCTTTGAATGGTCCTGCCAATATTGGAAGCTGGAATACAGCTACCGTAACTAATATGAGCTATTTATTTAGCGGTGCAACAATTTTTAATCAGAATATCGGAGCATGGAATACGGCTTCAGTTACAACCATGAATAGCATGTTTGTCAATGCTACTGCTTTTAACCAAAATATTGGGAACTGGAGTACAGGAGCCGTTACTGACATGGAAAATATGTTTTATGCGGCAAGGACTTTCAATCAGCCAATTGGAAATTGGAATACGGCAAGTGTTACTACTATGAATAGTATGTTTTCTCAAGCTTCTGCTTTTAACCAAAATATCAATAATTGGAATACGGGAGCTGTTACCAATATGCGTAGTATGTTTACAGCAGCTACTGCCTTTAACCAACCTATCGGAAACTGGAATACAGGAGCTGTTACAACAATGTACGGTATGTTTAACGAAGCTACGGCTTTCAATCAAAATATTGCTAATTGGAACACGACAAGAGTTACCGATATGTCAACTATGTTTTCCGGAGCCACTGCCTTCAACCAGAACATTGGTAATTGGAATGTTAGTGCGGTTACCGGGATGAACGCCATGTTCAAAGGGGCTACGGCTTTTAATCAAAATATTGGCAATTGGAACGTTTCGTCAGTTATCATTATGCTGAATATGTTTCTGCAAGCAACTTCTTTTAATCAGGATATCAGCAATTGGAATATTTCTTCAGCAACTTCTATGGAAGCCATGTTTAAGGATGCCACAGCATTTAACCAAAATCTGGGACCATGGGGATCTCGTCTTAATCCGAATGCTGCCTTAGGAGGTTTTTTTGGCGGTATATTTGATAATTGCGGTATGAGCATAGCTAATTATGACGCTACTCTAATCGGATTTAATGCCAATGGTCCTAACGGCAGAACCTTAGGTGCTTCCGGATTGTATTATTGCAATGCCGGAGCAGTAGCCCATGCTAATCTTCTATTGCCTGTTGCCAACGGAGGAAAAGGCTGGAACATTACCGGTGACATTTCCCTGGCGGCTTCAACTCCGCTTTTGGCAGCGACGGGAACCACAACTACACTGGCTTATTCAGGATGCAATTATGATTGGTCAAATCCGACAAACCGTGCCAGAAAAATGCTGACCGTCAATCCAAATGGGAATACTTTTTCGCCTGCCAATGTACAAATCAACAACAATAACATAGGTACGCTTCCAAATGGGATTACTTCTACAGATGGCTATTACCAAATCAGCAATGGTACTCACAGTACCAGAGTCAGCAATCGTCTTGTTTCTATTACTGATAGTGGAAACCATACTGTAAATGATGGTATTATTGTGCGGGTTTATTATTCTATATCTGAATATACCAATCTGGTTGTAAATACACCTCCTGCCGGAGATATCGTCGATGCCGGATGGTTTCGTTCAGATAGCAATACCGCAGCAGCATTAATCAGCACTATGTCTGCCGGTACTTATGTTCTACCTAATGCAGAAAAAATTATTCCTTTTAATTCAGGCTCTGAAAATGGTATTGCCTTTGTAGAATTTCGCCTGTCCAAAACCGGTACTATCGGGTTGTATGCAAAAACACAGGAAGGTTCACTGGCACCTGAATTATCTGTTCCGGATAGGTCAAAATCTTTAGCTGTAAAGATATATCCGAATCCTGCTAAAAATCATCTGCATTTGGAATTTACCGAACCTCAAAATCCGGAAATACAAAAAATTGCCATTACGAATATGTTGGGACAGAGAATTTACACCATTGCCGAAAACCCAAAATCTATAGACGTTTCATCACTCACTTCGGGGATATACCAAATTTTGGTTGCCACAGACCGGGGTAATTGGAATGGTAAATTTATAAAAGAATAGCAGGCAATTCAGCCTGCTATTTTTAATCTTCTCTGCTTCCATCATCTGCCATACGTACCATTTTAGGGGTAAATTTCGCTACTACATCCACCAGTTCCTGTTGTGATGCCATGACCTGATTGATATCTTTATAGGCCATAGGCGCTTCGTCCAGTCCGGCTCCTATTAACGTTACGCCATGATGGTTTAAGATGGCCTGCATCTCATTTTTAGTAATCGACTTAAAAGCCTGCGTTCTGCTTATTTGTCGTCCGGCACCATGCGAAGCCGAATTGATGGCATTTTCTTCTCCTTTTCCTCTAACCAAAAAACCCGGTGCGGTCATACTTCCCGGTATGATTCCCATCACGCCTTTTCCGGCCGGAGTCGCTCCTTTTCTATGAACGATAACTTCTTCCCCATTCCAGATTTCTTTCCATGCAAAATTATGATGGTTCTCCACTTTCGCTAATACCTCAGCACCTAATGCCTGCTGCATCTTGTTGTGGATGATTTCATGACAGGCCGAAGCATAATCTCCTGCCAGATTCATAGCTATCCAATATTCCTGTCCTATCTCTGAATTCATATCCAGATACGCCAGGTTTCTTGCCACTTCCGGTAACGGGCATAGTTCTTTTGCTAATTTGGTATAATGCCCGGCAACAGTAGCCCCAAAACCTCTGGAACCGGAATGTGTCAGCAAAGCAACATATTTTCCTTTGGAAATACCCAAAACAGTATCATCCGACTCAAATTCTAAAATACCAAATTCTACGAAATGGTTTCCTCCACCGGAAGAACCCAATTGTGACCAGGCCTTATCTTTTAAATTTTTGATAAAAGGATTGCTTTCAAAATTAGGATTCTCCAATACGGCATGGTCTGCTCTGTATTGTCCCTGAAAACCATGTCCGGCACCAAATTTAGAATGGGCTATCAGTTCTCTCTTAAATGTATGTTCGTTCTCATAATAATATGCTTCCGGAATATCATAAACCGACAAGGCCATTCTACAACCAATATCCACACCTACTCCATAAGGAATAATGGCATTCTGCGTAGCCAATACTCCCCCAATTGGCAATCCGTAGCCTTGATGTGCATCCGGCATCAGGGCACCTGCAACCGTAACAGGCAATTGCATGGCGGTTTTCATCTGGTCAATAGCGCCTGCTTCAATATGGTCTAATCCGTAGGATGAAAAAGCTTTCGGGTTTGGATTCAGGGCAATAAAATCTTCCGGCTTTTCAGCTGCCTTTTCAATTAATGCTGTAGCTAATTTTCCAAAAAGCGCATCGTCGATATAGCCTTCCGGGGTCTCCAGTACTTTTTTATACAATTCCAGCATCTGCTCTTTTGTATACCCGGTTCTCTTTTTGTTTACTTTTAAGGCAATCCCGATGACGCTTCCCTGAGGGTATCCTAATTCCAGCAAATCGGTTCCGTTAATTGGTGTTTTCATGTTTTCCATTTTTTGATGGTACAAAGCTGAAATCAAAGTACGCAATTATTTTGCGCAGTTATTTTTTTTGTTATCTTACTGCTTAAATTGTTGATTCTATTCAAAATAAAAGGATATGAAAAAGTATGACTAATATCACTTTTCTATTTTTAAACTTTATTTAATTTTGATTATAACAATCCTAATATTAAAGAGAAAAAACAGTTGAAAATAAATTAAAAATAAGAAAATGGACAAAACATTAGACAGAAAGCCAGCCAAGAAATGTTACGAACATATTGGAGGAAAGCTTGGAATGCTTTTATTAGAACAGTTTATAGCAAAAGGCTGGTTAGCAAAGGAAAAACCGGATGACAAAAATTTTTATATCACTGATATAGGAATACTTGAGTTTACAAAATTAGGCGTTGACCTATCACAAATTAAATCTTGATTTTATGAATATAAATGACTTCGATAATTTTTTCCTTCCTGCCAAAAATCTTGACGAGGCAAAGGAATTCTATAAAGACAAACTCGGACTTGAGATTAAGTTTGATTTTTCAGATAAAGGTATGACAGCCTTTAAAGTAGGTCAAAATGAGCCGGCAATTATTGTAAGTACTATGCAAAATGCAAAACCGGCTATTTGGTTTACTGTAGATAACGTACAGGAAGCCTATGAGATTCTAAAGCAGAAAGGAATAACGTTTTTGAGCGAACCATTTGAAATAATGACCGGCTTGGCCGTAGAATTTAACGACCCGTTTGGCAATAAACTAGGATTAACCGATTATTCCAAGCTAAACAAAAAGGAATGAAAAAATAAATCCGAAACAATACCACTTAAAAGACGAAACCAATCAAAATGATTCTGATTGGTTTCTGAATGTAACCTTGATGAGATTCGAACTCACATTCCCTCTCGGGCATTACGGCTGCAAATACGCTTCCCTACTTTCCCTCACGATTTCGGTGCTTCTGTAAATTCTACCCATTAGTCCGCGCAGGTCTAACCGGAATATCCGTAAACTCAATGGCCAGTAAATTTTGCCACAGGCTTTTCCCTTTAAGCTACAAGGCCATTTTGATAGTACAAAGATGACACTATTTCCTACGCAATTATTTTGCGCAGTAAAAAGGAATTTTTATTTTTGATTAAACCAATAAATATCTCTTTGTCACTTTCTATTTAAAATCAGAAAAATGTCTCAAAACAAAAATGCTCTTATCCGTTATAAAACCATTGACAAATGCCTGCAAAACCAGTACAGGAAATGGACTCTGGAAGATTTAATGGAAGCCTGTTCTGAAGCATTGTTTGAATATGAAGGCAAAGAAAGTTCCGTAAGCAAGAGGACAACACAACTCGACATCCAGCTTATGCGAAGTGAAAAACTGGGCTACAATGCGCCTATTGTCGTCTATGACAAAAAGTATTACAAATATGAAGACGAAGAATATACTATTACCGACATCCCATTAACTGAAACAGATATCAATGTATTGACTGAAACCGTTTCCATGCTCAAACAGTTTAAAGATTTTTCTTTGTTCAGTGATGTATCCGATATATTACAGCGTCTTGAAGATAAGATTTATGCGGAGAAATCGCATACGCAACCCGTTATTTATCTGGACAAAAACGAAAACCTAAAAGGATTGCATTTTCTTGACATACTCTACCAGGCCATTATTAAGAAAGTTGTAGTAGTACTTAATTATAAATCGTTCAAATCCAGAGAACCACAGCAGTTTATCTTCCATCCGTATATATTAAAGGAATTCAACAACCGCTGGTTTCTGGTTGGCAAGAAAAAAGTATCCCAGCCTATTGTTAACCTGGCATTAGACCGCATTGAGGCAGTAGACTTTGATTTTGGCCATCCGTATGCGGAAGAAAATTTCAATGCCGAAAATTTTTATAAAGATGTCATTGGTGTTACGGTCAACCAGGGACAGCGGGTCAGAATTATTCGTTTATGGATAGATGCCGATAATGCGCCTTATGTAATAACAAAACCATTCCACCACTCCCAAAAGATAGAAGAACATCGGGAAGACGGAAGCATTGTAATCAGCTTGATGTTAAAAATCAATTACGAATTCGAAAGACTGATTATGGGATTTGGGGAAGGAATTGAAGTGCTGGCACCCGAAAGTCTAAGACAGCGAATCAGGGACAAACATAAAAAGGCATTGAGAAAATACGATTTGCCCGTTAAATAAATCCCAATACCTACCGTCTATATCAGATAAAAACAGAACTTAGCATCATGCAGCTACAGTATTTCAAGCCCAAAAGTAAACTCCTTTCCCAATATCTCGAAGGTTATTATTTCTTAGAAAAAGAAAGAAATGAACCTACTGTGGAGTATTTTACTTTCCCAAACAATTTTAGTATCGTATCCGTGCTTGACGATACCCGATTAGTGATGGATAATAATGGTGCTTTTGCCAAAGAAAAAAAAGGAGTTCCTTTTATTTCCACACTTATCTGCCATTATAAAAAACCTTTCAAAATACATTATGAAGGTAAAATCAGAGAAATTACTTTTTACTTCAAGCCATTAGGACTGAATGCCTTTATTCCAAAACAGTTGAAATATTATCTTGAAAACTATTCCAGTTCTTTTATTCCTTTCGAAGATTATGAAACGACCTTTAAATCAATCTTAAATGAAAGTAACATGGAAGAACAGCGAAACCAGATTGAAAAATACTGGCTGTCCAAACTAATCGGTTTTGAAAATCCTTTAATACAGGATGTGGCGCTGGAACTGACACAAAATGCTGAAGCAGCTTCTATTGAACAGCTTGCAGCAAAACACCACACAAGCCGACAAAATATTGCAAGACAGTTCCATATCCATTTAGGCAAGACACCTTCAGAATTTAGAAAAATCCAACGATTCAGGGAAACGATGGCTAAAAATACCGGGCTTGCCAATAACGATAAAAACAAAGGAACCTTGAATTACGACAGCTCATTTTATGACCAGTCACACCTTATCAAAGATTTTAAAGCCTTTACGGGATTAGCTCCCAAAGCATTTTTTAAGTCGGTTTCTTTACAGGAAAATGCCACGATAAACTGGCTGTTTCTATAAGGAGCAAAAGTTTTTTACTAAACTTAGAACCATATAAAAAAGGCTGCCGGTTGGTATTGGCAGCCTATGATATGCTTAATAAAAAATCGTATTACGATGCCAAAAGCGCATCCAGATTTTCCAATCCGGCAGTAAATCCTTCTTTGAAGCCCATTGCTATTATCTTTTCAAGGTCCTCCAAACTTTTATACACGATTTCGATATTCACAATCGTTGAACCGGATTGTTCCTTAAATGTATTAGTCCAGAATGACCTTTCGAAACTGGTATCTACGGTTCCGTTTTCATCACAGAAAGCATCAAACGTAGAAAAGCTTTCCAATTCCCTGATTTTTTCAAAGTCTGCCCTTGCCCAATGTTTTGAACCATCAGGTCCAACCATAGCGTAAAGCCAAAATCCACCTTCGGTAAAATCCATAGTCTTAGTTTCTGCTTTCCATGGTTTTGGTGCCCACCATTGGTCTAAAAGTTCACTTTTGGTCCAGGCATCCCATACCCTGTCACGGGTTGCTGCAAATTCTCTTTCTACCCTGATTTTCTTATTTTCCTTATCAACAGTAAAATTCATTAAAAGATTGTGTCCCATTTTTTTTTAATTTAAGTTATTCAATATTATCCAGTTAGCAAAACACTTTATACAAAATTTAGAAGATTGCTTTTCTATTATATATTAGCAACCATTCAGTTGCAAATATAAGCAACTTTTTGGTTGCGAAAAATATTTTACATATTTTTTTTAGACAATTAGATTTAAGAGCACAAAAAACAATCAAAAAAAATACTTGAACCGACATTGATTTCTTAAAAAAAACAGTTGCAAATCTTAATTGTTAACGGCTTATCAAAATTTATATATTTGTACCAAAACAAACCCAATGCTGCACGAATTTCCTTTTTATCTTGCTGTTATCCTGGCTATTATTTTTTTGGTAATGCTGGCCAACAAAATCAAAGTTGCTTATCCTATCCTATTGGTATTGGCAGGCCTTGCCATCAGTTTTATTCCGGGTATTCCATTAGTCAAAATTGACCCCGAATTAATCTTTATTATCTTTTTGCCACCGCTTTTATATGAAGCGGCATGGTCTACTTCATGGAAAGAGCTTTGGCGATGGCGCAGGATTATTGGCAGTTTCGCCTTTCTGATTGTTTTTCTTACGGCTCTTGTTGTTGCAGTTGTTTCCAATCATTTTATTCCCGGATTTTCCCTGGCGCTTGGTTTTCTTTTGGGAGGTATTGTTTCACCTCCGGATGCCGTGAGTGTTGGCGCCATTCTGAAATTTGTAAAAGTACCCAAACGATTGGCCTCCATGCTTGAAGGCGAAAGTCTGCTCAATGATGCGTCCAGCTTAATTGTTTTCCGTTTTGCCCTGATAGCTATCGGGACGGGACAGTTCGTATTACAGGAAGCCGCCATCAATTTTAGCTGGATGGTATTTGGTGGAGTAGCTATTGGCGTGTCTATAGCTTTTGTATTCTTCAAAGTACACAAGCTACTGCCAACAGATGTCAATATGGATATAGTACTGACACTAGTGGCTCCTTATATTATGTATATGCTTGCGGAAGAACTGCATAGTTCCGGTGTATTATCTGTTGTTAGCGGTGGCTTATTTCTTTCTAAAAGAAGTCATCAGTTTTTATCCAGCAGCAGCCGTTTGCGGGCCGTAAATTTTTGGGAGTCTTTAGTATTTGTGCTCAACGGATTGGTATTCATGTTTATCGGGCTTGAACTTCCTGAAATTGTGGACGGTTTGGGTGCTATAGGCCTTTCAACCGCTATAGGCTATGGAGTACTGATTACAGGTGTACTTATTGTTGTACGGATTCTCTGTGCTTATGGCGCTGTTATTGTCACATTGATTGCCCGTAATTTTATTACCGTAGCCGAAACAAGAAATCCTGGCATAAAAGGTCCCTTCGTTTTAGGATGGGCGGGCATGCGAGGCGTGGTGTCATTAGCAGCTGCCTTGTCGATTCCGGTTCATCTGGATAACGGCATGCCTTTTCCGCAACGTCACCTTATACTGTTTATCACTTTTGTAGTCATCCTGCTTACTTTGGTATTGCAAGGACTTACACTGCCTTTTATTATCCGAAAATTCAATCTCCCGGAATACGACCATCCGCTAAGCGATGAAGAATCCTACCATCAGATGTATAAAAAGCTTACGCAGCAAAGTCTGGAACATTTAAAAAGTAACTTTTCAAAAGAACTCGAAGAACAGGCTGTTTTACAACAAATGGCCCGCAAATGGGAAGATGCTAACTATCTGCCGGACGATGCTTCAATGGTAGTCGAATGCAAAACGGTGTATCTTTCCATACTCGATCAGCAACGGCAGTGGCTTCGTGATTGGAATCAGGACCATCATATCAACGAAGAAGTCGTGCGCAGGCATTTACGCCGATTAGACATTGAAGAAGAAAAAATGTCATTTCAATAATTTGTATCAATAAAAGAAATAAATCAGCCAGGGTAGCCTGGCTTTTTTTATGCTTTTTATCCAAATCAAACCGAGCTTTATTGAACATTGCGTAAAAGTTAGAAAAAGTTTAAAATCATTTTTTTTCTGTTAAAAAATAAAAATAAACTCATTTACTATGCGTGCATAATATTTTATTTTGTATATTTGAAATAACCTAATACTTTATGAAAGATAAAACTATAGACTATATACTAAGAGCGACCTGGCAAGCCGTCTCCAGAATGTATAATGAAGAAGCCGCAAAATATGGTGCCACAATGGCCACAGGATTTGCCTTGCTAAGCCTGGACAAAGATAAAGGTTCACCATCAACAACCTTAGGTCCTAAAATGGGTATGGAGCCTACAAGCCTTACCCGAACCCTGAAATCGATGGAAGAAAAAGGATTGATAACCCGAAAGAAAAATCCTGTTGATGGACGTGGCGTATTGATTCATCTTACAAAGTTCGGAAAAGAAAAAAGAGAACTTTCTAAGAATACCGTACTTAAATTTAATGAAAAAATAAGGGAACATATACCGGAAGAAAAATTGCTGCATTTTATTGAAGTGGCTGAAACTATCAATACACTAATCGCAGACAAAAATATCTTCTCGGACATACCCGAAGAAAAACAGATGCAAACAACAAACAAATAATAGTAAGGAATGAAACGACTGATTAAAAAAGTTGCTGTCATAGGGTCAGGAATCATGGGGTCAGGTATTGCCTGTCATTTCGCTAATATCGGAGTAGAAGTACTTTTACTTGATATTGTTCCTCGAGAATTAACCGAAGCAGAACAAAAAAAAGGACTCACGCTTGAAAGCAAAGTAGTCCGAAACCGAATCGTAAACGAACACTTGGCGAATGCCTTGAAATCGAAGCCCTCGCCTATTTACAATATAAAATTTGCCGACAGGATAACAACCGGAAATACTACAGACGACCTGTCAAAAATAGCAGAAGCCGACTGGATTATCGAAGTTGTTGTAGAACGGCTTGATATCAAAAAACAGGTTTTCGAACAAATTGAAAAATATAGAAAACCAGGCACCTTAATTACTTCAAACACCTCCGGAATCCCGATTCATTTTATGAGCGAAGGAAGAAGCGAAGATTTCCAGAAACATTTCTGTGGAACGCATTTCTTTAATCCGGCACGATATCTTAAACTTTTTGAAATCATACCAGGTCCAAAAACCTCAACAGAAGTATTGGATTTCCTGAATAATTATGGAGAACAATTCTTAGGCAAAACATCGGTCATAGCCAAAGACACTCCGGCATTTATTGGAAACCGTATCGGAATTTTCGGTATCATGAGCCTTTTCCATCAGGTCAAGGAGCTTGGCCTTACCATAGAAGAAGTAGACAAATTGACCGGACCGGTTATTGGCCGGCCAAAATCAGCTACGTTCAGAACCGTAGATGTTGTAGGGCTTGACACATTGGTGCATGTAGCCAACGGACTTTATGAAGGAGTTCCGAATGATGAAGCCCACGAACTCTTCAAACTACCGGAATTCATCAGCAAAATGATGGAAAACAAATGGTTGGGAAGCAAGACCGGACAAGGTTTTTATAAGAAAGTAGACAAAGACATCTTATCGCTTGACTTAGATACTTTAGAATACAGAGCGCCTAAAAAAGCATCTTTTGCAACTCTGGAACTCACAAAAACAATTGACAAACCAATTGACCGCTTTAAGGTTCTGGTAAAAGGAACAGACAAGGCAGGAGAATTTTACAGAAAGAATTTTGCCGGAATGTTTGCCTATGTAGCCAACAGAGTTCCTGAAATTACTGAAGATTTCTATAAAATAGACGATGCCATGAAAGCCGGTTTTGGTTGGGAAAATGGCCCATTCGAAATCTGGGATGCTATTGGTGTTGAAAAAGGAATCGAACTGATGAAAGCCGAAGGACACGAACCGGCAGCCTGGGTTACAGAAATGCTGGCATCCGGAAATAAATCGTTCTATACCATCAAAGATGGCGCGACTTATTTTTATGACAGGGCTTCCAAATCCCAGAAAAAAGTTCCGGGACAAGATGCTTTTATCCTACTGAACAACATCCGCGAAAGCAAAAAGGTATGGAGCAACAGCGGAGCCGTTATTCATGATTTGGGCGATGGAATCCTGAATCTGGAATTCCAGTCCAAAATGAATACTATTGGTGGTGACGTACTTCAGGGAATTAATAAAGCCATCGACCTTGCTGAAAAAGAATATAACGGATTAGTTATTGGCAATCAGGGAGCTAATTTCTCTGTAGGTGCCAATATCGGAATGATTTTCATGATGGCTGTTGAGCAGGAATATGACGAGCTGAATATGGCTATCAAACTGTTCCAGGATACTATGATGCGTGTTCGCTATTCCGGTGTTCCTGTAGTGGTAGCACCACACGGAATGACTTTAGGAGGCGGCTGTGAAATGAGCATGCACGCAGATAAGGTCGTTGCAGCGGCTGAAACTTACATCGGATTGGTAGAATTTGGAGTCGGAGTTATTCCTGGTGGAGGTGGTTCTAAAGAAATGGCTTTGAGAGCTTCTGACCTTTTCCGAAAAAATGACGTAGAATTAAATGTACTTCAGGAATATTTCCTAACGGTTGCTATGGCTAAAGTTTCAACTTCGGCTTATGAAGCTTATGATTTAGGCATTCTGCAACACGGAAAAGATGTGGTAGTCGTGAATAAAGACCGCCAGATTGCGGAAGCCAAGAAACACGCCCTGATTATGGCAGAAGCCGGATATACACAGCCTGTAAGACGCAAGGATGTAAAAGTTTTGGGAAAACAGGCACTGGGAATGTTCCTGGTTGGAACAGACAGTATGGAAGCCGGGCATTACATTTCTGAACACGATAAGAAAATTGCCAACAAACTGGCCTATGTTATGGCCGGAGGTGATTTGTCTGAACCAACATTGGTTACTGAACAATATCTTTTGGATATTGAAAGAGAAGCCTTTTTATCATTATGTACTGAAAGAAAAACTTTGGAAAGAATCCAGTACATGCTGACCAAAGGGAAACCATTGAGAAACTAATCGAGATTAAAGAGACTAGAAAATGAAAACAGCATATATCGTAAAAGCATACCGCACAGCCGTTGGAAAAGCGCCAAAAGGAGTATTCCGTTTTAAGCGCCCTGACGAGCTTGCCGCAGAAACCATTCAGTATATGATGAATGAGCTGCCAGACTTAGATAAAAAAAGAATCGACGACGTTATGGTAGGTAACGCCATGCCAGAAGCAGAACAGGGATTAAATGTTGCCCGACTGATTTCTCTTATGGGATTAAAGATAGACGACGTTCCGGGAGTAACCGTCAATCGTTACTGCGCTTCCGGTTTGGAAACTATTGGAATGGCAACGGCTAAAATCCAATCCGGAATGGCAGACTGTATCATTGCAGGTGGTGCCGAAAGCATGAGTTTTATTCCAATGGGAGGTTATAAACCAACACCGGATTACGCTGTGGCAAAAGAAGGCCATGAAGATTATTACTGGGGAATGGGACTCACAGCAGAAGCTGTTGCAAAAAAGTTCAAGGTTTCCAGAGAAGACCAGGATTTGTTTGGCTACAATTCCCACCAAAAAGCATTAAAAGCACAGGCAGAAGGCAAATTCGACAAACAGATAGTGCCAATTACTGTTGACCAGACCTACATTGACGAGAACGGAAAAAAAGCAACCAAATCTTATACCGTTACCAAAGATGAAGGTCCAAGAGCCGACACTTCATTAGAAGCTTTGGGCAAACTGAAACCGGTCTTTGCCGCAGATGGTAGTGTTACTGCCGGTACTTCTTCTCAAATGAGTGATGGTGCCGCATTTGTAATGGTCATGTCTGAAGAACTTGTAAAAGAATTAAACCTGCAGCCCATTGCAAGATTGGTGAGCTACGCTGCTGCTGGAGTGGAACCGAGAATTATGGGAATCGGGCCTGTCAAAGCTATTCCAAAAGCTTTACAGCAAGCCGGAATGTCATTAAACGACATCGAATTGATTGAATTAAACGAAGCATTTGCATCACAATCATTAGCCGTTATTCGTGAATTGGGAATCAATCCTGATATCGTTAACGTAAACGGTGGTGCTATTGCATTGGGTCATCCGCTAGGTTGTACCGGAGCTAAGCTTTCCGTTCAACTTTTTGACGAAATGAAACGAAGAGGCAACAAATATGGTATTGTCACTATGTGTGTAGGTACCGGACAAGGCGCTGCCGGAATTTATGAGTTGTTGTAAAGAAGATAGATAATAGAGGATAGATAATAGAAGATTAGACGAAAGATAAAAGTATGGCTGAATTTAAGAGACATAATTTTAAAAAACTTAAAATTTGGCAGATGGCAATGGACATTACGAAAATGGTTCTCGACTTGACGGATACATTTCCTGAGAGTGAAAAATTTGGATTGAAAAACCAAATGGACAGATGTAGTGTTTCTCTTCCTTCTAATATTGCTGAAGGTTCAAGCAGATCATCAAAATCGTTCAGTCATTTCTTAGATATTTCTCTAGGTTCTTCTTTCGAATTACATACACAATTATTGCTTGCAAATCATAGAAAATATATCACAGATGAAATAACAACAGATTTAGAAAATAGAATTGAAGAGTTTCAGAAAATGACAATGGGTTTCCAAAATTCACTGCAATCCCAATAAAGTCTATTCTCTCTCATCTATTATCTATTTTCTATTCGTCTATCATCTAAAAAGTCTAACAAAAAACAAAAAATACAATGGCAGATACTATCGAAAAAGACGTTACCCGTGGCGGGCAGTTTTTGGTAAAAGAAACAAAATGTGAGGACATTTTTACTCCGGAAGATTTTTCGGAAGAACAATTAATGATGAAGCAGACGGTAAAAGAATTCGTGGATAAGGAAATCTGGCCGAACAAAAACCGTTTCGAAAATAAAGACTATGCCTTTACGGAAGAATGCATGCGTAAAGCAGGTGAGTTAGGACTATTAGGCGTTGCAGTTCCGGAAGAATATGGCGGACTGGGAATGGGATTTGTTTCTACCATGCTCGTTTGTGACTATATTTCCGGAGCAACAGGGTCATTCTCCACTGCTTTTGGTGCCCACACCGGAATTGGAACCATGCCTATTACTTTGTACGGTACCGAAGAACAAAAGAAAAAATACGTTCCAAAATTAGCTTCCGGCGAATGGTTTGGCGCATACTGCCTTACTGAGCCCGGTGCCGGTTCTGATGCCAATTCAGGCAAAACCAAAGCAGTATTGTCTGATGACGGTACGCATTATAAAATCACAGGACAAAAAATGTGGATTTCGAATGCCGGATTCTGTAGTCTCTTTATTGTATTTGCAAGAATTGGAGACGACAAAAACATTACCGGATTCATCGTTGAAAACGACCCGTCAAACGGAATTTCAATGAATGAGGAAGAACACAAATTAGGAATCCGCGCCTCCTCTACCCGTCAGGTATTCTTCAACGAAACAAAAGTTCCGGTTGAAAATATGCTTTCTGAAAGAGGAAACGGCTTTAAGATTGCCATGAACGCTCTTAACGTTGGTCGTATCAAACTAGGTGCTGCCTGCCTTGATGCACAAAGAAGAGTTACATCCGGAGCTATAAAATATGCTAATGAAAGAATACAATTCAATACACCTATTTCTAATTTTGGCGCTATCCGTTCCAAAATTGCTGAAATGGCAACATCCTGCTATGCGGGAGAAAGCGCTTCTTACCGTGCAGCAAAATCTATTGAAGACCGAATCAATGCACGAGTAGCAGAAGGTTCTTCACATCAGGAGGCAGAACTGAAAGGTGTAGAAGAATTTGCAATCGAATGTTCTATTCTAAAAGTGGCTATTTCTGAAGACATACAAAACTGTTCTGATGAAGGAATTCAGATTTTAGGTGGTATGGGATTCTCTGAAGACACACCAATGGAAAGTGCCTGGAGAGACGCGAGAATTGCCAGAATCTATGAAGGAACAAACGAAATCAACAGAATGCTTTCTGTTGGAATGTTGGTTAAAAAAGCCATGAAAGGTCACGTAGATTTATTAGGACCTGCTATGAAAGTAGCAGAAGAATTAATGGGAATTCCTGATTTTAATACTCCTGATTATTCTGAATTATTCGCCGAAGAAAAAGAACTGATTGGCAAATTGAAAAAAGCATTCCTAATGGTAGCCGGAAGCGCTGTACAGAAATACGGCCCGGATTTGGATGCACATCAGCAATTGTTGATGGCTGCTGCCGATATTCTTATCGAAATCTATATGGCAGAATCTACTATTTTAAGAACAGAAAAACTGGCAAAATCAAAAGGTGCTGAAAATGTAAAAGAGCAGATTGCTATGGCGCAATTATACTTATACAAAGCCATTGACATCATCAATACCAAAGGAAAAGAAGGTATCGCTTCCTTTGCCGAAGGTGATGAACAGCGAATGATGATGATGGGACTGAAACGTTTTACCAAATACACTAACCTTCCTAATGTAGTAGCGTTGCGGGAAACTATCGCTTCCAAACTAATACAGGAAAATCAATATTGCTTTTAGTTACGTTTTAATAGTTGGTTAATGAAAAAGCCCTGGCTAATGTCAGGGCTTTTTTTTGTTTTTGGCAGATTCAAAACTTATAGCGGTTTTCTTCCTTGAATAATTCTAAGCAATACGATAATGACCGCAATCACTAACAAAATATGTATCAACCCATTTGTTGCAATTCCTTCACCAAGAATTCCGAAAAATCCTAATGCCCAGATAATTACTAAAATTACTGCAATTGTATAAAGTAAATTTCCCATGATAGTGTTTTTTATTGGTTAGACTATTTGTTTTTTTTGAAAGAGACTACTCTAAAGGCTTTCTTCCCTGGATTACTCTTAAAAGCACGACAATGATGGCAATTACCAACAAAACATGAATAAGACTACTGGTAACCATTCCGCCTAAAAAACCGATGGCCCAGACAATGACAAGAATTACGGCAATTGTATAAAGTAAATTTCCCATGACTGTAAATATTAAATTGGATTATTATTATTTCTTAACTAATGTCGATTGCAACTTTTCCACTTCATCATGATGGTTTTTCAAAGTACTAATCATGCTTTCCAGATAAGCTTTGATTTCAACGCTCTTTGTAGCTTGTGCATCCTGTGTAAAATCATCTATGGCATCATGATGTTCTTTGTATACACGGTCAAGATACTCTTTGTCAAAGTTTTTGACATCAACCTTACTTAGTCTGTCATATTCTTTCTGACCATCTTCGGTAATTGCTGTAGGGATAGAAATCTGTTTTTCCTTAGCCAAAGCAGAAAGCTGGGTAAAAGCATCGTTATGATGTTTTTCCATCATTTTACCTAAATCCTTAACTGCTGCCGAAACACCTCTGGATTGGGCCAATTTGCCCAGTTCTCTTTGTTCCAAATCAAAATCAGCGGCATCTACAAGAATCTCAGCATCTTTTTCTGCTTCTTTAGTATTGTCAAATTTTGCTTCGTTTTCGTCTTCAGCAACCTCTTTCGGGTCTTCTGCTTTAGGTTCATTCTTACAGGAAACTGTTCCTAAAGACAATGTCAAAACACCCAGACTTAAGATTGCTTTTCCAAAAATTGTTGGCTTTTTCATACGATATAAATTTTAGTTGGTTCGTAATTTTTTCGAGTTTATCTAAATTACCCAATAAAAAAAATACCGTACTTACAGAATTAACCTATAATGTTATACGATTCAGATAAAGTAATTCCAGTTCGGATTATACCCTGTCAAAAGAGAAAATAGAAGCATCTTTGTTTTCCTTGCCCAGCAAAAGGTCTCTTATAATTTCTGCAGCAATCAGACTGAAAGTAATTCCATTACCTCCAAAACCAAGGGCAAAATAACTGTTGGGTAGTTTATCATAGACACCTATAAACGGGAGCCCGTCTTTTGTGGCTCCAAAAGTCCCTGTCCAACTAAATTCAGGTTTAAAATCCAATTGTGGAAATAGCGTGTTAATGTCTTTTGTGAGCTGTTTGGTCTTTTTAGAAATCAACTTATTTCTTTTATCCGGATTGTAGAAATCTTCATCTCTGCCACCTACAAGCACTCTTCCATCTGGTGTAGTCCGCACATACAGATAAGGATTGGCTGTATTCCAGATTAGGACTTCGTCTTTCCAAAACTTCCTTTCATTATACTGTTCGCTCACCACCGCATAGGTTGATTTGAGGTCGACAATTTTCTTATCAATAAATTCCACAACTTCATAGCCTGTAGCATACACTACCTTTTTTGCTTTGATGGTAAAACCAGATTCGGTTTTAAGGACTGTCCCATTTTTTTGGGTATCGATTTTTACAATAGGGCTGCGGTCATAAATATCAAGATGACTGCCTTTTTTGACCTGCAATAATTTATGCGTAAAAGCATAGGCATTTGTCTGAGCGGCATTAGCAGAAAGTATAGCCAAGGGAGCCTTAAACCCAAACTGCTTATATATTTGCTTTTCATCAAGGAGACTCACGTCAAAACCTGCTCCTTTTCTGGCCTGGAATTCCTTTTCCAACATTGAAACATCTTTTTTATAGGCAGCATAAAAAAGGCTTTTTTTCTTTTCGAATTCGTCAAGTTTTAGCTCTTTGGCAATCTTCTCCAGTTTATCAATTGCATAATTGCACAAATGATAGGCCCGTTCTGCTTTTTCTTTTCCAATTTTATCGATTAGTTTATGGAGCGGCGTGTCTATTTCATATTGCAAAAGTGAGGTACTGGCAGAAGTACTTCCTAAACCTATTGTTCTGGCATCAATCATCACGCATTGGATTCCTGCATTGATTAGATAATAACGTACCAATGCGCCTGAAATACCGGCTCCTATAATAATAACATCTGTCTCGATATCCTTATCCAGTTTTGGAAAAGTATGAGGTAGTCCATCTTTAATAAGCCAGAAAGGCATTCCTGATTTTAGATTCATATATTGCTATTTATTCTATTAAATATAAGGATAAAGCCATAAAAAACCTTCAGCATTATAAGTAATTTAAGTTTTTTCAGCATACTATTATGATTTGCGGCGCTGTGCCTTTACGTAAAAAAATACTCGCAAAGACGCTGAGGCGAAAAATTTACAACAGTCATCAATTATTTTTGACTTCATAATAAAAAACATAGCTTTGCATCAGAAATTTGAATCATGATTAACCCTTCGGCACATGGCTGGATAGACAAGTTTTTTGCAGAACAAAAGTACCTGCAATTTCCTGTTGTGGACAATCCGTTGGAGTTTTACAAAAACACACGCAATACCGGCTTTATCTACGGGCATGTAGTGTCATTTGATACACCACAGCCTATTGATACAAAAGGTTGGATTTCTGAGGAATTTTCAAAAGTTGCTCTTTTGAATACGCTGTATCGCGTTTACGGACTGGTTACACATGACACCAACCCCAAAAACTTTATCGCAAAAGTTATTGCCTTTTACAAGGAAATGCATCCAAAAGGCTTTAACCTACTGGATAAGATGTTGCCCGAAAGCATACCGTCCCATAATCTGGAAAAGATTATAGCAGAACGAATACAAACCAATGAGGATATCATCAGTAAAAACTTTTCGCATATCCTGACCAACGCTTTGCTATTTATGGATGTGCTGGCTTTCCAGCAATATCTTATGAACCACTCTATTCCGGATAATTATTTAAAAAAACTGGAAGAAACCATCGTAAGCATTATTTCTTTAGCCTTAAAAACAAAACTAAAGAAATCGAAATATGATGATTTGCTGATAAAACTGTTTGAAGCCTCTGTGCGCTATACCAAATTTTCTAAAGTCAACGTACAGGATATGGAAGCATTAGGGTTGGACATTTTCACAAAGCAGCTGGAAAAACTATATCTGATTGACATGGCCGGAATGGCGCTTTGGAGCGATATGGAGATGGAAAGCAATGAAGCCTACTTTTTATATGAACTGGCAAAAATCACGGATGTTCCGGATAATTTTGTTGCTGAAAGTATTGTCTCTACGGATGATTTCATCAACAAGTACAAAAAACAGATTCCGTATTTCAATTATTCCAATCCTGTCAGGCATTTTTATGACCAGGCCACACAAAATGTGAAAATACTGATTACAAGAAACAAAACCCGATTGGTTAAGGAACTCTCCAACAACGGCGACCTTATGCTCCTGCTCACACAATCCACACATCGCAGTCTGGATGCCAAAGAAAAGAAAAAGGTAAAAAAGCAGCTTTTGGAAATCTGCAAGACCATTCCGTCATTGACTATTTTCCTTTTGCCGGGCGGCAGTCTGCTTTTACCGATTTTGATAAAATTTATTCCGCAACTATTGCCATCCACATTCAACGAAAATCTGGATGAAGAATAAAAAAAGCCTCTTTTTCAAGAGGCTTTTTATTTAGAATTTCAATTGGTATACCTGATCTAAATCTTCATTCCCACATAGATTCACTTCCAGGTCTTTTACGATTCCTGAATTTAATCTGTAAACCCATCCGTGAAGGCATAAATCCTGTCCATTTCTCCAGGCTCCCTGAACAATTGAAGTTTTAGCCAAATCATAAACCTGCTCCTTAACATTCAATTCAACAAAAGCATCGAAACGTTCCTTTTCGTCAAGAATTGAATCCAGGTAATGGTGATGGTGTCTGTAAACATCTTTAATGTGACGAATCCAGTTGTCAATCAAACCGATAGAATCGTTACCCATAGCCGCTTTTACCCCACCACATCCATAGTGTCCGCATACAATGACATGCTTCACTTTCAAAACGTTTACGGCATAGTCCAAAACGCTTAGCATGTTCATATCAGAGTGCACCACCATATTAGCGATGTTTCTGTGTACAAAAACTTCTCCTGGTTGTGCTCCAATTACTTCATTCGCAGGAACGCGGCTGTCTGAACATCCAATCCATAATAACGGTGGTGACTGCCCTTCAGCTAGTTTTTCAAAATATTTTGGGTCCTGGTTAATTTTAGATTCTACCCATTTCCTGTTTCCGTCAATTATTTTTTTAT
>NZ_LMPW01000012.1:718119-718204 GCF_001423985.1 Flavobacterium sp. Leaf359 | reverse complement strand
AAAAATCGCTCATTGTTTTTTTATTAATAGTTTTTAAATTCTCGTCAGTTCTCCTGACATTTTTTTGTTTTTCTTAATTCTCTTT
>NZ_LMPW01000012.1:696068-718071 GCF_001423985.1 Flavobacterium sp. Leaf359 | reverse complement strand
CGATTTTTCTACTAATGCCATGCATCGGTCATAATCTGCTTTGGCTTGCTTTCTGGCTCTGGCTTCTTCATAGTTTTCAAAGAAAACATGATTGGCTTTGTCATCAATATCATTCAGTTCATATGCCTTTTTAAAGCCTTTAAGTTTCACCTTAATGTTTTCATCAGCTGCCCTGATGGTGGCAAACTCATGAATCAAATCCAATACATCATGGGCGATATAAACCGTATCTGATGCATTGATTACTACTTTAGAATTTTCAGGTATTTCAGCCAAAGTCGTCTTTATTGCTGCCTTATTCAGGAAAGATACTTCTTGTGCCAGGTCTATTCTGATAACATCACCATCTTCAAATTTTTCTTTTCTGAAACGGTAGGCTCTTTTCAGGTTTCCTCTCAAGATAAACACAACACTGATAGCGATACCCAAAGCAACACCTTTTAGCAAATCCAGGAAAACAACTCCCAGTAGGGTTATAATGAAAGGAACAAACTGATACTTGCCTTTATGCCAGAAATGCATAAGCACGGTAGGTTTTGCTAATTTGTATCCTACCATCAAAAGAACGGCTGCCAGGGTTGCCAAAGGAATTTTGTTCAACAGAACCGGAATCGACAATACACTGATTAGTAATAAGACACCGTGAATAATGGTAGACATCTTGGATTTAGCTCCTGCATTTGCGTTTGCTGACGAACGGACTACAACCGAAGTCATAGGCAATCCTCCCAGGAATGAACTCAACATATTTCCAATTCCCTGAGCTTTCAACTCTACGTTAGTATCTGTATAGCGTTTTTGCGTATCCATCCTGTCTGATGCTTCAATACATAAAAGTGTTTCTATAGAAGCCACAATGGCAATCGTTGCACCCACAACCCAAACTTTGGGATTCATAAATCCGGCAAAGTCAGGAGTGACAATGATATTTTTGAAATCATCAAAAGATTGCGGAACCGGTAAAGAAACCAAATGTTCTTTAGAAATAGCCAGTGAGCTGCCGGAAGCTGTAAAAATTTCATTCAGCACTACACCTACTATAACAGCCACTAAAGCTCCCGGTACCAGTTTCATTTTTTTTAAGAAACTGAATTTGTCCCATGAAATCAGGATGGTCAAAGATATTAGCGTAATCAGAATGGCTCCCAGTTGCAGGTGTCCTAATGAATCCATTAAAGATTCCAGAGCATTGCCGCCACCTTTTTCCACGAAAGTTTCATCACCTTCAAAATCACTGTCGTAACCAACAGCATGTGGAATTTGCTTTAAAATAATGATGACACCAATACCCGCAAGCATACCCTCAATAACATTGGTAGGGAAATAATTTGAAATACTTCCCGCTTTGATAAAGCCTAATATTAATTGAAGCAAGCCGGCTATTAGTCCTGCCGTCAGGAATATATTGAAAGCACCTAAATCAGTAATAGCTGTCAAAACAATTGCAGTCAGGCCGGCTGCAGGGCCGGACACGCTGATATGTGACCGGCTTAAAAACCCGACAACTATACCCCCAACGATTCCAGCAATTATACCTGATAATGGTGGCGCTCCAGAAGCCAGGGCTATACCCAAACACAATGGCAATGCTACCAAGAAAACCACTAAACCAGAAGCAAAATCTGATTTAAGGTTAGCAAAAAGATTGATTTTTTTTGTCATACCTAAAAAAATTTAATACAAGGATTTTAGTCGCATTAAAAAATACGACCTCAGATTTTGAAGTATTCAAAATCCTAAATTGTATTAAACCTGTTCAGGCGGTGGAGAAAAGATAGTCGAAGCCGCATTATCATGTTTCAAACTGTGCTGTGAAATGATAAGGCTTGAAGAACTTTCTGTATAGTGTGAGAAAGTCAGGTAATCTGCAACTTTAAAGTCGGCTTTTAATTCTTTACAGCTATTGTGATTGTGCTGTTCTTCTTCCGACATGCTGTAAACCATAGATGTGTCAACGTCTTTTTTTATCAATCCTACAATGGTAGGAGTAACAATAAAAGTCATAAACATTAACAATACTATTTTAACAGCCAGTTTCATATGCGCGAAATTAGAGATTTAATTCTTATTTAAAAACATGATAAATTAATTTAATCAAATTTTAACAACAAAAAAGCAACAGCTAAAGTCGCTTAGCTGTTGCTTCTTTCATAGAAATCATCAAAATAATTTGCTGAAAAACGAACCGGCTTATATTTTTTCTTCCAGCCAGGCTTTCATCATCCAGATTGTTTTTTCCTGCTCTTTAATAAAGTCACTCATCATAGAATTGGTACCTTCGTCATTTGCATCTGCAGATTTCGACAAAAGGTCTCTTTCAATCTTTAAGAGGTCAGACAGCGAAGTAACAATCAGATGTACTGCTTCTTCATCTACAGAAATATTCTTCCCTACTTTTAGCTTGTTGTTCTTCATATAATCTTCGAAAGTATGAAGTGGCCTTCCGCCAATAGTAAGCACTCTTTCTGCTATCATATCAATTTTTAGCTGGGCATCGTTATATAATTCTTCAAACTTCACGTGGAGGTCAAAAAAACGTTTCCCTCTGATATTCCAATGTATACCTCTCAGGTTTTGATAATACACCTGAAAGCTGGATAACAATATGTTTAAATCGTTTGATATTTCTTCGGTTTCTTTAACTGGCAGTCCTAAAATATTCGTTTTCATTTCTGTTATTTTTATTGGTTCGTAAAATTTATCTACTATAAAGTTACAAAAAATAAGACAAAACAAATCATAAATAAATATTATAGTTTTTTATATTTGCATCATAAAATATTATACTAATGACAATCACACAATTATATTATGTTCTGGCAGTAGCCGAGAATAAGAACTTTACACTTGCCGCAGAAAAATGCTTTGTTACTCAGCCCACGTTGAGTATGCAAATCCAAAAACTCGAAGACGAACTCGGAGTTTTAATATTTGACAGGAGTAAAAAACCGATACAACTTACAGAAATAGGGCAAAAAATAGTAACTCAGGCTAAAAACATAGTCAATGAGTCTGACAGAATCCAGGATATTGTTGACCAGCAAAAGGGATTTATTGGAGGCGAATTCAAATTAGGGATTATTCCGACTATTATGCCTACGCTATTGCCGATGTTCCTGAATAATTTCATTAAAAAATACCCAAAAATAAAACTGATTATAGAAGAGCATAATACAGAGGAAATTATCACACGCCTCAAAAACGGCCATTTGGATGCCGCAATTGCGGCTACTCCTTTGGAAGATGAGAAAATCAAAGAAATTGTCTTGTATTATGAACCTTTTGTAGCTTATTTTCCTGAGAGCCACCATAGCTTCCATAAAGAAGAAATAGAAGTCGATGATATTGATGTCGATTCGCTATTGCTTTTGCAGGACGGACATTGTTTCCGGGACGGTATTTTAAATTTGTGTAAAAACGTAAACAATTCCGAAACATCGCCCTTCCAGATTGAAAGCGGAAGTTTTGAAACCCTGATTAAGCTGGCAGATGAAGGACTCGGTACTACGCTTCTTCCCTATTTGCACACTTTGGATTTAAAAGAAAAGGACAAGCTGAAATTACGCCATTTTAAGGAACCAAAACCAGCGCGTGAAGTCAGCCTTATATTTCCGAAAAGTGAGTTGAAAATACATATTATTGACGCTTTACGCCAGGTTATTGCCGGTGTTGTAAAAGGAGCAATCGTTTTTCAAAACGTGCAGATTATAAGTCCGCTATCCAAAAAGAATCAATAAAAGGAATTAAATAAAAAAGGAGCCGATTGGCTCCTTTTCTTATTTGTTAACAATTAATAGACATTGTTTCAATTCCGGTTTTTCGACTGTGTAGCTTAAAAGCCATTCCGTTAATTGCTCAATTTCATATGGAAGTAACGATCTTATCGCTTTTTCAAGCTCTTTGCAGAACAACAAGGGGTCGAAACTCACTCTTTCAAGAATAGATTTCGTATAAGCAAACATAGGTCTTGTCATAGTCAAAATTTAATTTGGAGGTTAATGCTTTTGTAAGAACGTTTGGTAAATTTACTGAAATTAAATACTCAATTCCCTAAAAAAACGTTAATTCACAAAAAGTATTGTATTAATTAACATTTAATTCTTGATTTCTAAATATTACAATCAAGCTTACTTCCTCGCCCTCAGCATTTCCCTTTTTCCTGGAGGTCCAGGCAGCTTTTCGGTTAAAAAACCTGCTTCTGTCATTGCATTTTTTATAGGACCCCGACAGGCATAAGTAACCAAAATGCCGTTAGGTTTTAATGCCGCATACATCTTTTGTAAAATTTCCAGGCTCCATAGTTCGGGCTGTACCCTAAATCCGAAAGCATCAAAATAAATCAGGTCGTATTGATTGGTGTCGGTTATTTCCTGAAACTTGATGTTTTGTTTCTCTAATGAAAAATCAGGAGACAGTATTTCCCTTTGGTTCCAATCGGATTCGTGCATCTTTAAAAAAATGTCTTTTTCACTTTCTGCATCCAATTCAGTCACATAATTCATTTTAAGCACATCTTCGGCTGCAACCGGATAGGCTTCAATTCCCGTATATTCTATCTTTTGCTGAAGTTTTTGGGCTTCCAGATAGGTTATAAAAGCATTGAGTCCGGTGCCAAAACCTATTTCTAAAATGGAAACGGACTGACCTTGAAATAAGGAAAGTCCGTTTTGTATGAATACATGTTTGGCCTCTTGTATTGCTCCGTGTTTTGAATGGTAGGTTTCGTTCCATTCGGGAAGCAGAATTGATGTCGAACCATCCGAAGTCTGGATAATTTCTCTTTTCATTATAGCCGCATGAATTTATTATTCTATAAACAATTTTTTGATTCTCGGAATCGGTCCGCTACATTTCACTTCATGGCAGGTAACGCAAGCCGATACCGCTTTGTTGAAATGAGCCTTGGCATTCTTAGGGTCTTCATAAATCTGCTCCTGGGCTTTGATAAAAACAGCTGCCTGTTCTTTAAAAAAGGCATCGTTTTCAGCCTCATCCGTCATGGCTCTTTTATGAATTTCTAAGAAGTGAGAAGGAAACTTGCCAATGGTATCGCCATTTTTAATACGTTCTTTCAAACGCTGGTTATCCACATACATTTGTTCCATAAGAGCGGCCATTTCAGACATCTCATACATCTCAAACTCTTTTGCTCCTGTAGTTTTTTCAGGAACTTCTTTTTTAACAGCGGGCTGCGCTTCTTCTTTCTTATTACAGCTTGAAAAGGCCATAATAATTCCGGAAATCAAAAGGTATTTTTTCATTATTTGCTGATTAAAACTCCGTCAGCCTGGAAAGCATACGTAATTTTAGGCTGAGTAATTTTATCTATTTCTTCCTGAGATTTTCCACCATCTTTTGCGTAGTGCTTTAACTCGGCAACAGAGATTTCGTCAACAAAAGCTCTGCCGCTAACGATTGCCTCCTGGCTGTCAGCATTTAATGGAACAAAAAAACCGTAATCTTTGAAACGCACAAAAGATTCTGCCTGACCCGGTAATTCCATCTTCATCCAGCATCCTTTTTTCTTGCAGACAGAGTTAATTTTCGATTTGAATTTCACCGCTATCGTGTCACCTTTTTTCATAGACTTGTATTTCTGGAACATCTGTTCTTTACTTAAAGCCTTGTCAGCTAAAATCTTATCTCCAAATGATGCATACTCAACTTTTATTTCCTTAGCCGGAGTCACTTCGATTACTTCATCTCCTTTAGCCGCAGTTTTAGCATCAACTTCAGGAGTTTGTGTTGCTTCTACAGGTGCTACGGCAACTGAATCTGTCTTAGGCAGACTATCGGCCGGTGTCTGAATCGTTTCTTCTGTTTTTTCTGTTTCTTTATTTTTATCGGCACAGCTTGCAAAAATTGCCAGCGAACAAGCCAAAACAAATATATTTTTCATGATTAGGATATATTTTTTTAATTCGTTACAAAAATAGAGAGTTTCCTCAAAAGTAACGCCCTCCTGATTAATAAATTTTAAGTTTCATTGCTAATTATACAAGATTTTGAATCTGGTACAATCAATTCACAAAAAGCAACAGACAAGTTGGAATATAATTGCCTTTTTATCCAAAAACTTTCCAATTTTTATTAATTTAGCATTGATTATAACTATTGAAAATCAGCATTCAACCATTAACAAAAACAGCTGGTTTTCAATTATTTAAAACCTAAACCAACCTCACACCAATGAATCTAAAAAATAATCCCGAAATTGACATTATCAGGGCATCATCAACCAAGATTAATGATGTTGATTTCGAAAATCTTGTCTTCGGAAACATCTTTACTGACCATATGCTGGTTTGTGATTATAAAGATGGAAAATGGCAAAAGCCTGTCATCAGGCCTTATGAGCCATTCCTTCTGGATCCTTCGGCAAAAGTCTTCCACTACGGACAAGCTATATTTGAAGGTATGAAAGCCTACAAAGACAATAATGATGACGTCTGGCTTTTCAGACCGGATGAAAACTTTGACCGATTTAATAAGTCGGCAGTAAGAATGGCCATGCCTGAGGTTCCTGAAGAAGTATTTTTAGGCGGGCTTCATGAAATTTTAAAAATAGAAAAAGACTGGGTTAAAAAAGGAAAAGGCAATACGCTTTACATCCGTCCTTTTATGATTGCAACGGGCACGGGTGTTGTAGCCGCCCCATCATCACAATATCGTTTTATGATTATCCTTTCTCCTGCAAAATCCTATTATTCCGGAGAAGTAAAAGTAATCATCGCCGAACATTACAGCCGTGCTGCTAACGGCGGTATTGGTGCTGCAAAAGCAGCAGGGAATTATTCAGCTCAATTCTATCCGACACAATTGGCCAATAAAGACGGTTTCCAGCAGATTATCTGGACAGACGATGCCACGCATACAAAATTGGAAGAAGCAGGAACTATGAACGTTTTCTTCAGAATTAACAACACCCTGTTTACGGCACCAGCCAGCGAAAGGATTTTGGACGGTGTAACCCGAAAAAGCCTTATCACTCTTGCTGAAAAAGAAGGCATTGACATACAGGTACGTTCCGTTTTGGTTTGGGAATTGGTGGAAGCAGCTAAAAATGGTACTCTGAAAGAAATCTTTGGCGCAGGAACCGCCGCTGTAGTTAATCCGATTGTTGGGTTCTCTTATAAAGGCGAATATTTCGAGCTTCCAAAAGTCGAAGACTCCATTGCTTTGCAATTGAAAGAAAAACTGACCAATATTCAGTACAAACTGGCGGAAGACCCTTTTGATTGGACGGTAAAAATCTAAAATAAAAAATCCCGAATATTTTCGGGATTTTTTTTATTTCAATATCAGAGAGAAATCAGGCTTAAAATAATTTGGCCCTTTCATCACTTTTCCGTCTTCACGGTAAATCGGCTTTCCGTCCTCTCCCAGCTTGCTCATATTACTACGTTGGATTTCATCAAAAACCTCTTCAATCTTATGCTGTAATCCGTGCTCAATGATAGTTCCGCATAAAATATAAAGCATGTCGCCTAAAGCATCAGCAATTTCAATTTTATCATCATTCTGAACGGCTTCAAGATATTCCTCGTTTTCTTCTTTCATCAAATTGTAGCGTAGCAAGTTTTTGCTTTCGCCTAAATCTCCCTTAGGAGTCTCACTTACGCCAAGGCCAAATGCCTGGTGGAATTCTTTTACTGCATTGAGTTGTTTCTGCATGATTTTCAAAAATTAAATGGTACTGCAAAATACTGACTTTTGGATACAAATAATTACTTTTGCACAAAAACTTATCCACTATGTTTACTCAAGGTCAATGGACTTTTGCCGGCTTCTTTGTTATCGCATTTATTGTAGCAATGATTTATGCCTACCGAAAAGATTTGAAACTACACAAGATATTTTATAAAAGAAGTTATCTGGTTTTATTAGGCTTTTTAGCTTTTATCGGATTGCTTTTTGTTATAAAGGTTTATTTGAAGCATTAAACCGGTTATTTATTTCAGATTATACGGCTGTTTTATCAGCAAAATTCTTTTGCCTTTATTATTATGTTTACTATCGTCTTTAATTTAGTTTAACAGGATTTTGCTTTTCCCATTTTTCCCAAGCGTTTTTGTCGCCTTTCAACCATTTAATATATTGCTCTATAATAGTAGCGGATATGAAGTCATTTTCAAATGCTTTTTTTCCAATATGCCGATCTTGAAAATATTTAAGCAATCTGGAGCCTCCATTGATTCCCCAATTATTTCTAATCCACATACCTAATCCCCCACCATGAGCATTAAAACTGGTGGAGCCTTTAGCTTCGGTGAGCTTTTTTTTGCTTTCAAAACCCAATATTTTGTCCAATTCAGTATTGCATTCATACAGATTTTTTGGAATATAAAAGTTACCTATTTTATCTAAGGTAAGACGTTTTTTGTATTCTTCCTCTTCTTTTTTCTTCGCCTTTATAGTTTCTTTCTCTGCAATTTTATTATCAAAACTTCTGTAACCACCATAAAAATTATCAACGTAAATTTTATCAATTCCTTTGGGAATGAAATCGGCATTGAATACTGTATTATTAATATAGTTAATAATTTTTTGCTGGTCAAAAATCGGATCTGTTGAGATACTATCTATTTCAAATTTTCCGCTGCGGTTCATATAGCCTGATAATTTTATTTTATGCAATTTATATTTAATATAATCCTCAGCATATAATGAAATATACTTTAGATTTGACATTTCACTTATTGTTTGAGATAGTTTTTTCATGTTTTGAGTATTTTCTATATCAGTAATATACTTGAAGGGATATTTATAAGAAGACGTAAGGCTTCGTTTTACCTCAACATTTTTAATTTTGGGATAGAGAGAATCAAAATTTATTTTTGACTGAATAATATTCAGGTTATTTAAATCAAACAGAGTGACCTTTTTTCTACCATCTGTAATATAAATTGTATCGTTTTTATTGAATACATAATTCTTATTTAGGAATTTATCCTGCTCAGTGACACTCTCATTGTATTCCAAAAAGGTTGCCCTAGAAGGTTTAAACAATTGATCTCTATTTTCGTAAAACATTTCACATTTTTCTTTTTGACGGTCACAATCGATAAACTCTTCAGTAGTATACGTTTTTGTAAGTTTACCATCAAGATATATAGTTACATCTTTATGCTCCTCACCACGGTAATAAACCTTGTTTTTAATATAAATGATTTTTCTTCCATCATTGCTTATTGCCACAAAAAAGGGCTCACTATCCCATAAATCAAACGAGCGGTTAATTTTATAGAAATTTTTACGTTCGCCTTTATCATTATAGACAACAAAAGATTCTCCCTTTAAATTGGGTACCATATTATCATATGAAAATGATTTTAGTTTATATATCCCATTGGAAGAGAAGGTTTCTGAGCTAGAAGCTAATCCTCCTGAAATCTGACAATGTAAGGATTGCAGAGATAACATGGCTATTATAAGATAAATTTTTTTCATGTGGTGTATAATATTTAGGTTGTTAAATTTTGAATAGTATCGAATAGGCATTTCAAATTAATTTGCCTGCAGCATTATGTCACTCAATTTTTGGACATTGTTGTTTTAAGGAAATTTCAAAAGTAGTATTGAAAGGAATTTCTTCGGTCTGGCAACTTAGGAACAGGAATATTCCCGACACGAGAAAATAAGGTGTGCGTTTAAGCTGTTTCATGTTATTGGCTTTTAGATACTTATTTTGGCGTGGGAGATATTCAAATATAAACAAAAATGTTTTCAAAAAAAAACTAAATAAAAAAGCCCCAAATAGTTATGTCCTATTTGGGGCTGCTTTTAAGCTTTAATTGCTGTTAGTTTTCTTCAGGCAAGAAACCATATGTTTTAGAATAATACAACATCTGCTCAGCAAACGTTTTAGGCTGTTGGATTTCAAAAGAAATGATTTCTCCTTTGGCATCTGTTTTAGGAACCAAAACCGGATTTACAAATCCGCTGTAAGGTGCCGATTTGAATTTCTTGTTTCTTTCCAAAACTTCCTTATGCAATTTCTGGTCTACTTTTACACCATAGTTTTCTACTAATGCTTTTCCGGCTGCAAAATCACCTTCCGATTTGATTCGTTGGGTTTCTCTCAACAGCTGACCAAAAAGTTCGTGAAGTTTTTCGTAGTTTGTAATATTAAAATACGTTTTACCGTCACGGGTAATCTTTTCAATTACATTATCTTTTTTACCTTTTTCAAAAACCCAGGCACTCACCCACTGGCGGTTTCTCATGTGCGCTTCTTCAATGTCAGCTCCCGGCTCCAAACGAATCAACTGTGTCATCAATCCATTTCTGATATAACCGTCATAAGCTGCCATACCTACTTTTTTCCAATCGTCAACCAGGCCTAGCTCTTGTAGTTTTGGATTGTACAAATAATACAAACCAACCAGGTCAGCCCTTCCTTCTTCCAAAGTTGAAGCATAACTTTTCAATGTTTCTTTTGGCGTTCCTACACCCGGATTGATTTGTCCGGAAGCATGGCCTACCACTTCGTGCAATGCCGTATGCAATTTGTCTGCAACTTCACCATATTTTTCTTCCAGTTCAATTTCTTCCTTATCGTTTGCAAATTCTTTCAAACGGTCAGAACCACCTGCATGGTTATAAGCATCTACAATATTTCCTAAAGAAACCGATTTAGAACCATGTTCAGCACGAATCCAGTCCGCATTTGGAAGATTGACACCAATTGGAGTACTAGGTGAAGAATCACCTGATTCGCCAGCTACGACAACCACCTTGTAAGATACACCTACAACATTTTTCTTTTTATGCTCCGGCATTAGGGTTGAATTGTCTTCAAACCATTGTGCATTGGAAGAAATCACTTCCATTTTTTTAGACATATCGAAGTCTTTAATCTGTACAACCGATTCGTAAGAACCTCTGTAACCTAGCGGGTCGTTATATACTTCAATAAATCCGTTGATGTAGTCAATATTTCCTTCCGTAGCTTCCGTCCAGGCGATGTTGTAATCGTCCCATGTTTTTAAATCTCCGGTTTTATAATATTTAATCAAGAGGCCAATCGCATCACCTTGTTTTTTATTCTCAGCAACTCCCTGTGCTTTTTCCAACCAGTAAATAATTTTATCGATAGCCGGTCCGTACATACCACCGCTTTTCCATACTTTTTCTTCAATCTGGCCACTGGCATTACGCACTAATTTTGAGTTCAGTCCAAAAGAATACGGTCTTTTAGCATCCGGACTTTTCTTTGTCTTGTAATATTCCTCAGCCTCTTTATCTGTAATTCCCTTATCATAAAAGTTTACTGCAGAACCAGCGAGCAATCCTTTTGATTCATCCAGGTTTACTTTTTTAGCATCCTGATTGTTAAACAGGATTTCTACTATTTCCGGGGCGAGTGTCGTTTTTGTTTCCGACAGTAATTTTTGGAAATACTCCTTCGTAAAAGCAGGTTTAATCTTATCGCTGGAATAATGGTGGTGGATTCCGTTAGAAAACCATACCCTTTTCAAATAGATTTCAAAATTTTTCCAGTCTTCCGAAGCCTTATCTCCTTTATAATTTTCATAGATGCTCTCTAAGGCTTTCCTAATTTTTAAATTGTGCTTGTAGTTTTGATCCCAATGAATATCACGGCCCGCCATACCAGCCTGCGTCAGATAATAAACGAGTTTTTGCTCTTTGAGGGTAAGCTTTTCCCAACCCGGAACCTGATAACGCAATACTTTTATATCTGCAAACTGCTCGACTTCATATTGAAAATCTCCTGTGTTTGCCGCGACTTCTTTCGGCTCTTCTTTGTCTTTTCCGCAAGAGACAAGAAATGCCGATGCAAGAAACATTCCTGCAATGGTTTTTAATTTCATATGCTCAGTTTTAGTTACTAAAAAACAAATATAATGATTTCCTAACGGAACTGAAGCGAGATATTCTACCAATCGATATCAAACTATTTTTCTTACTTTTGTATTGCGAAAAGTGCCTAATAAAAAACCTTATGAAAATACTGAAATACATATTGCTCCTTATTCTTCTTGCTGTTATTGGATTGACTGTTTATATAGCAACCCAGCCCGGTGAATATGAATCCGAACAAAGCAGAATAATCAAGGCGCAGAAATCTGTTGTCTTCAGTTATGTCAACGATTATAAAAACTGGGAAGATTTTGGTTCCTGGAAAGATGATGACCCTAACATGCAGTTTACTTATTCTGACACAACTATAGGGAAAGGTGCTTTTTATACATGGAAAGGCAGTTCCGGTGAAGGAAAAACCGAAACAGTATTTGAAAAAGAAAACGACAGTATTGCACAAAAAACCACTTTTTCAGGTAACGAAGGCAAAGCCTATCTTACATTTAAAGACACCGTTGGCGGTACGAAAGTCACATGGCACTCACAAGGAAAGCTAAGTTTCATGGATAAAGCCTATGCAATATTTAAAGGCGGTGCAAAGAAGATGGTTGGCGATATGCAGGAACGCACCCTTGCCAAACTGGATAAGGTCATTTCTTATGAAATCAACACCTACTCAATACAGGTGGATGGTGTTGTACAGAAATCAGGAGGTTATTATTTCCAGCAAAAAGTGACCTGCAAAATTTCAGAAGTCCAAAAAAATGTTGGAATCATATTGCCGAGCATGCTTCGCTTTTTTAAAGATAATAATATTGCGCTAACAGGTAGTCCTTTTATTCTTTACAATACCTACGACGTTCCAAACAATAAGGCAAGTTTTTCTGTATGTCTTCCAATGCGCGAAGAGATTTTTACTGCAGAAGGAAGCGATTACACAAGTGGTAAGCTAGAACCTTTCCAGGCTTTGAAAACAACCTTAAAAGGAGACTATTCGCACGGAAAAGAAGCCTGGGATAAAGCTCTGGCCCATATCAAAAAGAACAACCTGACTGAAAATAAATCAGGAAGCTATATTGAGGTTTATGTAACTTCTGCTGCACAGGTAAAGAATCCTTCAAAATGGATCACAGAAATTTATGTTCCGGTTGGACAATCTGCCCCAACAGAAGCGGTTACAACACCAGCCGTTAGCGGAACTTCTGTAAAAACAACTACATCGGCAACCAATACAACAAAAACTGTAACTCCAGCCAAACCGGTTGTTAAAGAAAATCAGGTCATAGAATAAAAACCAATAGATACCAAAAGCCGGACAATCGTCCGGCTTTTTTATTGGATAGTTTAATTCAGTATTAAACCTTTTCCGTTATCTTTAGTCTTACTTAAAAAAAGAAATTGCTTTTGCTGGACGAACAGGCTTTCATAAAAGAATTATTGGACCCTAAAACGCAGAATAAAGCGTTTCAGACATTGCTGTCATCCTATCAGAAACCTTTATACAGCCATATCCGTAATATTGTCCTAAACCATGATGATGCTGACGACGTATTGCAAAATACATTCTTAAAAGTATTCCAACATTTGAAAAACTTTAAAGGCGAAAGTAAATTATTTTCCTGGCTGTACCGGATTGCCACCAATGAAGCCATAACGTTTCTGAACGCAAAAGCCAGGCGGAATGGTATGACCAATGAAAATTTCCAGCAAAAACAAATTGAAAGCCTGAAAGCCGATGATTATTTCGAAGGCGATGAAATACAGCTAAAGTTACAGAAAGCCATAGCAACACTTCCTGAAAAGCAGCAGTTGGTTTTTAAGATGCGCTATTTTGAAGAATTAAAATATGAAGAATTATCTGAAATCCTGGACACTTCTGTAGGTGCCTTAAAAGCCTCATACCATCATGCGGTAAAGAAAGTAGAAGAATATATGCTCAAACATTAAACCTTTTCAGATTTATAAAGTCAAAAGAATATGAACTCATTTAATTTAGAAAACGGACCAAAAATAAAGCCGGGATTCAAAACTCCCGATAACTATTTTGAAAACTTTTCGGAACAGATGCTAGCCAGGATTGACTCCAATGAAAAACCGGTACGCTCAATTTTCCAGAGAAGGAAAAACTGGTTTATGGCTGCAGCGGCTGTGCTTATAATTGGATTTGCAATTCCTTTTCTAAACAAACCTGCCAACAATGCTGCTATCGATGGTGAAAGTTTAGAAAATTACCTGGCCTACCAATCTACTATAAGCCAATACGACCTGATTAATCTTCTGGACAAGGAAGATATCGAAGCATTGGAATCTGACCTTAAAATTGATGATGCCGTTGTAGAAAGTGCCCTGTCCGACAATACTAATTTAGAAAACTACTTAACAGAATAATTATGAAAAATCTATTTCTTATTTTGCTCGTTTTTGGATTAACTGCTTCTGCCCAGGACGATAAAAGAGAACAAATCAAGTCCTTAAAAACGGCTTTTATAACTACTGAACTTTCGCTCACTTCTGATGAAGCTGCAAAATTCTGGCCTGTCTATAATGCATTTGATGAGAAGCAATTCGAATTAAAACATCAGAAAATGCGTGCCTTAGGAAAAAAACTGGATGCGATGGATGCGATGACAGACAAGGAGGCTTTGGCTCTTATCAACCAGATGGAAGATTATGAAAACGAATTGTTTCAAAACAGAAGAAAATTGGTCAGCAGCCTGAAAACAATACTCTCGCCTGTAAAAATCTTAAAACTGAAAAAGGCGGAAGATGATTTCAACCGAAAATTATTACGTCAGTACAAAGACAAAGGTCCTAGAAAATAGGACCTTATTTTTTGAATTTTATCCTGACAATCTTATTCTTTCCGGCAGCAATTGCCATGTTATTGTCAATAAAACGAATCGTATATAAATCTTTATCTTTAGAAAATTGCTTCCAGGTAGCACCATTGTCTGAAGAATATTGCAATCCGGAAAAACCAACCGTCACCAGCTGTTTCCCTCCCGACTCGGGAACAAACTGCACACAGGAAGCATATCCAAACCCTGTATTGTCTCCTATTAATGTCCAGGTTTTACCGCCATTTATGGTCAACGCCTTATTTTTTGAGTTCAGTTCTGGCTTTTCATAATTCCCACCCACAATAAATCCGATATTTTCATCATAGAAATCGGCTGAAAAAATGCCTGTCATTGCTTCACCCTGAACAATCGGGGTTGTTGAAACCTCCCATGAATTTCCTTTATCTGAAGTATAAAAAATTCTGGCTCGCTTTCCTCCTGAAACAATCCATGCCGCATTGTTCCTCACAATAAGGTTTGTATTACTGGCTGCGAAAGCAGCTTCCCCTTCGGCTATTTTTGGAAGTTTCTCACAAGGTATTTTCTGCCATGTATTTCCGGAATCTCTAGTAATAATCACAGAAAAGCAGCCACCAATAGGGTCGCCCACGGCTATACCTTCTTTATCATTCCAAAATTGCATTGAATCATAAAAGGCTTTTTCGTTGTCGTCTTTATAAACCAGCTTCGTTTCGGAGCCATCTTTCGCTATTTTGTAAAGCAATCCGGGAGTGCCAACGCTCATCACAAAAATAGCACTGCTGTTTTTTGCAATACTTCTAAACTCAGGATTGACCGTATCTTTTGAAATCGTTTTTTGAAATTTCTCTTTAGAAGTTAAATCGTAGTAGCCATATTTTCCCTTATCGGCAGCATACCATAGCTTATCATTTTCTATCAGAATTGCCCTGATACTAAAATTATCCTGCCAAAGCGTATCAATAATAACATCTGAAAAATAATGGTTTTTTTCAGGTTTTATTTCATGCTTGCATTGGGTAAATGCAACGGATAGTAAAAAAATACACAGTACTTTTTTCATGGTTGTTTTTGGTTATAGGCTGCAAAGAAACGAAAGAACTCATAACAAACTCAAAATCATCACTTACAATCAGCAAAAAGCAAAAAAATTCGTTGAAATGCATTTATAACACAAAACGAAAGAATGCTGTAAAATTTTAGACTAAAAAACAGTAAAAATCAATTATTCACGAAAGAAAAAAAATTGTTGAAAAAATCGCATCATATAAAGAATAAAAAAAACAGTAACACAATTATACTCTTTATATTTTAGATAAATTATAAAACTTCAAATTTATTTTTAATTGTTCTAAATAAATCTTGTTTGCTTGTTTTTTGAGAATTACTTTTGCACCAAATTTTAAACTTAAACAAATCTCACTACAATGAATAAGCTTATAATAACGCTCGCCATTGTTTTATTTAGCGCCATAACCTTTGCGCAAAACGGAACATTAAATGGACGGGTTGTTTCTACAGACAATACCCCACTTGAATCTGTAACAGTTACTGTAAATGGCACAAGATTCGGAACCCAGACCGGTACTGATGGTAAGTTCGAAATACAGAACATAAAGCCAGGCGATTATACCTTAAAAATTGCCTTTGTTGGATATACCTCTAAAGAAGTAGCTTTCACTATCACAGAAAATGCAATCACAACTTTAGAAAACATTTCACTGAACAGCAAGAATGAAACATTGGCAGAAGTGGTAATTACCGGCAACATTAACAGATATACCAAAGCAGAAAGCAATTATGTCTCCAAAATGCCAATCAAAAATCTGGAAAACGCACAGGTGTATAGTGTGGTTACCAAAGAGCTGATGAAAGACCAATTGGTGGTTAATCAGGATGAAGCTCTAAAAAACATTCCGGGATTATACCAATTATGGGCTTCAACCGGCCGTGTTGGCGATGGAGGTTCTTACTTTTCATCCCGCGGATTCATTACCCAAAGTTTATTAAGAAATGGTATTGCCGGAAAAATCACAAATAACGTCGATGCTTCAAACCTGGAAAGATTGGAAAGTATCAAAGGGCCGTCTGCCACTCTTTTTGGTAGTTTACTTACTTCTTACGGAGGTTTGATTAACCGTGTCACTAAAAAACCTTATGACAACTTTGGCGGTGAGATTTCATACCAGGCAGGAAGTTTTGGATTAAACCGGATTACTGCGGATGTCAATACACCAATCAATGATGACAATACTGCTTTGCTAAGAGTAAATGCAGCTTATAATAATGCCAATACTTTTCAGGATTATGGCCATACAAGAAGCTACTTTTTTGCGCCATCATTCTCTTACCAGGTCAATGAAAAACTTTCCATCTCTATTGATGCAGAATTATCGAATGTTGATGCTTCATCAATGCCTTTAATTTACATTCCATTTGACAAAACTCCAAACAGTTTAGGTCTTCACAGTGCCACTGATATTAAAATGAACTGGAAACGTTCATTTGTAGGCGATGAATTTATGATGAATACCAAAACAGCCAATATTTTTGCTGAGGCTAACTACCAAATGTCTGACAACTGGAAATCACAGTCTGTATTCAGCACCAGCTCCAATCAGTCTGTAGGACCACAAACCTGGTTCTACCTGTTGGGAAATAATGAAATGTCAAGAAACGTATGGAATATTGATGGTAGAGACAACATCATCGAATTCCAACAGAACTTTAACGGAGAATTTGACCTTTTTGGAATGAAACACAGATTCCTGCTTGGTGGCGACATCTACCGTATGGAAAGCAAAGTAGGTTATGGATACCTTCCTACCTTCTTTTACTTTGACACGGTAAATTATGCAGGACCTAACGACAATTATTACAACTTCACGCCGCAAGCCACAGAAGCTTTGTTTGCGCAGGGAACGCATTACAAGACCCATAACTCACTAACAACATACAGTGCCTATATTTCTGATGTAATTAATATTACCGACAGATTGATTCTTTCAGCAGCCTTACGTTTTGACCATTATAACAACGATGGAAATTTTGACCCGGCTGCCAATACAACATCCGGTGCTTTCTCCCAAAATGCACTGTCTCCAAAATTTGGTGCCGTATATCAAATCGTAAAAGACCAGGTTTCTGTTTTCGGAAACTACCAGAACAGTTTTAAAAACATTGGTTACCAATTGGCTGATGTAAACGGAACTCCGCAACTAAAAGCTTTTGACCCGGAACAGGCCAACCAGTTTGAAGCCGGAGTAAAAATCAATACGTTCCAAAATAAGCTAAGTGCTTCTTTCAGTTATTATAATATTGAAGTTAAAGACATTCTTAGAGCCGGACAATTAGCCAATACAAGCGTTCAGGACGGTAACCAGACCAGCAAAGGTTTTGAAGCCGAAATTACTGCCAACCCAATTCCGGGATTGAACTTTATCATTGGCTATGCGTTCAACAACAGCAAAATCAACAATGCTGCTCCTAATGTAAACGGCCTTAGACCAGAAACTGCAGGTCCGGAAAACATGATTAACTATTGGATTAGCTACAGTTTGCAGACAACCAAAATGAAAGGTCTGGGCTTTGGTTTTGGAGGTAATTATGCGGATAAGACGTTTATTTATAACAGAAATCCTACGGGTTCAGGAAATAGTGCTGACGTACAGACATTCTCTTTGCCATCCTACGCGGTTATTAATGCAGCATTGTATTATGACCAGCCAAAATACAGGCTTTCCCTAAAAGTAAATAACCTGACAGATGAATTGTATTTTAACGGTTATACTACAATCAACGTACAGGCTCCAAGAACCTTTATGGGAAGCGTTTCTTATAAATTCTAAATGGGTTTTAAAAAAAATATAAGATTCTTACACAAATGGCTCGGACTCACCTCCGGGCTTATTGTGTTTATAGTGAGTATCACTGGTTCAATTTTCTGTTTTCACGATGAAATCAAAGATCTGACAAGAGATTACAGAAAAGTAAACATTGAGGACAAATCTTATATTTTAGCTTCAGAATTACAGTCGAAAGCCAAAACAATGTTTCCGGAAGCCACTGCCGACATGGTTGTTTTTTACGGAAAAGACAGACCCGCCATTGTTTATTCATCTATTGGCGGCAAACCTTATAATTTATATTTTAATCCTTATTCCGGTGCATTTTTAAAACAGGAAAGCATAGAAGATGATTTTTTTGCCATTATAGAAGACCTCCATATGCATCTCTGGCTACCACCGGAAATTGGAAAGCATGTTGTTGGAATAGCAACAATTATTTTTATCATCATGCTTATTTCAGGAATTATTTTATGGTGGCCAAAAAAACGTAAGGACTTAAAAAACAGAATCCGGATTAAATGGAAAGCCAAATGGCGACGCGTGAATTATGACTGGCACAATGTAACCGGATTCTACATCTCGCTATTCGTATTGGTAATTGCGCTGACTGGGCTGACATTTTCTTATGAGTGGATGCATAAAACAATGTACTTTGTTGGAAACCTTGGACAGGAATATCCAAATGATGACTTTTCACCGGCAATCGATTCTACATTGGTACCAAATACAAAAGCCAATCCAATGGATATTGCCCTTTCACAAGCTTATAAAGCCAAACCAAACGACGAAATGTTTTTTGTATGGTATCAGGGTGAAAAATCAGCAATCATAACAGGTTCTTATCCGGATGCTCTGGATTTTGATCATCAGTCCAATCTGTATTTTCATCCAAAAACCGGAGAACTCCTGAATACGGATTTATATGAAAATAAAAGTCCCGGAACACAGTTACAGGAAATGAATTACGGATTGCATACCGGGCAATACTTTGGCCTAACCGGAAAAATAATTGCTTTTATACTCAGCTTGCTTGCGGCTGCCCTGCCAATTACCGGATTTATAATTTTCTGGGGAAGAAGAAATAAAAAGGCAAAAAAATAATCTGTGGCAAAGAAGAAAAACAAATACGGCTTTAAGCATTGGATTGGAAAAATACATCTTTGGCTTGGAATGGCTTCAGGCTTGGTTGTACTGTTGCTTTCCGTTACCGGCTGTATTTATGTTTTTAGCGTTGAGATTACAGAAGCACTACGCAAAGACGTTATGTATGTTTCCAAAACGGAATCCGCGCCCATTCCCATTTCAAAGCTTTGGGACGATACACAGAAAAAAATCGGAAACAATCTTAAAATTTCCAGAGTAAAGGTTTCTAACAATCCTGAAAAAACATGGGTTTTTGGCTGCTATAAGAAAAATGAAAATGCAATTACCTATTTTGGAGCAATTGACTATTACAAGTCGGTTTATGTAAATCCCTATTCCGGAGAAATTCTGGCGGTTTACGATGAAGAAATGGACTTTTTCAATATTGTGAAATTTATCCATTGGAGTCTTTTGCTGGAGGTAGGTCTTGGACAACAGATTGTAGGCTGGTCCACATTCACTTTTGCCATCATGCTCATTACGGGAATTATTTTATGGTGGCCCAAAAACAAAGCCGCACGCAAGCAGCGTTTTAAATTCCAATGGAAAGAAACCACAAATTGGAGAAGAAAAAATTATGACATCCACAATATTTTCGGTTTCTATATCGCTACAATCGCATTAATCATAGCCTTTACCGGAATGGTATGGGCATTTTCATGGTTCCAGGCTGCCGTTTATGTAGCCGGTTCCGGCACAACTGAACGGCCGGAAGTCGTAACAAAAGAAGCGGATAAAAATCTTCCGAAAATTTCCAATGCAATGGAGGCCGTTCTGGAAAAAACAAAACTGGCTTATCCCGATGCCGATGCTTTCAGCTTAAGAAAACCTGCCGATTCTTTAGCAACTATGGATGTTTATGTCCAGCAAAACGAAAACACTTATTATGTTTCACATGAAATGCGTTTTGACCAAAAATCCGGAGAGATTCTATTGAACAGAAACCATTCCCAAAAAAATTTCGGAGAAAAATTAATTACGGCTAACTATGACCTGCATGTTGGGGCAATTCTTGGAATTCCCGGAAAAATAATCGCTTTCATTGCAAGCTTTATCTGCGGCATGTTACCTGTAACAGGATTTTTAATCTGGTATGGCAGAAAGTTCAAGAAAAAAACCAAGAGGGCTAATTAGCTTGATTTCTAAAATATGTTGGTATTCAATGCCATAGATTACACAGATTAGGATGATTCATGCCAAAAATCAGTGGAAATATTTCTAATCTGTGGCAAAATTAAAATTACCTGCTACAAAGTTCCTAATAAGGTATGGCAGAAAGTTCAAGAAGGCTAATTAGCGTGATTTCTAAAATCTGTTGGTATTAAATGCCACAGATTACACAGATTAGGATGATTCATGCCAAAAATCAGTAAAAATATTTCTAATCTGCGGCAAAAATTAAAATTACCTGCTACAAAGTTATTAATCAGATATGGCAGAAAGTTCAAGAAAAAAATCAAGAGGGCTAATTAACGTGATTTCTAAAATCTGTTGGTATTAAATGCCACAGATTACACAGATTAGTATGATTCTAAAAATTATGAGAAACTTTGCATCAAAAAGATTCTAGTAAACTATAGTGTTTTGCGACTTTGCGGCTTTGCGAGCAACTATTCTCTCGCAAAGCCACAAAGTCGCTAGCCCAATCTGCTTAATTATTTTAATCTGTGGCTAAATAAAAAATTAAATTGCTTCTGGTATCTTAAACTAGTTAACTTTAGCTTTAGCCTTGCTGTCAAACATATAAATCCATAACAGCCTTGAATATCTGAAATTAATCGTGCATAACAGAAATGCTGCGGCAACGATAAACAAAAGGCTGTGTACTAAACTTGTAACAAACAATCTGGAAATAAAAAAAGTAGCTACCATTTCTCCAACAGCCAGCGCATAGCTCACATACATTGCCCCAAAGAAAAAACCGGGTTCTTTTACAAACTTATGTCCGCATTCTGAACATTCCGGGTGCATTTCGGGCATCTGGAATAAAAATGGATTGCCGTTTGTTTTAAATACTTTTCCTTTTCCACAGTGAGGACACTTATTCTGAATTACATTTTTTAAGAATGACATAACTCTATTGTTTTATTAGGACAAAGTTCCGAAACAAAATACCCTCCAACAATAGGCTAATTACGCTAAAATTTGTATTATTAGGACATTTTAAAATTTTTCCCCTACCTTTATGCTATGGAAATGATTAGCGTTTTAGACATCAGTCAGTTAAAATTGGGCGAAGGCCAAAAGGATTTTTATGTCAACAGGATTCCTCCCCATATAGCAGAGAATCACAGCAAGATAACCCGTCCTCACAAACACAATTCCTATCTGACAATTCTATTTACGAAAGGTTCCGGAAGGCATGAAATT